>NZ_QLNF01000084.1:7915-559968 GCF_003261015.1 Agrobacterium sp. MS2 | reverse complement strand
GCAGGTTCAAATCCTGCCCCCGCAACCAAAATTACGAAGAAAGCCAACACGAAAGCCCTCTCCCAAAAGAGGGCGTTCTTGCGTTTTGGGCATAGCTCTACGACAGCACAAATCCAGCCCCCGAGCACGCGCGCAAGTGGATGCACCCAAACACAGTCGAACAATCCGAAAACAACCCGGCTTCACAAAGTCCCGGATGCGACCCTGGCCCGAAGCCGTGCAATCTGAAGCCATACAGGAAGCCGCTCGTTCCAGGCGTCCCTCCGGGGAGGACCCGACCGGATGGCTTGTGATGTCGGCGTGCCTCAAGCGGTTTCTGTACGCCAACGCCTGACGCAGCTTCTGTCTTAGCGGCCAATTCCACATTCGGGATTGCCATGGAACCGAAACTGGCGATGATGCGCCATCCTCGAGACACAGAAGAAGAAGCCGTGAACGACGATCCGTTGCAAATCCTCAAGACCGTTTACGGCTATGACAGCTTCCGTGGGCGACAGGCGGAAATCATTCGGCATGTCTCGTCCGGAAACAACGCCTTCGTGCTGATGCCGACGGGTGGCGGAAAGTCACTGTGTTACCAGATTCCGGCGCTCGCCCGCAAAGGCATGGGGCTGATCGTCTCGCCGCTGATCGCGTTGATGGTCGATCAGGTGGCGGCGCTTCGGCAGGCCGGCGTGCGGGCCGAGGCACTCAACTCCGACCTTTCGCCAGAAGAGCGGCGTGCGCTCTGGCAGGCCATGCGCTCCGGAAATGTCGATATTCTCTATGCTGCGCCGGAAACCCTTCTCAAACCGGAGGTTCTCGAAGCACTTCAATCCATTGATCTGTCACTGATCGCTGTCGACGAGGCTCACTGCCTTTCGCAATGGGGGCACGACTTCCGTCCGCCCTATCGCCAACTCGATCTGCTTATCGAGCGTTTTCCGAATACGCCGCGCATGGCGCTGACGGCAACAGCCGACGAACCTACCCGCGCCGAAATCCTCGGCCATCTGGATATCAAAGAGGACGATGCCTTCATCGCGGGTTTCGATCGTCCCAATATCCGCTACGCGATCATGGAAAAGGATAATCCCCGCGCTCAGCTCAGACGTTTTCTGAAAGACCGGGAAGACCAAAGCGGCATCGTTTACTGCTTGTCGAAACGCAAGGTCGAGGAAACGGCTGCCTGGCTGCGCGAAGAAGGACGTGACGCACTGCCTTATCATGCCGGCATGGACAAAGCCGCGCGGGAGGAGAACCAGACCCGTTTCCAGCACGGCGAAGCCGTCATCATCGTCGCGACGGTTGCCTTCGGCATGGGCATCGACAAACCGGACGTACGTTTTGTCGTCCATATTGATCTGCCCGGCAGCATTGAAGCCTATTATCAGGAGACCGGCCGTGCAGGCCGTGATGGTCTCCCGTCCGACGTGCTCATGCTCTACGGTTATGAAGACATTGGGTTGCGTAATCGTTTCATCGAGGAATCGGACGCGGCGGATCAGCGCAAACATATGGAGCGGCAGAAGCTCGACGCGCTGCTTGGCCTTGCGGAGACGGCAAGCTGCCGCAGGCAGATATTGCTTTCCTATTTCGGCGACAGATGCGAGCCATGCGGCAATTGCGATACATGCGCGGAGCCGCCGGATCTGTTCGACGGCGCCATAGCCGCCCAAAAACTGCTTTCCTGTATTTACCGCACCGGAGAAAGATTCGGACAAGCCTATGTCATCCGCGTCCTGCTGGGCCTCGAAGACGAAAGGATTTCCCGATTCGGGCATGATCGCATAACCACTTATGGCATCGGTAAGGAGCACGACAATCGCACCTGGCGCGCCATTCTTCGCCAACTGGTCGCGTTGCGACTGATTGATGTCGATTTGTCCGGACATGGCGGATTGTCCATTTCCGCCGACGGGAGGCAGTTCCTGCGTGAAAAACCGTCGCTGATGCTGAGAATACCATCTACGCCCCGTGCAGCCCGGCAGCAGGCGCCGCGAAACGCCGCATCGGCCGCCCTGCCAGAGGCTGACCGCGGCCTCTTTGAGGTTCTGCGCGCAAAACGCATGGAAATCGCCCGCGCACAGAACGTTCCGCCTTATGTGATTTTTCACGATAAGACGCTCATCGAGCTTGCCGCCGCAAAACCTGTCTCCGTGAAGGATATGGCGCAGATTCCAGGCGTGGGGGATACCAAACTGGAACGTTACGGTCCGGCCTTTCTTGAGGCGATCATGCAGCATGCCGCCAGCGACTGACCGGCCGACACCCAGAGGAAATCCAGTCGGAATAAGTCACATGAGCCGGGTCAACCGGTCGTGTCTTTAAACAGAACGTTCTGATCGATGAGGTAACGGGAAAACAAGGGCAGGCTGGCGCCACCGATTGCACGCGCCTGGCTGCCGACGGCGCCTTCGACGATCTCCGGCAGCGTGACGCCCTGAAGATCGTGGCGTTTGAGCGCTTCCCGGGTGGCGGCGACGATCCTTGTCCTGACCCAGTCCGGAAAGCCGCCATCAATGATGACGCTGGAAAAATCGATGATGGATGCTGCGGCGATGACAGCCTGGGCCAAGGCTGCCGCAGTTTTTCCGATCCAGCTTTCCAGCGGCTCGCCAAAATCGATCCATTCGTCGGGCGAGAACCAGAGGGGTCGCGGATCGATGCCCCTTTCGCGCAGCATGTTCTCAAGAACGAAGATGGATGCAATTTTGAGGAGCTGAACGGTATTACCATCCTCCCCCTGGACGGGCAGTGGGCCGATTGCGCCTGCGGTACCGGTCTTTCCGGAAAACAGCGCTGAATTCAGGACAACGCCGCCGCCTATGAAGGAGCCGATAAAGACGTAGAGAAAATCGGTATAATTCTGGCCCGCACCAAATACCAGTTCAGCTCCGCAGGCGCTGGTTGCGTCATTCTGCAGGAACACCGGGTAGCTGACGTTTTCGGCGATGCCTGCCCGAATATCGACATCCCGCCACCGTTCCATCTCAATCTGCGGCGCCCCGACCTCCTGCGCCCAGTTCCAGAGTTCGAACGGGGCGGCGATACCTACACCGGCTATTTTCTGCCGTTCTGCGGGGGAAAGCTTCGATTCCAGTTCCGCCATACCCTCGATCACGAAGGGTAATATCCATTCCGGCAGCGGATAGGGGTAGGTCCTGCGGAGCTTGAGCCTGATGTGACCGACAAAATCCATCAACACCAGATCGACGCTGCGCCGGCCGATCTTGACACCGAAGGAGAACACGGCGTCGGGATTGAGGCGCATTGGGGTCGATGGTTGGCCGACCCTGCCGCGCAGCCTTTCGCCGCGAATGAGAAGCCCGTCCTTTTCGAGTGAGCGCATGATAACCGAAACGGTCTGCGCGGAGAGACCGCAAAGTCTGGCAATTTCGGCTTTTGACAACCCGCCATGGCGGCGAACGAGAGAGAGCACAAGCCGCTCGTTATAAGCGCGTACACCGATCTGGTTGGCGCCACCGCTCATATCCATGGTAGTGGGCGGCGCTTGCTGCGCCGTCTCGACAGATTGTCTCATAATGTCATCCTCCCGCCTTCCATATCTGCCGCGGCCGATACAGCTGGCTTTATGGCAATCTTGCTATCGCAACGTAAACGTCATTGGCGATATTCCTCCATGCCGGGCCTCAGAATGCCACACAGAATTAATAATTCAATCGGATTTATTTATTGACAGCCGTTTCCTTTGGTGGTTCCATCGGAGCTAACGATCATTGTTCTCGGAGGAGACGAGATCGTCGGGTAGCCGAATAGGTGCTCAAATATCCATTGGGAGGATCTCATGAAGACCACTGTTTCCGCTCTTCTGGGCGCGCTTGCGCTTGGCGTTTCTTTCGCTTCCGCCGCTTCCGCCGCCGACACATCTGTTTGCCTCATCACCAAGACCGACACCAATCCATTCTTCGTCAAGATGAAGGAAGGCGCGACTGCGAAGGCCAAGGAGCTTGGTGTGACGCTGAAATCCTATGCAGGCAAGATCGATGGCGATTCCGAAAGCCAGGTCGCAGCGATCGAGACCTGCATCGCCGATGGCGCCAAAGGTATTCTGATCACAGCATCGGATACCAAAGGCATCGTTCCGGCCGTGCAAAAGGCACGTGATGCGGGGCTTCTGGTCATTGCCCTCGACACGCCTCTGGAGCCTGTCGATGCCGCTGATTCCACCTTTGCCACCGACAATCTTCTGGCTGGCGAGCTGATCGGTAAGTGGGCCGCCGGCACGCTGGGCGACAAAGCCAAGGACGCAAAAATCGCCTTCCTCAACCTCACCCCTTCCCAGCCGACTGTGGATGTGCTGCGCAACCAGGGCTTCATGAAGGGCTTTGGCATTGATGTGAAGGACATCAACAAGATCGGTGACGAGAACGACCCGCGTATCGTGGGCCACGATGTCACCAATGGTAACGAGGAAGGCGGCCGTGCAGCGATGGAGAATCTGCTGCAGAAGGACCCGACCATCAATGTCGTCCACACCATCAACGAACCTGCGGCTGCCGGCGCTTATGAGGCGCTGAAGGCCGTCGGCCGTGAAAAGGACGTGCTGATCGTTTCCGTCGATGGCGGTTGCCCGGGCGTCAAGAACGTCGCGGAGGGCGTTATCGGCGCGACCTCGCAGCAATATCCGCTGTTGATGGCGGCGCTTGGCGTCGAAGCCGTCAAGAAGTTTGCGGACACGGGTGAAAAGCCGAAGCCGACAGCAGGCAAGAACTTTGTCGACACCGGCGTGACGCTGGTAACCGACAAGCCGGTCAAGGGCCTCGACTCGATCGATACGAAGGAAGGTCTCAACAAATGCTGGGGCTGATGCCTCACCGTTGAAACCCGCGGGGGCATTCGTGCCCCCGCCCTTGGGCCAGAATGAATATCAGGCACGATCCGGGGGATCGGACAAAGGAACAAACGAGCGCGTTGCGCGCCCTTCGGGGATGACAAAGGCCGCTTCAACACTTTGAAATCTACGCATCACTCTCTTTGGAGATAGACCTCGGTGTCAGGGCGGATGCGATGGAGCGATCGGGAGGAAAATCCATGAGCGATCAGCCGGTGCGGGCTCAGCCGCATAATGAATTTGAAAAAGTGCTCTCCGGAAGTTCGACGCAGGTCGCCGCTTTCGATACGCACGACAAGAGCGCGCTGGAAAAATTCCAGCACTTTCTCCATTCCAGTCCGGCGGCCGTGCCGCTTATCGTTCTGGTGCTGTCGCTGATTATTTTCGGCCTGCTCCTTGGCGGCAAGTTTTTCTCGGCCTTCTCGCTGACCCTCATCCTGCAGCAGGTCGCGATCGTCGGCATCGTCGGCGCGGCACAGTCGCTGGTCATCCTGACGGCGGGCATCGACCTTTCGGTCGGCGCGATCATGGTTCTGTCCTCGGTAGTCATGGGGCAGTTCACTTTCCGTTACGGTCTGCCAGCGGAGCTCTCCATTCTCTGTGGTCTCGCCGTTGGCGCATTTTGCGGCTTCATAAACGGCGTTCTGGTTTCGCGCATGCGCCTGCCGCCTTTTATCGTCACGCTTGGCATGTGGCAGATCGTGCTCGCGACCAACTTCCTCTATTCCGCAAATGAGACGATCCGGGCTCAGGATATTGCCCAGCAGGCACCGATCCTGCAATTTTTCGGCGCCAATCTTCGTATAGGCAATGCGGTCTTCACCTACGGCGTCATCGCCATGGTTCTGCTTGTTGCTCTGCTCTGGTATGTCCTGAACCGCACCGCCTGGGGCCGCCATCTTTATGCCGTGGGTGACGATCCGGATGCCGCAGAGCTCGCCGGTGTCAATGTCAAACGTATGCTGACCACTGTTTACACCCTGTCAGGCCTCATCTGCGCCTTTGCCGGTTGGGCTCTCATCGGCCGCATCGGGTCGGTTTCGCCGACTGCTGGCCAATTCGCCAATATCGAATCCATCACGGCGGTGGTTATCGGCGGCCTATCACTGTTCGGTGGACGCGGCTCCATCATGGGCATGATCTTCGGCGCCCTGATCGTCGGCGTCTTTTCGCTCGGCCTCAGGCTTATCGGGACAGACCCGCAATGGACCTATCTGTTGATCGGCGTCCTCATCATCTTGGCTGTCGCAATCGACCAGTGGATCAGAAAGGTAGCAGGCTGATGACAAAAGAACCCATTCTCACAGCACGCAATCTCGTTAAGCGCTATGGCCGTGTGACCGCCCTGGATCACGCCGATTTCGATCTCTACCCGGGCGAAATCCTGGCCGTGATCGGCGACAACGGCGCCGGAAAATCCTCTCTCATCAAGGCGATTTCAGGCGCGGTTACGCCCGATGAGGGGGAAATCCGGCTGGAGGGCCAGCCTGTGCAGTTCCGTTCGCCGATTGAGGCGCGCAAGGCGGGTATTGAGACCGTCTATCAAAACCTGGCCTTGTCTCCTGCACTTTCCATAGCCGACAATATGTTTCTTGGCCGGGAAATCCGTAAGCCCGGCATACAGGGCAGCCTCTTCCGCGCGCTGGATCGTCCGGCAATGGAAAAATTCGCCCGCGAAAAACTGTCGGAACTCGGCCTGATGACGATCCAGAACATCAATCAGGCGGTGGAAACCCTCTCGGGCGGTCAGCGCCAGGGCGTCGCGGTGGCACGTGCAGCCGCCTTCGGTTCCAAGGTCGTGATCCTCGACGAACCGACTGCCGCGCTTGGGGTCAAGGAAAGCCGCCGTGTCCTGGAACTTATTCTCGACGTGCGTTCCCGCGGCCTGCCGATCGTTCTGATTTCGCATAACATGCCGCATGTTTTCGAGGTTGCCGACCGCATCCATATCCATCGGCTTGGCAAGCGCCTGTGCGTCATCAATCCGAAGGACTATTCCATGTCGGATGCCGTCGCCTTCATGACCGGTGCCAAGGAAGCACCGAAGGAAACGCTCGCCGCATGACGCTGAAGCTTGAGACGATCGTCGAAGAGGTTCTTCAGCGGGCAGAAGGCCACTCCCGTTTCATCGTCGCGATTGCCGGTCCCCCTGGGGCCGGCAAATCCACGTTGGCGGATGCTCTTTGCGACGCCTTGCGCGCACGGGGCGAAACGGCCGCCATTCTGCCCATGGACGGCTTCCATATGGACAATGGCATCCTCGAAGAGCGAGGACTGCTGCCAAGGAAGGGTGCGCCGGAAACATTCGATGTGCGTGGCTTCCTCGATATCGTCTCCGCCGTTCGCAAGGGCGGGCAGGAGGTGCTTGTCCCGGTGTTTGATCGCTCCCGTGAAATCGCCATCGCGTCTGCCCGTGCGATTGCTCCGGAAACACGCTTCATCCTCGCCGAGGGCAATTATCTGCTGCTGAACGAAGCGCCCTGGACAAACCTTTCCGGAAGCTTTGATCTCACTATCTTCGTGGGTCCGTCCGTCGCGGTGCTGGAAGAGAGGCTGCGAAACAGATGGCTGGGTTATGGTCTCGATGCAGCTCAGATCCACGCCAAGCTTTTCGCAAACGATCTTCCCAACGGGAAAAGGGTGATCGAAAACGCCCGTCCCGCCGATATCCATATCGATATCTGCGAATAGATTAGGATCTTCATCTCCCGCGCGGTGTGTCCGGCCCGCCGTTAAGTCATTGTTGGCCATGTGTTGAATCTTTTTGATCCACAGGGCGGGGCTTTTGTGTGTCTATTTATTGACGAGAAAATTTCCTCATATACTATATGTGGTGTTCGAGGTTCTTCCGATTCGCAAGGATTGGGAGCTAAGACGGGAATTCGGTGCGTAACGCCATCATGGTGAAGCAAGGCCGAAACTGCCCCCGCAACTGTAAGCGGCGAGCATCGTTCCGATTTGAGTCACTGGAGCTGAGCGCTCCGGGAAGGCCGGAATAGATGTTGTGACCCGCAAGTCAGGAGACCTGCCTTGAGCGCAAACGTCCACGGGCGGGGTGTCCGGAGGAAGGTGTAGACGCAGATGATTTGCGTGCGCCCTTTTCTGCCCCCTCCAGAACAAGCTTCGGGGTGAAGTCATGCCAGTGCATATTTTTGAGTTGCTACGCTCATCTGCGTAGGGAGTGATTTTCTGCGGCTTTCAGCAGTTCCAGGAGAACCAGTCGGAGTTCCCGAGAAAACTCCGAGAGAGCACGCCCTACCTGAATGACAAAACCACCGCCGCCCGATTGCGATTGCAATCGGCAACGCTTTGCCGCGTCCAAAATAGCTTCGAAAGGGAAATTATGACCATCACCGTTTACAGCAAACCCGCCTGCGTCCAGTGCACCGCCACCTATCGCGCACTCGACCGCATAGGCGTTCCCTATGAGATCGTCGATATTTCCGAAGATGCTGACGCTCTCGATCATGTCCGTGGTCTCGGTTACATGCAGGTTCCGGTGGTGGTTGCCGGTGAACGCCATTGGGCGGGGTTCCGGCCGGACATGATCGGCTCGATCGGCTGAGGCGGCAGGCGATGGGTCTGATCGTCTATTATTCCAGTCGTTCCGAAAACACCCATCGTTTCCTTCTGAAACTGGGGCGGCGGTTGCTTCGCCTGCCGCTCGGCGCTGAGGATGACGTGCCTCAGGTGTCGGAACCCTATGTGCTCGTCACGCCCACCTATGGCGGCGGCGGCACCAAGGGTGCCGTGCCGAAGCCGGTCATCCGGTTTTTAAACGAACCCTCCAACCGCAATCTCATTCGCGGCGTCATCGCGGCGGGAAACACCAATTTTGGCGCAGCTTTCGCATCCGCCGGAGACATCGTCTCGCGCAAATGCGCGGTGCCGTTTCTCTATCGCTTCGAGCTTCTCGGCACTGAGGAGGATGTCGCCAACGTCAAACATGGATTGGAACGATTTTGGACACGCTGACCGCTAACGCGCTGCGCAAGGACACCAAACAGCCAACAGCCGCAAGCCAGACGCCGCTCGATGCAGGCCTGGACTACCACGCGCTGAACGCGATGTTGAACCTTTATGACGAGAACGGAAAAATCCAGCTCGACAAGGATCGTCTTGCTGCCCGTCAATATTTCCTCCAGCACGTCAACCAGAACACGGTGTTTTTCCATAACCTCAGGGAAAAGCTCGATTATCTGGTAGCGGAGGGCTACTACGAACAGGAGGTGCTGGACCAGTATTCCTTCAATTTCGTTCGTGACCTCTATGACGAGGCCTATGCCCGGAAGTTTCGCTTTCCGACCTTCCTCGGTGCGTTCAAATATTACACCTCCTACACGCTGAAGACCTTCGACGGAAAACGTTATCTGGAGCGTTACGAGGATCGCGTCTGCATGGTGGCGCTTTCCCTTGCGCGCGGTGATGAGCAGCTGGCGCGCAATCTGGTCGACGAGATCATTTCCGGCCGCTTCCAGCCAGCGACCCCGACGTTCCTGAACGCGGGCAAGAAGAGCCGCGGCGAGCTGGTCTCCTGTTTCCTGCTGCGCGTGGAAGACAATATGGAAAGCATCGGCCGCTCCATCAATTCGGCGCTGCAGCTCTCCAAGCGCGGCGGCGGCGTTGCCCTTTCACTGACCAATATTCGCGAGGCTGGCGCGCCGATCAAACAGATCGAAAACCAGTCCTCCGGTGTCATACCCGTGATGAAGCTACTGGAAGATTCGTTTTCCTATGCCAACCAGCTCGGCGCCCGCCAGGGTGCGGGTGCTGTCTATCTGCATGCCCACCACCCCGACATCATGCGTTTCCTCGATACCAAGCGTGAAAACGCCGACGAAAAAATCCGCATCAAGACCCTGTCGCTCGGCGTCGTCATCCCCGACGTCACCTTCGAGCTCGCCCGCAACAACGAGGATATGTATCTGTTCTCTCCCTATGATGTGGAGCGGGTCTACGGCGTGCCCTTCACCGAAATCTCGGTGACGGAAAAATACCACGAGATGGTCGCCGACAGCCGCATCCGCAAGAAGAAGATCAAGGCGCGCGAATTCTTCCAGGTGATCGCCGAAATCCAGTTCGAGAGCGGTTATCCCTACATCATGTTTGAGGATACGGTGAACCGCGCCAATCCGATTGCCGGTCGCATCAGCATGAGCAATCTCTGCTCGGAAATCCTGCAGGTCAGCGAAGCGAGCGCGTTCAACGCCGATCTCTCCTATAGTCACATGGGCAAGGATATTTCCTGCAATCTCGGTTCGTTGAATATCGCCACGGCAATGGATTCGGCCGATTTCGGCAAGACCATTGAAACCTCCATCAGGGCACTGACGGCGGTTTCGGACATGAGCCACATCTCCTCCGTTCCGTCTGTTGAAAAGGGAAATGACGAAAGCCATGCCATCGGGCTCGGTCAGATGAACCTGCACGGTTATCTGGCGCGCGAGCGCATCTTTTATGGCTCGGAGGAAGGCATAGATTTCACCAATATCTATTTCTACACCGTGACGTATCACGCTATCCGCGCCAGCAACCGGCTGGCGGTGGAAAGAGGCCAGAGCTTCAAGGGCTTTGAAAACTCCCAATATGCCTCGGGCGAGTATTTCGACAAATATACCGACCGGAAATGGTTGCCTGCGACGGAGAAGGTCCGCGACTTGTTCGAAAAGGCCGGTATCGCCATTCCGACCCAGGAAGACTGGAAGATCTTGAAGCAGGAGGTCATGGCATCAGGCCTCTATAACCAGAACCTTCAGGCCGTGCCGCCGACAGGCTCGATCTCCTATATCAACCACTCCACATCCTCCATTCATCCGATCGTCTCGAAGATCGAAATCCGTAAAGAGGGCAAGATCGGCCGAGTTTATTACCCGGCTTCTTATCTCTCGAACGACAATCTCGAATATTACCAGGATGCCTATGAGATCGGCCCTGAAAAGATCATTGATACCTACGCGGCGGCTACCCAGCATGTCGATCAGGGCCTGTCTCTGACGCTGTTCTTCCGTGATACGGCCACGACCCGCGACATCAACCGGGCACAGATTTATGCCTGGAAGAAGGGCATCAAGACCATCTACTACATCCGTTTGCGCCAGATGGCGCTGGAAGGCACGCAGGTTCAGGGCTGCGTTTCCTGCACGCTCTGATTTGAGGGAAAAGTCCATGAACATCGCCGTAAAACCCGTGTCCCGCATCCGCGCGGTCAACTGGAACCGCATCGAGGACGACAAGGACCTCGAAGTCTGGAACCGCCTGACCTCGAATTTCTGGCTGCCGGAAAAGGTGCCGCTTTCCAACGACATCCCCTCCTGGGGAACACTGAGGCCCGAGGAGCAGAAATTGACGATCCGTGTCTTCACCGGCCTGACATTGCTGGACACAATCCAGAACGGCGTCGGCGCGGTGCGCCTGATGGCGGATTCGGCAACACCGCATGAGGAGGCGGTTCTCTCGAATATCTCATTCATGGAGGCGGTGCACGCCCGTTCCTATTCATCGATCTTCTCGACGCTGTGCCTCACGCCTGACGTCGATGATGCCTATCGCTGGTCGGAGGAAAACGAGTTCCTGCAGCGCAAATCCGCACTGATCATGCGGGAATATGACAGCGGCGATCCGCTGAAGAAAAAGATCGCCAGCGTCTTTCTGGAAAGCTTCCTGTTCTATTCCGGCTTCTACCTGCCGATGTTCTGGTCAAGCCGCGCCAAGCTTACCAACACGGCGGACCTGATCCGCCTGATCATCCGCGACGAGGCCGTGCACGGCTATTATATCGGCTACAAGTTCCAAAGGGCGATAGACCGTCTTAATGAAAACGAAAGGCAGGAGATCAAGGATTTCGCCTTCGACCTGATTCTTGAGCTTTACGACAACGAGGCGAAATATACCGAGGACCTCTATGACGGCGTCGGCCTGACTGAGGACGTCAAGCAGTTCCTGCACTACAACGCCAATAAGGCCCTGATGAATCTGGGTTACGAGGCACTGTTTCCCGCCGAGGCTTGCCGGGTCAATCCGGCGATCCTTTCAGCGCTCTCGCCCAATGCAGATGAGAACCACGACTTCTTCTCCGGCTCCGGCTCGTCCTACGTCATCGGCAAGGCGGTCGCGACCGAGGACGAAGACTGGGACTTTTGAAACCTTTGGGCAACCCGCAGTATTTTCACTGCGGGTTCACCACTTGGCTGGCAAGCCGGAAGGGGCTCGATACGGTCGCGCCGATGGCATCGAACACGAAAGCGCCCGCACGGCCGATGCCGTTTTGTCCATTGCCGTTGCGGCTTGCCTCCAGCTGCGGCACGAGTGACGCCAAAGCAGCATAGCGGTCGTGGTTGAGCGGGTCAGACGCCTTCAGCTTGGAAATATCCACGAACTGAACGCCCTCCTTGAGGGCGGCGTCCTGCACCTTCGGATCCGTGACGTCAAGTGCGCCGATCCGCGTGACGTCTGCGCCCAGTATGGAGGAGGCTTTCAGGGCGCGGTCGTCCTTGGAAACCAGAACGGTGAGCGGCGGGTTGAGCCGGCCAACCACCTCGATCTGTTTGCGGAAGACATCGGCATCGATGTCGGGCGCGGCAAGAACCACCTGCAGCTTGGCAATAACGTCGCTTCGCCCCTCGAAACGCAATTGGCGTAGCGCTTCCATGACCAGCCAGCCGCCCATGCTATGGCCGAAAACGACAATGTTCTTGCGTGGAGAACGGCGTGTGAGGTCTGTCAGCAGATTGGCGAGTGCGTCACGGGAGTAGGTCGCCGATTCCTTGTCGGCAACGTAGCCGGCGACATTCGCCTGCGAGGGCCAGGAAAATACCAGCGGCACGCCATCCAGATTGGCATCGGCTGCCATCTGCGCTGCCCGGAAAAGCGCTTCCTGATAGCTGTAATTATAGCCATGCACGAAAAGCGCGATCTGCTTGCCGGAGCGGGTGATATCTCCGAGGTCATCGTTGAAACGAGCCTTGCTCAACATCTGCGCCTGCGTGACGACAAAATCCTTCTTCGCGTCGGGTTTGCCGGTCGACCACTCAATGTTTCCACTCTTGTGGGTGGGCGGTATCGAAATGTCGAAGCGGGCATAATTCGGTTCGGCCGCTCTGAGCGCACTGAAGCCCTTTTTGGCCTCCTCGCTTTTTTCGCGCGTGCTTGCCACATAGGCGGTCACGATTTTGGCATCCTTCGCCCTGGTGTCGACCGCTTGCAGCACGTCCGCTCCCGGCCGTCCGGCGCAGGAGGAAAGAAGACCGAGCATGATGAAAAGAGGCAGAAGGAGACGCATGGAAGAGTTACCGGTGATAACGAACCGGCTATAAATAGCCGCCCGCTAAAAAAGTTGCCACTACTGAATAATTCGCATGGTTTCGGCGCTAGGCAATAAACATGGACAAGAGCCGCCTTGCCATTGGGGCAGCTTCGTTTTAGGCCGTAACCATGACGAACAAGGTCTCGCTTTCCCGACTGAAACTCACGGACTTCCGCAACTACGCGGCGGCATCGCTTTCCCTGGATGACCGCCATGTGGTGCTGACCGGCGACAATGGGTCCGGCAAGACCAACCTTCTGGAGGCGGTGTCGTTTCTGTCGCCCGGACGCGGACTTCGCCGCGCGGTTCTGTCCGACGTCACGCGCGTGGGTGCGCAAGCTACCGGCTTTTCTATTTTCGCAGATGTCGATGGCATGGATGGCGAGGTCGCAATCGGCACGGGGATTGAAGGCGATGGCGAGGTGGTGTCGCGCCGGCTGCGGCTGAACGGCACGGCAGTCAAATCCGTCGATGAATTGACCGACCATCTGCGCGTCCTGTGGCTCACCCCCGCCATGGACGGCCTTTTTACAGGCTCATCGTCTGACCGCCGGCGTTTCCTTGACCGACTTGTGCTATCGCTTGATCCCGCCCATGGTCGACGCGCCAGCGATTTTGACAAAGCTATGCGTGGGCGTAACAGACTGCTTTCCGAGGGCCGTTTTGATCCGGTCTGGCTGGATGGTATCGAAAAGCAGATGGCTGAACTCGGCATCTCCATGGCGGTTGCCCGTTATGAGATGCTCGGCCTGCTCCGGAGTTTGATCGAAGGGCGGACGGGCGATGCGGCCTTCCCCTCTGCGACGCTGTCGCTTTCCGGCTTTATGGATGATGGCCTGAACCGTCCCGCCGTCGATCTGGAAGACGAATATGGCTTGATGCTGCGTGAAGGTCGCTACCGGGACGCCGCCGCCGGGCGCACGCTTGATGGGCCGCACCGTGTCGATCTCTTCGTGCGGCATGCGGAAAAGGACATGGAAGCCGAACGCTGTTCGACGGGGGAGCAGAAGGCGCTGCTGGTGGGTCTGGTGCTCGCGCATGCGCAGCTGACCGCCAACATGACGGGTTATGCACCGGTTCTGCTGCTGGACGAGATTGCCGCTCATCTGGACGAGGGCAGGCGGGCGGCCCTGTTCGATCTCATCCACGCGCTGGGGGGACAGAGTTTCATGACTGGAACGGATGCGGCCATGTTCTCCGCCCTTGGCGAGCGGGCACAATTCTTCAATGTATCCCACGGGAGCATCACCGCATGAAGGCAAAGAGAGGGAGTGCGACATGGACCCGCTGAGCCCGGAAGAAATAGAACGCTACAAACGCCATATCCTGCTGCCGGAAATCGGCGGTGCAGGCCAGCAACGGCTGAAGGCCGCGCGCGTGCTGGTCATCGGGGCGGGTGGTCTCGGTGCGCCCGTGCTTCATTATCTCGCCGCCGCCGGCGTCGGCACACTCGGCATGATCGACGATGACGTCGTGTCTCTCTCCAACCTTCAGCGCCAGGTGATCCACGATAGCGGGACGATTGGCGAGCAGAAGACGGAAAGTGCCCGAAAGGCCATTGCTCGCCTCAATCCTCATGTGCGTACAATCGTGTATGAAGACCGCTTTTCGCAGGTCTGGGCGCATGATCATTTGCAATCTTTCGATCTCCTGATTGACGGATCGGACAATTTCGACACTCGATATTCCGCAGCGGACGCGGCGGAAACGGCAAAAAGGCCGCTGGTGACGGGCGCCGTTGGCCGTTTTGATGGTTCTGTGACGGTGCTGAAGCCCTATGAAACAAATGCCGAAGGCACGTTGCTGCCCGGCTATCGTGACCTGTTTCCCGAGCCGCCGCCGCAGGGGCTCATCCCGAATTGTGCGGAAACAGGGATTGTCGGCGCGCTGACCGGCGTTATCGGCACGCTGATGGCCATGGAGGCGATCAAGCTGATCACCGGTGCCGGCGAACCGCTGATTGGCCGTCTGCTCCTCTATGACGCCCTGTCGGCGCGTTTCGAAACAGTGCGATACAAGCGGCGTCAAGGGACAAAGAAAACATGATGGAAATCAAAAGAATTGGCGACGACTTCGACCGCTGGCATGAATTGCTGGCGCTTATCATGACGTCCTTCGCTTACATGGATGGCGTCATCGACCCACCATCTTCAGCCCATCGCCTGACGCCTGAAAATCTTGCCGAAAAGGCAAGGGCGGAGATTGCTTTCGTGGTTTTGGACGGGAATGAACTGCTGGGCTGCCTTTTCTGCAGGCCGGAGCCGCCATCCTGTCTTTACGTCGGCAAATTGTGCGTTTCCCCGAAAGCGCAGGGAAAGGGCATCGGTAAAATGTTGCTGGCGCAAGCCGAGGCCTTGGCCCGTGAACTGGCGCTGCCGGCGCTACGGCTGGAAACTCGGATTGAGCTTGTCGCCAATCATGCAAAGTTCGGGGCTTGGGGTTTCGTCAAGACGGCAGAAAATGCCCATGCGGGATATGATCGCACGACCTCGATCGAGATGACCAAGATCCTCGGCTGAAGCGACTTCCCTCCGGCGCGATTGACAAGAACCGGGAGGTCCGATCTTCGGGCCTCTGTTTCAGTTTCGCCCGGGCAACACCCGGTTCGGCGGGCGGTGACCATCGAACAGCGTGCGGATATTGATGATGACCTTGTCACCCATCTCGATGCGGCCTTCGATTGTCGCTGAACCCATATGTGGAAGCAGCACCACCTTGCCTTCCTTGGCAAGCTTGATGAGCTTGGGGTTCACCGCAGGCTCGTTCTCGTAGACATCCAGTCCAGCGCCGGCGATCTTGCCCTCGCGCAGGCACTGGATCATCGCTGCCTCATCGATGATGTCGCCGCGCGCGGTATTGACGATGTAGCTCGTCGGCTGCATCAGCGCGAGCCGCCGGGCGGAAATCAGGTGATAGGTCGCGGGCGTCGAAGGGCAGTTGACCGAAACGATGTCCACCCGCGCCAGCATCTGGTCGAGACTGTCCCAATAGGTCGCTTCGAGCTCCGCCTCCGTCGCCGGATTGACGCGTTTGCGGTTGTGATAGTGAATGGAAAGCCCGAAAGCCTTGGCGCGCCGCGCCACCGCGGTGCCGATGCGGCCCATCCCGACAATACCGATGCGCTTGCCGGAAATGCGCCGTCCCAGCATCCAGGTTGGTGACCAGCCGAGCCACTCATCCGCGCCATTGGCAAGCACGCGTGTGCCCTCGATCATGCGGCGCGGTACGGCCAGCACCAGCGCCATGGTGATATCGGCGCTGTCCTCGGTCAGTACGTTGGGCGTGTTCGTCACGGTGATGCCCTTGCGGGCCGCGGCGTCCACATCCACATGGTCGATGCCGTTGGAGAAACTCGCGATCAGCTTCAGCTGCGGTCCAGCCTGCTCGATCATCGGGGCGGTAATGCGATCGGTGACCGTTGGCACCAGCACGTCCACCCGCTGCATGGCGGCGACCAGTTCTTCCTCGCTGCGCGGGGTGTCATCGATATTGAGTTCTGCGTCGAAAAGTTCGCGCATTCGGGTTTCGACGACATCAGGCAATTTGCGGGTGATATAGACTGTCGGTCTCTTCTTGGGGGTCATCGTTTGCCGCTGCCTTGTTCAGAAGTCATTAACCAGAAAGAGCGATAATTTCTTTCAATCAGGGCGTTTCTACCAGACCCACCGGCGAAGACAAACAAAACTCGCTGAAGCTTGAGGCATGTGGAAACGAGCCTCCTTAAATATCATCCGGTTTGCAGAAGGCGGGAAACGGAAATGGGCATGCGCAGTGTGGTTTCTATTGTTTGCATTGCATTGTCTTTGGGCCTCCTCGGTGCGGCAACCGACGCCATGGCGCAGGGCGCCGCGAAAGGCGCCAGCGGCCTGCCGCTGCCGCGTTTTGTCAGCCTGAAATCCAAACGCGTGAACATGCGCATCGGTCCGAGCACGGATTACGCCGTGTCATGGATGTATCTGAAATCCGGGATGCCGGTCGAGATCATCCAGGAATATGAAAACTGGCGGCGCATCCGTGATGCCGATGGGACGGAAGGCTGGGTCAACCAAGCCCTTCTCTCCGGTGAGCGCACGGCCGTCGCTGCCCCATGGATGCGCGGCAAGGGCAAGGAAGTCTATGTCAACATGCGTCGCGAGGCGCAGTCCGGCGCAGCCGTCGTGGCACGGCTTGAGCCGGGCGTGGTCTTCAGGATCGGCGAATGCAATGGGGACTGGTGTCGCGCCGAGGCCGGTCAGGCCTCGGGCTGGGTTTCGCAGGGCGAAATCTGGGGTGCTTACCCGGGTGAAGCCTTTAAATAAGGCCGTGCTTCTCGCCAAGCGCCTTCAGCGATGACATGGGACGAGGCCCGACCTGCTGAATGACAGCGGCAGCCGCAAGGCAGCCAAGCTTGCCGCAATCTTCGAGCGACCGGTCCTGCGTATAACCGAACAGGAAGCCGGCGGCGAAAAGATCGCCCGCACCCGTCGTGTCGACCACGTCATGCACCGGATAGGCATCCACCTTCACGCGTTCCGTGCCGCGCAGGATAACCGCGCCTTCTTCGCTCATCGTCACCGCCGCGATCTTGCAGTCGGCGGCGATCCTGGTCAGCGCAAGCTCGAAGTCGTCGGTTTCATAAAGGGAAAGCGCTTCCTGCTTGTTGGCGAAAACGATATCCACTGTGCCGGAGCGCATCAGATCGAGAAACTCCTCACGGTAACGGCCGACGCAGAAACTGTCGGAAAGCGTCATGGAAACTTCGCGGCCGTTTTCATGAGCAATGCGGGCGCATTCGCGGATCGCATCCTTGGCGCGCGGCGGATCCCACAGATAACCCTCGAAATAGGTGACCTTGGTCTGCGCCACCACGTCATCTTCCACATCCTCAGGGCCCAGATCGACGCAGGCGCCGAGATAGGTGTTCATCGAACGCTCGCCATCTTCGGTCACGAAGATCATCGAACGGGCCGTTGGCGGAAAGGTGCCTTGCGGCTTGGTTTCGAAATAAACGCCCTGAGCGCGGATGTCGTGCTGGAAGATTTCGCCGAGCTGGTCTTCCGCCACCTTGCCGAAATAGGCAGCCTTGCCGCCGAAATTCGCCACACCCGCCGCCGTATTGCCAGCGCTGCCGCCGGAGGCTTCGAGAGCCGGCCCCATCAGCGAATAAAGCAGCTCTGCCCGTTCTGCGTCTATGAGGTTCATCGCCCCTTTGGTAATGGCATTGTCGTTGAGAAAGCGGTCATCGCAGCGGGAAATGATGTCGACGATGGCATTGCCGACAGTCAGTACGTCAAATTTCGTCATTGGCCCTATCCGGTTCGCACGGGGTGTGCGTCTTTTTTTCAAAGGTCTTAAACATTTCTGGCGGCAAGAAAAGCCTAAAGCGGAAATATGCGGTTCTGCGCGAAAGAAGAAAACGCGTCATTTGCCTGTAATATGGTTAAGCTATCTCTGCGACCAGAGCAGAGGTGTGTGAATGCGTACCGAAGTGGAAGACATGAGGTCTTCTGGCTCAACCGTTATCTCCGCCACGGATGTACTGGCGGCATATAACGGACATAAAAGGCGGGGGAGACCCCGCTTTTTCTTTTAGGCAGACGTCACCATCGCATGGGCCGCACGCCCGCCCGGTAGATGTGGTGCGAAGGCTGCCCAGCCTTCCATGCCGCGATTAAAACCGGAACATGAAGCGTTTTCGGATTCCATTCCGGCCGAAAAGGCTCTAAAGCGGAGTATCCTCCCGCAAAAGCCGCGAAAGCTTTCCCTCCATGTCTGCCGTTGCCGCGAATGTCGCCCCGATTTTCATTCTCATCCTGATCGGCTGGTTGACCGTGAGAGCTGGCCTCTTCCGGGCAGACGCAGGAGAAATCTTGAGCGACTTCGTCTTCAAGATCGCCGTGCCGACCTTGATTTTCCGTACCCTTGCGGAAGCGAATTTCCACGGTGCCTCGCCGTTCCGGCTCTGGCTCACTTATTTTGCTGGCGTGGCCGTCACCTGGACAGTCGGGCATATCGTCACCCGCCATGTGTTCAAGCAGGATGTCCGCATCGCCGTCATTGCCGGCATCTCCTCGGCCTTTGCGAATAATATCTTCATTGGCCTGCCTCTTGTCGGTCGCTCCGTGGGCGACGAAGGGCTGGTTGCCCTTTCCATCCTGCTCGCCATCCACCTGCCGGTCATGATGATCGCCGGCACGATCCTGATGGAAAATGCAACGCACAAGGCAATCGGTGGAGAAAAGCGCAGCACGGCCGCGGTCTTCAAGCAGGTCGGCAGAAATCTCGTCACCAATCCTCTTGTGATTGGCCTCGTCATAGGGCTTTCGACCAACGTTTCCGGTCTGGCGCTGACGCCTGTCCTGAAAACAGTGGTGGATCAGATCGCCTCCATGGCAGGACCCGCAGCCCTGATCTCGCTGGGCATGGCGCTGACGAAATACACCATCCGCGGCAATATGGGCATTGCCGTCACCATGACTTTTTTTAAACTGTTGCTCCTGCCAGCCTGTGTCTGGGCCATGGGCCATGTACTCGGGCTAAGCCGTGAATGGACGGCGGCGCTTGTCCTCACCTCGTCGGTGCCAACGGGCGTGAATGCCTGGCTCATCGCCAACCGTTTCGGCATCGGCCACAGCGTTGCGGCCTCAACCATCAGCATATCCACGGCGACCGGTGTCCTTTCCGTGTCGCTATGGGCCTGGCTATTGAGCTGATTTTCTTACTTCTGGGCGCTCAGAATCTTGAAGCGGGCATTTCGGCATACTTCCGTGCTGGTGCGGAATTCTGCTGCCAGCACCGGCTCATAGGGCAGCCCGCGATTGGCGACCATCAGCAACTTGCCACCGCTGCGCAGCGCCCCGGCCGCAGCCTTGATGAAGGCCTGACCCAGCGCCGGCTCTGCCGCCTGTCCACTTGAATGGAAAGGCGGGTTCATAATGATGAGGTCGTATTTCTCCTTCGGCGGCTCGTTTGCCAGATCCTGCCAGAAGAAACGCGCCGTCAGGCGAGGGTTGTTTTCGAGAAGATTGGTCTTGGCGAATTCGAGCGCATTCCAATCCGCTTCGAACAGATCGATACGGGCCGTGCGCGGCGATTTTTCCGCCAGCATGATGGAGAGATAACCCCAGCCGGCACCGAAATCGGCAGCATTGCCGTCGAAATCGGTCGGCAGGCGCGATGCGAGCAGTTCCGAACCATCATCCACGCGGTCATGCGAGAACATGCCGGGCAGGGCAGTGAAGCGGCCTTCCACCGTCACGGGCTTCTGAGCAAGTTTCGACACGACGGCAGAGATATCGTCCGGCCGTTTGAACCACAGGGCGACGCCGTGATATTTCGGCGTCGAGTCCACCTCGATGCCGAGCTTTGTCAGCGTCTTACGCAGCGTCAGAATACCGTCTTCCTTCGATCCGGCTGCGACGATCAGGCCGCCGGCCTTCACCCGGGAAAGCGCTTCAGCGACACGGTTTTCATTTTCGCCGCGGTGTTTGCCGCAAAGCAGCAGCGCCGCATCGTAATCTTCGCCCGAAATATCCGGAGTGACCTTTGCACCCTGAGCTTCAAGAGCGCGATAGAGCGGCCGAAGATGCTGAACCGCGACGATCTCCGCGTCGAAACCGTCGAGCCGCGGACCCGCCTCCGCTCCCAGAAAAAGAACGCGTTCGCCGTTTTTCGGCATGGCAAGCATGTCAGAGGCAAAGGGATGGAAAAGAGTTTTTACGGCGTCACGGCTCATGGGAGCATCCTCACGGTAGAATAGAAAAAAGGCGCGGGCAAAACCCGCGCCTCGACAGGATCTGGTGGCGCGGCCTTATTCGGCAGCGGCTTCACCGTCTTCCTTCTTCTTGTCGGCAACAATTTCCTTGCCGCTTTCCTGGTCGACAACCTTCATGGACAGGCGAACCTTGCCGCGCTCGTCAAAGCCCATCAGCTTGACCCAGACCTTGTCGCCTTCCTTGACGACGTCGGAGGTCTTGGCAACACGCTCGGAAGCGAGCTGCGAGATGTGGACGAGGCCGTCACGGGCGCCGAAGAAGTTGACGAAAGCGCCGAAGTCAGCGGTCTTGACAACAGTGCCCTCATAGATGGCGCCGACTTCCGGTTCTGCAACGATCGAGTGGATCCACTTGCGGGCCGCTTCGATTTCCTTGCCGGAAGAAGAAGCGATCTTGACGGTGCCATCGTCTTCGATGTTGATCTTCGCGCCAGTCTTTTCGACGATTTCGCGAATGACCTTGCCGCCGGAGCCGATGACTTCACGGATCTTGTCGACCGGGATGTTCATCACTTCGATGCGCGGCGCAAATTCGCCGAGCTGACCGCGGCTCTCGGTGATGGCGTTGGCCATTTCGCCGAGAATGTGTTTGCGGCCACCCTGTGCCTGCTCCAGAGCGATCTTCATGATCTCTTCGGTGATACCGGCGATCTTGATGTCCATCTGCAGCGAGGTGATGCCGTCAGCCGTACCTGCGACCTTGAAGTCCATGTCGCCGAGGTGGTCTTCGTCACCGAGGATGTCGGAGAGAACCGCGAAACGGTCGCCTTCGAGGATGAGGCCCATGGCGATACCGGCAACCGGCTTGGCAAGCGGAACGCCTGCGTCCATCAGCGCCAGCGAGGTGCCGCAAACCGTTGCCATCGACGAGGAGCCGTTGGATTCGGTGATTTCGGAAACGACGCGCAGCGTGTAGGGGAACTGTTCGGCAGTCGGCAGCATCGGACGGATAGCGCGCCATGCGAGCTTGCCGTGGCCGATTTCACGACGGCCCGGAGAGCCCATGCGGCCTGTTTCACCGACCGAGTAGGGCGGGAAGTTGTAATGCAGCAGGAAGCGTTCCTTGTACATGCCGGTGAGGCTGTCGACATACTGCTCGTCTTCGCCGGTGCCGAGGGTCGCAACAACGATCGCCTGGGTTTCACCGCGGGTGAAGAGCGCCGAACCGTGCGTGCGCGGCAGAATGCCGACTTCGGAAACGATCGGGCGAACGGTCGACAGGTCGCGGCCGTCGATGCGGCTCTTGGTGTCGAGAACGTTCCAGCGAACAATCTTGGCCTGAAGGTGCTTGAAGACAGCGCCGATTTCTTCCGGCGTGTACTTGGCTTCGCCTTCTTCCGGCAGGAAGTGCGCCTTCACCTTAGCCTTGACGGCGTCGACGGCGGCGTAACGGGCGGCCTTTTCGGTGATCTTGTAAGCGTCGCGCAGTTCAGCTTCGGCGAGTGCCAGCATCTCGTTTTCGAGAGCGGAAAAATCTTCCGGTTCGAATTCGCGCGGTTCCTTGGCGGCAACTTCGGCGAGCTTGATGATCGCATCGATAACGGGCTGGAAACCGCGGTGACCGAACATGACCGCGCCGAGCATGACGTCTTCGTTGAGTTCCTTGGCTTCCGATTCCACCATCAGGACGGCGTCCTGCGTGCCGGCAACAACCAGGTCCAGAACCGACTCATCCATCTCGTCGAGATGCGGGTTCAGAACATATTCGCCGTTGATGTAGCCAACGCGCGCGCCGCCGACCGGGCCCATGAAGGGAACGCCGGAAAGCGTGAGCGCCGCGGATGTGGCGATCATGGAGAGGATGTCAGGATTGTTTTCCAGGTCGTGCTGGATAACGGTGACGACAACCTGGGTGTCGTTCTTGTAACCTTCAGGGAAGAGCGGACGGATCGGGCGGTCGATCAGGCGCGAGACCAGCGTTTCGTTTTCGCTCGGACGGCCTTCACGCTTGAAGTAACCGCCGGGGATCTTGCCGGCTGCGTAGGTCTTTTCCTGATAGTTGACGGTGAGCGGGAAGAAATCCTGACCCGGCTTCGGAGACTTAGCGGAAACCACAGTCGCGAGAACCATGGTCTCGCCGTAGGTTGCGATGACGGCGCCATCAGCCTGACGGGCAACCTTGCCGGTCTCGAGCTTCAGCGGGCGGCCTGCCCATTCGATTTCCACGGAGTGTTGATTGAACATATCTTGTCCTTGGTTGTGGCTGCCCGCCCGGTCATCGTGACCGGCCGTGGCAGCGCTGTGACTCAATCACGGGCAAGACAGCGGGAGGCTTGGACGGGCAAGCATCCGGCAATCCTGCCCCATGACAGGTCTGCGGTTGAAAAAGGCGGCACCGGCCCATCCGGTTCACCCTTATCGCCCGGGGGCCACATCTGCGGCAAACGCCCGGAAAATCATGCGGCCTGAAGGGCCGGAATTAAAAACCGGCGGGCATCATTGAGAAGCCCGCCGGAAACCTTATTAGCGGCGAATGCCGAGAGCACCGATCAGCTTGGTGTAACGGGCTTCGTCCTTCTTCTTCAGATAGTCGAGAAGCGAACGACGGCTCGAAACCAGGGTCAGAAGGCCACGACGCGAGTGGTTGTCCTTCTTGTGATCCTTGAAGTGACCGGTCAGGTTGTTGATCCGCTCGGTAAGGATTGCGACCTGAACTTCCGGCGAACCGGTGTCGCCTTCCTTCGTTGCATATTCCTTGATGAGGGCGGCTTTACGCTCTGCAGTAATCGACATCGGACGATCCTTTCAGTTTTAAGGAAAACGGGACGCCTAGAGCCGGGATGTCGTCCAGCTCTGGCCATGAAAAGCGAAGGCAAAGCCCAAGCTGGCGCTGCCTATAAACTATTCCGGGTGCAATGGAAAGAGGCGATTGACAGCGCTCCGCCACGCGTCAGCAAACGCGTGACGGTCCGACTCAGCCGAAAACCCTCTTCGGGCGAAACTCGCCTTCGCCGATTTCGCCAATGGCGACCAGCTTGCCATGTGCCGTAGCGTAGGCTTCCGGATGGCTGGCCGGCGCATCGCGCCCGCGCAGCAGGATAGGGTTGCCCATCTTCAGCCGGTGCGCCTGGTCGTCATTGATAATAAGGCGGGGAAGGGCGGAAAGCGCTTCGGCCGTGTCGATCAGATAGGCGTCCAGCGCTTCCAGCCGCTCGTCGCGGTCTTCAACGGCTTCAAGCGCGGTGAGCGTTTCGAGCGGCACCATCATGTCTTCGCCGAATGGAGCGACCATGGTGCGGCGCAGTTCCGAGATATGGCCGAAACAGCCGAGATCGCGGCCCATGTCACGCGCAAGCGCCCGCACATAGGTGCCTTTGCCACATTCCACTTCGAAATGGGCCGTATCGGCATCCGGGCAGGCCAGCAACGTCAAGCGATGGATTTCCACCTCGCGTGCGGGAATTTCCACGGTCTCGCCGTCACGTGCCAGATCATAAGCGCGTTCACCGGCGATCTTGATAGCGGAGAATTGCGGCGGGGTCTGCATGATCACGCCGGTATAATTGGGCAGAAGATCGCGGATCGCCTGCTCGTCCGGGCGCTGATCGGAAGATTCGACCACTTCGCCTTCCAGATCGTCTGTCGTGCGCTGCTCGCCCCAGGTCACTGTGAATTCGTAGATTTTCCGGCCGTCCATGACGTACGGCACGGTCTTGGTGGCGTCACCAAGCGCGATCGGCAACATGCCGGAGGCCAGCGGATCAAGCGTGCCCGCATGGCCTGCCTTCTGGGCATTGAACAGCCACTTGATCTTGGAGACGGCCTCGGTAGAGCCGAAATCGAGCGGCTTGTCGAGGATCAGCCAACCGGAAATCGGACGGCCCTTGGGTTTGCGGTTCTGCTGTTTGCGTGGTTTGGACATGCTTCAGTTCTGTTCGTCGTCTTTTTCGTTTGAAGGTCCAAGATCGCGCTGCACTTCGGGCGAGCGTAGAAGCGCGTCGATCTTCTGATAATTGTCGAAACTCGTATCGTCGCGGAAACGCAGTTCCGGCATGTATTTCATCTGCCGGAGCTGCGGGCCGAGGCGGCCGCGCATGAACTTGGCATGGCGGTTGAGTGCCGTGATGATATCGGTGTGGTCGGCAACGCCGAGCGGCGTCACGTAAGCGGTGGCGATCTTGAGATCGGGAGACATGCGCACTTCCGAAATGGAAATGACGGTGCTTTCGATCAGATCGTCGCGGACTTCACCGCGCTGGAGAATCTGGGTCAGGGCGGCGCGCACCTGTTCGCCGACGCGCAGCATGCGTTGGGAAGGGGCCGATGATGTAGCTTTTGCCATGGGTTATGCCTCAAACGGAGCGAGCGCCGGTAAGCCGGCGCCCGACAGTAAAGTCCTGTTTTGCGGCGAGAACGCTCTTTGTTCTATCGCATTTCCGGACGGAAAACCGGGGGTCCACTTTTCCTGGAAATGCTTTAGAGCGTTCTCGTGATGTGTTCGACGCGGAAGCACTCAATGGTGTCGCCGGCGCGGATGTCTTCGTAGTTTTCGAAGGCCATACCGCATTCCTGACCAACAGGCACTTCGTTGACTTCGTCCTTGAAGCGCTTGAGGGTCTTGAGCTTGCCTTCGTGGATGACGACGTTGTCGCGAACCAGACGAACACCCGCACCACGTTCCACCTTGCCTTCGACGACACGGCAACCCGCGACCTTGCCGACCTTGGTGATGTTGAACACCTCGAGGATTTCGGCATTGCCGAGGAAGGTCTCGCGACGTTCCGGCGAAAGCAGACCCGACATCGCCGCCTTCACGTCATCCACCAGATCGTAGATGATGTTGTAGTAGCGGATCTCGATACCGGCGCGTTCGGAAGCCGTACGTGCCTGTGCATTGGCGCGAACGTTGAAGCCGATGATTGCGGCGTTGGAGGCCTCGGCAAGCGAGATATCCGATTCCGTGATGGCACCAGCACCCGAATGAACGATACGAGCGCGGACTTCGTCGGTGCCGAGCTTGTCGAGCGAAGCGATAATGGCTTCGACCGAGCCCTGCACGTCTGCCTTGATGACCAGCGGGAATTCCTTCATTCCCGACGTTTGCAACTGGCTCATCATCTGTTCCAGCGAACCGCGCTGGCCGGTCTGACGTGCGACAGCCTTGTCGCGTGCCAGACGCTGGCGGTACTCGGAAATCTCGCGAGCACGGCTTTCATTTTCGACAACCGCGAAACGGTCACCCGCCGACGGCGTGCCGGAAAGGCCGAGAATCTCGACCGGCATGGCCGGACCGGCTTCCTTGACATGTTCGCCCTTGTCGTTGACGAGCGCGCGCACACGGCCCCACTGATCACCGGCAACGATGATCTGGCCGGGCTTCAGCGTGCCCTTCTGAACCAGAACCGTGGCAACGGCGCCGCGGCCGCGGTCGAGCTCGGCTTCGATGACCGTACCTTCCGCCGTGCGGTTCGGGTCCGCCTTGAGGTCAAGGATTTCGGCCTGCAGCAGGATCGCTTCAAGCAGCTTGTCGAGGTTGAGCTTGTTCTTGGCCGAAACTTCGACGTCAAGAACTTCACCGCCCATCGATTCCACGAAGACTTCGTGCTGCAAAAGCTGCTGGCGAACCTTTTCAGGGTTGGCCTCGTGCTTGTCGATCTTGTTGATCGCAACGACGATCGGAACACCCGCCGCCTTGGCGTGGTTGATGGACTCGATCGTCTGCGGCATCACGCTGTCGTCTGCGGCAACCACCAGAACGGCGATATCCGTCGCCTGCGCACCACGGGCACGCATGGCGGTGAAGGCGGCGTGGCCGGGGGTGTCGATGAAGGTGATCTTCTGACCGTTCTTCTCGACCTGATAGGCGCCGATATGCTGGGTGATGCCACCGGCTTCGCCGGCAACAACGTTCGCCTGACGGATGGCGTCGAGAAGCGAGGTCTTGCCGTGGTCGACGTGACCCATGATCGTCACGACGGGCGGACGCGGCAGCATTTCGCCTTCGTCGTCCGCCTGGTTGAAGATGCCTTCTTCCACGTCGGATTCGGAAACGCGCTTGACGGTGTGGCCGAATTCGACCGCAATCAGTTCCGCCAGATCGGCGTCGATCACGTCGCCCGGCTTCATCATCTGGCCTTCCTTCATCAGGAACTTGATGACGTCGACGGCACGTTCCGACATGCGCTGCGACAGTTCCTGAATGGTGATGGTTTCCGGCAGGATCACTTCGCGCATTACCTTTTCACGGGTCTCCTGCATCTGGCTGCGGCGGAACTTTTCCTGCCGGCGGCGCATGGATGCCATGGAGCGGCCACGTGGCGTACCGTCTTCATCCAGGTTGGACGAGGTTACGGTCAGCTTGCCACGGCGGCGTTCTTCTTCTGTCTTCAGGCGTGCAGCCGGCTTGGCCGGCGCCGGCGCTGCAACCTTGCCACGGACTGGCAGGTTACCACGGCGTGCACCGCGATCGTCCTCCTCGTCGCCGTCAGTGCGGCGACCGCGCGGAGCGGCGGTTTCGGTGGCCGGGCGGGCAGGGGCAGCGGCGGGCTGAGGACGAGCCTCGGCGCGCGGCGCCGGCTGAGCGGCAGAAACCGGCTTTTCAGCGGCCGGTTCGGATTTCGCTTCCGCGGCCGGCTGGCTTGCCGCGAGCTTTGCTGCTTCAGCCTCCTCGGCGGCGCGGCGGGCGGCCTCTTCCTTTTCCGCGGCAATGCGGCGTTCTTCTTCCACCTTGCGGCGAGCCTCTTCTTCGGCGCGCTGCTTGGCTTCAATGACGTCACGGGCCTGCGCTTCCATCAGTGCGCGGCGACGGGCTTCCATTTCACCGGCGGAAAGGTCATGCAGAACATTGCCGCGCGGACGCTCCGGCTGGCGCTGCTGGGGCGCAGACGAACCGGGACGCTGCTGCTGCGAAGGGGAAGAACCCGGACGCTGCTGCTGGTTGCTGGGCTGGTGGATGCGTGGCTGCGGAGCCTGTGGACGCGGCGCTGCTGCGGCGGGAGCCGCCGGCTTCGGAGCGGGGGCCGCAGCCGAATGTACCTGCTTCTCGTCTTCGGGACGCATGGGGCGGCGCTTGCGTGTTTCCACGACAACCGCGTTGGTGCGACCTCGACCCATATCCTGCCGCACGGTGCCCTGATTCATCCCGCCCGGCTTCAGGGTAAGAGTCTTCTTGGCAGGCGCGTTGAGTGTCTTGTCGTCGTTGTTGTCGGTCATTCCGTTCCCGTTCCTTCGGACGAGAACCGGATGACGTTCATCAGGTCTCGTCGTTCAATTGCTGCATCGGAACGCGGCGACCGTTCATATCGGGCAACCGCGTCATTGTTCTGTCCGGGCAGCGTCGCGTTCCGCATGAGCCCGACCGCCATTGCGGTACTGCTCAAGCATCGTTGCGCGCTTCACTACACCCTCACCCGCCTGCCCTGCAAGCGCGCAGGCATGGATAAAAGCATTCTGGCCCATCAACTCGTCCATTTCGGCTTCGCTAAAGAGCCGGAAGGACGGAATTTCATTGCCGGCATCGCTGCCGAGTGCCCAGGCCTTGCGGGCCTGGTCCAGTTTTCTGACGCCATCGGCCGCGGCGTCGGTCGCGTGAAACACGGCGATCGCGTTCCCGGACCGGACGGCAGCATCGACCTTCGTCGCGCCGCTGATGAACTGGCCCGCCTTGCGCGCCATGTTCATCATGCCAGCCACATGCTGGGCCATCAGACGGTCGAGAAGAGCGAGAAGCTCAGGCCCGGCCTTGACGTCACGTTTCAGAGCCCGCGCGAAGAGCTTCTTCGCGATGGCTTTCTCGATCAGGGCGCGCTCGGGTGTCACCCAGCAGCCGCGTCCCGGCAATTGGCGTTTCAGGTCCGGAACGACGTTGCCGTCCGGGCCTGCGACGAAGCGGATCAGCTCATCTGGCGATCCGCTCTGCCGTGTCACAATGCACATACGTCCATTGACGTCGCCTTTGATCCGCCCGTCATCGTCAGTCTCGGGCAGCTCGTCCGGCTCATGCGCCTGCGATGTCATTCCTGCTCGGCGGTATCCGCCTCCTCGGCAGCTTCCGCATCGGCTTCCTGTTCGGAAGCGAGCTCTTCGGCGGTGATCCAGCCTGCCAGAAGGCGAGCCTGCACCACCATGTTCTCGGCCTCGACGCGCGAAACATCGAGCTTGGAGAAGATGCCTTCGAACTTCTTCGTCTCGCCGTCCTTGCGCTCGCTCCAGCCAACGAGATCGTCCGCTGCGCAGCCGGCAAAGTCTTCGATGGTCTTGATGCCGTCTTCGCCGAGCGCAACCATCATCTGCGAGGTCAGGCCGTCGATCTGGCGCAATTCGTCGGAAACGCCGAGTTCCTTGCGCTTGGCGTCCATTTCGGCTTCCAGGCGTTCCAGATATTCGCGGGCGCGGGTCTGGATTTCATCGGCGGTGTCTTCGTCGAAGCCATCGATCGAGGAGATTTCGTCGAGATCGACATAAGCCAGTTCTTCAACCTGCGCGAAGCCCTCCGAAGCCAGAACCTGGCCGACCATTTCGTCGACGTCGAGCGCTTCCATGAACAGGGCCGTACGCTCGTTGAATTCCTTCTGGCGACGCTCGGATTCTTCCTGCTCGGTCATGATGTCGATGTCCCAGCCGGTCAGCTGCGATGCCAGACGCACGTTCTGACCGCGGCGGCCGATGGCGAGCGACAGCTGCTCGTCGGGAACGACCACTTCGATACGCTCGGATTCTTCATCCAGAACGACCTTGGCGACTTCCGCCGGCTGCAGGGCATTGACGATGAACGACGCCGGCTCCTGGCTCCATGGAATGATGTCGATCTTCTCACCCTGGAGTTCGCCGACGACGGCCTGAACGCGCGAACCGCGCATACCGACGCAGGCGCCGACCGGGTCGATCGAGCTATCGTTCGAGATGACGGCAATCTTGGCGCGTGAGCCAGGATCACGGGCAACCGACTTGATCTGGATGATGCCGTCGTAGATCTCAGGCACTTCCATGGTGAAGAGCTTCACCATGAACTGCGGATGGGTACGCGACAGGAAAATCTGCGGGCCACGCTGTTCGCGGCGAACGTCGTAGACGTAGGCGCGTACGCGATCGCCGTAGCGCATGTTTTCGCGCGGGATCATCTCGTCACGACGGATAATGCCTTCGCCACGGCCGAGATCGACGATGACGTTGCCGTATTCGACGCGCTTGACGGTGCCGTTGACGATTTCGCCGATACGGTCCTTGAACTCGTCATACTGGCGGTCACGCTCGGCCTCGCGCACCTTCTGCACGATGACCTGCTTGGCGGACTGGGCGGCGATACGGCCGAAATCCATTGGCGGCAGCGGATCTGCAATGAAGTCGCCGAGCTTGGCGTCCGGGTTGCGGTCGCGGGCAAGCTCCAGCGGGATCTGGGTCGAATAGTCCTCAGCCGCTTCGACAACTTCCAGAAGACGCTGCAGGCGGATTTCGCCGGTCTTGGAGTTGATGTCGGCGCGGATATTGGTTTCCGAACCATAGCGCGAGCGGGCGGCTTTCTGGATAGCGTCGGCCATTGCGGCAAGCACGATTTCGCGGTCGATGACCTTTTCGCGCGCCACAGCATCGGCGATCTGCAGAAGCTCAAGCCGGTTAGCACTCACTGCCATTTTTTTATCTCCGTAAGTCGCATAATTGCGGGGATCGCCCGTTTTCCGGGCTTTACGTTGGAATTAGTCTTCGTCTGCTTCGTTTTCGTCGTTCTGGTTTGCGGCAGCGGCCTTGGCCGCCTTGTCTGCCCGCAGCGCATCACGAATAAGGTCGTCCGTCAGAATGAGCTTCGCATCGGAAAGCGCAGTGAACGGAATAACGACTGTCGGCTCTTCGCCATAAGCGATCTGGTCGCGTTCCAGCTTGAAACCGTCAGCATCAACCTCAACGATCTTGCCGCGAAACCGCTTGCGGTTCTCGACCAGAATGGAGGTTTCGACCTTCACCAGATGGCCCTGCCAACGGGTGAAATCCGATTTGCGAACCATCGGCCGGTCGATGCCGGGCGAGGAAACTTCAAGATGATACGCTTTATCGACCGGATCTTCCACATCAAGAACCGGTGAAATGGCCATGGAAATGGCTTCACAGTCCTCAACGGTCATCGTGCCGTCTTCCCGTTCCGCCATCACCTGCAGCGTCATGCCGTTCTGATTGGAAAGCCGCACGCGCACCAGAACATAGCCCATACCCGTCAGAACGGGTTCGATGATCTCGGCAATACGCTGGTCGATGCCGGTTTCGGTTATAAGTCGCGGTTCGTGTGCGGTGTCTGCCATCTGGCCTTCCGGTTTTGGATTGTCGCCGGGCTTTCAGCCCTCTGTTTCCGGTCCGCCTAACGAAAAAGAGCGGAGCCTTGCGGCCCCACTCTTCATCAAGCGATCAAGAATTTCAGTGGTCATATAGACCCATCGGTGCAGGATTGCAAGGTTTTCGCGGGTAGAGTCGCTTCCGCTGCGCCCTCGGCCATATTTTCACCCTTCCCGTGCGGGAAAGGCTGGCATGATTTTCGGCACTGTCTATAGTTGCCGTTTGATAAATTGCAGTTGCATCAAGTGGACAGAGCGTGCCTGACCGTAAATCGCCACTCGCGCCTTTAAGGCATTTGACTTACAGACGAATCTGGATCGCGAGCCTTGCCTCGAATTTCGGCGGATTGATCCAGGCGGTGGGCGCCGCATGGATGATGACGTCGCTCTCCAGTTCGGAAAACATGATCGCGCTGGTGCAGGCCTCCACCTCTTTGCCGATCATGCTGTTCTCGCTGATTTCAGGCGCGCTGGCCGATAGTTTCGACCGCCGCCGCATCATGATTTCGGCGCAGCTGCTGATGCTGACGGCGTCCGTGCTGCTGACGGTCTTTGCCTGGTCCGGCTGGCTCACGCCCTGGCTGCTGCTCTTCTTCACCTTTATGATCGGCTGTGGCACGGCCCTCAACAATCCGTCCTGGCAGGCCTCCGTCGGTGAAATGGTGCCGCGCGAGGATTTGCCCGCCGCCGTCACGCTGAACAGTGTCGGCTTCAATATTACCCGCAGTGTCGGCCCGGCCATCGGCGGTATCATCGTCGCCGCCGCCGGTGCGGCCGCCGCATTTTTCGTGAATGCGCTGAGCTATTTCACGCTGATCTACGCCCTGTTTCGCTGGCAGCCGCCCAAATATCCCTCGACCCTGCCGCGGGAGCAGCTTTTGGCCGCCATTTCGGCCGGCATGCGTTATGTGGCGATGTCGCCCAATATCGGCAAGGTGCTGGTGCGCGGCTTCCTTTTCGGCCTTTCAGCCAGCGCCATCCTCGCCTTGATGCCCATCGTCGCCCGCGACCTGGTGGAGGGCGGCCCGCTGACCTATGGCGTCATGCTGGGTGCCTTCGGCGTCGGCGCGATTGGCGGTGCGCTGATCAGCGCGAGATTGCGCGAGGTGCTGTCCAGCGAATGGATCGTGCGCGTCGCATTTCTAGGCTTCGCCTTCAGCGCCGGCGTAACGGCGGTGAGCACGAGCGCGATCATCACGTCACTGGTCTTGACCGTTGCCGGCGCCTGCTGGGTGCTGGCACTGTCGCTCTTCAATACCATTGTCCAGCTCTCCACCCCGCGATGGGTGGTTGGCAGGGCGCTCTCGCTTTACCAGACGCTCACCTTCGGCGGCATTGCGGTCGGCAGCTGGCTGTGGGGTGAGCTGGCGGAAGATTACGGCATTTCCTATTCGCTGCTCTGTTCCTGCGCACTGATGCTGCTTGGCGTCGTCGTCGGCCTCAAGCTCGCCATGCCAGCCTTTGCCTCGCTTAATCTCGATCCGCTCAACCGTTTCGTGGAGCCGCCGCTGAGACTGGACATCAAGCCGCGCAGCGGCCCCATCGCCATCCTCATCGATTATGAAATCCATGACGAGGATCTCGGCGAATTCCTGCCGCTGATGGCCGAGCGCCGCCGCATTCGAATTCGTGACGGCGCGCGCAACTGGAACCTGATGCGGGATCTCGAAAACCCCGACATCTGGACGGAAAGTTACCATGTGCCGACCTGGGTGGAATATGTCCGCCATAATCACCGCCGCACCCAGGCAGATGCAGAGGCCTGGGACCGGCTGCTGGAGCTTCACCGCGGCAAGACGCGGCCACGGGTGCACCGGATGATCGAACGGCAGACCATCCCGCCGACCGACGATATCTTTCACAAGCCTCATACCGATCAGCATTGAGAGACGATGGATAAGTGAGTGGCGATGCCCTTCCCACACACTCCCCGTCATCCTCTGGCCTGTCCCGAGGATCAAAACACCTATCATTAAATCAATCGGTTGCAGATGCTCGGGACAGGCCCGACCATGACGGAGGAGAGGTTTTCACACGCTGCCAGCAACGCTACTTCAGCTTCGCCTTCAACGTCGCATCGGGAAAGCAGGTTGGAGCGAGCCCGTTTTTCAACTGCCAGTCCCCGAGTGAGCGGCGCGTCTTGAAACCTGCGAGGCCATCTGCCTTGCCGACATCATAGCCCTTGGCAACCAACGCCTTCTGCATCGCTAAAACATCCGAGCGCAGCATCGATCCGACATTGCCCCATTCCCCCTGGAACGGCCCCGCGCCGTGGGCGATACGGTCGGCGAGATTGCCGATGAAAAGCGCATAGAGATCGGAATTATTATATTCCTTGATGACGTAGAAATTCGGCGTCACCACAAATTCCGGCCCGTGTCGCCCAGCCGGGACCAGCATCATGCCATCTGCAGAGAGGTCATTGGCCGGGAAGGCTTTTCCGGAAATGCGCGTGATGCCCATTTTCGCCCAGTCCGCCACAGGTCGTGCGAGATCAGGCCCTTCCTGCGCGCAGGAAACATTGGCGGGGATCGAGACTTCGAAACCCCAGTCGCGATTGCGTTGCCAGCCACGCTGAGAAAGATAGTTAGCTATGGATGCCAACGCGTCCGGCACGGAGTTCCAGATGTCGCGGTGGCCGTCGCCATCAAAGTCCACGGCATACTTCAGATAGCTCGACGGCATGAATTGCGGCTGGCCGAGCGCGCCGGCCCAGGAGCCCATCATGCGAGAGGCCGCGATATCGCCACTCTCGACGATCTTCAGCGCATCGATCAACTCGGCGCGAAACATCTCCTTGCGGGTAGACATATAGGCTTTTGTGGCCAGCACATCGACCACGGAATGCGGCAGCTTGGCTCGGCCGAAACCGGATTCGCGGCCCCAGATCGCAACGACGATATCACCCGGCACACCGTATTTCGCCTCTATCCGGCGCAGCGTCGCCCGGTGGGTGGAAGCAAGCGAACGCCCGGTAGCGGCAAGACCCTGCAGCCGCTTTTCCGAGAAATAGGCGCCGGGCGAGGAAAATTCCGCCTGGCTCTGGCTCTGCTCCTTTGGCGGCTTCTGGCCGGGAATGACGAGATCGGGCAGGTTCCAGCTGATGGAGAGACCGCTGAGCGTGGCCTCAAGCGTCCTTTGCGAAATGCCGGCCTTGCGCGCTTCCGGCCAGATTTCCTTTTTCAGCCAGGCATTAAATTCGGCATCATATCGGGCTGCTGCTGCTCCTGTCGGTGCCGATTGCGCCAACGCCGTCGTTGCTGAAAAAACGGAAAGGAAGGCAGCCAGTGCCTTCGGGGCAAAACGGTTTCGCATTCGGTCTCCTCTTTGAATGACGGGGAGAGGGGGACTTCAGATTGTCGTTCGCGCCCGAAGCGCGGCCGTCAAAGTGCCCTCGTCGAGATAATCGAGTTCACCGCCCACCGGCACGCCATGCGCAAGCCGGGTGATCTTGATGTCGAGACCGGAGAGGCGGTCGGTGATGTAATGGGCGGTTGCCTGCCCTTCCACCGTCGCATTGACGGCGATGATGAGCTCGCGGATGCCGCCGGCGCTCACGCGGTCGATCAGGCCCTTGATGTTCAGGTCCTCCGGCCCGACCCCGTCGAGCGGCGACAGAGTGCCCCCCAGCACGTGATAGGCAGTGTTCATCGCACCCGTCCGCTCCAGCGCCCAGAGATCAGACACATCTTCCACCACGATGATGACCGACTGGTCGCGCCGGTCGTCGGCGCAGACGGTGCAGGGGTCTGTCGTATCGACGTTGCCGCAGCAGGAGCAGATCTTCACCTTGTCATAGGCCTCGCCCATGGCATGGCCCAGCGGCCCGAGAAGCTGTTCCTTCTTCTTGATGAGATGCAGTGCTGCCCGCCGCGCCGAGCGGGGCCCAAGCCCCGGCACTTTTGCCAGGAGCTGGATCAGTTTTTCGATTTCGGGGCCGGTGACTCGTTTTGCCATGAGCGCTTTCTACTGCATAAATCGGGAAACGGGAATCATGAAGCGCAAAGGGTTGTTCATGAAAATCAGGGCGGTGTGCCGGGGCGAGGCGAAAAGGCTGCCGGGAAAGACCACGAAGACGGGCATCTTCAAACACGCCGTGCAGGGTCCCGTCATGGTCGATGCGGAAGGCATCGTCAGTGACGCCGTCTGCAATCGCAAACATCACGGCGGGCCGGATCAGGCGATTTACGTCATGGGCTCCGCCGATCTCGACTTCTGGTCCCGCTCTCTGGGCTTTGCGGTCGAACCCGGGTTTTTTGGTGAGAACCTCGTTCTTGATGGTGTCGACAGCGCAAAACTCCACGTTGGCGACAGGTTCTCGGCAAATGACGTTGAGCTGGAAGTGACCGCCGCCCGCATTCCCTGCGCCACCCTGTCGGTTCGCATCGGCGATCCCGATTTCGCACTGCGTTTCCGTCGGGCGGGCCAACCGGGATTGTACTGCCGGGTGCTGAAAGGCGGCATGTTGGCTGCCGGGGAGGATATCGTATTCAAACCCTATCGAGGATTGAAGCTGCCAATACCGACCATTCTGCAGCGCTTTCGCCCCATGCAGCTCCACGCAGCCGAACGCCGGGCCTTTCTGGAAACGCCGCTGGCGAGCCGGTTTCGCGCAATGCTGGAAGCTTGAAGCCGGCCATGGGACAAGGAGGGCGCCCGCTCCATGCGCTTCGCCCTCTCTTCAGATCGGTTATATCAGAACGGCAGCTTCATGCCGGGCGGCAGCGGCAGGCCGGCGGTCAGCCCAGCCATCTTTTCCTGCGCCTGCGCTTCGCCTTTCTGCTTGGCGTCCTTATGCGCTGCGACGATCAGGTCCTCAAGGATTTCCACCTCGTCTTCCTTCAACAGCGAGGGATCGATTTTCAGGCCGCGCATTTCGCCCTTGCCGTTCAGAATGACGGTTACCAGACCGCCGCCAGCACGCCCCTCGATTTCGAGCGCAGCGATTTCTTCCTGCACCTTCTCCATCTTGGCCTGCATTTCCTTGACCTTGCCCATCATGCCCATGATGTCACGCATGTGCCAATCTCCTGTTCTTTTTGTTTAAAACTCGATGTCGTCGCCGGGAAGGATGTCGCCTTCGCTCGATTCGGCAACCGATGGCGGCGCGATCTCTTCAGCCTCATCCTGTACGGCAGCGCGGATGCGCACGTCGGTAATTTTTGCGCCGGGAAACTGCGCCAGGATGGCAGCCACATCAGGGTCCTGGCGTGCATCGACAAGACGCGCGTCCCGTGCGTTGCCCTCAGCCTCGACAAGGGTCGGTTCCCCCTGCTCCTTGCTGAGGCTGATGATCCAGTGGATGCCGGTCCATTCCTTGAGCTTGACGCCAAGTTCGCCGGGCAGGGAGCCGGGGGCACCTTCCCCGAGGCGCATATCGAGCCGGCCGGGCTCCAGCCGTACCAGCCGTACAAAGTTGCGCACTTTCGCCCGCATGACGGGATCGCGGTTCTTCTGACACAGATCGGCAATATCCTGCACGGAACTGACGGGAACTTTCGGCTCCGGCCGCTCCTCCGTTTTCGGTGCTGCGACCTGCATCTCCTGCGGGCGGCTATCTGGAATGGCGCGCAGTATGGCGGAGGTCTGTGGCGTTGCCTGGCGCTGGGTGGGAAGATCGACAGGTCGTCCCGCGGCCACGGTCTGTGCTGACGAATAGGCACGCGCACCGCCGCCATTGCCGCCGCCGGAAGGTCCGCCATTGGCGTAACCCCCGTCACCGTTCGAAAGCTCCAGCAAGCGCCGGGCAGCATCTTCGGGTGCGGGAAGATTGGCAGCGTGCGCCAGCCGGATGAGAACCATTTCGGCAGCACCGGCCGGGCGCGAGGCGTTTTCCGTTTCCGGTATGCCCTTCAGCAACATCTGCCAGATGCGCGAAAGCGCGGTGACCGCAATCGTGTCGGCAAATTCCGCACCGCGCACGCGCTCTATTTCAGAAAGCGAGGGATCTTCCGCTGCATCCGGCACATATTTCATGCGGGTCACGAGATGGGTGAAATCGGCGAGATCGTTAAGGACCACAACCGGGTTCGCGCCCGCCTCATATTGACCGTTGAATTCCGACAGAGCGGCCGCGACATCGCCTTTGACGACGTGCTGGAAGAGATCGACGATGCGGGCCCGGTCGGCAAGACCGAGCATGCCGCGTACCGCTTCAGCTTCCACCCGGCCACCACCATGGGCGATTGCCTGATCGAGCAGCGACAGGCCGTCACGGGCAGACCCTTCCGCCGCGCGGGCGATCATCGAAAGCGCCTGCGGTTCGGCTTCGAAACCTTCCTTGCCGGCGATGGCGGTAAAAAGGCCGACGAGATCGGCGGCGCTGATGCGGCGCAGGTCGAAACGCTGGCATCGTGACAGAACCGTGATCGGAACCTTGCGGATTTCCGTTGTGGCGAAGATGAACTTCACATGCTCCGGCGGCTCTTCCAGCGTCTTGAGCAGGCCGTTGAAAGCCTGCGTCGACAGCATGTGCACTTCGTCGATGATATAGACCTTATAACGCGCCGAGACAGGGCGATAACGCACCTGTTCGATGATTTCGCGAATATCGTCGATGCCGGTATGGGAGGCGGCATCCATCTCGATCACGTCGACATGGCGACCTTCCATGATCGCCTGACAATGTTCACCGGGAATGCGCAGATCGATGGTCGGCTTGTCGATGGTGTCGGTTTTGTAATTCAGCGCTCGGGCGAGAATGCGGGCCGTGGTCGTTTTGCCCACGCCGCGGACGCCGGTCAGCATATAGGCCTGCGCAATACGTCCGGTCTCGAACGCGTTTGTCAGCGTGCGGACCATCGGCTCCTGTCCGACCATCAGATCGGAAAAATCCTTCGGGCGATATTTGCGCGCCAGTACCCGATAGCCGGTCCCGACCTGGGATTCGCTTGATGTGGTGGGTACGCTGTCGTTCATCGCCTCGCCAGTTTGTTTTGCCAGTTTGTCTTGGGGCGCTGAACTGGCCCGGCGAAAGCTGAGCACGTCTTTTAAAAGGTGGGAGGCTGGCACGGCGACCCGTGCCGGGCTCGTTAGGGCTGCTTCCTTCCGGACCTGACCCGGTTGGCGAGTGGCTCGTCCACCACCAACCTCCCGGGGCCACATATCGGCAATATCGACAGCAAATGCAAGCCAAGCATTCAAAAAACTGCTATCACAATGAAAACAAACATGGAGGACACCTTGGAGACATTCCAGCTGGACGAAAGACTGGCGCGCGATAGCGTGCTCGTGACGCGTTTGGGGCTATGTGAACTGCGTTTGCAAAATGACAGCCGCTGGCCATGGCTGGTGCTGGTGCCGCAGCGAGAGGGCGTCAGCGAGCTGTTCGATCTTACTCCGCTTGATCAGGCCGTGCTGACATTCGAGACCAATCTTGTCGCGTCCGCCTTGAAAGAAATTACCGCGGCCACCAAGATCAATGTGGGCGCTCTGGGCAACATCGTCCGGCAACTGCATGTCCATATTATCGCCCGCAATGAAGGCGACACCTGCTGGCCCGGTCCCATCTGGGGTCACGGGACGCCCGTGCCTTATGCCGCGGGCGAAAAGGAAACTTTGATGAAAAAAATCTCCGGCGCACTCTGATGATTTCCATGAAAATTTTTGAAACCACTGCCCCCCATCCCGAAGCAAGCCTGCTGACGGCCTTTTCCAAAAACGCCCTCGATCGTTTCGCGGAAAAGCGGACGGAGGAATGCGTTGCCGATGCCCTGAAAGTCGACGGCACCCATATTTTTGCCTTTTCGGGCAGCCGGCTTGTCCTGAAGCATGACGAACAGGTCATCGACCCCCTGTTTTCCGCCTATGAGCTGGCCGAGTTGCAGCCGGATTTCGACAATGCCGTCCTGCTTGGATATCGGGAGACTGGCGAACCGCGAATCGCCGTTCCGGTTGCCGTGGCCGAAGACCAGCTGGCGAGCCACTACAAACTCGCCGACGCCCGCACGCTGTATCGCGATCACCTGCTGGAAGAGGAATTGCTGAGTGAGGTCGCCCAGGCCGTCAGCCTCACACATTGGAACGCCGACAACCGCTTTTGCGGGAAATGCGGTGGGGCCATGGAGCTGCGAATCGGCGGCTACAAGCGCATCTGCGCCGCCTGCAGCCACACTATTTTTCCACGCACCGATCCCGTCGTCATCATGATGACGATCGATATCGAGCGCGATCTGTGCCTGCTTGGCCGCGGAGCGCATTTTGCGCCGGGCATGTATTCGTGCCTCGCCGGTTTTGTGGAACCGGGCGAGACCATCGAACAGGCTGTTCGCCGTGAAACGCACGAGGAATCCGGTGTCGAAATCGGCCGCGTCCGTTATCACGCCTCCCAGCCTTGGCCGATGCCGCATACGCTGATGATCGGCTGTTATGCCGAGGCGTTGTCTTTTGAGATCGCACGCGACGAGGTCGAGCTTGAGGATTGCCGCTGGTTCACGCGGGAAGAGGTGGCAAAGATGCTGGAGGCCCCGGCGGGCGAAGGTCTTTCTGCGCCGCCTATGGGAGCCATCGCGCATCGCCTGATGCGCGACTGGGTGGAATGGCCGAAGTAGGAAATCGCGGCAGGCTCAGCTCTGGTTGAGCTTGCCGCGCATCGCATGGCCCTTGTAGACGCCGAGAATGCGGACTTTTTCAGAGAAGAAGCGCAGCTCGTCCAGCGCATGCCGCACGGGTTCGTCATCGGGATGGCCTTCAATGTCGGCATAAAATTGCGTCGCCACGAATTTGCCGCCGAGCTGGTAGCTTTCGAGCTTCGTCATATTGATGCCGTTCGTCGCAAAGCCACCCATGGCCTTGTAGAGTGCCGCGGGAATGTTGCGGACGTTGAAAACGAAGGTCGTGACGACGATTTCTTCGCTCGACTGGCGCTTGGCCCAGTTTTCATCGCGGGAAAGCACTACGAAGCGCGTGACGTTGTTTTCCGAATCCTCGACATTCTCGGCGAGAATATCGAGACCGTAAAGGCTGGCGGCAAGACGCGGCGCAAGCGCCGCCATGCTGCGGTCGCCCGTTTCGGAAACGAGCCTTGCCGATCCTGCCGTATCGCCGGCGATGACGGGTTTCCAGCCGTTGGAACGAATGATCTTGCGGCACTGGCCAAGTGCGTGGATGTGGCTGTGGACGGTGCGGATTTCGTCCTTTTTCACGCCCGGCATCACCATCAGCTGAAAGCGGATCGGCATGAAATATTCGCCGATGATATGCAGGCGCGATTCCGGCAGCAGGTGATGAATATCCGCCACGCGGCCGGCCAGAGTGTTTTCGATCGGGATCATGCCGAGATCGGCTTCGCCGTTTTCAATGGCGTTGAACGCATCCTCGAATGTCGGACACGGCAATGGTTCCATGTTCGGAAACATGTCGCGGCAGGCCATGTCGGAGTTCGCGCCGAATTCGCCCTGAAAGGCAATGCGATTGGTGATCAAGCTCATGGGACTGTCCGTTAAAGGGTTCTGCTTGCAAGAATTTTGCGGGCTTTTTCGAGATCGTGCGGCGTATCGACACCGAGCGGCACGGAGCGGACGATCTCGGCATCAATGCGCATGCCCGCTTCGAGAGCACGCAGCTGCTCCAGCCGCTCGCGCTTTTCCAGCGGTGAGGGCGGTAGACTCACGAATGTCTCGAGCGCAGCACGGCGATACGTGTAAAGCCCGATATGATGATAAAGCGGCCCCTCGCCGTAAGGCGCGGTGGTGCGGGTGAAATAAAGCGCGCGCAGACGTGTTTCGGAAAGTGGGCTGCCCACAACTTTCACTACGTTCGGATTGGTTTTTTCTTCCTCGTCGGTGATTTCGACCGTCAGTGTCGCAATGTCGACGGCGGCGTTCTCCAGCGGGCGCAACGAGGCGCGTATAGTTTCCGCCTCGATGGTTGGAAGGTCGCCCTGAACATTGATGACATATTCCGCCTTGCCATAGGGGTCGGCCTTCTGCAGCGCTTCGAAAATGCGATCCGAACCGGATTGATGGTCGTCACGCGTCATCATCACGTCGAAACCGGCATTCTGAACCGCCGAAAATACCTGTTCGTCATCGACCGCGACGACGATTCGCTCCGCGCCGGCCTCACGTGCCCGCTGCGCAACCTGCACGATCATCGGCTTGCCACCAATGTCGGCAAGCGGCTTGCCGGGCAGGCGCGTGGAGGCCATTCGCGCCGGTATGAGGACGACAGCTTTCTCGAAATCCCGATTATTCATCCGACACCCTTCAAATCCCGCCCGAAAAGTGTCAAAACGTCACGGTGTGGGGAGCATTATTCAAGTTGCGCAGGCTGTGCAAAAGCCATAGCTTTCGAGCAATTTCAAGATGCCCGTTATATTGAGCGGATGCGAGGGAGCGCGTTTAGATGAATTCTTATGTTAATATGGGCGTTGGGGCGTTTCTGGGTACAGTATTCGTCCTGATGTCGGTGTCGATTGCGTCCGAGGGCATTTTCCATGCGCCCGCGCCCGAAAAGGAAGGTTACGCCATCGTCGCGGAAGAAAGCAGCGGCGGAACGGGCGGCGGAGAAGCGGCGGCTGCGGCCACCCCGATCGCACAGTTGCTCGCCAGCGCGGACGCCGCCAAGGGCGAAGCGGTCTTCAAGAAATGTACGAGCTGTCATACCGGAGAGAGTGGTGGTGCAAACAAGGTCGGCCCCAATCTCTTCGATGTCGTCAACCGGCCGATCGCCAGCCACGAAGGTTTCAGCTACTCCGCAGCGATGAAGGATTTCTCGAAGGGTGGATCCGAGCACTGGGATTACGATCATCTCAACTATTTTCTCGAAGCTCCGAAAAAGCACGTTCCAGGCACGGCCATGGGCTTTGCGGGTGTGAAGAAAGAAACGGAAAGAGCAGATCTTATTGCCTATCTCCGCACGCTGTCTGCGAACCCGGCGCCGCTGCCGGACCCGGCTGCAGCTCCCGCGCCGACAAATTGAAGGTGACGACAGTTCATGAGAAAAGCCCGGCAGAGATGCCGGGCTTTTCTTTTTGCAATCTTGCCTTGCCTCTTGAAGATCAGAAGCCCTTGCCGCCCCGCAACTCGGAAATCACCGTTCCGACCATGATCCTGACATCCAGCCAGACCGAAAAATTTTCGACATAATAAAGATCGGATACGATGCGTGCCCTTGCCTTGTCGCTGCGATCCGTCGGCCCGCGCAGGCCCCGCATCTGGGCAAGTCCCGTGATGCCTGGCCGCATCCGGTGCCGCAGGTGATAGTGCGGAACCAGCTCCTCGTAGAGACGGCCGGCCGCCAGCATGCCGATGGCATGGCAGCGCGGTCCGACCAGCGACATGTCACCCTTGAGCACATTGATGAGCTGTGGCAGCTCATCAATATTCGTGCGCCGGAGAATGGCGCCGATGCGGGTTATTCTCGGGTCATTCTTCACTGTTTGCGCCACGCCGGTGGCGTCGCACATGTCTGTTCTCATTGAGCGAAATTTATAGACGCGAATCTTCCGTCCATTCATGCCCCAGCGGACCTGCGAGAACAGGACCGGCCCGCGGCTGTCGAGCTTGACGAGCGCTGCCACCGTCAGCAGGACGGGAGCCAGTGCGACGAGGGCGATGGACGCCCCCGCAATGTCCATCGTTCTTTTGAGCGCGAACTGGCCGCGTTGTAGTGGAGATACCCGTTTCTCAAAAATGCAGGGCTGCGTTTCCGGTGTCTCGAAAGTGATGGCCGAGGAATAGGGATCGCCGAAAAAAACGGCATGGGATGAGCCTTTAGTACCCAACATAATATAGGATCCTGAAAAACTTATTTTGATAGAAGAAATTTAATTTATATGAACGATTAATAATTCATTTACCCTAAAAAGTCATCCGAAATGTAGCCGTGTCTAGGCAAATATCAATCTAAAGTTAACGTATGCACGCAGGTGTTGCGCTTCAGGCGCCGATTCGCCGCCGTGGATGGGGCGGCGGCCGGTTCGGCCACCGAAAAGCGTGAAACAAAAGGGGTGAGGACGCGGACCTCGGTCGCTTCGTCCTTCGTTGCCGGGACTTGGCGACGATTTAAAAACCTGTCAGCGACCCATCAGAATGTCGAGCAGGGTGGTTTGTTTCGGTCCCGACACGTCAGGCGCTTCACCGCCAATATCGGCCGGCGGCACAGGGCCGTTGCCGGCGGAATAACGGGGTTCGATATCCCGCGAAGGAATATTGGCCGGCGGCGTCAGCCCTCCCGGCTGCCCATCTGGCTGATTCGGCGTGGGTGATGCCGGCGCCGCGGGATAGGCGCGATTATCAGTCGTTCCGCCGCCCAGCGCGTTGGAAATGATGTCGCCAATGGAGGAGGGCGCATTCTCCGGCGCCGGTTGCTGCATATCCATGAGCGGCGGCACGCCGCCTGCACCAAGACCGAAGAGGGGCGAAGGCGAAAGACCGGAATGAGCCGCGGTCATGAACTCTTTCCACGCCCTTGCAGGAAGGCCGCCGCCCGTGACCTTTTTCATGGAGGTGCCGTCGTCGTTTCCAAACCAGACGCCGGTCGTCAGATTGCTCGTATAGCCAACAAAGAGCGCATCGCGGAAAGACTGCGTGGTACCGGATTTCCCCGCTGCCTGCCAGCCCTGCAGGCGCGCGGCCTTGCCGGTACCTTCGGTGATGACGCGCGACAGCATGCCGTTCATCGTGGCGGCAATTTCTTCGCTTAGCACCCGTGGCGGATTGTCATATTTGTTTTCATAAAGCACCTTGCCATCGGCATCGGTGATACGCTTCACGATGTGCGGCGTGGCTTTATAGCCGCCATTCATGAAAGGAGCATAAGAAGCTGTCAGTTCCATCAGCGACACTTCCGAAGTGCCGAGCGCGATGGAGGCATTGTTCTGCAGCTCCGATTCGATGCCCATGCGATGCGCCACCTGTGTCACCCGCTCGGGACCGACCTCCATCACCAGCTGGGCGGCGATGGTGTTCAGGGAGTTGGCCAGCGCTGTGGCCAGTGTCACTTCGCCGCGAAATTTCTTCTCATAATTTTCCGGGGTCCAGTTGCCGATACGAACAGGCCCATCATTACGAATGGTATAGGGCGTAAGCCCGGATTCGAGAGCGGCGACGTAGACGAAGGGCTTAAATGCCGAGCCGGGTTGCCGTTTTGCCTTGGCAGCGCGGTTAAACTGGCTTTCGGCATAATCCGCACCACCTACCACGGCCCTGATCGCCCCCGTACCATCGATGGAAACCAGTGCCGCCTGGGAGGCGCCCTGTTTTTTGCCGTCGCCCTGCAGCACGTGGGTCAGCGCCTTTTCGGCATCGCGCTCGAGATCGGGATCGATTGTCGTATCGACGACGATATCCTGCTTGACCTCGCCAACCAGGCCGCGCACCTCTTCCAGCACCATGTCGGCGGCGTAATGTTCGGCACCGGACCAGAAGCGTTTCGCTTTGGTCGGCGGCTGCGACATGGCGGTCTTGATCTCATCATCGGTAATGAAACCGACGTCGCGCATGGATTGCAGCACGACCTGCGCCCGTTCTTCCGCTGCCTGTGGGTCCCGTGCCGGCGAAAGGCGCGACGGCGCTTTGAGAAGCCCGGCGAGCATTGCCGCTTCGCCCAGATTGACGTCGCGGGCGGATTTGTTGAAGTAGCGCCGCGAGGCCGCCTCGACGCCATAGGCGTTGGATCCGAAATAGACGCGATTGAGGTACATCGCCAGGATCTGATCCTTGGTGAACTTGTGCTCCAGCCAGAAGGACAGCAGCACTTCCTGAACCTTGCGTTCGAGGGTCCTGTCCGGCGAAAGGAAAAGGTTTTTCGCCAGCTGTTGCGTCAGTGTCGAGCCGCCCTGCACGGTTCGCCCCGTCAGCACATTCGTGACGATGGCACGTCCGAGACCAAGCGGATCGACCCCGAAATGGGAATAAAACCGCCGGTCCTCAATCGCCATCACAGCCTGTGGAATATAGGGCGACATGTCTTCCAGCGCGAGCGCCTCGCCGCCGGTCGTGCCGCGGTTTGCAAGCACGCTGCCATTCACGGAAACGATCTTCACATTCGGCGGACGTTCTGGAATGGACCAGCTGCTGGCACTCGGCATGCGCGCGCCATAATAAAGCACAAGTCCGGCAATCCCGATACCGCCCCAAATGCCCAGCACGATGCACCAATAGACGAGGGACCGGATGAAACCCGTCGCCCCCCGACCTGTGCCGCGGGCGCGCTTTTCGTTTTTCGTCTTGGGTCGGCGTGAAGCCTGTTTCGGTTTCTTCGGCGACTGTTTTGCAGTGCCGCTGATGCGCTCGCTGGCGTCAAGACGCAGATCGTCACCGGACTCGTGGAAATCCCCGAAGGAGGGTTCTACCCGTTCGCGTGATCTACCCTTGCCTGCCATCCAGCCGAAATCGCTCCTTTTGGGGGACCGCCTGTGCCTTGTCGGTCTCAGGCGTCTATGCCTGCGCGATCCTTAATCCAGGATGAAGAGTTTAAATGCGGCAATTTAAGGCGGGGTTAAGCCCAGGCCGGATCAAATCGGCGTCATTGGCAGACGTCGACCCATTCAGCTTTAGTCAGTTCGGCCATCACATGGGGAGAAATCCGCACCGCTGCATTGGTAGCGCCGGCTGCCGGAACCACTTCAAGATAATCTCTCAGCGATATGTCGCAAAACACCGGCAAAGGCGACGGCAAGCCGAAGGGGCATACGCCGCCGACAGGATGGCTGGTCACCGCAACCACCTCGTCCGCCCCCAGCATGCGAGGTTTCGTTCCGAAATGATCACGGAATTTCCTGTTGTCGAGGCGTTTCGTACCCGCGGTGACAACGAGCAGAATTGCATCGCCCGCCTTGAGGCAGATCGTTTTGGCGATCTGGTCTGGCTCAACGCCATGTGCTTCAGCGGCGAGCGCAACGGTTGCCGAACTGGCTTCCGTTTCAATGATCGTCACCTCGGGTGATTTTTCGGCAAAAAATGCTCTGACGGATTGAATAGACATGCGTATTTGTTAGGCGGTTAGAAATGGTTGTTCAAGATGTCATGCTTTAGCTATGCAATAATCGCAATGCTGCGCTGCGATAGAATGTCTGTTTTTTGAGCGGCGATGTTGTATGTTCAAAACATCGAAGCGACGCACTCCTCCTCCCAGCGTCGCCCGATTGGACTGACAATACTCCTCCTCCCAATTGTCAGTCAGTTTCAAGAACCCGGCGCACCTCCTCCCGCGCCGGGTTTTTGCTATTTGGCGCTTCCTTTTTCGAGCCCTGGCGGACCCCTGATGCGATAGTTTCGTTCAAAGAAACTTGACTTTCAGCCCCTTCCAACCTAGGTACTTCGCCATCGATATTTGTTTGACGACCAGAGCTTCGGCGTCTTTCCAGACGCTCACGACGATCTTTTCCTTCAAATTCGACCCCAAGACCGCGCTGCTCGCAGCGCAAATACAATTGCCAACGGAAGGAAATCGTTATGGCGACTGGTACAGTAAAGTGGTTCAACGCAACCAAGGGCTACGGCTTCATTCAGCCGGACGACGGTTCGCAGGACGTATTCGTTCACATCTCGGCTGTTGAGCGCGCAGGTCTGACCGCCCTCAACGACGGCCAGAAGCTTTCTTACGAGCTGATGCAGGACCGCCGCTCTGGCAAGATGTCCGCAGGCAACCTCGTCGCTGCCTGATACGCAACAGGCCCGAAAGGGTTTCTTGCATGAACTGAAAGGCCGGATTTTTCCGGCCTTTTTCTTTGGAAGGAAGTCCGGCGGGCGGGGTCTTGAAAACGGCAGTACGTATACCGATATGGGGTCCAACAGTGTTTCAGATGAAAACTGTCAGGGGCGTCTTAAGATGCCGCTGTTGTTGCGTTAACCAAAGATTAACCAAAACAGATGATCCTGATTGTGAAAGCGGCGTCGGAAATCGACGCGCTCTGAAACATCAGACCGTTGAACCGCTTTGACCACGGATGTACTGGCATTGACGGAAAACGGATGGAAAGGTCGGGCTTGCCCGGCCTTTTTGTTTTTGGAGTGAGCGGAGGCGCCCGACCAGTGGCGCCTCCTCTTTTTTATTTCGCGGCCAGTGCGTCGAGAATGCGGATCCAGGAGCGAATGCCCTTGTGGAAGGACTGCAGGTCGTATTTTTCATTCGGCGAATGAATGCGATCGTCCGTCAAGCCGAAACCGACGAGCAGCGAATCCATGCCGAGCATCTTCTGGAAATCGCCCACGATCGGGATAGAGCCGCCCATGCCGATCACGACGGCCGGTTTGGGCCACTCTTCCGAAAGGGCGTTCTTCGCCTTGGTCAGGACGGGTGAATCGTATGAAAGCTGGATCGCCGGCGATGCGCCATGCTCGTGGAATTCCACGGAGCAATCAGCCGGAATTTTCGAGCGTACATAGGCCCGGAAGTTTTCGCGAATGGCGGCGGGGTTCTGTTCGCCGACAAGGCGGAACGACACCTTGGCGGAAGCTTTTGCTGCAATAACGGTCTTGAAGCCATCACCGGTGTACCCGCCTATGATGCCGTTGACCTCCGCTGTCGGCCGCGCCCAGGTCTGTTCCAGCACGGAGCGGCCCTTTTCACCCGAGGGAACCGAAAGGCCCACTTCACCGAGGAAGGTTTCTGCGGTGCGGCCCAGCGTCTCCCAGGCAGCCTTGATATTGGCGGGCGTTTCTTCCACGCCGTCATAGAAGCCGTCGAGCGTCACGCGGCCGGTCTCGTCATGCAGGCCAGCGAGAATGTCGGTCAGGATGTGGATGGGGTTTGCGGCGGCACCACCGAAAAGACCCGAATGCAGATCGCGATCGGCGGCGGTGATGACGATTTCTTCGCCGACCAGACCACGCAGCGCCGCGGCAATGGCGGGCGTATCCCGGTCCCACATGCCGGTATCGCAGACCAGGGCATAATCCGCCTTCAGCTCTTCCGCATTCGCTTCGAGGAACGGCTTCAGCGAGGGCGAACCGGATTCTTCTTCACCTTCAAAAAGAATGGTGACGCGCACCGGCAGGCCGCCATTCACGGCCTTGTAGGCGCGGCAGGCCTCCACGAAGGTCATCAGCTGGCCCTTGTCATCCGCCGTACCGCGTCCTGTAATCACCTGACGGCCTGCGCCGATATCCTTGACGGCGGGTTCGAAAGGATCGTTTTCCCAGAGATCGAGCGGATCGACCGGCTGTACATCATAATGGCCGTAGAAAAGCACATGTGGGGCGTCTTCATTGGCCGCATCGTGATGCGCCACCACCATGGGGTGACCGGCTGTATCGCGAACGGAGGCGGTAAAGCCAAGCGCTGAAAGCGTTCTCACGAGCCATTCCGCCGCCTTGCGGCACTCGGCCTTGTAAGCGGGGTCCGTGGAAATCGACGGAATGCGAACGAGTTCGAACAGTCGCTCGAGGCTGGAGGTGAGATTGTCATCGGCAGTGGAAAGAATGGGGGAAACGTCTGTCATCGCTGATCCTGTCATGTCTGTCGTGACCCGGCGATAAGACGAAACATCCGGGCATCGCGCATCGCGGGAAACAAGGGCCGGCGTGTCGTGAATCGGCAAACGCGCGGCCGCGGGAACGATAGAGCAGTTCAGGAAAACTGCGAAGCGGTTTCGAGTTGGAAGCGCTATTTTGCTTTTTTTGCGCTCTCGATGGCGCGGCGCATATATTCCAGCAGAAGCTGGCGTTCAAAACGCCGGAAATCCGCAAGCAACATGTCTTCGGTGGCCTCAGAAGCGGCAATGGCATTCGCTTCCAGGTCCCTGCCGCGCTGCGTCAATTCGATGATCTGGGCGCGGCGGTCACCGGGATGCGTCTTTCGCACGATCAGCCCGTCGCGCTCCATGCGTGAGAGCGTGTTAGCAAGCGTTGCCTGTTCGACATCGATTCTGTCGAGCAACTGCCTTTGCGTCAGCCCTTCTTCATGCCAGAGCTCGATGAGAATGGGGAATTGGCCGGGAGAGAAGCCCAATGCGGCGGCTCTTTTCTGCAGCGCCATAGTGAACTCCCGCGCCATTTTGGCGGCGAGATAGATGGCCGATTCATCCCGGGAAAACCCCATTCCTCCGTCCCTCAGACAGTTTGGCCAGGCGGCGCCGGCAATTCAATAGTGCGATATATATCGCACGATATGTTTTTGCCAGCCGGTAACAGGCGCAAAATAAAACCGCCATGGCCTGGAGGGGACGGCCATGGCGGTCATATTGGAGGACAAAGGCCCGGAGAGGGGGAAAGGCCTTTGTCCGGTCTGACGCGGCGGGGGACGAGCCAGCTATCAGACTACGGCGTGATCAGGCGCCGTCCTCTAAGAAATGTGTCTGCAAATGCGGCTTTTCAAGGGAAAGATGGATTACAAATCGGTAAGGTATGAGCCGGCGTTTCAAAACTCTCGCCTCCTGCGCTCCACGTAAACAATCAGCGCAAAACCCACTCCAGCAAGCGCAGCTGTTGTACATAAAAAAAAGAGTGCCTGGCGGCCGACGCCAAGCTCTGAGGGCAAAATGGCCAGAACGAGAAACGCGGTAAAAAGTGCTGCGTTGGCGACAAGATAAAGGGCCGTTCCAGCGGGGCTTTGCAATGCGACGGCGGAAAAACTGCTGAGCCCTTGGATAGCCGTGCAATACATCATGGCTAGCAGCCCGTGATGAAAAATCTCCGTTGCATCACTCCCTCCAAACCAAGAGAGGAGAACAGTGGCGGCGGTCAATGAGATCCCACCTGTTAATGCTGATACTATACGGTCGCGCAAGGTAGGCTCCCTAACTCCGGGAAATTTTAAAGTGATATCTATTTAACGGTTCTCACCATGTCTGCTTTTTTGAAGCGTTCCTAAAGCAAAATTCGCGCCGCCTACGACTATGACGAACAGGCAGAAATAGAGGATCTGACCGCGCAGATCGTTGGGCAATGGATCAATGACAATTAGCAAGAATATACCGAGAACTGCCGCTTCGAGAGCATGATACTCGAGCATCGTCAAAATGCCACGGCGGTGGTCTCGTTCTCTTGGAAAAAAATGGCGCAGTCCCGTCGTCGCCAGAAGATAAAGTGGTGCAAGCAGGGACTTCTGAAAAATAGAAACCCCATCCTCACCATTGAACCACACGAAAAGACCTGTGGCAGTGGCGAATAAAAGCGCTCCAAAATAAGTTTGTAAGATAGCATTTTTCGACATCGGCTTTTCCCTAGAAATCATCAAAGATATAGCCTCGCATCCGATCTCGACGATAGACCTTTCGCCTCTGGCGCGCTATCCATGCTACCCATGAAAAAAGGCGATCATCTCTTCCTCGTCGACGGGTCCGGTTTCATTTTCCGGGCCTTCCATGCCATCCCGCCGCTGAACCGCAAGTCGGACGGGCTGCCGGTCAACGCCGTTTCCGGCTTCTGCAACATGTTGTGGAAGCTCCTGAAGGATGCGCGCAACACCGATGTCGGCGTGACGCCCACGCATTTTGCGGTAATTTTCGATTATTCGTCAAAGACATTCCGCAATGAGCTTTATGATCTCTATAAAGCCAATCGCACGGCGCCGCCGGAAGATCTGGTGCCGCAATTCGGGCTGATACGGGAGGCGACGCGCGCCTTCAACCTTCCCTGCATCGAGACGGAAGGCTTCGAGGCGGACGATATCATCGCCACCTATGCCCGGCAGGCGGAGGCCATTGGGGCCGATGTCACCATCATCTCCTCCGACAAGGATCTGATGCAGCTCGTCACTGCCAATGTCCACATGTACGATGCGATGAAGGACAAGCAGATCGGCATCCCTGATGTCATAGAGAAATGGGGCGTGGGTCCCGAAAAGATGATCGACCTGCAGGCCATGACCGGCGATTCGACCGACAATGTTCCGGGCATCCCCGGCATCGGTCCAAAGACGGCCGCGCAATTGCTGGAAGAATACGGCGATCTCGATACGCTGCTCGCCCGGGCAGGTGAGATCAAGCAGCAGAAGCGTCGGGAAAATATCATCGCCAATGCGGAACTTGCTCGTATTTCCCGACAGCTCGTGGCCCTGAGGACCGACGTGCCGCTGGATCAGCCGCTTGAAGCACTGGTGCTGGAACCTCAGAACGGCCCGAAACTCATTGCCTTCCTGAAGGCGATGGAATTCACCACGCTGACGCGGCGGGTTGCCGAAGCGACAGAGACCGATGCTTCCGCCATTGAGTCCGCCAATGTGCCGGTTCAGTGGGGCGCTGACGCCCATGGTCCCGATCTCGATGCGCCGTCCGCTCCGGCTCCGGGCGAAGCGGCTGCTGGCGTAACGGGCACTGCGGTTTCGCCCGCTATTCCGGCGCGGAAAGGTGCAGGGGAGGGCAGCGCGCCGGCTGATCTTGCCACCGCCCGTCAGACGCTTTTTGCCGCCGCGAAGATCGACACGAGCGCCTACACGACGATCAGGGATCTTGCGACGCTGGACCTCTGGGTTGCGGCGGCGCGGGAAACGGGGGTCGTCGCCTTCGATACTGAAACGACCTCGCTTGATCCGATGCAGGCGGAGCTCGTCGGGTTTTCGCTGGCAATCGCCGATAATGGCAAGGATGCCTCGGGCAGCGATATACGCGCCGCCTACATTCCCTTGACGCACAAGACTGGCTCCGGCGGCGATCTATTCAGCGATGGTATCAGGCTCGCCGAAGGCCAGGTGCCCTTTGACGAAGCACTGGTCCGTCTCAAGGACTTGCTTGAAGACGAGGCCGTGCTGAAGGTCGCGCAAAATCTCAAATATGACTATCTGCTCATGAAACGCCATGGCGTCGTCATGCAGAGTTTCGACGATACGATGCTGATCTCCTATGTGCTTGAGGCTGGCAAAGCGACGCACGGCATGGATTCGCTGTCCGAACGTTGGCTCGGCCATACGCCGATCCCCTATAAGGACGTGGCGGGATCGGGCAAGTCGAGCGTTACCTTCGATTTTGTCGACATCGACAAGGCGACGGCATATGCAGCGGAGGACGCTGACGTCACCTTGCGGCTGTGGATGGCGCTGAAGCCGCGGCTTGTTTCAGAACGGCTGACCAAGGTTTACGAGCGGCTGGAACGTCCGCTTGTGCCTGTTCTGGCTCATATGGAGGAGCGTGGCATCACCGTCGACCGGCAAATCCTCTCACGTCTTTCCGGCGAACTCGCCCAGAAGGCGGCAGCGTTTGAAGAGGAAATCTACGAGCTGGCCGGCGAGCGTTTCAACATCGGCTCGCCAAAGCAGCTCGGCGACATCCTGTTCGGCAAGATGGGCCTGCCGGGCGGCTCCAAGACCAAGACCGGCCAATGGTCGACCTCGGCACAGGTGCTGGAGGATTTGGCGGCTGAAGGTATTGAACTGCCCCGCAAGATCGTCGACTGGCGGCAGCTGACGAAGCTTAAATCCACCTATACGGATGCACTGCCGGGATATATCCACCCGGAGACGAAACGTGTGCATACATCCTATGCGCTGGCCTCCACCACAACAGGCCGTCTGTCGTCCTCGGAACCGAACCTTCAGAACATCCCCGTCCGCACGGCGGAAGGGCGAAAAATCCGCACGGCTTTCATCTCCACGCCCGGCCACAAGCTTCTTTCCGCCGACTACAGCCAGATCGAACTGCGCGTGCTGGCCCATGTCGCCGATATTCCGCAGCTTCGCAACGCCTTCGAAAACGGCATCGACATTCATGCCATGACGGCTTCGGAAATGTTTGGTGTGCCTGTCGAAGGCATGCCCTCGGAAGTGCGCCGCCGCGCCAAGGCCATCAATTTCGGCATTATCTACGGTATTTCGGCTTTCGGTCTCGCCAACCAGCTCGGTATCGCCCGTTCTGAAGCCGGCGAATATATCAAGAAATATTTCGAGCGTTTTCCCGGCATCCGCGACTACATGGAGGCGACAAAGGCTTTCGCCCGTGAGAACGGTTATGTCGAGACGATTTTCGGCCGCCGCGCCCATTATCCGGAAATCCGCTCGTCCAACCCTTCCGTGAAGGCCTTCAACGAGCGCGCCGCCATTAACGCGCCGATCCAGGGCTCCGCGGCGGATATCATACGGCGCGCCATGGTCCGTATCGAACCGGCGCTGGAGGCTGAAAACCTTTCCGCCCGCATGCTGTTGCAGGTGCATGACGAACTCATCTTCGAGGTCGATGAAGCGGAAATCGAGAAAACTCTGCCCGTCGTCGTCTCGGTCATGGAAAATGCGGCCATGCCGGCAATCTCCATGAAGGTGCCATTGCAGGTGGATGCCCGCGCGGCTGACAACTGGGACGAGGCGCATTGACCGGCTTTTGGCCGGTCCATGTCATGGCTGTGTCGCGTGCACGGATTAGAGGAAACGCTTCACGAGGAGTTTCCCATGCACGCCCCGCTCGTCTCGAAAGATCTCGGCTATATTTCTGCTGCCTGTCATGATCAGCCGCCGCGCCATCTCGGCAGCCGCTTTAATGAGAATGGTGAGTTTCTGCCTGAGCCGGGCAATACGGTCGTCTGCCATCTTGTCGGGGGCTCGCAGACCGAAAACGCGATCATTGCGACGCGTCAGCGCTTCCTGGATATGCCGGAGGCATCCCAGCTTGCTTTCACACCGGCTTCCAGCCTGCACATGACGGTGTTTCAGGGCATCATCGAGTTTCGGCGTGCTCTGCCCTATTGGCCGCAGACAATGCCGCTTGATACACCGATCGACACGATGACGGACTATTATCGCGACCGCCTTTCTGCTTTTCCGGCGCTGCCGGGATTCAACATGCAGGTCACCGGTTTGCGGCCGGTAGGTCTGGTCCTGACGGGAGCCACCGCCGAGGATGATCGCATTGTGGCCCTGTGGCGGGATGCATTCGCCGATTTCTTCGGATATCGCCATCCTGACCATGACAGCTACGAGTTTCACATCACCCTGTCCTACATCATCAGCTGGTTCAAGCCTGAGTGCCTGCCGCGCTGGCAGGCGATGCTTGACGAGGAACTGGAAAAGCTGCGTGCCGCGGCGCCAGTTATGGAGATGCGTCCGCCGGCTTTCTGTGAATTCAGGGATATGAACCACTTCAAGGAGCTCGTTGTTTTCGATAGAAGGTGAAGCATGATTTGCGTTGCCTGAGGGCAGTTCGCCGCATGGTTTTTGCCGAATCGGAAAAAATGCGCGTCAGGGCTGGTCAAAGCCCGTTTGGGCATGTATAAGCGCGCCAAATTTCCGATATCGAGACATCCGACATTCGGCCTTTGGTTCTGGCCGGTTCCGTTGTTTCGCCGCTTAAGTGGAGTAACAAAAATGGCTGTACCAAAAAGAAAAACAAGCCCGTCCAAGCGTGGCATGCGCCGCTCGGCTGACGGTCTCAAGTCTGCGACCTATGTTGAAGACAAGAACTCCGGCGAACTGCGCCGTCCGCACCATATCGATCTGAAGACCGGTATGTATCGCGGCCGTCAGGTTCTGACGCCGAAGGAAAGCGCATAAGCTTTTCCGACGTGACTTTGCAAAAACCGGCCCTCGTGGCCGGTTTTTTGTTTTTAGCGAGCTATAACGGTGTCCAGCGCTCACTTGGAAAATCTCGTCACTCCTCCTACACTCGCTTCGGGAGAGCGGGTTAGATGCCTGCCGCGTGAGGGGAGTTTCGGTGAAATATCGCTGGATTTTGTTGATGATGCTCGGTCTTGGCCTCGGTTACGGCGCCGTGACAAAAGGAAGCGGCGTCATTGCAGAAAGCTATTTCGGTGAAATGTCCGAGCAGGGGCGCACGACGCTCCGGCTTGCCGTCTCCGCCCTTGGCGGGCTGTTGAATCGTTACGAGCCGCTGCCTGCCTTGATTGCAGATCATGATGACATTGAGGAGCTGGTCGCACATCCCAAGGATGAAGCCCTGCGACAGCGCGCCAATGTCTACCTCAAATCCATCAACACCCTGCTGGAATCCTCCGATATCTACATCATTACGCTGGATGGCGAGACAATCGCGGCCAGCAACTATGATGGTCCGACAAGCTTCGTCGGTGAGAATTTCAGCTACCGTCCCTATTTTCAGGATGCGGCGAAGGGCCTGCAGTCGCGGTTCTTCGCGCTCGGCACGACCTCGCACAAGCGCGGATATTATTTCTCCGCGCCTATTCTCTTCAATGCGGAAATAAAGGGCGTCATCGTCTTCAAGGTCGACATCGAAGGCATAGAGGCCTCCTTCGGCGATGGCGAAAACCGTATTCTTGTGTCGGATCCCGAAGGCATCATTTTCATGACCGGCACACCGCAATGGCTTTATTCCGGCCTGATGCCGCTGACGCCCGAGAGACTGGCGCGTACCGAGGCCTCACGCCGTTACGCCAATGCCACGCTGAAGGAACTGCCGCTGAAACACGGCAGTTTCGGCTCGCATCAGCTGATGACGATTACCCAGAATGAGGGGGACAGGGAATATATGGTCCTGTCGCAGCCGATGGCGGATGCAGGATGGACCGTCAGCGTGCTGATGGATACCGGTTCATTGCGGACACAGGTGAAGACGGCAATGATCGCGATCATCCTGTGCCTGTGTCTGGCAGCGGCGCTCATTGCGGCGATGCTGCAGAGACGGCGACGGCTGCGTGAACGGCTGACCCATCAGGCAGAAGCCCAGGCGGAGCTGGAACGTCGGGTCGAGGAACGCACTGCCGATCTGGCGCGTGTGAACGAGGAGATCGAACACGAAATCGCCGAGCGCCGCCAGACGGAAAAACAATTACGCAAGATGCAGAATGATCTGGTGCAGGCGGGCAAGCTTGCGGCGCTCGGACAGATGTCGGCAGCCTTGTCGCATGAAATCAACCAGCCGCTTGCCGCAGCCAAGAATTATGCCGAAAACGCGTCGCTTCTTGTAGAGCGCGGGCGGCTGGACGAGGTCAGGGAAAACCTCAGGCGCATATCGGGGCTGATCGATCGCATGGCCTCGATCAGCAGGCACCTCAGGAATTTCGCCCGAAAGCCGAACGAAAAAATGACTGCGGTCAGCCTGGAAACCGTGCTTCGCGACACGCTTGAAATCGTCGGTGCCCGGTTGAAGGCCGCCAATGCGGTGCTGGATGTCAATCTCGGCCCGGTGCCACTTGCGGTGAAAGCTGGTCCGGTGCGGCTGCAGCAGGTGCTCGTCAACATCATTTCCAACGCGGCGGACGCCGTGGAGGGGCGCGAGGATCGGCGCATCGCGCTCGAGGCCGTACAGCACGGCCAGACGGTTTCCGTCTTCATCCGCGACCGGGGACCAGGCGTTCCGCCGGCAATTTCGGATCGCATCTTCGATCCGTTTTTCACCACCAAGGGTGTGGGGCGTGGCCTCGGCCTCGGGCTTTCCATCTCCTATAACATCATCAAGGATTTTGGCGGCCAGTTGCGGGTGAGAAATCATGAGGAAGGGGGCGCGGAATTCGAGATCGAATTGCCCGCCGCCGCCTGGCGCATGGAGGCGGCTGCGGAATGACCATGTCGCGGGTTTTGCTGATCGATGACGAAGAGGAACTGCGCTTCTCCACTGCCCAGGCGCTGGAGCTTTCCGGTTTTGCCGTTACCATGCTGGCGAGCGCCGAACACGCGCTCGAACTCATCGGCTACAGTTTTGATGGGGTCGTGGTCAGCGACATCCGCATGCCCGGCATGGACGGCATGACGCTGCTGCAGAAGGTGAGGGAGCTCGATGCGGAAATACCTGTGATTCTGATGACGGGTCACGGGGATGTTCAGCTGGCGGTCAACGCCATGCGCAATGGCGCCTATGATTTCATCGAGAAGCCGTTCACACCGCAATATCTCGCGGGCATCATCAAGCGGGCCAATGACCGGCGGGCGCTGGTGCTGGAAAATCGCCGTCTCAAGGCGGTGGCGGGCAAGCATGACGATCTCGAAACGCGCCTGCCGGGCAGAACCCAGGTGATGGTCGATCTGCGGTACCGCATTCGCGCCATCGGTGCGACGGATGCCGATACACTGATCGTCGGCGATACAGGCGCAGGCAAGGAGGTGGTTGCGCGGGCATTGCACGATATCAGCAGCAGAGCCAACCGGCCCTTTGTCGCGATCAACTGTGCGGCGCTTCCGCAGACATTGATTGAGAGCGAGTTGTTTGGTCACGAGGCCGGCGCCTTTCCGGGCGCGCTGCGCCCGCGTTATGGCAAGTTCGAACACGCGCGCGGCGGCACCATCCTGCTGGATGAAATCGGCTCTATGCCTTTCGAACTGCAGGGCCGATTGCTTCGCGTGCTGCAGGAAAGAGTGATTACCCGTCTCGGCTCGAATGAAACGGTCGAACTCGACGTGCGCTTCATCGCCACCAGCAAGGTAGATCTGGAACAGGAAGTTGCGGCTGGCCGTTTTCGCGCCGACCTTCTTTACCGCCTTAACGTCGCAACAATTCTCGTGCCATCGCTCTCGCAGCGCAGCGCGGATATTCCGCTGCTCTTCCTCCATCTGGTACGAGAAGCTGCCGCCCGCTACGGGCGGGAGGATATGGAGGTGCCGCAGCACCTGCTCTCCGCTGTTTCGCTCAGGGAATGGCCGGGCAACGTCCGGGAATTGCGCAACGCTGCGGACCGCTTCGCGCTGGGCCTGGAAACCGACGTATCCGATGCGTCGCCGGCGTTTCAGGATGATGGCAGGTCGGCTCTTGCCCCGAGGGTCGCGGCATATGAAAAAAGCCTGATTGCGCAGGCCATCGCAGCCCATGGTGGAAATCTGAAATCCGTTTATGAGAACCTCGGCATCTCCCGCAAAACGCTTTATGAGAAGATGCAGAAATACGAGCTTCACCGGCATATGACCGAGATCTGATGGGTGGATTTCCACCCATCTTTAGGCAGTCATGGGTTGAAATCCACCCATTATCTTTGGTTACACGGATAAAACTGCGTTTCATCGCAACAGTGCCGTTGCTGAATGTCACTTCGGGATCGCAAATATCGTCACCCCGGCCGCCATGGAGGAGCATGCGCGGCTGAAGTGGCGATCATTTTCATCCGGGAGGAATCGATGAAAATACTGAAGACAGTTTCCGGCCTTGCTGCCGCCGCTGCCGTTTCCCTTTTCGCGCTGTCCGCATCCGCTCAGACCTATCCCGAGCGTAACATCACCATGGTCGTGCCTTTCTCGGCCGGTGGCCCGACGGACACGGTGGCGCGTCTTGTGGCTGAATCCATGTCGAAGGATCTTGGCCAGCAGATCATCGTGGAAAATGTCGGCGGCGCCGGCGGCACGCTTGGCGCTGGCCGCGTTGCCTCCGCAGATCCCGATGGTTACACCATCCTTCTCCACCACATCGGCATGGCGACTAGCGCCACGCTCTATCGAAAGCTCGCTTACGACACGACAAGTGCTTTCGAATATGTTGGTCTGGTCACGGAAGTGCCGATGACCATCCTGTCGCGCAAGAACCTTGAGACCACGGACCTCAAGGGGCTGATCGATTACGCCAAGGCGAACAAGGACAAGGTCACCGTTGCCAATGCCGGCATCGGCGCGGCCTCTCATCTGTGCGGCATGCTGTTCATGAGCGCCATCGAGACGCCGCTCGTTACCGTGCCCTACAAGGGCACCGGCCCTGCCATGACCGATCTGCTGGGCGGCCAGGTCGATATCATGTGCGACCAGACCACCAACACCACCAAGCAGATTCAGGGCGGCACTGTGAAGGCTTACGCCGTAACCTCGCCGAAGCGGCTGGATGTGCTGAAGGACGTGCCGACAGTTGCTGAAGCTGGCTTGCCCAAACTCGAAGTCGGCATCTGGCACGGCATCTACACGCCGAAGGGCACGCCCGCGGAAATCAACGAGAAGCTCTCCAAGTCGCTGCAGATCGCGCTGAAGGACAAGAATGTCGCGGCGCGTTTTGCGGAGCTCGGCACTACGCCGTCGCCGGAAAGCGATGCGACACCGGCGGCGCTGAAGGCCAAGCTTGAGAGCGAAATCGCCCGCTGGAAGCCGGTGATTGAGGCTGCCGGCCAATATGCCGACTGATGAACGCGGAAAGACCGGCGGTTTCCTGCCGCCGGTCGACCGTGATCAACTTTAACAGGCGAACCGGCTGAATGTCGGGCGCCGTGGAGGGGCATCTTTCATGAAGTCGTTATTTAATGACCCTGCCGAAGCAGTCTGCGGGGCAATTTTTATGGGGCTTGGCGTCTTTTTTGCCTTGCAGTCCTATGGTCTGGAAATCGGAACCGCCTTCCGTATGGGGCCGGGCTACTTCCCGCTGGTACTCGCGATCATCCTGATCCTGCTTGGCGGCGTCATATTCCTGCGCGCAACCCGGCCGGCTGGCGAGGGCATCGGCGCAATCGCCTGGCGCGGCATATTTTTCATCCTGCCCGCGCCGATCTTTTTTGGTTTCACTGTTCGGGGCCTGGGTTTTGTGCCGGCGCTGTTTTTCAGCGCGCTCATTGCGTCCTTCGCCTCACACAAGATGAGCCCGTTGATGGCGGTCGTTCTTTCCGCGGCTATCACTGTCTTTTCCGTCGCTGTTTTCAATTATGGTCTTGGCCTGCCTTTCCAGCGCTTCGGCCCCTGGCTCAACTTCTGAGGTATAGCGATGGATTTGCTCGATAATCTTGCGCTCGGTTTCGTCACCGCCTCGTCGCTGGCAAACCTCTTTTTCTGCCTGATCGGCGTGCTGCTTGGCACCCTCATCGGCGTTCTGCCCGGCATCGGCGCGACGGCGACGATCGCCATGTTGCTGCCGATCACCTTCCAGCTTGAGCCCGTCTCGTCGCTGATCATGCTCGCCGGCATCTATTACGGTGCGCAATATGGTGGATCGACCACGGCGATCCTGATCAATATGCCCGGCGAATCGTCCTCTGCCGTCACCGCCATCGATGGTTACCAGATGGCACGCAAGGGCAAGGCGGGTGCAGCGCTTGCCATCGCCGCCATCGGATCGTTCTTCGCCGGCACGGTGTCAACCTTCCTCGTCGCAATCTTTGCGCCGCCGCTCACGGCAATCGCGCTGGAATTCGGCGCGGCGGAGTATTTCTCGCTGATGGTCGTCGGCCTTGTGTCTTCCATCGCGCTCGCCCATGGCTCCATCGTCAAGGCGTTGGCCATGGTCGTGCTTGGCCTGCTGCTCGGTCTCGTCGGCACGGATATCTATAGCGGCACGCCGCGTTTCACCCTCGGTATCCGCGAATATGCCGATGGCCTGAATTTCGTGGCTGTGGCTGTGGGTGTCTTCGGTATCGCCGAAATCCTGCGCAACCTCGAAAACGAGCGGACCCGTTCGGTGCTGATCGCCAAGGTTAGCGGCTTGATGCCGACCAAGGATGATTTCAAGCGCATGGTAGGGCCGGTTCTGCGCGGCACGGCCATTGGTTCGGCTCTCGGCATCCTGCCGGGCGGCGGGGCGATCCTCGCCGCCTTTGCCTCCTACACCGTGGAGAAACGTGTCTCCAAGAACCCGGAAGAATTCGGGCACGGCGCGGTTGCCGGTGTGGCCGGTCCGGAATCAGCCAACAATGCCGGCGCCCAGACGTCGTTCATTCCGCTGCTCACGCTCGGCATTCCGGCCAATCCGGTGATGGCGCTGATGATCGGCGCGATGATCATTCAGGGCATCGTTCCCGGTCCGAATGTGGCGACCGAACAGCCGGCGCTGTTCTGGGGCATCATCGCCTCCATGTGGATCGGCAATCTGATGCTCGTCATCCTCAACCTGCCGCTGATCGGGCTGTGGGTGAAGCTGCTGACGGTGCCCTACTACGTGCTCTTCCCGATCATCATGGCCTTCTGCGCCATCGGGGTCTACAGCGTCAATTCAAACGTCTTCGATCTCTATGCCGTCGCCTTCTTCGGCTTCATCGGTTACGTGCTGGTGAAACTGCGCTGCGAACCTGCCCCTTTGCTGCTCGGCTTCGTGCTCGGTCCGCTGCTGGAGGAGAACCTGCGACGTGCCATGATCCTGTCGCGTGGCGATCCGTCGACCTTCGTGACCCGGCCGATCAGCGCCACCCTGCTTTTCATTGCGCTCGCCGTGCTGATCATCGTCTTCCTCCCCAGCGTGAAAAAGAAACGCGAAGAGGTTTTCGTAGAAGAAGACTGAGAATGCGATAAACTCATGAGGCCGGCGATGGAGACATCGCCGGCTTTTCTGTCTCTGTTTCCGCCATGCCGAATTCCCTTCACGAAAGCGACATATGGTTGACTCGCGAGCCTTTAGGCCCAAGGAAGGGCTGGAAAGAGAGGTCACCATGACGTCGGAAACCGAAGAACGGATCATCGCGCTCGAGGAAACGGTCGCGCATCAGGTGAAGGTGATAGAGGAACTGTCGGACCAGCTGGCGGAGCAGTGGAAGGTTGTTGAACAGACCCGCGCCAAGCTTGATCGCCTGACAGAGCGGTTCCTGAGTCTTGAGGAGCAGTCATTGGACGCGCCCGCCATCACAAGGCCACCGCATTACTGACGGGAGTACAGGATGAAAAACGACACAGCCAAGCTCGCTGAAGAAATCGTCGACTTCTGGAAGAAGGCTGGCCCGGAAAAATGGTTCGACAAGGACGCCGCCTTCGACAGTCACTTTCACGACCGGTTCCGTGACGCTCATTTCGCTGCCGCGAGGCGGGAACTGGATGGCTGGCTGGAGGGTGCAGAAAGCAGCCTCGCCTTGATGCTGCTGCTGGATCAGTTTCCGCGCAACTGCTTTCGCGACACGGCGCACATGTATGCGACCGATCCTCTGGCGCGGCTTTTGGCCGATGAAGCCATCCGGCGCGGACATGATCAGGCGGTGAGTGAGGATCTGCGGGTCTTCTTCTATCTACCGTTTTCTCACGCAGAAGATCTGGAGGCGCAGCACCGGGCGTGCCGTCTCAATCGGCCGCTTGGCGGGCTTTATCTGCATCACGCCGAAGAACATCGCGAGATCATCGAACGTTTCGGCCGCTTTCCGCACCGTAACAAGATATTGTTGCGGGAAACAACACCGGAGGAGCGGCGATATCTGGAAGAGGGCGGCTTTTCAGGCTGACCCCAAAAAGAAAACGCCGCCAGTCCAAGGGATGGCGGCGTTTTTGATGGTGAAGAACGGCGGCACTCAGCCGTCGAAGAATTCCTTCATCCGGGCGAAGAAGCCCGTCGATTCCGGATTATTCTCCTTGGAAGACAGCTGCTCGAACTCCTGCAGCAGCTCGCGCTGTCGCTTGCTGAGTTTCTGCGGCGTCTCGATCTGAATCTGGATATAGAGATCGCCCGTCTGCGCCGAACGCAGCACCGGCATGCCCTTGCCCTTCAGACGGAACTGCTTGCCCGGTTGGGTGCCTTCCGGAACCGTGACGCGCGACTTCGTGCCATCGAGCGTCGTGACATCGAAGGTGCCGCCGAGCGCTGCCGTCGTCATCGAGATCGGCACGGTGCAATAGAGATCGGCACCGTCGCGCTGGAAGAACTCATGCGGACGCACGGACAGGAAGATATAGAGATCGCCCGCCGGACCGCCACGCATGCCGGCTTCGCCTTCGCCCTGCAGGCGAATGCGTGTGCCATCCTCGATGCCCGAGGGAATGTTGACCGAGAGCGAGCGCTCTTCCGTTACGCGGCCCTGACCATGGCACTTGCCGCAGGGGTCGGAGATCGTCTGTCCGCGGCCATGGCAGGTGGGGCAGGTGCGCTCCACCGAGAAGAAGCCCTGCGCGGCGCGCACGCGGCCTGAACCCTGGCAGGTGGCGCAGGTCTTCGGCTGCGTGCCGGGCTTGGCGCCCGAGCCGGAACAGACGTCGCAGGTGATCGAGGTCGGAACCCTGATCTGCGCCGTCTTGCCGGTGAAGGCTTCTTCCAGCGTGATTTCCATGTTGTAGCGAAGATCGGCACCGCGTTCGCGACCGCCGGAAGACCGGCGCGCGCGACCGCCGCCCATCATCTCGCCGAAGATGTCTTCGAAAATATCCGAGAAGCCGCCATTGGCGAAACCGCCGCCGCCAAAGCCGCCACCGCCGCCCATGCCGCCATTTTCAAAGGCCGCATGGCCGAAACGATCGTAGGCCGCGCGCTTCTGCGGATCCTTCAACGTTTCGTATGCTTCGTTGATTTCTTTGAATTTCCGTTCGGAATCGGCATCATCAGGGTTTTTGTCCGGATGGTACTTCATCGCGAGTTTGCGGAAGGCGCTTTTCAGCTCTTTTTCGTCCGCAGTCTTGCTGACGCCGAGTGTTTCGTAAAAGTCTGCTTTCGCCATTCAGTTAACAAGCCCCGCAAATGGATTTCCGGCTGCACGCGGCAGCCGGATGTCTTGCATAAATTGTCAGGAGACGGAAAGTCGCGCGATTATGCGGACTTCTTGTCGTCCTTGATTTCTTCGTAGTCAGCGTCGACGACGTCATCCTTGCCGCCTTCGGAAGCATCGCCAGCCTCGGCCTGCTGCGCTTCATAGATGGCCTGACCGAGCTTCATGGAGACTTCCATGAGGGTCTGGGTCTTCGCCTGGATGTCGTCGGCGTCAGGCTCGGAAGCCTCAACCGCGGTCTTCAGGGTGGCAATGGCGTCTTCGATCGCCTTGCGGTCGGTTTCGGAAACCTTGTCACCATATTCCTTCACCGACTTCTCGGTAGAATGGATGAGGCTTTCAGCCTGGTTCTTGGCTTCCACGCCCGCACGACGCTTCTTGTCGGCCTCAGCATTGGCTTCGGCGTCCTTGACCATCTTTTCGATGTCGGCGTCAGAAAGGCCACCGGAGGCCTGGATGCGGATCTGCTGTTCCTTGCCGGTGCCCTTGTCCTTGGCCGAAACCTGCACGATACCGTTGGCGTCGATATCGAAGGTAACTTCGATCTGCGGAACACCACGCGGTGCCGGCGGCAGGCCAACGAGGTCGAACTGACCAAGCAGCTTGTTGTCCTGCGCCATTTCGCGCTCACCCTGCGAGACGCGGATGGTCACGGCCGACTGGTTGTCTTCGGCGGTCGAGAAGGTCTGGCTCTTCTTCGTCGGGATCGTCGTGTTGCGATCGATCAGACGCGTGAAGACGCCACCCAGCGTTTCGATGCCGAGCGACAGCGGGGTCACGTCGAGCAGCAGCACGTCCTTGACGTCGCCCTGCAGAACGCCGGCCTGAATGGCCGCGCCCATGGCAACAACTTCATCAGGGTTCACGCCCTTATGCGGCTCCTTGCCGAACAGCTGCTTGACGACTTCCTGCACCTTCGGCATGCGGCTCATGCCACCGACGAGAACGACTTCGTCGATCTCGGAAGCGGAGACGCCGGCGTCCTTGAGCGCTGCCTTGCAAGGTGCAACGGTGCGCTGCACGAGGTCGTCGACCAGGCTTTCGAACTTCGCACGGGTCAGCTTCAGCGTCAGGTGCTTCGGACCGGAAGCGTCAGCCGTGATGAACGGCAGGTTGATTTCGGTCTGCTGCGAGGACGACAGTTCGATCTTCGCCTTTTCAGCAGCTTCCTTGAGGCGCTGCAGAGCGAGCTTGTCGTTCTTCAGATCGATGCCCTGATCCTTCTTGAACTCGCCGGCCAGATACTCGACCAGACGCATGTCGAAGTCTTCACCGCCAAGGAAGGTATCGCCATTGGTGGACTTCACTTCGAAGACGCCGTCGCCGATTTCCAGAACGGAAATATCGAAGGTGCCGCCGCCAAGGTCATAAACGGCGATCGTCTTGCCGTCCTTCTTGTCGAGGCCGTAAGCGAGTGCTGCCGCGGTCGGCTCGTTGATGATGCGCAGAACATCAAGGCCGGCGATGCGGCCGGCATCCTTGGTTGCCTGGCGCTGCGCGTCGTTGAAGTACGCCGGAACGGTGATGACGGCCTTCTCGACCTTTTCACCGAGATAGGCTTCAGCGGTTTCCTTCATCTTCTGCAGGATCATCGCGGAAATCTGCGAAGGGGAATAATTCTTGTCCTGCGCCTTCACCCAGGCGTCGCCATTGTCGCCCTTGACGATCTCGAAGGGAACAAGAGCCTTGTCCTTCTCGACGGTCGGGTCTTCATAACGGCGGCCGATCAGGCGCTTTACCGCAAACAGGGTGTTCGTCGGATTGGTGACCGCCTGGCGCTTGGCCGGCTGGCCGACAAGGCGTTCGCCGTCATCGGAAAATGCCACCATGGACGGCGTGGTACGTGCGCCTTCCGCGTTTTCAATAACTTTCGTGTCCTTGCCATCCATCACTGCGACGCAGGAGTTGGTTGTGCCAAGGTCGATACCGATTACTTTTGCCATGCTCTTCTCTCCTTGAAGCGCGCTGTCTGAACCCCGTGAGGCATTCCTTTGACAGCACCTTGACTTGGATTTGCAGCCTTCGCTGCTGTTATGCGGCGTATATAAGGAGCGATTTTTGCGGCTGCAAGGCGCAAGACCAGGGGAAAGGCAGCAAAAAAGCGCCGGAAACTCTTTCTTTGCAGATGCATAGCCATCAAGGCTTGCGTAAGCCGAAAAACGCGACTTTGACGCTATGCTGCGCAGTCGTCCGGCGCCGCAGGCACAAGGACTTCCGGGATGCCACTATAATGGTTTGAAGTGGGCGAAATGGCGGACAGGGTGGGATTCGAACCCACGGTACGCTTTCACGCACACACGCGTTCCAGGCGTGCGCCTTAAACCACTCGGCCACCTGTCCTTTTTCAAGTCTGCATGTCATGAAGAATGCAAATCACTGGAACGGCGCGATATATACCGATGAATTCGCAGGGATCAACACGAATCTGACAGTTTTTTGAATTGTCGGCAATTTCATGCCTTTCGATGCGATTGCAATCGCGTTTTCCGGCCTTTATCCATGCAGGAAATGTTTCAAAATGTGGCTGCCGTAAGCGGCAGACCGTGAGCGAGGTATCCCAATGAAAGCTTTTTTGCGGTTTTTGAGCTTTCTTTTCCTCGCCGCAGCGATTTTTCTGGGTGTGCTCGATTCGATCCGCTCTGTTTCCACGTCATCAGTCACCATCACCGGCATATTGTCAGTCTGGAACTATCTTCTTCCTGCTTCGCGAACCATGGTGGAAGCGTCTCTGGCTCACTATATTCACCCTGAAGCGTGGCGCTTCATAGAAAATGCCCTGTCGGCACTGCCTGCATTTGCCTTTTTCCTCGCTCTGTCCCTCCTCTGCTGGATGGCCGGTTACAGAAAATACAAGGCGACGAGACGTTTGTCGGTCTGACGGGGCTGGCGCCCGCGGATGTGAACCGTGAGAAGCGGCGGAACTGGCCGCATGGAGGACCGAATGTTCCTGTTCGATACGCTTTCTAAAAAAACGACGATGCCGACCGAAGAGACGGCGTTGCCTGGCCGTGAAGAGGCTCTCGTTGTGCCGGAACTTCACTTCGTCAACGGCAGACCTCTGAAGGGGCCTTATCCGGATGGCTTAGAGACCATCTATCTCGGCATGGGTTGCTTCTGGGGCGCGGAGCGGTTGTTCTGGAAGACGCCCGGCGTTTGGGTGACGGCGGTCGGTTATGCCGGCGGCTTTACCCGCAACCCGACATATCAGGAAACGACGACGGGTCAGACGGGCCATGCCGAGGTGGTCAAGGTTGTCTACGATCCGGCGGTGATCTCGCTCGGGGCGCTCTTGAAGATATTTTTCGAGGAGCATGATCCCACTCAAGGCATGCGGCAGGGCAACGACATCGGCACGACCTATCGTTCCGCCATTTATGCAACGACGGAAGGGCAGCTGCAGCAGGCGCAGAAAGCTCGAGACGCATTTCAGCAGGCTCTGGAAGAGGCTGGCCATGCCGGCGCCATCACCACCGAGATCGGGCCGCTTGAAACCTTTTATTACGCTGAGGACTATCACCAGCAATATCTTGCCAAGAACCCGGGTGGCTACTGCGGCCTCAGGGGAACCGGCGTAAGCTGTAATATCGACTAGTTTTTTTGCAGTTCTGCCCGGTGGAAAGACTAAAAAATCGCCAGATCAAAGTTTTTCCACCGGGTCAAAAAAACCGGATGAATTTTTCATTGAGCCATGCAAGGATATGAGGCAAGCACAGCCGGTATAACGGCTGGCGGTTCCGCAGACATTCCCGGGAAACGGGATTGCGGGAGGACCCTTAAAATATCAATTGCAACAACAGGGCTGCACAATGAAAAAATCCCTTCTGACGCTTTTTGCGCTTGCCGCGATGTCGGCCTCCGCGCTCGCCGCGGATATCAAGCCTGCGCTGGTCTATGGCACGGGCGGCAAGTTCGACAAGTCGTTCAACGAGGCCGCTGCGGCCGGCGCTGAAAAGTTCAAGGCGGAAACCGGCATCGAATTCCGCGATTTCGAACCGACCAGCGACACGCAGGGCGAGCAGGCCATCCGCAACTTCGCCAGCAAGGGTTTCAACCCTGTCGTCGCCGTATCCTTCGCCTGGACCTCGGCCATGGAAAAGGTTGCCGCCGAATTCCCCGACACCAAGTTCGTGATCGTCGATTCCGTCGTTGAACTGCCGAACGTCCGCTCGGTCGTCTACAAGGAGCACGAAGGTTCTTACCTCGTCGGTCTGCTGGCCGGCATGGCTTCCAAGACCGGCAAGGTCGGGTTTATCGGCGGCATGGACATTCCGCTGATCCGCAAGTTCGCCTGTGGTTACGCTCAAGGCGCCAAGGCTGCCAACGACAAGATCGAAGTCTTCCAGAACATGACCGGCACCACCGGCGCTGCCTGGAACGACCCTGTGCGCGGCGGCGAGCTTACCAAAAACCAGATCGATCAGGGCGCGGACGTGATTTACGCGGCAGCCGGTGCGACCGGTATCGGCGTGCTCCAGACTGCCGCCGACAACAAGAAATTCTCGATCGGCGTCGATTCCAACCAGAACCACCTGCATCCCGGTTCGGTTCTGACCTCGATGGTCAAGCGCGTCGATCTGGCCGTTTACAACGCCTATAAGGACGCCAAGGATGACAAGTTCACGCCTGGCATCGTTGCTCTCGGCGTCAAGGAAGACGGCGTTGCCTACGCGCTCGACGATAACAACAAGGCGCTCATCACGCCTGAAATGACTGCTGCCGTGGACAAGGCCAAAGCCGACATCATCTCCGGCGCCGTCAAGGTCCATGATTACATGGCGGACAATTCCTGCCCGAAATGATATGATATGTGGCTGGGGCGCGTGATGTTTTTCATCTTGCGCCCTTTTCATATCCAGCCTTCGGAGAGGTTTCGGTTTGAATATGGACCCTGCAATCGAACTCGTGGGCATCGACAAGAAATTCGGTGCCGTACACGCCAACAAGAACATCAATCTGACAATTGCCAGGGGTACGATCCACGGCATCATCGGGGAAAACGGTGCCGGAAAGTCGACTTTGATGTCGATCCTCTACGGTTTTTACCAGGCGGATGCCGGTGAAATCCGGGTGAACGGCACGCCGGTTTCGATCCGCGACAGTCAGGCCGCCATCAATGCCGGTATCGGCATGGTGCATCAGCACTTCATGCTGGTCGAAAATTTTACTGTGCTGGAAAATGTCATGCTGGGCGCAGAAGGCGGTGCGCTGCTGGCCAACGGCCGGGCTGGTGCACGCAGGGAGCTGAAGCGCCTGGAAGACGATTATGGACTGGAAGTCGATCCCGATGCGGTGATCGAGGAATTGCCAGTCGGCCTCCAGCAGCGCGTCGAAATTCTGAAAGCCATGTATCGTGGCGCGGAAATCCTGATCCTTGACGAGCCGACCGGCGTTCTGACGCCGGCAGAGGCCGATCACCTGTTCAAGATCCTCGGCGTGCTGCGTGATCAGGGCAAGACAGTCATTCTCATCACCCATAAGCTGCGCGAGATCATGGCGATCACGGACTCCGTTTCCGTCATGCGTCGTGGCGAGATGGTGGCGACCCGGAAAACCTCCGAGACGAGCGTCGAGGAGCTGGCCGAACTGATGGTCGGCAGACGGGTGCTGCTGCGGGTGGAGAAGGGCGAAACGACGCCGGGCGACGTTCTTCTGTCGATCCGCAATCTCACCGTCAAGGATAGCCGCGGCGTCACCATGGTCGATGACGTTTCGCTGGATGTCCGAGCAGGTGAAATCGTCGGTATAGCCGGTGTCGCAGGCAACGGCCAGTCGGAGCTGCTGGAAGCCATCGCTGGCATCCGAAAGCCCTATTCCGGCGAAATCTGGGTGGACGGAAAGAAGGTGGATCGCCCCGATCCCGCAATTTTACGCAGGCTTGGCCTCGCCCACATCCCGGAAGACCGCCATCACATGGGGCTGGTGCTGAAATTCGAGGAATATGAAAACTCCATCCTTGGTTATCATCACGACGAACGTTACGGCAAAGGGCCGTTCCTCAACCCCGAGGCCATTCGCAGGGATGCGGTCGAGAAGATCGAGAAATACGATATCCGCCCGCCAAACCCGCAGCTGAAGACCGCCAACTTTTCCGGCGGCAACCAGCAGAAGATCGTTGTCGCCCGTGAAATCGAGCGTGACCCCAAGATGTTGATAATCGGCCAGCCGACACGCGGCGTGGATATCGGCGCGATCGAATTCATTCATCGCCGCATCATCGAAATGCGCGATGCTGGCAAGGCGATTTTGCTGGTTTCCGTCGAACTCGATGAAATCCGGTCGCTGTCGGACAGGATCATGGTCATGTTCGCAGGCCGGGTCGTCGGAGAAAAAACGGCGGAAGCCGAAGAACAGACGCTGGGCCTGATGATGGCCGGCATCGCCGCATGAGGCATGAATGAGCACCGCTTCCGTACCGCTGCCAAACTGGATTACTTACGGCCTCCTGCCGTTTCTCAATGTCGTTACCGCCTTTCTGATTTCCGGCCTCGTTGTCTGGTCCATCGGTGAAAACCCGCTTGCGGCGCTGCGCCTGCTGATCGAAGGGGCGCTCGGCCGTGGTGATGCCATCGGCTTCACGCTGTTTTATACGACGAGTTTCATCTTCACCGGCCTCTCCGTCGCCGTCGCCTTCCATGCCGGGCTCTTCAATATCGGCTCCGAAGGTCAGGCCTATGTCGGTGGCCTTGGCGCGGCGCTGGTGGCGCTGGCGCTCGATCGTTATGTGCCATGGTACGTGACGATGCCCTTCGCCGTCATCGGCGCTGCTGTTTTTGGCGCCGCCTGGGCCTTCATTCCGGCCTGGCTGCAGGCAAAACGCGGCAGTCACGTGGTCATCACCACCATCATGTTCAACTTCATTGCTGCGGCCTTGATGGTTTACCTGCTGGTGAACGTGCTGATCGTGCCCGGCAAGATGGCGCCGGAAACCCGCACTTTTCTGCCGGGCGGCCAATTGCCGAAACTCGACTGGCTGATGGCCCTCTTCGGCCTGAAGCTTGGTCCGGCGCCGTTTAACGTCTCCTTCCTGATAGCGTTGGTGATGTGTTTTCTGGTGTGGGTGCTCATCTGGCGCACCAAGCTCGGTTATGAAATGCGCACGCTCGGCATCAGCCCCTCCGCCGCCATTTATGCCGGTATTCCCTATGCACGCACCGTCATCATCGCCATGCTCATCTCTGGCGGTCTGGCGGGCATGATGGCGCTGAACCCGGTTATGGGCGCGTCGGCCCGTCTGCAGGTGGAATTCGTCGCCGGTGCAGGCTTCGTCGGCATCGCCGTGTCGCTGATGGGCCGAAGCCATCCGCTCGGCATCATCTTTGCGGCATTGCTGTTCGGCATTCTCTATCAGGGCGGCGCAGACCTTTCCTTCGAGATGCCCAACATTACCCGCGAGATGATCGTGGTCATTCAGGGTCTTGTGATCCTTTTCGCCGGCGCGCTGGAATATATGTACCGGCCTGCAATCGTCCGCATTTACCAGCGTCTGGCAAAGGGGTGAGCTGACATGGATTTCTTCGATATGCTGGTCAGTATTCTGGGCTCGACCGTTCGTCTCACCATTCCGCTTCTCTTTACCGCACTGGCCGGGCTCTTTTCCGAGCGGGCCGGCGTGTTCGATATCGGCCTTGAGGGCAAGATGCTGGCAGCGGCCTTCGCTTCCGCCTGCGTTGCCTATATCACGGCGAACCCCTGGGCTGGCCTCTTGGCCGGTATTGCCGTCTCGATCCTGTTCTCGCTGATCCACGGCTTTGCTGTCATCACCAATCGCGGCAACCAGATCGTGTCGGGCGTGGCGTTGAACTTCATTGCCGCCGGCCTGACCGTGGTACTGGGACAGGCCTGGTTCGGCCAGGGCGGACGCACACCGCAGCTTCCGGGCGAGGGGCGTTTTGCCCCGATCATACTGCCCGGCGCTGATGCCATGCGCGAGGTTCCCTTCATCGGCCCGCTCTATGCAAACGTCATTTCCGGCAACAACATCCTCACCTATCTTGCCTTCCTGGCGGTGCCGCTGTCCTGGTGGGTGCTTTACCGAACGCGTTTCGGCCTGCGCCTGCGCGCGGTCGGTGAAAATCCGGGCGCTGTCGATACGGCTGGTATTTCGGTGACGTGGATGCGCTTCCGCGCTGTCATTGTCGCCGGTTTTCTCTGCGGTTTTTCGGGCGCCTATCTTGCTGTGGCTCAATCCGCTGCCTTCATCGCCAACATGTCGGCGGGCAAGGGCTACATCGCGCTCGCGGCGTTGATCTTTGCGAAATGGAAGCCGGTGCCGGTTATGTTCGCCTGCCTTCTGTTCGGTTTTCTGGATGCTGTCGCGAACTTCATGCAGGGTAAATCCGTGCCTGGCATCGGCGAAGTGCCGGTGCAGATATTCCAGGCCATGCCCTATATTCTGACCTGCATCCTGCTTGCGGGTTTCATCGGCGTTGCCAAGCCCCCGAAGGCCGGTGGCGTTGCTTATGCGAAGGAGCGTTAACCCCATGTCCTCCGACCCGAAATCCGATCCGCAGGCCCATGCCCTGTTTGAGGCGGCAGTAGAGGCCATGGCCTTCGCCCATGCCCCCTATTCAAAATTTCCGGTCGGTGCGGCAATCCGCGCCGAAGACGGCAAGATCTACAAGGGCGCCAATATCGAGAACATCTCCTTCCCGCAGGGCTGGTGCGCAGAACCATCAGCCATCAGCGCCATGATCATGGGCGGGGCGAAAAAGATCAATGAAGTCGCCGTTATCGCCGAGAAGCTGCCGCTCTGCTCTCCTTGTGGCGGCTGCCGCCAGAAGATCGCCGAGTTCGCCACGCCGGAGACAAAGATCTATCTTTGTGACGAAACCGGCGTCCAGAAGGTCATGACCATGGAAGAGCTGCTACCCTCCGTCTTCAAGACCGAGCTGCCCTGATGACCGACGGTTTGATCGACATTCTGGTGGACCGCCTGAACGGCCTCATGCCGCGCGTCGCCATCGTGCTTGGCTCCGGTCTGGGATCGCTGGTGGAAGAGGTGAGCGAGCCGATCCGTATTCCTTACGCCGAGCTGCCCGGCTTTCCCGCTGGCGGCGTTTCCGGCCATGCGGGCGAACTGGTGGCTGGTTATCTCGGCGGTGAGCCCGTCATGATGCTGTCGGGTCGGGTCCATTTCTACGAAAAGGGTGATCCCGCAGCGATGCGCCCGGTCATCGAAGCGCTCGCCGGCCTGGGCGTGCAGTCGCTCATCCTCACCAATTCGGCGGGCTCGGTCAGGCAGGATATGCCACCCGGCTCCGTCATGCAGATCACCGATCACATCAATTATTCCGGCATGAACCCGCTGATCGGTGAGGAAAGCGACCGCCGCTTCGTCGGCATGACGACGGCTTATGATCCTGATCTTATGCTTGCCATGCGCAATGCCGCCATCCGTGCGACGGTGCCATTGTTCGGCGGTGTCTATATGTGGTTCTCTGGCCCAAGCTTCGAAACACCGGCGGAAATCCGCATGGCGCGGCTGCTGGGGGCGGATGCCGTGGGCATGTCTACCGTGCCGGAAGTCATCCTTGCGCGCTTTTTCGGGATGCGCGTCGCTGCCGCATCGGTTATTACCAATTACGGTGCCGGCATGACCGGCGCGGAACTGAGCCATGAAGAAACCAAGGACATGGCTCCCGTGGGTGGCAAAAGGCTTGCCGCCATTCTGAAGGAAATGATCGCAGGAGGAGCGTGACCATGGAACTCCAGCGTCCGCGCGAAGCGGCTGCCCTCACTTTGTCCTTGCTGGACCTCACCAACCTCAAGGAAGACTGCACGCCACAGCAGATCGCCGCGCTCTGCCAGCGGGCGCATACGGAGTTTGGCAATACGGCCGCCATCTGCATCTGGCCGCGTTTCGTGGCGCAGGCGCGCGCCGCCTTCGGAAAGGATCACACGATCCGCATTGCAACGGTCGTCAATTTTCCGTCGGGTGATCTTGATGTCGCAACCGTGGTCGCGGAAACCGAGGTGGCGATCCGCGACGGTGCGGATGAAATCGATCTTGTCATTCCCTATCGCAAATTCATCGCGGGCGATGAAACCGCGGTTTCCGACATGGTGGCCGCCGTTCGCAAGGCCTGCGCTACACCCGTGCTGCTCAAGGTCATTCTCGAAACCGGCGAGCTGAAGGACAAGGCCCTGATCCGTCGGGCTTCCGAAATTGCCATTGCCGAAGGCGCCGATTTCATCAAGACCTCGACAGGCAAGGTTGCCGTCAACGCCACGCTGGAGGCGGCTGACATCATGTTGCAGGCGATCCGCGACAGCAAACAGAAGGTGGGCTTCAAGCCGGCCGGCGGGATCGGTACCGTGGGGGACGCGACACTTTACCTGCGGCTGGCGGAAACCATCATGGCGCCGAACTGGGCCATGCCTTCGACGTTCCGTTTCGGCGCTTCAGGTCTCCTTGACGACGTGCTGAACGTTCTGGCCGGCGGAGAGCCCGCCAGGACCGCCAGCGGGTATTGAGCTTGATCCCGCAGGAAACCATCCGACGCAAACGCGATGGCCTGGCGCTCTCGCCGCAGGAGATCGCCGCATTCATCGAAGCGCTGTCGAAAGACGGCATCTCGGAAGGGCAGGCGGCGGCTTTTGCCATGGCGGTGTTTTTCCGTGGAATGAATCGGGATGAGATGGTGGCATTGACGCTTGCCATGCGTGACAGCGGTGATGTCCTGTCCTGGAGCGATATCGGCAGGCCGGTTGCCGACAAGCACTCGACCGGTGGCGTTGGAGACAATGTCTCTCTGATGCTCGCCCCGATCATAGCCGCCTGTGGTCTCGCTGTGCCGATGATTTCCGGCAGGGGCCTTGGGCATACCGGCGGCACGCTGGACAAGCTGGAAGCGATTCCCGGTTACAATGTCATGCCGGACGAGGTTCTGTTTCGCCGGGCGGTGAAGACGGTCGGCTGTGCCATCATCGGTCAGACGGGCGACCTCGCCCCCGCTGACAGACGCCTCTATGCCATTCGCGATGTGACCGCGACGGTCGATTCCATACCGCTGATTACGGCTTCCATCCTGTCGAAGAAGCTGGCGGCCGGGCTGCAGACGCTTGTGCTTGATGTCAAGGTCGGCAACGGCGCCTTTATGCAAAGCATTGACGATGCACGGACGCTCGCCCGCGCGCTGGTCGATGTGGCTGTTGGCGCAGGTTTGCCGACAACGGCGCTGATAACAGATATGAACCAGCCGCTTGGCGATGCCGCCGGCAATGCCGTTGAAATCGTCAATTGTCTCGATTTTCTGGCTGGTCGCAAGGCTGGCAGCCGTCTGGAAAACGTGGTTCTGTCTTTCGCGGCGGAAATGCTCGTGCAGGCTCAAAAAACGGCCACACTGGAAGAAGGCGCAGCACTGGCGTCGGCCGCCCTCTCCTCCGGCCGGGCAATGGAAATTTTCGCGCGAATGATTTCGGCATTGGGCGGGCCAACGGATTTCGTTGAAAATCCTTTCCTTTATCTGCCGTCCGCGCCAGTCACTCTTCCGGTCCAGGCCGTGAGCAGCGGCTGGCTGACATCCTGCGCAACGCGCGAACTCGGCATCGCCGTCGTCGGACTTGGCGGCGGCAGACGAAAACCCTCGGACAGGATCAATCCCGCCGTTGGTATTTCGAATATCCTGCCGCTTGGGATGAAGGTGGAAAAGGGAGAACCGATTGCCATTGTCCATGCAGCGTCCGGAGAAGACGCAGCCTACGCCATTAAAGCGATAACGGCCTGCTATGGAATCAGCGACGACGCGCCGGAAGTCGCTGCACCCGTTCTCGAGCGGATCACCTGACCAGCCGCATTTCGCCGCCAGAAACCTTGAACGACGATAATTGCTTCAGGAAGCTCATGCCGACCAGCATGTTGCTCAGTGCATTGTCCTTCAGCACCATGGCGTCGACATTCTGCACGCGGATCGTGCCTATCTCCACCCGGTCGAGCTTCACATAGGCGGCCATGGTCTGACCGTTGGCGGTTGAGATCGCGTATTTGAAATCCAGACTGTTGACGCCGTATCCGAGCCGACGTGCAATCGTCTCATTGATGGCAACCGTTGAAGCACCGGTGTCGATAAGTCCGTCGAATGATTTGCCGTTGATACGAAAGGTGGCGTTGAAGTGGCCGCGGGCGTCAGCTTTCAGATTGACTCCGCCCAACGAAACAGGCTGGGGTTTGGCTGCTTCGGCCACAATTTCGGTTTTTGCTACGCTGCTTTCCGGGCGCGGCTGAAATTTGTCCATCAGAACGGGTATTTGCGTGGCGCCGATGGAAAGGCCAACAAGCAGAAAAATCGCGCGCGCCAGCAAGTCTTCACTCCTCCGAGGGCCGGTTACCCCTGGCAAGAATAGACGCAAAACATGCCGAAATCTTAAAAGAAAAAGCCATCCGCCGCTGATCGGGCGGCGAATGGCGTAAAAGGTTAAGCGATGATGAATGGTTACTTGGTGCCGTACATGCGGTCGCCGGCATCACCGAGGCCGGGAACAATGTAACCCTTCTCGTTCAAATGCCTGTCGATCGCGGCGGTGTAGATCGGCACATCGGGATGTGCCTCACGGAAATTCTTGATGCCTTCGGGGGCTGCCAAAAGACACAGGAAGCGGATGTTCTTCGCACCACGCTCCTTCAGCTTTTCCACGGCGGCGATGGAGGAGTTGCCGGTCGCCAGCATGGGGTCGACAACGATGACCAGACGGGCATCGAGGCTTTCCGGAGCTTTGAAATAATATTCGACGGCCTCGAGCGTATCGTGGTCGCGATAGACGCCGACATGGGCAACGCGCGCCGAAGGCACCAGTTCGAGCATGCCTTCCAGAAGGCCGTTGCCTGCGCGCAGGATGGAGGCGAAAACCAGCTTCTTGCCTTCCAGCACTGGTGCCTGAATGGTCTCGAGCGGCGTATCGATGGTTTCCATCGTCATTTCAAGATCGCGCGTCACTTCATAGCAGAGCAGCGTCGAAATCTCCCTGAGCAGGCGGCGGAAGCCGGCTGTGGAGGTTTCCTTCTTGCGCATGATGGTGAGTTTGTGCCGCACCAGCGGATGTTCGATGACTGTGACGCCGTCCATGAAACTGGCCTTCCTTTTTTCTTGTGCCCCTGTAATTGACCGAAAGTCGGCTTTTCGCAAGCCTTCTTCGTGGTTTTACCCTGCCAACAGCTGCATCAGGCCCCGTCGAGTTTTTTAAGCAGCCCTCCGCGCGTTGCCTCGTCAACGAAGGCACATTCCAGTGCGGTGCGGGTCATGCTGTTTATCTCGCCATCGCTGAAGCCGAACTCGTCGGCGGCCAGCGCATATTCCCGTGCAAGTGAGGTAAAGAAGAATGGCGGGTCGTCGGAGTTGATGCAGACCCGCACTCCCGCGTCGCTGAGGGCTCTCAGCGGATGGCTGGCGAAGTCGGGATAGACCTTGAGCGCAATATTGGAGCCGGGGCAGACTTCAAGGACTGTTCCGGTTTCGGCGAGCCGTGCAACGAGACCGGCATTCTCGATTGCCCGCACGCCATGCCCGATGCGGGATGGTTTGACGAGATCGAGTGCATCGGCCACGCTTTCCGGCCCGCAAACCTCGCCGGCATGAATGGTCAATCCAAGGCCGGCATCGCGTGCGATATCGAAGGCGCGCGCATAATCGGCGACGCGGCCCATGCGCTCCTCGCCCGCCATGTTGAACCCCGTCACCAGCGGATGTTGGGTGCGCGCCGCATATTCGGCCGCGGCGATCACCCGCTCCGGACCGAAGTGCCGCTCGCCTGTGACGATGATGCGGGTTTCGATACCCGTCTTGTCCCTTGCAATCCGGATGCCTTCGGCAATGCCGGCCAGATAAGCGTCGGCGCCAAGCCCGATGCGGTCGCCATGGTCGGGCGAAATGATCAGTTCGCTATAGATCGTATTGGCTTCCGCGAGTTCGGTCAGATAGGCTTCGGTGAGAACGGCATAATCCTCATCCGTCTTGAACACTTGCGCCACCGCATCATAACAACGGATGAATTCGGCGAAATCCGACCATACATATTGGCCGTCCCGCAGAAAGCTGCTGGTGTCGATTCCGTATTTTTCAGCCTGTTTCGCGACGAGGGCGGGCGGGGCCGCACCTTCGATGTGGCAGTGAATTTCCGCCTTCAGCAAATGCGATGTCAAATGAAGCTCCTGCCGTGAGAACCGGCCTCGATACCTAGATGGTGGGCGATGCTTTCGCCGATATCGGCGTAGCTTGAACGAATGCCGACATCGCGCGAGCGGATGCCCGGGCCGAATGCCATGATCGGCACCCTTTCCCGTGTGTGGTCCGTGCCCCGCCATGTGGGGTCGCAGCCGTGATCGGCGGTAAGAAGAGCGATATCGCCAGGCGCCATCTTGCGGTGGATTTCGGGGATTCGCGCATCGAAAGCCTCAAGGGCGGCGGCGTAACCGGCAACGTCGCGCCGATGGCCATAAAGCATGTCGAAATCGACGAAATTGGTAAAGACGAGATCGCCGTTTTCTGCCTCGTCGATAGCCTGCAGCGTCGCATCCATCAGGGCGGCGTTGCCGTTTGCCTTGATGACGCGTGAAACGCCCTGGTGGGCATAGATATCGCCGATCTTGCCGATGGCGTGCACTTTTCGGCCGGCCTCCACAAGCCGGTCGAGCAGAGTAGGCTCCGGTGGCAGCACGGAAAAATCGCGGCGGTTGCCGGTGCGTTCGAAGGTCGCGACCGTTTCGCCAACGAAGGGGCGCGCGATGACGCGGCCTATGTTCAGCGGATCGAGCAGCTTGCGTACCGTCTCGCAAAGCGCGATGAGCCGCCCCAGGCCAAAATGCGTTTCGTGTGCGGCAATCTGGAACACGGAATCCGAAGATGTGTAACAGATCGGCTTGCCGCTCCGGATATGTTCTTCGCCGAACCGCGCGATGATCTCGGTGCCGGAAGCATGGCAATTGCCGAGAATACCCGGAAGATCCGCCTCCTCGCAGATCGCTTTCACCAGTTCCGGCGAAAACGCATCGCCCTCCGTCGGAAAATATCCCCAGTCGAACGTCACCGGCGTTCCCGCGATCTCCCAGTGACCGGACGGAGTGTCCTTACCCTTCGAAACCTCGCTGGCGCAGCCATGCAGGCCAAAAATGCGTTCCGGCGCCTCCATGCCGGCGGGAATATCACCACTTGCCTGCCTTGCGATCTCCAGCAGGCCGAGCGAACACATGTTCGGCAGCTTCAGCGGTCCGGACCGTAGTCCCGTTCTGTCAGCTGCACCGGCAGCGCAGAATTCCGCGATGTGACCGAGCGTATTCGCTCCAAGATCGCCATAGTGCTCCGCATCGGGCGCACCGCCGACGCCGAAAGAATCCAGAACGAGAAGAAATGCTCTTGCCATAACTCACCGAAACGAAGCTGCGCCGACGGGCATGTCAGGCCGAACTGTCGTTATAGATCAGCAAAACGTGAAGAAGGAAGGGGTTTTGTGAACCATTCGGTAAAATCGGCCGCTCAATCCTTGCCCTGCTTTGACCTCGGGGCGTTCAGATTGCGCAGCACATACCAGCCCGCCGCGACGACCATGGCCGCGAGAATGTACCAGGTAATGGCGTAGGAGAGATGGTTGTTGGGGAAGGTAAGCATTGTCTTGCCGCCGACCGGCAGACCGCCGGGGTTGGGTGCCGCATCGGCATCGACATAAAACGGTGCGACGCCCGCAAGGCCGGAGGCCTGCGATATCTGCGGAATATTGCGGGAGTACCAGCGTCCATTTGCGGGGTCATTGGTGCGGAGGAAAAGCCCGCCTGTTTCGGGGGCACGCATCAGCCCGATGACCTCCGCGCGGCCTGTCGGCTGACCTTCCTGTCGCGATGACGGATCTCGCCTGTCGGACGGGACAAAGCCGCGATTGACGATGATGCTCGTGCCATCATCTCGTCTCAGCGGTGTCATGATCCAGTAACCCGGGCCGAGATCGGTAACGGTATAGACCTGGACCTCTTTGTCGTTGAGGAAAGTGCCCGAAAGTCTCACACGGCGATATTCGTACTCCGCTGGCTCGCCGAGCGCCGGCCACTCCCCGGCGGCGGGCGCATCGGTGGGCTCCGCGTGCGCACGGGCCTCGACACGCTCAATCAGGTCGAGCTTCCAGGAAAGTCTTTTGACCTGCCAGGTTCCAAGAGCCAGCAGCAGCCCTGTCAGGGCGACGGTCAGAAACAGAACGACGATGGCTGCGGGGCGAATGCCGCGCCTGGGGGGCGTTGTTTTGGTCATGTCACGGTCCTTGAGAAGCGTGTCTGGCGGAGGTGTCGTCCACTTGACCGGGCCTCATCGCCCCGAATGCGCTTCTTCCAGCAGATAACCCCATAAATCGCGCCACGATTCATGGGTTATGTGTTGGCGCGGAAGGCGGCCTGCCGGGCTTCCGGCAGGCCGCAATTTCTGGTTAAGGCAGGTTTTTCACATCTTCGATGTGCAGCGGCATCATGTTCTTGTTCATGTTGTACATGACCCACAGCGAACCGGAGAGCGTGATCAGCAGCACCACGACGGTGAAGATCAGCGCCATGAAGGTCCAGCCGCCTTCCGACTTGGTGTCCATGTGCAGGAAATAAATCATGTGCACGAAGATCTGGATGACGCCGAGGCCCATGATGGCGATGACGAGCAGCGTCTTGTTTTCAAGGACGTCGCCCATGACCAGCCAGAAGGGGATCGCCGTCAGAATGACCGAAAGGATGAAGCCGATCATGTAGCTTTTGAACGTGCCGTGGCTCGCGCCATCATGGTGATGATGGTCGTCGCCATGCGCGTCGTGATGTGCGTGTGCTTCGGAACTCATCAAAGAACTCCCATGAGGTAAACGAAGGAGAAGACGCCGATCCAGATGACGTCGAGGAAGTGCCAGAACATCGACAGGCACATCAGGCGACGCTTGTTCGCCGCGATCAGGCCGTGCTTGGCGACCTGCACCATCAGCGTGACGAGCCAGATGATGCCGAAGGTGACGTGCAAACCGTGCGTGCCGACCAGCGCGAAGAACGACGACAGGAAAGCCGAACGGTGCGGACCGGCTCCTTCTTCGATCAGGTGATGGAACTCGTAAAGTTCGACGGCAAGGAAGGCGAGGCCGAAGAGACCGGTGATTCCGAGCCAGACCAGGGTCGTCTTCACCTTCTGCTTTTCCATTTCCAGCATGGCAAAGCCATAGGTGATGGAGGAGAAAAGCAGGAAGCCGGTGTTGATGGCAACGAGCTTGAGATCGAACAGATCCGCGCCCGAAGGTCCGGCCGCATAGCTGCGGCCGAGGACGGCGTAGGTGGCGAAGAGCACGGCAAAAATCAGGCAGTCGCTCATCAGGTAGAGCCAGAAGCCGATCGAAGTGCCGTTCTCGGGATGATGGTCTTCCTTCAGGTAAAAGACCGGTGGTTCAGCGCCGTCGACGCTTTGTGCAGGTGTATGAGCCATGTTTCGTTACGCCTGTTTCGCGAGCAGCTTGGTACGCTCCGCCTCAACCGTGGAGACGTCGGAGGCTGGAATGTAGTATTCGCGATTGTAGTTGAAGGTATGGGCGATCGAGACCGCGACGATGCCGATGAACGACAGAACTGCCAGCCACCAGATGTGCCACACCAGGGCAAAGCCCAGCACCACGCTGATGGCGCTGATGATGACGCCCGAGCCTGTATTCTTCGGCATGTGGATTGGGATGAAGCCTTCCAGCGGGCGGCTGTAACCGCGCTTCTTCATGTCCGTCCAGGCGTCAACATCGTGAATGACGGGCGTGAAGGCGAAATTATACTGCGGCGGCGGCGAAGACGTCGACCATTCCAGCGTGCGGCCATTATAGGGGTCGCCGGTGACGTCACGCAGCTTGTCGCGCTTCAGGAAGCTGACGATGAGCTGGATGACGAAGGAGGCGATGCCGAGCGCGATCAGGAAGGCACCGAAGGCGGCAATCAGGAACCAGATCTGAAGAGAGTTGTCTTCGAACTGGCTGAGGCGGCGGGTAATGCCCATCAGGCCGAGAATATAGAGCGGCATGAAGGCAAAATAGAAGCCGGTGAACCAGAACCAGAAGGACAGCTTGCCCCAGAACGGATCGAGACGATAGCCGAAGGCCTTCGGGAACCAGTAGACGATGCCGGCGAGAACGCCGAACACCACGCCGCCGATGATCGTGTTGTGGAAGTGGGCGATCAGGAACAGCGAGTTATGCAGCACGAAGTCCGCTGGCGGTACGGCGAGAAGGACGCCGGTCATGCCGCCGATGACGAAGGTGATCATGAAGCCGATCGTCCACAGCATCGGCACGTCGAACTTGATGCGGCCCTTATACATGGTGAAGAGCCAGTTGAAGATCTTCGCACCCGTCGGAATCGAGATGATCATCGTCGTGATGCCGAAGAAGGCATTGACGTTTGCGCCCGAACCCATGGTGAAGAAGTGGTGCAGCCAGACGATATAGGACAGGATGGTGATGACGGCAGTGGCGTAGACCATCGACGCGTAACCGAAGAGGCGCTTGCCCGAGAAGGTGGCGACGATTTCGGAGAAGATACCGAAAGCCGGCAGTACCAGAATATAAACTTCCGGATGGCCCCAGATCCAGATGAGGTTGACATACATCATCGGATTGCCGCCGAGGTCGTTGGTGAAGAAATTCGTACCAGCGTAGCGGTCAAGGGTCAGAAGCGCGAGCGTTGCGGTCAGGATCGGGAAGGATGCCACGATCAGGATGTTCGAACACAGCGACGTCCAGACGAAGATTGGCATACGCATCATGGTCATGCCCGGCGCGCGCATCTTGATGATGGTCACGATCAGGTTGATGCCTGACAGCGTCGTTCCGACACCCGCGATCTGCAGACCCCATATATAATAGTCGACCCCCACTCCCGGGCTTCCGTCGATGCCGGAAAGCGGCGGATAGGCAAGCCAGCCCGTCTGCGCATATTCACCGATGAACAGCGAGATCATGGTGATGACGGCGCCAGCCGTGGTCATCCAGAAGGAGAAATTGTTGAGGAACGGGAATGAAACGTCGCGGGCGCCGATCTGCAGCGGCACGACGAAGTTCATGAGACCGGTGATCATCGGCATGGCCATGAAGAAGATCATGATGACGCCGTGGGCGGTGAATATCTGGTCGTAGTGATGCGGCGGAAGATATCCCTCCGATCCGCCGGAGGCGATGGCCTGCTGCACGCGCATCATGATGGCGTCGGCAAAACCGCGCAGAAGCATGATAAGCGCCAGAATGATGTACATGATACCGATCTTCTTGTGATCGATGCTCGTGAACCATTCATTCCAGAGGTAGCCCCACAGCCTGAAATAGGTGATGGCGCCGACGACGGCGATGCCGCCCAGAGCCACGGCCGCGAAGGTGGCGACAAGAATGGGCTCGTGAAGCGGGATTGACTCCCAGGTTAGCCGTCCGAACAGGAACGACGTTTGATCGGAGTTGACGACCATTTTAGCCTCTTGCGATTCAAAGACGTAAATTCGGCGCGGACAGGCCGCGCCGCAGAATGCCGGGACGTATCGTCAGCCAGCGACTTGTTTGGTTTCCGGCAGCGCCGCAGGTTCGAAAGTCTGGCCTTCGATAGCAGCCGGAGTGGATTGTGGACCGCTGGCGACGCCATAAGGCGCAAGCGGGGTGCAGACGACGGAGTTAAGCGCCTTGGCGATGTCGATGCCTTCCTTGCCGCCGCCGCCATTGGCGTCGATATGCATCATGTCACGCATGCAGAGCTTGTTGGGCTCCACGCAACGGTTGAGAATGGCGCTGTAGAGTTCCGGATCGACCGAAGCGAAATATTGCACCGGCTCGCGTTCCGAAGGCTTGGCGAATTCGAGATATTCCTGGCGCCCGAAGCCCTTGCCGCCTTCCTTTGCCTTGGCCACCCACTGGTCGAAGCCCTGCTGGCTGAGGCCGTGGAATTTGAAGCGCATATGCGAGAAGCCGGGGCCGGAGAAGTTGGCCGAGAAGCCGTCATAGACGCCTTCCTTGTTGATCACGGCATGCAGCTTGGTCTGCATGCCGCCCATGGCATAAATCTGGCCGGCCAGTGCTGGAACGAAGAAGGAGTTCATCGCCGTCGTGCCGGTGATCTTGAAATTGATCGGAACATCGACCGGAGCGGCGAATTCATTGACGCTGCCAATGCCGAGTTCAGGGTAGAAGAACAGCCACTTCCAGTCCATGGCCACAACTTCGACGGTGATCGGCTTGATATCGGCGGTGACCTGACGGTTCTCGTCGATGCGCTCCAGCGGCCGATAAGGGTCGAGTCGGTGGGTGGAAATCCAAGTCACGGTACCGAGCATCAGAATGATCGCGACGGGTGCCGACCAGATCACCATCTCAAGGCGCGTGGAATGGTGCCACTCGGGATCGTAATCCTCGGCCTTCGCCGACTCGCGGTACTTCCATGCGAAGAACAGCGTCAGGGCAATGACGGGAACGATGATCAGCAGCATCAAGACCGTGGACGTGATGATAAGATCGCGCTGCTGGATGGCGACGTCGCCCGAGGGATTCATGACAACAAGGTTACAGCCGCTGAGCAGCAGCATTGCCGGAATTGCCAGGAGGGCGGATGGGAGTTTTTTGATCATGCGCACGTTCTTTGAACTCGTACAGTTTGGATTATGCCGCGAATAATTGCCGAACATCATTTTTCAAATGAGGTATATTGTCGCGGTGCAGCGAAATCGTTGCGATGCACCATGTGGCGGTCAAAGCTGCGTTTACAGGCGGAGCGCGTGCATTATCGCATAGGAAGCCCGTGGGGCAAGCCTTTCTTCTCAAACTTCAATTGACGTTACGTAGGGTGCGTGTGACAATCCGTCGCATCGTAACGCAACGGAAGAGGAGCCTGCGCGTTACATGAAATGGTTCGTCCATGACGCAGGAGGAATATTATGAGTTATACGAATGCTGCTCCATCTTTTGGGCAGGCGCCAGAGGCGAACGGACACGGTGCCGGCCCCGTAAAGGTCGATCCGGATCGCATTACGATTGCAGTCATTCTTGCGAGAATGACGGAGTTTTTTGATTTTTTCATTTACGCCATCGCCTCCGCGCTCGTTTTTCCGCATGTCTTCTTCTCTTATGTGGATCCGCTGACGGCCACGCTTTATTCCTTCGCTGTCTTCTCTCTCGCTTTTATCGCAAGGCCGATCGGTTCTCTGATCTTCCTCCAGATCGACCGCAGGTTCGGCCGCGCCTTCAAGCTGATGGCCGCGCTCTTCACGCTCTGCGGTTCCACCATGGCGATCAGCTTCCTTCCATCCTATGCCGAGGCTGGCATGCTGGCTCCCTGCCTGCTGGCGGTTTTCCGTATCGGCCAGGGCCTTGGCCTCGGCGGCGCCTGGGATGGCCTTGTCTCGCTGCTCGCCATGAACGCTCCGCCGAGGCAGCGCGGCTGGTACGCCATGATGCCGCAAATCGGGGCGGCCATGGGTTTTGGTCTCGCCAGCGCCTTCTTCATCGTTTTCGTCACGCAGCTTTCCAGTGCAGAGTTTTTGGCCTGGGGTTGGCGTTTCCCCTTCTTCGTGGCGCTGGCGCTGAACGTGCTTGCGCTCTTTGCCCGCCTTCGCATGATCGTAACGCCGGAATTCCAGGCCATGCTGGAACAGCATGAACTGGAGCCGCGTCCCATGTTCAGAATGCTGCGGTCGCAGTTCCCGGTGGTTGTCACCGGCGCATTCGTGCCGCTGGCGAGCTTTGCGCTCTTCCATCTCGTCACCGTCTTCCCGCTGAGCTGGGTTTCTCTCAACACCAGCCAGCGCGTGTCGGACTTCCTCTTCGTGCAGTTCGTCAGCGCCATCATTGCCGGCGGCATGATTGTCGTTTCGGGCATTCTGGCGGATCGCATAGGGCGGCGGAAACTTCTCGCCATCGCGGCGGTCCTGATTGGTCTCTTCAGCCTTGTGGCCCCCGTTCTCCTCAGTTCCGGTGATATCGGCCGTTATCTTTTTGTGCTGATCGGCTTCTCGCTGCTGGGCCTGTCCTTCGGTCAGGCGGGTGGCGCGCTCGCCTCCCGCTTCAGCCGCGAGTACCGCTACACCGGCGCATCTTTGACCTCGGACATTTCCTGGCTGATCGGTGCCGGCTTCGCGCCGCTCGTGGCGCTCGGATTTTCGTCCAAATTCGGCCTTTTCGCGGTCGGCATCTACCTCATGTCGGGCGCCCTGTGTACGCTTATTGCCCTCTGGTTTAGCCGCACGCTCGAAATGCCGTCTGAGTGATCTGGGCAATTTAAAAAACTCCTGAAGCAGTCACGCCGCGGAATCCTGTCGGATTTCGCGGCGTTTTTGTTTTTTTATTGCGCCGGATCGATTTTAATCTTGACTTTCCTAATCATGAAATATTACGTAAGCAATACTGACGTAATTCGGCGTATTTTTTTGCGCTTGAAAATCGAACATCAGGGAACGCGATGCGAACGAACACGATCATTATTTGCGAAAATGCGGCGATTGCCGCCCAGCCGTTTGACGGCCGCAAAACGACCGTTCGCGCCATCAAACGCCGATAAGCAGAAGAAGAGGAGCAGCCAGGTCGCCTGCGGCTCCGCCCGCAGAGCGCCGGCTGACGCGCCGGATTCGGGAAAAAGGCGATGCCGCGCGAATTGCGCAATGAGAGGAGAGAGCCTTGAGCGTGACGGAGCAAAAATTCGGCCTTTACGATGCCGCCTTTGAAAAAAGCAGCTGTGGCGTTGGTTTCATCACCCGCAAGGACGGTGTGCAAACTCACGATGTGTTGAAGCGCGGCCACGAGGCGCTCTGCGCCGTCCCGCATCGCGGTGGCATGTCGGCAGAAGGTGTCGGCGATGGTGCCGGGGTGTCGCTGGATTTGTCGCTCTCCTTCTTTCGGAAATTGACTGGCGAACACGGTTTGCAGACCGGCCAGTTCGGCGTCGGCAATTTTTTCCTGCCGCAGAACTCCGCGTTCCATGATGAGGCGGTTGGCATTATCGGCAGCGCGCTGCAGGAGCAGGGATTTTCGGTCCTCACCGTCCGTGATGTACCGGTAAATGACGCGGCCATCCGTGCTGCCGCCATCCCTTACCAGTTGCCGATCCGCCAATGGGTTTTCTCTGCTCCGGCCGAATGCGCAACTCTGGCGGAATTCGACTGGCGTATCCACAAGGCACTGATTGCCATTGAGGCGCTTGCTTATACCGTGCCTGATCTCGCCGGCTTTTATCCGCTCTCGCTCAGCGCCCGCACGCAGGTCCTGAAGGGCCGCCTGAACTCCCATGAGGTGATGCCCTATTTCTGCGACCTGACGGATCCGCGCCATGAAGTGCATACGATGTATTTCCACACGCGGTTCTCCACCAATACCGATCCGCACCCATCCATGGCGCAGCCTTTCCGCCTGATGGCGCATAATGGCGAACTCAACACCGACAAGAAGAACCGCCTGTCGGAAGCGGCAGTCGCCTTGGCGAAGAATGCCAGCATCGTCAGGCCGAAAGGCCAGTCCGATAGCTGCCGTCTGGACCAGACCTTGCAGGCGCGGGTTATGGAGGACGGTCTTGACCTCGTTACCGCTGTGGTCTCGATGATGCCGCCAGCCTGGGAAAACGACGACACCCTGTCGCCGGACGTGAGGGCGATGCTGGAATATTTCTCTCTCTATGAGGAGAAAAATGACGGTCCGGCCGCGCTGATCTTCGGCGACGGCACTATCGTTGGCGCGCGCCTCGATCGGCTTGGCCTGCGCCCGCTACGCACCGTCGAGACGGACGAATATCTCTGCGTCATGTCGGAGGCCGGGCAGATCGCCTTTCCGGCGGAGAGCGTTATCCGGCGCGGCCGCATCGAGGCGGGCGGCATGCTTTATTACGACCACGCCGCGCGCCGCGCCTTTTCCACCGTAGAGGCGCTGGAGCTTCTCGCCGCGCGCCGTGACTATTCATCCCTGCTGCGCGAAGCCCGTGTCATGCTGGAGGATCTGCCGGAAGTGCCAGCGGAAAAGCAGGGCTCACCGCTGCGTTATAATGGTGATCTCGAACGTCATCAGCGTTACGTCGCCTATTCGCACAATCAGGAGAGTTTTAAATTCCTGATGGACCCGATGCTGGCTTCCGGTTCCGAAAAAATTTCGGCGATGGGATACGGCAATGCCATCAACGCGCTTTCCGATCAGGAAGGTGGGGTCGCCAAGTATTTTTCGCAGCGTTTCGCGCAGGTCACCAATCCGCCGCTAGACAGTATTCGCGAAGCTGATGGCATGACGCTACGGGTGGCCCTGGGTGCCAAGCCGAACAGCGGCGCTAAGAAGGCCCGCCAGATCGTCGTGCGCTCGCCAATCCTTAGCCACCTGGACATGCTGCGCATCCGCGAGCAAACCGAGACGCCGGTGTGCCGTTTCGAAATGCTCTATGCGCCCGTCTTCGATCAAGGGGAGGCCAATGAAGCGGCATTGAGAGAGGCGATAGACGGACTGTGCGCCGCGGTCGCCGCTTTTGCCGCTGGCGAAGGTGGCATTGCCGTGATCACTGACCGGCATGTTTCCGCACGTCGTGCCGCTTTGCCGATGATCATGGTCGTTTCCGCCATCAATCAGCGACTGATCGAGGAAGGCCTCAGGCTGCGTGTGTCGCTGATCGTCGAAAGCGGACAATTCTCCTCCTCCCATCACATTGCAGCCGGTCTCGGCTTTGGCGCTTCGGCGGTCTATCCGCTCGCCGTGCAGTTCCGCGCCGAGGAGAAATTCGGCAGCGAAGCCGACAAGGCCTTCAAGCGCTTCGCCAAGGCGGCGGAAAAATCGCTGATGAAGACCATGGGCAAGGTGGGCCTGTGTACGGCGGAAAGCTATATCGGGGGCGAGTTCTTCGAGCCGAACTTCCTCGATACGGAAGATGACGTGCTGAAGCGTTATTTCCCGAATGTGAAAACGCCGGTCGGCGGCGTGAGCTTCGCCGTCATCGCCCAGGCCGTGGCAGACTGGCACCGCAAGGCGCTGTCTGTAAAGGGAGAAAGCGACATTCCGCTGCTCGGTCTTTTCAAGGAGCGTGCCGAAGGGGCCGGCCATTCCTATGGCACGACGGCCGTCCGCGGTTTCGTGGATATGACGGAGGAAAAGATCGGCTTCGACAAGGGAACCGAAAACGAAGAGGCGTTACGTCTCCTGCCGCTCAACCGCTTGGAAGATGCCTTCGGTCTAGACGACGCGGCCTATTATCACACCAGTTTTGACCGGTTGACCCCGGAGGCGATCGATGCCTTCGAGGTAACGCCCGGCTACCGCGCATTTGCCCGTATGATGGCGGAAGAAAGAGCACGTCGCCCCGCCGCCCTGCGCGATGTCCTGGAATTGCCGGCGGATGTGACGTTCGCCGGTTCGGCGGAAGAGTTTCGCCGTGAAATGGGTCGGTTTTCCCGCAAGGGCAATAACAGCTTCATGGTACGGGGCTTGCTCTGCGAAGGCGCAGAGGAAGGCGCCTTCCGGCTGCAATTGACCGGCCCACACGGCCATGAGCTTGCCAGGCTCGCAGCACTTGGCCAATCGCTGATCGATCGCTTCGGCGAGGACATAGTCGGACATTGGCTTGAAGGGGGCGCTCTTCTGGTTCAGGCGAGGGGCGAGGCTTCCGATTACCTCTCGCTTGTTCGCACCGCGCCGGCGAGCATTTCGCTCAATGCCGTGCAAAATGCCAGCGAGATCACCATGACCCTCGCCTCTGGTGCAATGAGCCATGGCGCGCTTGTCGCGGCCGCCCATGAGGCTGTGGCGCACGGCACCAACATGGTTGGCGGCATGTCAAATTCCGGTGAGGGCGGCGAGCATATATCGCGATACGGCACCATTCGCGCCTCGCGCATCAAGCAGTTCGCATCGGGCCGCTTCGGTGTCTGGGCCGGCTATCTTGCCGATCCGATGCTGGAAGAGATCGAGATCAAGATCGGCCAGGGCGCAAAGCCCGGCGAAGGCGGACAATTGCCGTCTCCAAAGGTCACGGTGGAAATCGCCGCCGCGCGTGGCGGTACGCCGGGCGTCGAGCTTGTCTCGCCGCCGCCGCATCATGATACCTATTCCATCGAGGATCTGGCCCAACTCATCCACGATGCCAAGGCAGCGCGCGTGCGGGTCATCGTCAAGCTGGTCTCGTCAGAAGGCATCGGCACGATCGCGGTCGGTGTCGCCAAGGCGGGAGCGGATGTCATCAACGTCGCTGGCAATACCGGCGGCACGGGGGCGGCGGCCGTCACCAGCCTCAAATATACTGGGCGCGCCGCAGAAATCGGCGTTGCGGAGGTGCATCAGGCGCTCTGCGCCACCGGCCTGCGCGCCAAGGTGCTGTTGCGTTGCTCCGGCGCACACCAGACGGCGAGCGATGTCGTGAAATCGGCTCTTCTCGGCGGGGATAGTTTCGAATTCGGCACCACGGCGCTGATGATGCTGAAATGCGTAATGGCGAAGAACTGCAACATCAAATGCCCGGCCGGTCTCACCACCAATCAAGAGGCGTTTAACGGCGACCCGCGGGCGCTGGCGCAATATCTCATGAACATCGCCCATGAAACGCGCGAGATCCTGGCCGCACTCGGGCTGCGTTCGCTGCGGGAAGCGCGGGGCCGCTCAGATCTTCTTCACCTACTCGATCATCCCGCAAGCGTTGGCCAGCTTGACCTCCGGGCAATGCTAACCGTGGTCGAGGAAGTGAAGATCGATAGCCCGGTCTATATGGAAAAGGACTTCGCGCTGGACGATGCCTTCATCGAACTCGTGCGCTCGGCACTGGTCGACGGTGGGCGCGAGAGCATCGAGCTTGGCGGCAACCGTTTCCTTAACAATTGCAACAAGAGCGTCGGCGGCCAGCTCGCCGTCGATATCGAACGTATGCTGAACCATGAGCTTTCCGGCGAAGAGGCGGATGCGCTGCCGGCCGTCAGACGGGACAGCCGTGGCCGTCGATTTCTGGAAGCGGGTTCGGTGCGCATCGATACATCAGGTTCGGCTGGACAATCCTTTGGCGCTTTCTGCAACGACGGCATGATCATGGTCCATACCGGTACCTGCAATGACGGCGTCGGCAAAAGCGCCTGCGGTGGCACCATCGTCGTGCGTTCTCCCGGCGGCGGTTCGCAGGAGGCGGGCGGGAATGTGCTGGTCGGTAATTTCGCACTGTTCGGCGCAACCGGCGGCCGCACCTTTGTGGAAGGGCAGGCAGGCGACCGTTTTGCGGTGCGCAACTCCGGCGCGACCGCCGTTGTGGAGGGCGTGGGGGATTTTGCCTGCGAATACATGACCAACGGTGCGGTGCTTAACCTCGGCAGTTTTGGCAAGGGCTTCGGCAACGGTATGAGTGGCGGTTTCGTCTATCAATACGACCCCTATGGCGACCTGCCGAAGAAAGTCAGCCACGATTCGATCCTGCTTGGCTCCATCACGGGCGAGGACGAGCAGGCGGCGATCCATCGTCACGCCGTTCACCAGCTTCTGAACTGGCACGCGGTGGAGACTGGCTCAGCGAAGGCCGCATGGCTGCTGGAAAACTGGGAGAGCGAACAGCACAATTTCGTTTACGGCATGCCACGCGCGCTGCTGCTTTATCAGGACAGTGACGAAATTCTCAAGGCCAAGCCGCGCAAGGAATTGCTGGAGGAACTGGCTTCCGCACTTGCTGTCCATCAGCTGCGGAAGTTCAAGCTGGCCTATCGAGATCGCAAGTCCGTATTGAACGGCACCGTGCCGGCCTATGGCGAAACGGATACGGAAGACATGTACGCACTGATCAACAATTACACTGTGTTGAGCATGGCGCAGGCCATCGCCTTGCAGCGATTGCCGATGGCATCGGGTCCTTCCGACGCCGCCATCGAAAAAGCGGTGCGCAATCTCATTCTTACGGAAGATTATGCCCTGATGCAGCGTCTGCTGAAATATGCGCGCGAGGCTCTTTCCGACCATAGCGACGGACAGCTTGCGGTGATGATCGCCGCCAAGCGACTTGATGACTACAAGCAGGCACTGGCGCGCCGCAACATCTGGTCGGTGGACAGTCCAGGCACCTATGGCTGGATCATTCAGCAGAGCCGCAAAAACATCGAGAAGATCGGTCGTCTGCCGGGCTTCGAAGAGCTTTTCGCGGCCCGCGCCATTCCTGACCTAACCGCCGCATCCAGCCAGAACAGGGCAGCATGATGAAGATACCCTACATTCCCGAAGACGCGCCCTTTAACGGCGACCAGCGCGCCTGGCTTGCAGGTTTTTTAGCCGGGCTCCACTCCCGCGCGGCCATTGGCCTGGAGGCATCTGTCGCCGCTGCCGCTCCCGAGACGGCGGCGAGCGTGCTGAACATCCTCTTCGGCACACAGACCGGCAATGCCGAGGCGCTGGCGATGGATATCGCCGCCGCCGCCCGCACGCAGGGTATGCAGCCGGCGGTGATGGCGCTTGACGACGTGTCCATGGAACGCCTCGGTTCGATGAAACGGGTCATTGTCGTGACCTCGACCTATGGCGAGGGTGAAATGCCCGATAATGCGCAGCTATTCTGGGAAGCGCTTGCCGCTGATGGTGCGCCACGACTGGAGGCGATGAATTTCGCCGTGCTGGCGCTGGGTGATACGGGGTATGACGGATTTTGCCAGGCCGGCAAACTCATCGATACGCGCTTTGAGCAGCTCGGCGGCAAACGTATGAAAACGCGGATTGATTGCGATATCGACTTCGAGGACGCTGCCGCCGCCTGGATCGATGAGACCCTGCCCATTGCACTTGCGCTCGATGGCGACCAGGCGGCGACTGTCGTGATGCCTCGTCCGGCCCAACTCCCCAGGCGGGTGACACAGGAATGGAACCGGAAGAATCCCTATCTGGCGCGGCTAAGCGTCAATCACCGTCTTTCCGGTCCGGCTTCATCGAAGGAAATCAGGCATTACGAATTCGATCTCGGGGAAAGCGGCCTCAGCTATGAGGCGGGTGATGCCCTTGGTGTCGTTCCCGTCAACTGCCCGAAACTGGCTGGTGCGTTGCTCGACCATTTCGAGGCGGAAGCCGATAGCGAAGTGGCCGGGCTGGATCGTTCGGTGGGAGACGCATTTCTCCGCATGTTCGAAATCTCGACGCCCTCGCGTGAACTGGTCGCCGAAATCGACAAGCGCGCGGGTCATGACGAACTGGCGCATGTTCTTGCGAACGGCGACAGGGAGCAGCTGGCCGCCTTTCTCTGGAGCAAGGATATTCTCGACCTGCTCAATCTTGGCGGCAGGCGTCTTTTCGATCTTGCTGAATTCGTGACTTTCCTGAAACCGCTGCAGCATCGGGCCTACTCCATATCCTCCAGCCCCCTTGCCGCGGGAAACAGCGTGCATCTGACGATCGCCAGCGTGCGTTATCGCGCTCACGACCGCGAGCGCGGCGGCGTGTGCTCCACCTATCTGGCAGATCGGGTGGAGGCAGGGGGGACGGCCGGGCTTTTCGTTTCGCCCAACAAGGCGTTCCGTGTGCCGCAGAACGACGATGCGCCGGTTATCATGGTGGGTCCGGGCACGGGAATAGCGCCGTTCCGGGCCTTCCTGCAGGAACGGCTGGCGCGGGGCGCCACCGGCCGGAACTGGCTGTTTTTTGGTGACCAGCACCGGCAGTCGGATTTCATTTACGAGAGTGAGCTGGGTGAAATGAGCCGTGCGGGCGTGCTGACGCGTCTCGATCTCGCCTTTTCGCGCGATCAGGCGGAAAAGATCTACGTGCAGACGCGCATGCGGCAGAATGGCAAGGCGCTTTATCAGTGGCTCGAAGAGGGGGGCTATTTTTACGTCTGCGGTGACGCGACCCGCATGGCGAAGGACGTAGACGATGCCCTGCACCGGATCATCATTGACGAGGCCGGCCTCTCTGCGGAAGCAGCAAGCGAATATGTCAGCCAGCTGAAGCGCGAAAAGCGCTATCTTCGCGATGTCTACTAGTCGTCAGCGCGAGGGGATCCGGATGCAACGGTGCATTCAGCAATTGCTGCAGACTGTCTCCGCATCGCGCTGCTTGAAGAAATAATCGCGGCCGATGGTGATCGACTTGACGCCAGAGGAGGAGATGTCGGTCATGAACATCAACAGTTCATGCGGGACAGAAAGTTCGACATGGATGAGGAAGCTGTCAGCAATCAGCAGGCGGGTCGGCACCACCACCGCAGAGCCGACCGCATAGGGCCGCTGGTTCTTCTCATCCCAGGACCAGGTGATTTTCGCCTGTTTCTGAGCATCGATCTTGATACCGCTGATTTTCAGGCGGAGACCCTTCGTGCTATAGGGCGCGAAGACTGCGGATGCTACATCCCCCATGCCTGCAAGATAGGTCTTGTCTACAGAACCCGTTTTCGAAATCAGGTCGTTGATCGTCGCGGCGGCGCTGCTTGCCCGCTTGTAGGTATTGTAGCCGATGGTGAGTTCGAAGGACGTCACATAAAGTGCGAGCAATATCGGGAAAATGATCGCGAATTCCACCGCGCCAACACCGCGGCGATCTCTTGCGAAGCGTGAAGCAAGCGCAATGAAACGCAGCCTGCCTTGCGTCACGGCGGCAATCAGACCTGCCATCAGGAGCCCCCGCTTGTCGTGTATTTTTCGTTCATGAAAGCGTCGGTCGCGACGATCAGGAAGTGAGAAGGCATCGATCCATCGGCCGGGCGAATTTTTGTAAGATAGGGGCGAATGATATCGGCGGTCACGCGCCAGCGATAATAGACACGCAGCATGTTGATCGTTTCCGGCCCACCCGGCTTGAAGCCGAATTGCGCCGTATCAAGATCGTAATATTCTCCGAAGGCCTTCAAAGGTATGGCGGTGGGGATATCCTTGAAGGTGGTGAAAGAGCGAAGATCGATATAGAGCTTCTGTTCCGTTTTGATCTCATCCGCCGAGCAGGTGATTATCACCGAGACTTCGTTGCAGAAGTTCTTTCGGAAATCTTCTTTCGAAATCGAACTGCTGATCTGCCCCGTCCTCAGCCGCCGGGCCATGCTTTCGGTGGCATTGACGACCACCTGCTCCGCGATCATGGCGATGAAGGTTTCGATGATTGCGAAAACAACCAGGAAATAAGGGATGGCGAGGATCGCGAATTCGATGGCTGCGGTCCCGTCGCGCGAAACTCCGAATTTTTCCAGCAATGGCTTCAGTTTGGCCAGTCGCATGAGGCAGTGTCGATCTCTAAGCATATGCGGCAAGCGCAACCGTTGAATTGTTGCGGACCATAATCAACCGATGTTTAAAATCAGTTACCTCGGTGATTTATACTTTAGTGATTTATGAAAATGACACAGACGCCAAATGAAAAAAGCCCGGCACGGTGCCGGGCTTTAATAAACGAGGGACGGTGATTATTCCGCGTCCGCTTTGGACAGAACCTCGAGCGTGGGTGTCGAGGTGATATTATAGCCGCAGTCTACGTAATGGCACTCGCCCGTCACGCCGCGCGAGAGGTTGGACAGAAGGTAGAGCGCAGACCCGCCGATATCGTCGATATCCGCCGTCCGTCTCAGCGGCGCGTTCTTCTGGTTCCATGCGTAAATGGCGCGCGCGTCGGAAATGCCCGCACCTGCGAGCGTGCGGACCGGACCGGCCGAGATGGCGTTGACGCGGATATCGCGCGGGCCGAAATCTGCAGCGAGATAACGCACGGAAGCCTCGAGCGCCGCCTTGGCAACGCCCATGACGTTATAGTTCGGAATGACGCGCTGCGAACCGTTATAAGTCAGTGTCAGCATGGAGCCGCCATTCGTCATCAGCTCGGCGGCGCGCTTGGCGATTTCCGTGAAGGAGAAACAGGAAATGACCATGGTGCGGCTGAAATTCTCGCGCGTCGTATCCGCGTAAAGGCCCTTCAGCTCGTTCTTGTCGGAGAAGCCGATGGCATGCACGACAAAATCCAGCGCGCCCCATTTTTCGCGAATCGTCTGAAACAGCGCGTCCACAGAAGCGATATCTTCGACATCGCAAGGCACGATGAAGTCGGAGCCAAGTTCCGCGGCGAGCGGTTTGACACGCTTGCCGAGCGCTTCACCCTGATAGGTGAAGGCCAGTTCCGCGCCCTGTGCCGCAAGTGCCTTGGAGATACCCCAGGCGATGGAGTGATTGTTAGCGACGCCCATGATGAGGCCGCGTTTACCCTGCATGATGCCGTTCATGGGCAATTATCCGTTATGACGCTGGAAGACGAGCGTGGCGTTGGTACCGCCGAAGCCGAAGGAATTGGATAGGATGGTGTCGATCTTGGCATTGTCGATGCGGCTGCGAACGATCGGAACGCCCGCAAATTCCGGATCGAGTTCGGAAATATGCGCGCTCTCGCCGATGAAACGTTCCTGCATCATCAAGAGGCCGTAGATCGATTCCTGTACACCAGCCGCGCCAAGCGAATGGCCAGTCAGCGACTTGGTCGACTGGATGTGCGGGATCTTATCGCCGAAGACTTCGCGGATCGCGCCGATTTCCTTGCTGTCGCCAACCGGCGTCGAGGTGCCGTGGGTATTGATGTAGTCAATGTCGCCCTTGACGGTGGAAAGAGCCTGCCGCATGCAGCGGATTGCGCCTTCGCCTGAGGGGGCAACCATGTCGTAACCGTCAGAGGTCGCGCCATAACCGACGATTTCGGCATAAATCTTGGCACCGCGTGCCTTTGCGTGTTCCAGCTCTTCGAGAACCAGAACGCCCGCACCGCCGGCGATGACGAAGCCGTCGCGGTTGACGTCATAGGCGCGCGAGGCGACGTCCGGGGTCTCGTTGAATTTGGACGACATGGCGCCCATGGCGTCGAAAAGGTTCGACATCGACCAGTCGAGGTCCTCGTGGCCGCCAGCGAACATCACGTCCTGCTTGCCCCACTGGATCATCTCGGCGGCGTTGCCGATGCAGTGCGCCGAGGTGGAGCAGGCCGAAGAGATGGAGTAGTTGACGCCGTGGATCTTGAACCAGGTCGCGAGCGTGGCCGAAGCGGTGGAGGACATCGCCTTCGGCACGGCAAACGGACCGATGCGCTTCGGGCTGTTGTTCTTCAGCGTAATATCGGCAGCTTCGACGATGGTGCGGGTGGAAGGACCCCCCGAGCCCATGATGATGCCGGTGCGCTCATTGCCGCTGATATCGCTCTCTTCCAGACCGGAATCGGCGATTGCCTGCTTCATGGCAACATGGTTCCACGCGCCGCCCTGCGACAGGAAGCGCATGGCGCGGCGGTCGACCAGATCGGTGGGGTCGAGAGAAGGCTTGCCCCAGACCTGGCACTTGAAACCGTGTTCGGCAAAATCCGGCGAAAAAGAAATGCCGGATTTGGCATTGCGCAGCGACGCGGTGACTTCAGCGGCATCACCGCCGATGGAAGAAACAATACCGAGGCCGGTGACAACAACTCGTCTCATGAAAGGGACCTTTTCTTAAGATTTCGGCTGGACAACCGAAGCCGCCCGGCGTTTGTCTGAACTATTCCGTCTGCCTCAGGCAGCCTTTTCCTTGGACAGGCCGACCCGCAGGTCTGTCGCCTGATAAATGGTTTCGCCGTCCGCCTTCAGCCAGCCGTCCGCAGTTCCAAGCACCAGACGGCCACGCATCACGCGCTTGAAATCAATACCATATTGAAGGAGCTTGGTGTGAGGGCGCACCATGCCCTTGAACTTCACTTCGCCAGTGGAAAGCGCCATGCCGCGGCCTTCTTCGCCCAGCCAGCCGAGGAAGAAGCCGGTCAGCTGCCACATGCCATCAAGGCCGAGGCACCCCGGCATGATCGGGTTGCCCTGGAAATGGCAGGGAAAATACCAGTCATCGGGGCTGACATCATATTCGGCACGGATGAAACCCTTGTCGAACGCGCCGCCGGTTTCTGAAATTTCGGTGATGCGGTGAACCATGAGCATGGGGGGCAATGGGAGCTGTGCATTTCCCGGGCCGAACAATTCGCCGCGACCGCAGGACAGGATCTCCTCGTAATTGTAACTTGATTGCCTCGTTGCCATACCGCTTTCACTTCCCCAATTACTGGTGTTGATCGACTTCACTAGAGCAAGTTAGGTTCAAAATGAAGCGCTGCAAGGGCAGAGGCGGTTCCGCCCCCATTCTTTGTCTTCGAACCTTCTTTGCAGAAGTCATTACCTCAATATGCCGTCCGCATACAGGAACCATCCGGCCGGAACCAGAGGAAATTTGCAGGAATGGCCGGTTTGCGGCCATTTGCGACACTCGGCGGCGCTGAAACTATTGAAAGCATTCCCTGCAAAAGATATATGCTATTGCAATTGACGGGTGGCATACCTCTGTTTGGAATGGGATTGCATGGCATTTGACGCCACATTGGATATCGGAACGAGGCTGCGGCGCTCTGGGCTGAGGCCCACGCGCCAGCGCGTGGCTTTGGGCGATCTTCTCTTCGCGAAAGGTGACCGCCACCTCACCGTCGAGGAACTGCATGATGAGGCTGTGACAGCTGGCGTGCCCGTTTCTCTCGCCACGGTCTACAACACGCTGCATCAGTTCACCGAGGCCGGTCTCATCCGGGTTCTCGCCGTGGAAGGTGCCCGTACCTATTTTGACACCAACGTGTCGGACCACCATCACTTCTTCGTGGAAGGCGAGAACGAGGTTCTCGATATACCTGTCAACAATCTCCAGATCGGCAATCTGCCGGAAGCGCCTGAGGGCATGGAAATCGCCCATGTGGATGTGGTGATCCGCCTCCGCCGCAAGCGCGGCTGAAGTTCTTCGGTTCGACAATGGATGTGCAAATGGCGCCCGCGGGCGCCATTTCTGTTTTCAGCGTCGTTCCATGGGTCACTTCATGACATCTTCCGGGCGTCTGCCGGGCTTGCCTTTATAGGGCGGGAAAGTCCAGCCGAAGATCAGCGCGCCGGACCGGATCCCAAAGGCCATCAGCACGCCCGCTGCCGAAGCGGCGTAAAGCGGCGCGCCGAAGAAATAGACGACAATGAAGGTGGAAGAGCCCAGAAGCGCGCAGGTGATGTAGATTTCCGGCCGCAAGAGCACGGACGGCTCACCGGCGAGAATATCGCGCAAAACCCCACCAAATGTTGCCGTCAGAACGCCGGTGACAATGGCGACAGTTGCCGAACCGCTTGCTGCGAGGCCCTTGGCCGCTCCCATGACGCAATAAGCAGAAAGGCCGAGCGCATCGAGCCAGATCAATACCCGGTAACGGGATTCGAACAGATGTGCCGTGAAGAACAGCAGCACCGCCACCGAGACGCAGACGAGAATATAGGTGGGGTTGATGACCCAGAACACGGGCGTTCTGCCGAGCACGAGATCACGCACCGTGCCACCGCCGATACCGGTGGCCGCCGCAAAAAACAGGAAGCCGATCAGGTCGAGCTGCTTGCGCGAAGCGGCAAGCGCACCGGTTGCGGCAAAGACGGCCACGCCGGCATAGTCGAGAAAACCCAGAAGTGTCATGAAAAGGTTCCCCCCGGAACACGGGCGGCGAACACGTCAGTGTCGCGCAAGCACTAAACTCTAGGCTGGCCGCCCGGATGATCGCAACATCCATAACCCAAACGGATGCAAAGGAAAATGCCGTGCGAATCGCTCTCGTTGCCGCTCTTCAGGCGCTGGTTCTCTTGATGTTCCCGGTGGCGCTCTCGGCGCAGCAGCAGCTGGTGAGCGATCCGGAGATTTACGAGAAGGATCATTTCCGCAACGAGTGCAAGGTGGCAGCATTCGGCGACGATTTCGTCACACGGCTGGATATCAACAATGACGGGTTGATGGATGCCGTCGTCAATCACGGGGTTCTGGATTGCGATGGCGAAAAAGGCCGCGCCTGTGATGACGAGGGATGCCCCTATAATTTTTACGTGCAGGTGAAAGAAGGCGGCTACCTGATGATCGCGACGGCCCGCATCTACGGTTATGACTTCATCAAGCGGTTCGGCAACATGGTCTTCGTGCTGAAGATGCATCCGCGTTATTGCGAGCGTACTGATAAGGAGCCCTGCCTGATGACAGTGCGGGTGCGCGGGACAAAATTCGTCACGATCTCGCGAAAGTGAGCGCAACGGTTGCTACGGCGTAATCCGCCGGATTTTCACCCTCTGATTATAGCGCTGTCGGAGTGAGCGCGGAATGATGAGTGTGGCGATGGCGACAACGAAGACAGCGACCGCCACGACCCAGAGAGCATCCGACTGCATCTTGGCCCCGAGAACGGCACCGCATATCGCACCGCTCAGCATGCCCAGCCACGGCACGATCTGGATGCCCCAATCAAAGCTCCGGTCACCGAGAAGAAAGCGGCCGATGCCTCGGCCGAAACGGGAAAGGGCACCCGTCACATAGGTAAGGCCGATCGGCAGTCCCTCGATATGCTCGACGGCCGCGTTGACCATGCCCATGGCGAAGACCACGAGGTAAAATTGCACGAGGCCCGAGCTCTCGCCACGAAGCAGTGCCGAAATGGCCACAAGCGATCCGACCGCCATGAGGACTGCAAATATACGCCGCTCGAACTTGTGGGCCACCACGATCCCGCCCGCGTTGCCCGCCACAAAGGCAATGATCGCGACAAGGAGTTTCACGGCGTGGGAATAGATGCCCGCTTCCGCTGAAACCGCGGCGCGCGTGGTATTGCCGGTCATGAAGGATACGAAGTCGCCGGAAATATGCAGTCCAACCGCATCCGTCATGCCCGCGATGAAGGAAATGGCGGCAACCAGCGCGATACCCGTGCCGGTCCTTCTGGCCTTGATGATATTACGACGTCTCTGTCTGGTCATGGAGAGCTCGATACGGGAAATCGTTGGGCCTGCTCGCCGGCCGCGTTCTCTATGTCTAGAATGGCTGGCCGTGCATTTGCAATCACTTCAGGGATGTGCGTGCGCTTTCTGTTTTGTCTAGACAAATACAAAATGCCTGCCTACGATGCCTCAAATAAAGCGAAAAACAATGTCGCACAAAAATAAATCAAAAGGGGTTCCGATCATGAAAAAAACCTGGGTTTTCGCCGCTCTGGCGGCACTTTTCTCATCCGCTTCCGCCTATGCCGAAACGTCCGTGACGATAGGCATGTCGGGCTGGACGGGTTTTGCACCGCTGACGCTTGCAAAACAGGCCGGCATTTTCGAAAAGAACGGCCTGAAGGTCGAGATCAAGAAAATCCCGCAGGCCAGCCGCCATCTCGCTCTCGCTTCCGGTGACATCCAGTGCGCCGCCACCACGGTGGAAACCTGGATCGCCTGGAACGCCAATGGCGTGAAATCCACGCAGATTTTCCAGATGGACAAATCGCACGGTGCCGATGGCATCGCGGTGCGCAGCGATGTCGCAAAGGTCGCGGACCTCAAGGGCAAGACGGTGGCCGCGTCCGCACCGGGCACCTCTCCTTATTTCTTCCTCGCCTGGATCCTCAAGGAAAACGGCCTGACACTGAAGGATGTGAAGGTCGTCAACCTTGAGCCGGGGCCGGCCGCGCAGGCTTTCGTCGCCGGACAGAACGATGCAGCGATGACCTATGAACCCTATCTCTCTACCGTGCGCACCGCTCCCGACAAGGGTAAGATTCTTGCCACGACACTGGATTATCCGGCGGTCATGGATACGTTTGGCTGCACGCCAGACTTCCTGAAGGCCAATCCGCAGGCAGCCAAGGCTCTGGCGGACAGCTATTTCCAGGCACTCGATCTTATCAAGGCCGATCCCGAAAAATCCTATGCGACGATGGGCGCGGATGTGAAACAGTCCGGCGAGGCCTTTGCCGCTTCGGCAAAATTCCTCGAATGGCAGGACAAGGCCGCCAACCAGAAATTCTTCGAGGGCGAGTTCAAGACTTTTTCCGAAAAATCGGCTGACCTGCTGCTCGAAATCGGCGTAATCAAGTCGAAGCCCGATCTTTCGACCCTCGCGGACACGTCCTTCATCAAGTGACGGAAACAGCCAGCTGCATTTCCCTCTCCGGATATTGCAGCCAGTAAGAAGCGCGACAGTGTTCCCGCGTCTTGAGTGCGGGAACATGTTGATGGCGTGGCGAAGTGCCGCGCCGGTTCGGGACAGGCGACAGAATGCAACCACTTCAACCCATAAAGAACAGCACGAGGATAGCGCTCGGCATCCTGTTCTTCGTGCTTTTTTTCTCGGCCTGGGGCTTTGCCACGCTGGGCGGTTTCGTGTCGCCGACCTTTCTGGCCGACCCCGTTACCATGCTGAAGGATGGTATCTATCTGCTGACGGATCAGGGTTTTGCCAGCGATATCGGCATGACGATCTGGCGTGTCGTGGGCGGTTTCGTGCTGGCCTCCATAGTCGCCGTCCCCCTCGGTATCGCCATGGGGGCTTATAAGCCCATCGAGGCGCTGCTTGAGCCCTTTGTCTCCTTCGCGCGTTACCTTCCGGCTTCCGCCTTTGTGCCGCTCCTCATTCTCTGGGCCGGCATCGGCGAGATGCAGAAGCTGCTGGTGATCTTCATCGGCGCCGTCTTCCAGATCATTCTGATGGTGGCTGTGGCCGTCGCCGGCACGCGGCGGGATCTGGTGGAGGCCGCCTATACGCTGGGCGCGCGGGATCGGGGCGTGGTGCGCCGTGTCCTCATTCCCGCCAATGCGCCCGACATTGCCGAAATCCTCCGTCTCGTCCTCGGCTGGGCCTGGACCTATGTCATCGTCGCGGAACTGATCGGCGCCTCCTCCGGTATCGGCTACATGATCATCAACAGCCAGGCGCTGATGGCGACCGGCCAGATCATCTTTGGCATCATCGTCATCGGTGTTATCGGCCTTATCTCTGATTTCGCGTTCAAATCGCTGAACCGGAAGCTTTTTGCCTGGAGGCTTGCCTGATGAGCGAACTCGTTATCAAGGGCGTCAGCCGCACCTTTCCAGGCGTACATGGCGGGCAGCCGACGCTGGCCCTGCAGCCCACCAATCTGGAAATCCCGCGCAATGATTTCGTTACCATCCTCGGTCCTTCGGGATGCGGAAAATCGACCCTGCTGCGCATCATCGCCGGGCTTGACCGTCCGACAACGGGCGAGGTGCTGTTGTCAGGCAGGGCGGTGACTGGCCCGGGGGCGGACCGCGGCATGGTGTTCCAGTCCTACACGCTGTTCCCTTGGCTGACGATCCGTGAAAACGTCGCTTTCGGCCTGCGCGAACGCGGCGTTGCGGAGAAGGAAAAATGGGAGATCGTTGACAGCTATATCGACAAGGTCGGCCTGCGTGGTTTCGAAAACCATTGGCCGAAACAACTCTCCGGCGGCATGCAGCAGAGAACGGCCATTGCCCGCGCCCTGGCAAATGGCCCAAAAATCCTGCTGCTCGACGAGCCTTTCGGCGCTCTCGACAATCAGACCCGCGGGCTGATGCAGGAATTGTTGCTCGGCATATGGGAGCGTGAGCAAAAGACGGTCATTTTCGTCACGCACGATATTGAGGAGGCGGTTTTCATGGCGTCGCGCGTGGTGACCATGTCTGCGAGGCCGGGCCGTATCAAATCGATCACGCCGGTCGACCTGCCGCATCCGCGCCACTACACCGTCAAGGCCAGCCCGGAATTTTCCGAACTGCGTGCAAGGCTGACGGAAGAAATCCGCAGCGAAGCGATCGCCGCCGCCGCTCACGGATAGCAGGGTATGGAACGGGGAGGATAAAAGCATCGGGATGAGGGGCACAGGCGCCGATCTTCAGGAAAAGTCACTGCACGAGCGAATCCGCAACGATGTGGAGCGCCACATCATGTCAGGCGAATGGCCGCCGGGATATCGTATCCCATTCGAACACGAAATGACGCGCCAATATGCCTGTTCGCGCATGACGGTGAACAAGGCTTTGGGAGAACTGGTGCAGCGGGGTCTTATCGAAAGACGCCGGCGTCTCGGTAGTTTCGTCCGTCAGCCTCACGCGCAATCGGCCGTGCTGGAAATCCACGATATCGAACGCGAGGTGCAGGCACTTGGGCTGGTTTACAGGTATCGCCTCGATAAGCGGCGTCTGCGGCCTGCGGGTAAAAACGATGGAGCGGCTATGGCGCTTGCGGCCGACGCGCCCGTGCTGGAACTCACCTGCACGCATTTTGCCGGTGGCGTTCCATTTTGTCTGGAAGAGCGCCTCATCAATGTCACTGCTGTACCGGAGGCCGAGTTTGCCGATTTTTCGCAGATCGGCCCCGGAACGTGGCTGCTGAAGATGGTGCCCTGGAGCGCTGCTGAACATCGCATCAGCGCCGTCTCGGCCGACCGCAAAAATGCCGCTGCGCTGGGTATCGGATCGGGAGCCGCCTGTCTGGTCATCGATCGCCGGACCTGGCACGGAACGGATCACATCACCCGCGTGTCGGTCACCTATCCCGGTGACCGACACGCGCTCGTTGCGCAGTTTTCGCCTTCGCAGAGCAGCTGAAGACGGTAGATCGGTCAATTTTTTGTAAAGAAGAGTTTACGGGTCGTCTTTTGGCAATATAATAGTTGTCAAAAGAACTCAGGTTTATTATCGGAACGTCAAGCTTTTACGACGGCATCCGTTATGACCCCGGCTTCAAACCGGTCAATCTGCGGATGGGTTCATCGACGGAAATCCGGGATAAAAAACATGTCAGTTGCGACCACCACTTCTTCCGCGTCTCTCAACAAGGCAAGCAGGACACGGCGCATTTCCCTTGCCACGAGGGTTACCTTACTGGTTGGATTGAGCGCCGGTGCGGTTTTCGCTCAGACGGCATCCGAACCCCAGATTCAGTCCGCACCGCAAGCGGAAACGGTCCAGCCGGCACAGCCGTCCCCACAAACCCCGGCGGCGCCGGACGCTCCAGTCGTTCAGCCGAACCAGCCTTCCATGCCCGCACAGGAACGGCCGGCAGCCGTGGCGCCTGCACAACCTCAAGGCAATGAAGCCGCGCCTGCAGAGCGCGCACAATTTTCAGTCGCTCCCGCCCTGACACCCGAAGGTGCTGCGCCGACCAACGAGGTTTCAACCCGGGTAGAGCCCGTCGGCGCCGACCCGGCAAGTGCCGAACATCGAGCGGATATCCCACACAACCTGTCCCCCTGGGGCATGTTCATGGCGGCGGACTGGGTCGTGAAGGGCGTCATGATCGGTCTGGCCTTCGCCTCGCTGGTGACCTGGACGGTGTGGGTTGCAAAGTCGGTTGAACTTGCAGGTGCGCGTGTTCGGGCCGGCGCAACGCTGAAGGTCATTCGCAAGGCGAAAACCCTTAACGAGGCTACCGAGGCTGTCGAGAAGAAGGGCGGACCTGCGGCGCTCATGCTGCGCATGGCAACTCATGAAATGCAGCTTTCCGATGCCGTGGTCGAGCATACGGATGGCGGCGGTATCAAGGAACGTGTCTCCTCGGCGCTGTCGCGTATCGAAACCCACGCCGGTCGCCGCATGTCACGCGGGACGGGCGTTCTGGCAACGATCGGTTCCACCGCCCCCTTTGTCGGCCTGTTCGGCACCGTCTGGGGCATCATGAACTCCTTCATCAGCATTTCGGAATCGCAGACCACCAATCTCGCCGTCGTCGCGCCCGGCATTGCCGAAGCGCTTTTGGCCACCGCCATCGGCCTCGTTGCCGCCATTCCCGCAGTGGTGATCTATAACGTCTTCGCGCGCTCGATCACCGGATACCGCCATCTGCTGGCGGATGCCGCAGCCGGCGTGGAGCGCCTCGTCAGCCGCGATCTCGATTTCCGCCGCATTCCGCCGGGCAGCACCAGCAAACCCGCAGTATCGCTGGTTGGACGGTGATCGGACATGGCTGGAGGAATTCGCGAAAACAGCGGTGACGATCTCTCCGAAAACCATGAGATCAATGTCACGCCCTTCATCGATGTGATGCTGGTTCTGCTCATCATCTTCATGGTGGCCGCGCCGCTCGCCACCGTCGATGTGAATGTCGATCTTCCCGCATCCACCGCAAAACCCGCGGAACGACCGGAGGAGCCGCTGTATCTCACGGTCAAGGACGATCTCTCGCTTAATCTGGGCAATGATGCGGTCGCCCGTGAAGCCTTGGCGGCCGCCATCGACCGCCAGACGGGTGGCAAGAAGGATACCCGCATCTTCCTGCGTGCAGACAAGGCGGTTGATTACGGCCACTTCATGGAAATCATGAACCTGCTGAGAGATGCCGGTTATCTGAAGATCGCCCTTGTGGGGCTGGAAAATGCCGCTGCCGTGTCGCAGCCTCCGGCTGCTGGCCAGCCCGCCCCGTCGGCGGTGCAGGAAGCGACGCCATGAGTGAAAACGGCTATCCACAGGCCCGACATTCCCGCCTTTGGGAGGTGACGCTGTGGTCCGCCGCGGCGTTGCTGATGCTCAGCGTCCATGCCGGGTTCGCTTATTATCTGATGCAGGAGCCGGATGAGCTTGAGGCCGGCGGGCCGCCCCCCGCCGCCATCATGATCGAAATGGCGGCGATACCGGAAGCCGTCCAAACTGAAGAAACGACGCAGGCACAGGATGTCGAGGACGCCGAAGAAGTGAAGAGCGACAGCAGCGAACCGGTTGAGGAAGCTGCTCCTGAAGAGACCCCGCCACCACCTGAACCGGTTGCCGAAACGCCGCCGCCTGAGCCGGTGCAGCCGCCTGAGCCACCGGTCGAGGAGATCGTCGAACCGCAGGAAATTCCCGAGCCGGTTGAGCCTGTCGATCCCGTTCAGGAGCAGATGATGGCGGAACTTGAAAATGTCGAGGTCCCCTTGCCCGTCATGCGGCCTCCGCCTCCGCCCGTCGAAAAGAAGGTGGAAAAGAAAGAGCCTGAAGAGAAAAAGAAGGTCGAGCGCCAGCGCCCCAAACCGCAGCAGGCCTCGGAACTGCGTGAAACTGCGAAGGCGGAAGCCCAGCAATCCGACCGCACGGCCGCATCGCGCAGCAATGCCGGCTTCTTTTCTTCGTCATCCGCCTCCCCGGCAAAATGGGGATCGAAAGTCCGCTCGCATATTCAGCGCCGCAAACCACGTTCACTCCGCAGCGATGCAATGACTGCGACGGTGCGGTTCCGCGTCAATGATGCCGGTGCCATCAGCGGTGTCAGCGTTGTTCAGTCCACCGGCGATTCGTCCGTGGATCAGCAGATCGCCGCCTGGATTCAGAGCGCGTCGCCCGTGCCCGCCCCGCCGCCGGAAGCAAACAGGACGATCACGCTGCCGATCAGCATCCGCTAGCAGCTCCCCTGGCGGGACCGATTTTTTCCGACCTGTCCCGTGGTGTGGCCTCAATGATATTTCGCGAATGTTTTCGATGGTGTAGGTCTTGACGACATCACAAGCAGAGGCATTCCGGAATGAAATTCTCAATCGCAGAGGCGGAGGATCTCGTATCCTCTATCTTTGAGCGCAACGGCGTTCTACCGCAAAACGCCCGCTCGGTGGCAAAGGCGCTCGTCGCCTCCGAGGCCGCCGGGCAGGGTGGTCATGGTTTTCGCCGTATACCCGTTTACGTGCGTCAGGCCCGTGTAGGCAAGGTCGATGGCAAGGCGCGTCCGGTGGCCACACGGGTGAAGCCCGGCGTCCTCTCGGTCGACGCCAATCATGGTTATGCCTATCCGGCGATCGATCTCGCGCTTGAGGAATTGCCTGAAATGGCGCGCCAGCAGGGGATCGCGCTCGCCGCCATCCACCGTTCCCATCACGCCGGCGTCATGGCGCTGACTGTCGAACGTATTGCCGAAACGGGTCTCGTGGCGCTGATGTTCGCCAATGCGCCTGCGTCCATGGCACCCTGGGGCGGCAGCAAGCCGCTTTATGGTACGAACCCGATTGCCTTTGCCACGCCCGTTGGCGGCGCTGATCCACTCGTCATCGATCTGGCTCTCTCTAAGGTCGCACGCGGAAAAATCATGGCGGCGCGCCAGAAGGGGGAGACGATCCCGGGCGACTGGGCGCTTGACAGAAATGGCCGACCGACCACCGATCCGGAGGAGGCCATAGAAGGAACCATGGTTCCTGCGGGCGAAGCCAAGGGCGCAGCGCTGGCGCTGATGGTGGAAATCATGGCCGCTGCAATTACCGGCGGAAACTTCGCCTTCGAGGCCTCCTCCCTTCTGGACGACAAGGGTGCGCCCCCCTCGCTCGGACACACCATTATCGCAATAGACCCTGTATCATCAGGCGGCTCTGCCTTTACCGAAAGGCTGGCTCTCATCGCCCAGGAGATAGAAAAACAGGAAAATGTCCGCCTGCCCGGTCGCCGCAGCCAAGGTATCCGCAAACAGGCGTTGGAAAGCGGTATCGTGATCGAAAGCGATATTCTTGGCGAAATTCAATCGCTTTGACCGGACATTAAAAACCCGGCGGGTCGACCGTGACCCGCCGGGTAAATCGTAAATGGCTGCGTTTATCTGCGTCGATGGGACCGGACATCATGTCCAGCCGCCATTTGGTCCGCCGATCCAGCCATTGATATGGAAGGATTTTGACGCAGAAAGCCGCTCATTCGGTTTTCAGCTTCCGGAAAGGACTTTGCCGCGGAAGCTTGAGTTGAGCAGGTGGCGATTATGCCTCCTGTTCGATCAGGCCGCGCAGCAGGGCAATACTGACGGTATTCAGCAGATTGGTCGCACCCAGCCTGTGGCGCACCTTTTCCAGAGTATCCTTGACGTCCGCTTCGTCGGCGCCGACTATCACGGCGACGTGCGAGGGATGTTTACCCCGCGCGACCAACCCCAGATATTGCCGCTCACGCTCCGAGAGGACGACTTCATGCGTCTGGCGATATTCATGCGGCGAATTTGAAGACATTTCTTTCAGCCTCAAAAAAGATTGGCCTTCCCGGGCAGGAGCAGGCAGTGTTCATTCTCCGACACCAGCTCGTTGGCCGATCCGTCCACACGCGAACAGAAACGCCAATTTCGCCAATAGGTTTCATCTGGCCTCAGGAGTTTTGCGGTAAGGGGCCGCTTTCGCAGCCTGTAAATCCGATGCGGAAGTTCTATTCCAGCCATTGAGGGCCTGCGACAACGACGCCCAGCGACGACAATCTGTCTGGCGTAAAATGCAGTTTCAAAGCTTTGGAATGTTTTCGTCACACCCGAAGGAGATCGGCGCTCTAATAATCGATGTGTTCCACCGATAAAATAACATGACGCGCCAAGTTTTTCATTTTATTGTTATGTTTCGGCACACATCGCGACAACTGTTGATATATTCATCAACTTTAATGCCTCGTTCCGAAATATTGATGCTGTAGCCATGTATTATCCGGCGGAATGATGCGCGTGTTTCCGGCGAATATCCGTAGGTGTTGCCCCGAACCAGCGGGAAACGGAGCGGGAAAATGCACCTGGGGTCGAATATCCAAGCCGGTAACTGATGTCAGAGACCGGAAGATCACTTTCCACCAGAAGCTTGAATCCGGCATTCTTGCGAATGGCATCCTTTATCTCGTTGAGATTGGTCCCGAGTTCGGCAAGGCGACGCTGAAAACTGCGTTCCGAAAGGTTGAAATAAGGGGCAATCTCGCTGAGCGAAAGCTCCGCATCGGAAAGCCTCATCTGCATATACCGCTTCACCTGATCAATGAAATGCGTCGCGTCCGCCGATGTCTCCGGTCGAAGCATCCGGCATTGCAAATTCATCAATTCGAACAGGCGTTCATCGGCGTTGGGATTGGCCACCTCAAGGAGAGATAGGGGAAGGCGCATGGTATGGATCGGTTGGGAAAAGCTGATCCGCTTCGTCATTCTTTCTTTAAATAATTGAATATCATCGGGTTTCGGCCGCTCCATCCCAATCTCGATCTGATGGATGCGCTCTCCCAGAATATCGCGGAGTCGCTGTATCAGGATTGCCAGGGACAGATCGACATATTGATCACGCTTGACAATCACCGGTGCAAAAGACCATGACAGCGTCACCCCGGTCGCATCTGCAACCATGGTGAAATTGCTGTTATTGGTCGCATAATAGACGTGATCCTGAAGAAAGCGCAGAAACGCCCGCACGGTCGGGGCGCTGATCAGGCCATATCCGAAAGCACCGGACGCGCCCGCGGGAAAAGTGGAGGCGCACTGCAATCCGAAAGCGTCGTCGCCGGATATCAGGGCGCAGGTTTCCAGCAGACGGCATAATCTATCGAGGCTGATGCGCTCTGTGAGACTTCCGAAATTGCCGGGATCGATCTCAAGAGCCTTGCAGATGGGTGCGATATCGATGCCACGCCCCCGCGCATAATTGCTGACGCCGGCGGCCAGACCGGCCACCACAGTTATTTCGTCGCTGAGCCTCTTTTCGGGCATCCCTAGCCTTGGCGTACCATGTTTGGAAATTGTCGCCTGATGGTAAGCCTCGCGCACCCGTTTGTCGAGCAGCGCGGCCGGGGATTTTATGTACGGTTGCGGACGCTTTGCTCCAGAAGCTCCATCACTGTTCTTCCCGCATCTTCGATCGCGCCGCTGTTGTCCACAGTAATCACGTCAAAACCGCCGTCGACACAGAGAGAACTCCGTTCCAGCCGTCGCAGGATATCGTCGCGGCTCTCCCGTCCTCGCTGTTCCAGCCTTCGTGCCAGAACCTCCGGTCGCGCCACGATATTCACGACCTTCAGGCGGGAAAAAGCAATACCGAACTGAGGCAGGGCCGACCGGGAACCGTTGGCGATAACCACGTCCCCGGCGTCCAGCTGACGATAGACAGCGGCCGGAATGCCATATTTCAGCCCATGCGCCTGCCAGGAGACTGCGAAAGCGCCTTCACTCTCAAGCCGGTTGAATTCCTGCATGGAAACTGCGTCGTGGTTTTCACCGCCCGCGTCGCCACTGCGGGTAATGACGCGGCGGGTGAAGTGAAAGCCCGGCCGGCCGGACAGCTGCATTGCCGCATAATCCATCAGCGTATCCTTGCCGGCCCCGCTGGGGCCGACAATGACGATCATGGTTCCGGGCGATCCCTCGCGCCGGCTGTCTTGTCCGTCGCCGGTCATGCCACGCGCTTACCCAGACGCCAGACGGAACGTGCCACGGGAACGCCATCTTCGCGGTGAACCCGGACCAGATCGGCCCGCAGACCGCCGGCTATGCGGCCGCGGTCGTGAAGACCAACGGTCCGCGCCGGTGTGGCGGTGACCATACGCAGAGCTTCCGGCAGCGTGATGGCTTCCACCTGATCGGCAAGCAGGAACGGCGCGAAGAGCAGGCTGAAGGGCACGTAGTCGGAAGAGAGAACATCCAGAACACCAATTTCGGCCAGATCGCGGGCGGCGATGTTGCCGGAATGGGATTTTCCGCGAACGATGTTAGGGGCACCCATCAAGACGCTCATGCCGGCGCTGTGCGAAGCTTTTGCCGCCTCGACGCTGGTGGGAAATTCCGCCAGCTTCACGCCGTGACCAATTGCTTCGCCGACATGCGCTTCTGTTGCATCGTCGTGGCTCGCAACGGTGATTCCACGCTCGGCGCAGCGGGCAGCCAGATAATCACGATGTTTGGCGGAATATTCCGCCGATGCCGCCTGCCTGCGCCGCACGAATTCGGCGAACGCCTCGTCGCTCAGACCGCGCTTCTTCTGATAATAGAAAATATACTGGTCCATCGACTGGAACTGGCGCTGGCCCGGGGAATGATCCATCAGCGAAATCAGCCGCACGCGCGGATCGGTTTCGAAATCTTCAAAATGCTCCAGCACATCGGCGGAAGCGACCTCACAACGCAGATGCAGCAGGTGGTCCGAGCGCAGGCGGTTCTGATCCGCCGCCGCCTCGATGGCGTCAGCCATTTCCCGCATTTCACCTTTTTTGAAACCACCGTCTTCATCCGAGCCAAGTCGCAGGCAATCGAATACGGTGGTGATGCCGGAGGCCGCCACCTGTGCGTCATGGGCTTGAATGGCGGCAATCTTGTCCCAGATGACACCGGGGCGCGGCGAATAATGCTGCTCGAGATGGTCGGTATGCAGTTCCACCAGGCCGGGAATCAGGAAATCGCCTTCAAGATCTTCTCCGGTCTTGGAGGCGCCTTCGCTGATATCGGCGATCTTGCCGTCGCGGATCAGAACGGAGCCCAGAATAATATCGTCTTCCAGAACGATACGGGCGTTGGAAAGGGCGTGCTCAGTCATGGTGTCGCATCTTCCTTTGGCTGCTGGCCAAGCGGGTGCCAGCTGTGAACGGTGAAGGGGGCGCCGCGCGTTTCTTCAATGAACAGGGCGAGGCCGGAAACGGTGAGGGGTTTGTCGGTGAATTCGGCAAATCGTGCGGTGAGAAGCTCATGCACGGCGGGCTGTTCGCTTTCGTCGATCCGACCGGTCAGCGTCATGTGAAAACGGAAATCATCCATGACATGCGGATAGCCCCAGAGCGAAAGATTTTCCCGCTGGCTTTCGGTCAGCATCTGCGGCCGGCGGCGGGCAATATCTGTTTCGGACAGGGGGGCGCGGAACCGGTCGAAATGATCCACTATCGCCGCTCCAAAGTCTTGCAGCGGCTGGTAAATGCGATCCGGCACCAAGGCGAAGAATGGCCCAAGTGCACCAACCACGATACGCGGAATGTCAAAGGCCGGCTGGCTTGCAGCAAAGTCCGCGACGGCCGCCAGCAGCTCTGCTTCGCTGTATTTCTCGGACAGCTCGAAAGGCGCTTTCAGGGTTGCGTGGAAGCCATAACGGCGGGGCTCTTCCGTCATCTCCGCATAGTCGGCATGGTCATCATGCAGTCTGCCGGAAAACGCGTTTCGTCCAAGCCAGCGGGATGCCGTTTCGGTCAGAGGATGATCTTTAGCCGGAGAAAAATAGATGGCATAGCGCACGGCAAGCACTCTTCGGTGTCATGGAAAACCAGGGATGAGAAGCTATTTGGCGTGACTCGCCCGCCTCCCGCAAGGTCAGGAGTGCGAAGTAATCTCTTTCCGTGACAGAATGATGATGCGGATGGAAAAAAGCGCGTCTGGAACCTCATAGAGGTTACGGGTGCGCTTGAGGATAACTTAGCCCTACGGACGCGGGACGGAGAAAGGATCAGTCGCTTCTCCTGATGTGCGGGGCGGGATGACGAACGCTTGCGGCGTCACGTGAAGTCCCGCCTTACCGGGTTTAATGCTGCGTTTTTCCGATGAGACGCGAACGCAGCGAGTTAGAAATGTGGTCGAACAGGAAAACGACGAAGAGGATCAGCAGGACCATATAGGCCACCTTGTCCCAGTCGGCATTGGTGCCCATCGCTTCCAGCAGTTTCAGGCCGATACCCCCGGCTCCCACCGCACCGATGATGGTGGCGGACCGGGTGTTGCTCTCCCAGAAATAGAGTGACTGTGAAATGAACACCGGCAGAACCTGCGGCAGCACGCCGAAGCGATTGACTGCAATCGGGGAGGCGCCGACCGATTTGACACCCTCGCGCTGCTTGTCGTCGACATTCTCCAACGCCTCGGCATAGACCTTTCCGAGCGCGCCGGTATCGGTGAAGAAGATCGCGGCAATGCCGGGGATCGGTCCCGGGCCGAAGCTGCGGGTAAAGAACAGTGCCCAGATGAGCATGTCGATCGAGCGCAGAAAATCGAAAAGGCGCTTCATGCCCCAGTTCGCCGCCCTGTTCGCGGTGATGTTGCGTGCGGCGATAAAGGCGAGCGGCAGGGCAATGACGGTGCCGAAAAGCGTACCCACGAAAGCCATGACCAGCGTTTGCATCAGCTTGGACAGGATGTCGGCGTGTTGCCAGACACTGTTGTCGAGAAAATCATCGACCATATGGCTGAGATTGGAGCGCGCGGGATCGAGCCTCTCTCCCCAGAGAGCGAGAGCGGCAAGCTCGCCATAACCCTTGCCCCAGAATTCCGATTTCGTATCGAACAGGAAGTTCGCCCATCCAAGAAAACGGCGCTGCACATAAACCTGACTGGTGCGGATTTCCGCCTGACCGGCGAAGCCGTAATGCACCAGCACCTTCTTGCCGTCCTGCTGGATTTCGGCAGGCAGCCCCTGTGGTGCAACAACGCCGTCGTCGTTGATCATGACGGGATAGTTCTTGCCGTCGACATAGACATCCACGCGGGTTGGCGTCACATCGAGGCGGTTGTCCGAACCCACATAAACAACGCTATAACCGCCATCGGGCAGGGGTTGCAGCCAGTCGATCTTCGCATCGACCGGATATTGACCGCGGCTCGACCATTGCGGTTCAACCTTGCCGGCTTCGAAACGGAGGCGCGGTTGGGCGCGCCAGGAATACCAGTCCTGGATGTAGCTGGAGGCGCGATCCCATCGACCCTGCATGAAAGCCGGACCAACATTGAAGAGGAAAAAGCAGCCGACGAGGTAGGCGGTGACGGCAAGAAGTCCGACAAGCAGACCATATCGCTGCATGAAACTGCGGTTGAATACCTCAGGATGCGCAGCCGTCAGCCTCTCGCGCTCGGCAGTGTTGAGAATGAAGCTGGAAGACATCAGGCCGCTCCCCGTCCGAATTCGAAGGATTGATGGCCGATCAGCCTGCGGCGCAGCCAGCCGGAAAACTGATCGACGGCGATGATGGTGATCAGCAGCAGAATGATGATGGCATAGGTCTTCGACGCATGATCATTGCCGATGGACAGCCGGAACACTTCGCCGATGCCGCCGCCGCCCACGGCGCCGATGATGGTGGAGGCGCGCACGTTGATTTCGGCGCGCAACAGCGCATAAGAAACGAAATTTGGCAGCACCTGCGGCACGATGGCGAAACGCACCCGCTCCAGCCAGTTGGCACCGGCGGCGCGCAGGCCTTCATCCGGCTTCATGTCGGCATTTTCCACCACTTCGAAGAAGAGCTTGCCGAGAGCGCCGATGGTATGGACCGAGATTGCGATGATCGCAGCGATCGGACCGATCGACAGAATGGCTGTCAAAAGCCCGGCGACGACGATTTCAGGAAAGGCGCGCAGCACTTCCATCACCCGGCGCACCAACCAGCGCACAAGGCCGGCGCCAACCAGATTGGTGGAGGCGAAGAAGCAGAGCACGAAGGCGAAGCCCGTGCCGATGATTGTCGAGACCAGCGCAATATTGAGCGTGATGATCAGCTGGTAGATGAAGTGCGGGATATAGAAACCGCTGGTGATGTAAACGCGATCCGCGACATAGTTGTATTTCAGCGAACCGTCCGCATAGGGCGACGGCAGGTCGAACATGGCCCGGAAGATTTCCAGCGGACTATCGGGTACGAAGGTCTTCATGAAATCGAAGAAATAGGGCAGGCGCTCGAAAAATTTGCCTGAATTGGCCGCATTGGCGAAATTCAGGGAGGCGGCAAGGATGACGAGAAAGATCACGAGCGAAATGACGGTATAGATTCGCCGAGTCGCAAGCTGCTGTTGATAATGACGCATGACCGTCTGGGACGATGCGCTCAATCCTTCTGGCGAGAAGGTACCATGGTGCAGTGTGGTCGCCATGCCGCTTTTCCTTTATTTGCAAAAGCGGCGGCGCCGCAAGGCACCGCCGCTTCCGGATATGATCTGAGGATCAGCCGCCGATAACCGACTTACGGGCGTCGATGATCGTCTGGTAGAAAGACGGATCGACCTTGATGTAGGCGGTGTTCTTGCCCTGGGTGAAGCCCTGGAAGCAGGCGAGGTCCTTCTTCGGCAGTTCCATGAAGAAGTTTTCGACCTTCTGCTTCATCGCGTCGCCGAGCTTGTTGGTGACCATCAGCGGGCCGTTCGGGATCAGTGGCGACTTCCAGACTTCGACGATATCGTCCATGTCAAGGTTGCCCTTCTTGACCATCTGGTAGAGGTTGCCGGCCGTGTAGCCTTCTTCCCACTTGCCCACGCCCGAACCAAAGGTGGTGCCGACATCGAACTTCTTGTCGAGAACGGCGAGAACGAGGTTCTCATGGCCGCCGCCAAAGCCGGTTTCGGAGAAGTATTCCTTGACCGGAACGCCGGTTTCCTTCGGAATAGCGACGTTCGGAACGAGGAAGCCGGAGGTGGAATCGGGGTCCGCGAAGCCGATCTTCTTGCCCTTGGCATCAGCCAGCGTCTTGATGCCGCTGTCCTTGCGGGCAACCATGATCGTGTAATAACCGGTCGAGCCGTCAGCGCCGGCGGTGGTCAGAATCGGATCAACGGCCTTCGGATCGGCCAGGGCGATCTTGGCGTAGGAAGAAGCGCCCATGGAGGCGATGTCGATGGTGCCGCCGAGCAGACCCTGGATGACGCCGTTATAGTCCGGCGATGGGAAGATTTGAACTTCGGAAACGCCGGTCGCGGCCTTCAGGCCATCGGCTACGCACTTCGTGTTGCGGATCTGGTCCGCTTCGTTTTCGGAACCGTCGAGACCGATGCGCAGGACCTTGACGTCCTGGGCCATGGCGGAACCGGCCAGAACGCCAAGGGCGACTGCCGAAAGAAGGATTTTCTTCAACATGGACTTTCTCCTGTTTCCCGGCAAGCCGGAGTTTGTTGTGAACCATCGGCCCTTGACGCGGGCGCAAACGATGCTGGGCGGTTCCCTCAGAGCCCGGCGAGAGCGAGCGGTTCGGGACCGGCAGATTGCTGCACCGGACGCGCGGCAAGCTGCGCGCCGGGAATATTGATGCTGGTCGAGGTCATGGTCTCGTCGATGCCGGATCCCTGAGAATCGGTTCCGTAAATCTCGGTAACGGCTGCGGCCGTCAGTTCGGCGGGCGTTCCGTCGAACACGACGCGGCCCTGAGACATGCCGATGATGCGTTCGCAGTAGTTGCGCGCGGTATCCAGCGTGTGCAGGTTGGTAATGACGGTGATACCTTCACGCTCATTGATGTCGCGCAGCGCGTCCATCACGATCTTGGCGTTCAGCGGGTCGAGCGAGGCGATCGGCTCGTCGGCAAGGACCATCTTCGGAGACTGCATCAGGGCGCGGGCTATGGCGACGCGCTGCTGCTGACCGCCGGAAAGCGTACCGGCCGCCTGCATGGCCACATGTTCGATACCAAGTCGCTCCAGCGCGGCGATGGCCATCAGGCGCTCTTCATGTGTGAAGATGTTAAAAAGGCTCAATGCCGTGGAACGGTGGTTGAGGCGTCCAAGCATGACATTGGTGAGCACGTCGAGGCGCGGAACAAGATTGAATTGCTGGAAGATCATGGCGCAGTCGCGCTGCCAGTTGCGCAATGCAGCCCCCTTCAGCGACGAGACTTCCGTGTCATTGAAATAAATGGAACCCGAGGACGGATCGACGAGGCGGTTGATCATGCGCAGCAGCGTCGACTTGCCGGCGCCCGAACGTCCAATCACGCCGACCATCTGGCCCTGCGGAATTTCGACATTCACGGAATCGACCGCAGTGTGATTGCCGAAACGGCGCGTGACTTGCTTCAGGTGAAAGCTCATTTCCCCGTCCAATCTTCTTTTGACGGGGTTCGGCGTAACAGCGGTGCGTGAAGTGCGAATGTCAGTTTGATGAAGAAAATATTACAAAGAGCTCAAGTGTTGCGGCCGCATGTTTGCCGGCGAATGTCTGGGAACCAGCCCGCCGCGTCTTCAGGACACCAAACTGAAAAAGCAAACCCCGGGAACTTCCCGGGGTCGGTCAGGTCTGTAATGTTTCAGCCGCGATATTTTCTGATGAAATCCTCGGCCGACATGCTGCGAAAATCATCGAGCGCGTCGCGCAGTCTTCTGTGATCCCAATCCCACCAGCCGAGGTCATCCATCTGCCGGCCCAGTTCTGCGGGGAAACGCTCCCGGATCAGTCTTGCGGGTACACCTCCCACGATGGTGTAGGGCGCTACGTCCCTCGAGACGACAGCACCTGCTCCGATCACCGCGCCGTTTCCAACGGCGACACCAGGCAGGATGGTGGCGCCGTGGCCGATCCAAACATCGTGACCGATCACAACGCGTCTGGCGCGGCGAGCGGCAAAAAAATCGGTCTCGTCTTCCGCATCGTCCCAGTAATTGCGCGCGCGATAGGTGAAATGATGCAAGGTCGCCCGCTGCATGGGGTGATTGGTGGCATTGATGCGGACGGAGGCAGCGATGTTGACGAATTTGCCTATGGTCGCGCACCAGATGGCGCCGTCCTGCATGACATAGGAATAGTCGCCCATCTCGACCTCCTCGATGCGGCAACGCTCCGAAATTTCGGTGTAGCGGCCGATCGCGCTGTTGGTGACGCGGGCGGTTTCGTGGATGACGGGCTCAAGGCCGACCTTCACACTCATGCTGCAGCCTTCCGCGGAGAAAACTGCGAAACGTCGAGAATGCGGTCGGCCACGGCTTCCCGCACTTCTTCATCATGAAAGATGCCGAGCAGTGCCGTGCCCTTTTCCTTTTTCTCCCTGATCATCTCAACGACGACACGCCGGTTGGTGGCATCAAGGGAAGCAGTTGGCTCGTCGAGCAGCAGGATCGCATGATCGGTGATGAAGCCGCGGGCGATGTTGACGCGCTGTTGTTCACCACCTGAGAAAGTGGCGGGCGGCAACGACCACAATTCGCGCGGCAGGTTAAGTTTCGAAAGCAGAGCGGCCGCCTGCTCACGTGCCTCTTCAGTGGCAATCCTGCGCGCCAGAAGCGGTTCGGCAACAACGTCTATGGCGGCGACTCGGGGTACCGTGCGGAGGAATTGGCTGACATAACCGATGGTGCGATGGCGAATGTCGAGGATCGTGCGAGGGGAGGCGCTGCCGATGTCGACAACTTCACCCTCATGGCGGATCAGAATCTGTCCGCTGTCTATGGCATAGTTGCCATAGAGCATCTTCAGGATCGAGCTCTTGCCGATGCCGGAGGGCCCGCCGAGCACGACGCATTCGCCGCTGCAGACAGAGAAATTGACATCGCGGACGACAGGCAGTTCGATGCCGTCGCGAAGATGCATGGTGAAGCTTTTGAAGACTTCCGAAACGATGAGAGGCGTCGGCATGGCGTCAAACCTGCAAGATGGAGGAAACAAGCAATTGCGTATAGGGCTCGCGCGGATCGTCCAGCACCCGGTCGGTCAGGCCGTGCTCGATGACGTCGCCGCCCTTCATCACCATCATGCGGTGAGACAGCAGCCGGGCTACCGCGAGGTCGTGGGTGACGACGACGACGGCGAGGCCGAGATCGTTGACAAGGCCTCGCACAAGATCAAGCAGACGCGCCTGCACGGACACATCGAGACCACCCGTTGGCTCATCCATGAAAACCAGGCGCGGCGAGGTGACGAGATTGCGGGCGATCTGCAAACGCTGGCGCATGCCGCCTGAGAAGGCGCGCGGCTGATCATCGATACGGTCGGTGCCGATTTCCACCCTCTCCAGCCATTCGCTGGCAGATTGCCTTATATTCCCGTAATGCCGGTTGCCAACTGCCATCAGCCGCTCGCCGACGTTTGCACCGGCCGAAACCGCCATTCGCAACCCGTCTGCCGGGTTCTGATGCACGAAGCCCCAGTCGGTGCGCATCAGGAAACGCCGTTCGGCCTCACCCATATGGTAGAGATCGCGCATAGAGCCGTCGCGCATGCGATATTCCACGCTGCCTGCCGTTGGCATCAGCCGGGTGGAAATGCAGTTGAGGAGCGTGGTTTTGCCGGAACCGGATTCGCCGACTATGGCGAGAACTTCACCTGGATAAAGTTCGAAAGAGACATTGCGGCAACCGGCTCGGTCACCGTAATATTTTGAAACGTCACGGACTTTGAGAAGCGGTGCGTCGCTCATTCTGCGGCCTCCTTCACATCCGCCAGCATATGGCCCTTGTGGCCATGGGCGCGGCGGTCCTCGCAATGATCGGTATCGGAGCAGACGAACATCCGTCCGCCTCTGTCATCAAGCACCACCTCGTCGAGATAGACATTTTCTGCGCCGCACAGCGCGCAGGGCTTGTCGAAGCGCTGGATTTCAAAAGGATGATCCTCGAAATCGAGGCTGACGACGTCGGTGTAGGGCGGTACGGCATAGATGCGCTTCTCGCGCCCGGCGCCGAACAGCTGCAACGCGTCCGACATGTGCATTTTCGGGTTGTCGAATTTCGGGGTTGGCGATGGATCCATCACATAACGCCCGGCCACCTTCACCGGATAGGCGTATGTGGTGGAGATGCGGCCGTTGCGGGCAATGTCCTCATAGAGCTTGACGTGCATCAGGCCATATTCCTCCAGCGCGTGCATGACGCGCGTTTCGGTCTCGCGCGGCTCGAGGAAACGCAACGGCTCGGGAATGGGTACCTGATAGACAAGCACCTGGCCCGAATGCAGTTCCTCTTCCGGAATGCGGTGCCGCGTCTGGATGATGGTGGCATCCTTCGTTCGGGTCGTAACGGCAACGTTCGACACCTTCTGGAAGAAGGCGCGGATGGAAACCGCATTGGTCGTGTCATCGGCGCCCTGGTCAATTACCTTCAGCACGTCGTCGGGGCCAAGAATGGAGGCTGTCAATTGCACACCGCCCGTGCCCCAGCCATAGGGCATGGGCATTTCACGGGAAGCGAAGGGAACCTGATAACCCGGAATCGCGATGGCTTTCAGGATTGCCCGGCGGATCATCCGCTTGGTCTGTTCGTCCAGATAGGCGAAGTTGTAGGCAGCCAGTCCGTCGTCAAATGAAACTTCTTCAAGCATTGCGCGTTAGCCTTGTGAAAAAAGGAGTACAAGCTCATGGAGATTGGAATTCTTGTAGCCGTGTTCTTTGCTGTCTTTGCAGCAACGACCGTCTTTTGTGCTTACTGGTTTGGCGAGCAGCACAGCCGCTGAGTCATTCGGCCGCATCGCCCATCCATTCCGCGCCAGTCGCGTTCGTCGCTTCGAAATCAGCACGCATTTTTCGGACGAGGCCGAGTTCAGCCTGGAAATCCACGTAATGCGGCAGTTTCAGATGTTCGACAAAGCCCGTTGCCTGCACGTTGTCGGCGTGTGAGATGACAAATTCTTCGTCCTGCGCTGGCGCGACGACATCTTCGCCTAATTCGCCGGCGCGTAGTGCACGGTCGACCAGCGACATGGCCATCGCCTTGCGCTCGCTCTGACCGAACACCAAGCCATAACCGCGCGTGAATTGCGGAGGGGCCTTGGACGAACCCTTGAACTGGTTCACCATCTGGCATTCGGTAACCTGGATATCGCCCAGTGAGACCGCGAAGCCAAGTTCCGGCACGTCTAGCTGGATTTCAACTTCACCGATGCGAATCTCGCCGACAAAAGGATGTGTCCGGCCGTAGCCGCGCTGCGTGGAGTAAGCGAGCGCCAGAAGAAAACCCTCATCGCCGCGTGCCAGTGATTGCAGGCGCAGATCGCGCGACATCGGGAATTCCATCGGTTCCCGCGTCAGGTCACCGGCAATATGGTCGTCCGGCAACTCGCCATCGCTTTCGATCAGCCCTTCCTGGGCGAGAATATCGGAAACGCGCATGACATGTTCCGGCTCGCTATCCCGCTGGGTCGCTGCTTCGACCGTTTGGTCTTCGAGAAGAGAGGGGTCGAGCAGGCGGTGGGTATAATCGAAGGTCGGCCCCAGCAATTGTCCGCCCGGCAGGTCCTTGTAAGTCGCGGAAACGCGCCGCTTCACCGTCATATCAGCTGTGTCCACCGGTACCGAGTAACCGAAGCGCGGCAGCGTGGTGCGGTAGGCACGCAGCAAAAAGATGGCTTCGATCATGTCGCCGCGCGCCTGCTTGATGGCAAGGGCCGCGAGCGACTGATCGTAGAGAGACGCTTCCGCCATTACCCTGTCGACAGCGAGCGAAAGCTGTGAAACGATCTGCGCGACCGTCATGGCCGGCAGGTCCCGGTCTCCGCGCCGCTTGTCGGCCAGAAGCCGGTGGGCATTGGCGATGGCGGTTTCACCGCCTTTGACAGCAACATACATCTTATGACTCCACGAGTTTGATGCGCGTCGTGCGCGGCAGGCAGACGAATTCATCGCCAGCCGTCAGGATCACGTCGACGCCGCGCGGGAAGAAGGCGTTGTTCTCCGCCCAGAGCCTCGGGAATATGTCGGGCAGACCGGAAGGACTGATCACGTTGACGTGGCGGATGCCAGGGCCGGAAAGCTGCAATTCCCGACCGCCATCGAGATCAGGCAACTCGATGATGAGCGTGGTGGAACGGTCGGGATATTCCTGGCTTCCCAGAGCGAAGAGACCGAAGGACGAAATGGCGCTGCCGGCCTCGAAGACCGCGAAATGTGCCGTGCCCTTTTCTTCTGTCGCAGCTGCGCCACTGTGAAAACCGATCCAGCCGGGGACAGCGGTTTTTCGCAGTGCGCTGCTCAGCCAGACCGGAGTGTCATGGTCACAGAGCGCCAGCAGAACCGCTCCGGTCGCCGCGGCAAGCGGCAGCGGCGGAAAGACTGCTGTTTCGACCGCCTGTGTGGTGCCCGGACGGGCCATGCCGTCCATCAGTTTTTTGAAAACCCGTTGGGAATCGAAGACGGCGTCGGAGAAACCGCCCGTCAGTGCTTCGGCCTTGACACCCATCAATCTTCTCCTCGAACCATGGTAAAGAAATCGACCCGTGTTGCGGCAGTCTCCTTCATTGTCCGCTCTTTCTCTGCGGTCAGCCTTTTTTCGAGAGGCGAGAGAAGCTCGGTCTCGATGAAATCCCGTGTCGGGCTTTCCTGCCAGAGCGCATCGAAAACGGCGGCGTACCAGGCTTTTTTGCGGCCGGTGCCGAGAACATGCGCATGACCCGCGGTGCCGGAGGCCAGCTTGATCGTCGCCCGGGTGACTGTCGTTTCACCGAGGTTGAAAGGAGCGCCGCCACCGCCGATCCGGCCCTTGACCATCACCAGCCCGGTTTCCGGCCCGCGTACGGTTTCCGTTTTGGGGTTCTCACCCTGGCGGTTCCAAGCCGTTTCAAGTTCCTGAACCGTGGCGCGGGCAAGAAGCGCTGCCGCTCTTTTTCTGCCTGCGTGTATGTCTGCCGTATCGTTTGTCATCGCTTGACCTCTAATGTCTATTGATATAGACAACTATACAATATAAGCTACAAGTAATGGCGATGAATGACAAGCGTGTGACATGAGCCCTTCGGCAACGATGAAAAGAAAGAATGGAGTGGCGCTCTGGCGGCAGATCGCCGACCGGATCAGAGGCGAAATCGCCGCTGGTGATCACGACGAAACCGGCATGTTACCGCCGGAAATGACATTGGCGCAAAAATTCGGCGTCAACCGCCATACTGTCCGGAGTGCCATTGCCGCACTGGCGAGCGAGGGCATACTCGAGCCGATGCAGGGACGCGGCACGATCATCGCCCGCAAGGAGCGTCTGAGCTTTCCGATATCGCTACGCACGCGCTTTACGGCTGGCATCGGCGATCAGGTAAAGGAAATGGAGGCGCTGCTGCTTTCCCACATCACCGAGCCGGCCAATGCCGATCTGGCGGCGCGACTGCAATTGCCGCTGGGTACGCCGCTCATACGTCTCGAAACGCTCCGCAAGGCGGATACTCGCCCGGTCTCCCGCTCGACCACGTGGTTTCCCGCCGACCGTTTTGCCGGAATAGGAGAGGCCTATCAGAAAAGCGGCTCCATTACGGCTGCGTTCAAGATGCTTGGCGTGGCTGACTACGTGCGCATTTCGACCGTCATTTCCGCTAGTCACGCGGATACGCGCGATCTCGCCGATCTCGAATTGTCACCAGGCGCCATCCTGCTGATAACACAGGCACTGAACGCAGATATGGACGGCGTGCCGGTGCAATACGCCATCAGCCGCTTTTCGGCCGATACGGTCGAATTCACGGTGGAAAACTAAGGTCAAAATCGAGGTGGAAGACTATTCCGCCTGCGACAACCCCAGCACATCCAGCATCGAATAGAAACCGGGCTTCTTGTCGAAGGCCCAGACCGCTGCCGTGATTGCGCCGCGCGCGAAGATGGAGCGGTCGCCAGCGTAATGGGAAAGTTCGACGCGCTCGCCTTCGCCGGCGAAGATGACAGAATGTTCACCGATCACCGAACCACCGCGCAGTGTGGCAAAGCCGATGGTTCCCGTCTCGCGCGCCCCGGTATGGCCGTCACGCACACGAACGGATGACGTGGAAAGATCGACCTGGCGGCCGGCGGCAGCGGCTTCGCCCAGCAGCAGCGCTGTGCCGGAAGGTGCATCCACCTTGTGCTTGTGGTGCATTTCCAGGATTTCAATATCCCAGTTCTGCGCATCCAGCGCCTGCGCCGCCTGGTGCGTCAAGACGCTGAGCAGGTTGACACCGAGGCTCATATTGCCCGACTTGACGATGCGGGCATGGCGCGACGCCGCCTTGAATTTTTCCTCATCTTCCGGCGCGCAGCCCGTGGTGCCGATGACATGCACGATGCGGGCCTGTGCAGCGAGACCGGCAAAGGTGACGCTGGTTGCCGGTGAAGTGAAGTCGATCACCCCTTCGGCGTGGAGAAATGCCTGCAGCGGATCGCTGGTGATTTCGACGCCGATGGGGCCGAGACCGGCAATCTCCCCGGCATCGCGGCCGACAAAGGCCGAACCCTCGCGCGCGACCGCAGCATGCAGCTGAACGCCCGACGTCTGGTGAATGAGGCGGATCAACGCCTGTCCCATGCGGCCCGCCGCGCCGACCACCACCAGTTTCATGCCGCTGCTGCCCATGCTGTCACTCACTTCTCATGTCGGGCGGATCGGAACCCGCCGGTATCGGATGTTTGATGTGTTCCGCATTGACGTTAAAGACCGTCCGCCCGCTTCGCAAGCATCACGTCGGAACGGTTCGGGCGATCAGACCCTCCAGCGCCGCCCGTCCAGCGCCAGGCCGAAATCGGAAGGTGTTCTCGCATAGGTGGCGAGGCCGGAAAGGGCCGCCTGCGGGTGGGTGACGACGAAAGTGGGGATGGTCCGCATCAGCGCACTGTGCGGCGCCTTGTCTTCAAAGGCGGTCCGGAATTCCGGGCTCTTGAGCGCCGGAATGATCTTCTGCGAAATGCCGCCCGCGAGATAAACGCCGCCCTTGGCCATGAAGATTAGCGCGAGGTCGCCCGCCACGCGGCCGAGATAGGTGCTGAAAAGCGAAAGCGTTTCTTTGGCCTGTGCATTCTCGCCCGTGAGCCCCTGCGCGGTAATATCGGCCGGATCGGAAAAGACGGCTTCGATGCCATCGGCCTTGCAGACGGCGCGGTAAAGATTGACCAGCCCGCGCCCGCACAGAATCTGTTCGCCTGCGACGCGACCTTCGATGGTTTCGATATGCGGGAAAACCGCGTAGTCACGCGCGCTTCTCGGGCCGATATCGATATGGCCGCCTTCGCCCGGAACCGGAAACCACATATGGCGCGCATAAACCAGACCGGCCACACCAAGTCCCGTGCCCGGTCCAAGAACGACGCGAGAGGCCAGCACGTCTTTTTTGCCGGAGCCGATGGCGTCGCGGTTGTTGTCATCCAGAGCCGCAATCGCGAGCGCCTGCGCCTCGAAGTCATTGATGACGATGACGTCCTTCAGGCCGAGATTGGCGAGCATTCCCTTCGGCTTGACGACCCAATGGCAGTTGGTGAGCGGTATCTCGTCACCTTCGATCGGGCCGGCAATGGCAAGGATGGTCGAGACGGGCTGAAGCGAGGTCTTCTCCAGAACAGCCTGCTGGATGGCGTCGTCAATAGTTGGGTATTCCGCCGTCTTCACCGTTGTGAGGTGCACGGGCTCCGCAAAGGAATCGATCAGGATGGAAAAGCGGGCATTGGTGCCGCCGATGTCGCCAAGAAGGATTGGAAAGGACAGATATTCGGTATCGGACGTCTTCGGCATTGCCTGTTCCATGGTGGGAGGGTCAGTTGGCGACGTGGAAGTCGATGAGATTTTCTGCGGTGGCGCGGTTGAGCGCCATGGGAATATCATAGACCGTGGCAAGCCTCGTCAGAGCCTTCACGTCGACATCATGCGGCATTGCCGTCAGTGGATCGGTGAAGAAGATCAGCATGTCCACTTGGCCAGTGGCGATCATCGCGCCGATCTGCTGGTCGCCGCCGAGAGGGCCGCTTTTGAGGCGAATGACTTCAAGCCCGGGGCAGGCTTCCTGCACCCGTCCACCGGTGGTGCCGGTTGCGACAATCTTGAAATTGGCAAGCGCCTTCTGGTGATGACGGGCGAAATCCGCCATATCGTCCTTTTTCTCGTCGTGAGCGATGAGCGCGATACAGCGTTGTCCTTCCATGGTCCCAGCCCGTCCCCGTAGAATTAAATCGATTTGAAGCCTTCTATAACAGCTTGCCGCCATTTGAAAAGGGAAGCTGTTGAATGCCTCATTTCTGTTTCAGTTCAATGTCGGGCGCTGGGTCGGAAGTGGAATATCCGAAGGCGGCTGCAGGGCGGGGGCCGCCTGAATGACCTGTTCCACGCTTTGCTGGCGCACGGCCTGGGTCGGCGAAGTTGAATAAGCCTGGGCTGCAATCCCCTCGGGGTTGGCGGAAGGAGCGGCGGCCACGGCGGCGCAGGCAGCGGGCAGGTCGGAAACCATGACGGGACGCGGTTTCACCGGCTTGGCATTGGGGTCCTTTTTCGGCGGCGCCCATGGCTCCTTGGTGAACCACCAGGCAAGAGACTTGTCGCAGCCATCGCCCCTGCCGACGGCGGCCTGCGGCTTGCAGTTCGGCGCGCCGGGCGGGCATTCGAGACGGATGTGGAAATGCTCGTCATGGCCGTAGATCGGCCTGATCTTGCCCATGAAGGTGCGATCGCCGGTCCAGGTCTGGCAGAGCTTCTGCTTGATCGCCGGGTTGACGAAAACACGCTCCACCTGCGGGTAACTTGCCGCCATCATCACCAGCCGTGCATTCAGCGGCGACCACTTGCGGTCGTCAACCGTCAGAAACTTGCTCTTGTCCAGCATGGAGATGAAGGGCACCGTTTCGCGCTGTTCGACAGTGAGCCGAGGCGTGGGCATGGGCCGCCACCAGACATCTACATCGAGGCCGATCTGGTGCGAGGCATGGCCTGTCAGCATCGGACCGCCGCGCGGCTGGGAAATGTCGCCGAGCAGCAGGCCCGGCCAGCCGATTTTCTGGGCGTCCTGCGAAAATTGCTCAAGGAAGGAAATCAGCTGCGGCTGGCCCCAGCGCCGGTTGCGCGAAAGGCGCATGGCCTGCCAGCCGGGACCATCCGTTGGCATGGCGACTGCGCCGGACTGGCAGCCCTTGGCATAGGAGCCGATCGGCTGGGATGCTGCGGCAGAAGGCAGCGCCATGTGGCCGAACACTTCTTTTGCGGGCCTGTCTTCGGCCGATGCGGTTTCGATCTGCAACTGCAGCGACAAGACGACCGACATCGCCAGCATCGTCGCCTTGAAAATTCTCGATGATCCCGCCCTCATATAGCCGTGCCCGTCCGATCAGTTGATTCTCTTGCCCCAAGAATAAACTGGAACGGGATTTTGTTAAAACCATGTTTCGTGTTGCCCTTCAGGGCGGGATAACGACGCTGATAAAGAGCTTGTGAGACAGCGCATCTGTTTTTTGCCAATGTTTCTTTTATGCTCTCCGCAACAGGCACAAAACAGGGACATTGACCCGATGATATTGGCACCACTGAAATCCCGACTTCTTATCGCCCTTATGGCGTCCGCCCTCCTGATGCCCGCGGCGGCTTCCGCCCAGTCGGGCGATGTCTGGCGAAAGGGGATTTCGACGGTCGGGGAGCTGAAGCATCCCGATGGATTTGACCATTTCGATTATGTAAACACCAATGCACCAAAAGGCGGCACGTTGCGCCTCTCCACATCGGGCACCTTCGATACGCTGAACCCGCTGCTGGCGAAGGGCGAGGCTGCGACGGGCCTTTCGCTCGTCTTCGATACGCTGATGAAATCGACGGAAGAGGAACTCTCGGCCTCCTATGGTTTGCTGGCGGAAGGCGTCAGCTATCCCGAGGATATCTCCAAAGCGACGTTCCGCCTGCGTCAGGAGGCCAAGTGGGCGGATGGTAAGCCTGTGACGCCTGAGGATGTCGTGTTCAGCTTCGAAAAAGCCAAGGACCTGAGCCCGCAGCTTGCGACCTATTACACCCACGTCACCAAGGCGGAGGTGAGCGGCGACAGGGACATCACCTTCACCTTCGATGAAAAGAACAATCGCGAGCTGCCGCAGATCGTCGGTCAATTGCTGATCGTTCCCAAGCACTGGTGGGAGGGCACCGGCCCGGACGGCAAACCGCGTGACATATCGCGCGGCACACTGGAGCCTGTGATGGGTTCCGGCCCCTACAAGATCGCTGCCGTCGCCCCTGGATCGACCATCACTTATGAACGCCGTGACGATTATTGGGGCAAGGACGTCAACGTAAATGTCGGGATGAACAACTTCAAAACCATCGCATACACCTTTTTTGCCGATCAGGACGTGGAATTCCAGGCGTTTAAATCGGGTACGATCGATTTCGCGCGGGAGGCTTCCTCCAGCCGCTGGGTCACGGGTTATGATTTTCCCGCTGTCAAAGACGGTCGGGTGAAGAAGGAGGAGCTGCCGAACATCTACCGTTCCGTAGGCATCATGCAGGCCTTTGTGCCGAACATGCGGCGGGAAAAGTTCCAGAACCCGAAACTGCGCGAGGCGCTGAACTATGCTTTCGATTTTGAGGAACTCAACCGCACGCTGGCTTACGGTCAGTTCCAGCGTATCAACAGCTTCTTCATGGGCAGCGAACTGGCTTCGTCAGGCCTGCCAACGGGTCGCGAACTGGAACTGCTTCAGGAGCTCAAGGATCAGGTTCCACCTGAGGTCTTCACGACGGAATACAAGAATCCCGTGGCGGGCGATCCGGCCAAGCAACGCGACAATCTGCGCGAAGCCGTCAGGCTGATGAAGGAGGCGGGATATGAACTGCGCGGCAATCGCATGGTCAATGCGAAAACCGGCCAGCAACTCGATATGGAATTCCTGATTGATTCCGCCGGCATGGAACGAACGATCCTTCCTTACGTCCAGAGTCTGAAGAAAATCGGCATCAACGCGACCATCCGCACGGTCGATGCCTCGCAATTCACCAACCGCACCCGCAGCTTCGATTACGACATTATCGTCAAGCTCTGGGCGACGTCGGCCAATCCGGGCAACGAGCAAGCCGATTACTGGGGTTCGGCGGCTGCTGATCGTCAGGGATCGAACAACCTCGCCGGCATCAAGAACGCGGCCGTCGATGCTTTGGTGCGCAAAGTCATTTTTGCGCCCAATCGCGATGAGCAGGTCGCTGCTGCCCGTGCGCTCGACCGGGTGCTGCTCGCCAACAGCTATGTCATTCCGCAATTCTACCGCGGCGAGCTGTTCATCGCCTATTGGAACACGATTGTCCGCCCGGAAAACCTGCCTGAATATGGCATCGGTTTTCCTGAAGCCTGGTGGTCCAGCCAAGCCGGAAAATGACGCCGGCCTTGCTTTCGCGATCAAGGCTTGATTCACATAGGCCGAGACGAATCGCTTGAAATGCGCGTGACGCCGCTTTGAGGAAAGGACCGGGCTTGACCGAGACGAAAATCGCTGACCGAACGGCTGGGGGAAAAGGCTGATGGGCGCCTATATCCTCAGACGTCTGGCGCTGATGATCCCGACCATCATCGGCATCATGGGCATTTCGTTTCTTGTCATCCAGTTCGCCCCGGGTGGGCCGGTGGAACAGGTCGTCGCGCAGCTGACGGGTCAGGGCGACAGCGCCTCCGACCGGCTCTCGGGCGGCGGCGATCTCATGGGGCAATCAGGCGGCTTCGATGAAAGCGGTTCGAAATATCGCGGTGCACAGGGGCTCGATCCGGAGCTGATCAAGAAGCTCGAAAAGCAGTTCGGTTTTGACAAACCGCCGCTCACCCGGTTCCTTGAAATGATGTGGAATTACATTCGCTTCGACTTCGGCGACAGCTTCTTCCGCAATTCGTCGGTCATCGATCTCATCATTGACAAGCTGCCGGTCTCGGCCTCGCTCGGTTTCTGGATTCTGATCATATCCTATGTGATTTCCATTCCGCTCGGCATCAGGAAGGCCGTTTCCGATGGCTCGACCTTCGATGTCTGGACCTCAGGCATCATCATCATCGGTTATGCGGTGCCGAGTTTCCTGTTCGGCATCCTGCTCATCGTGCTTTTCGCCGGCGGATCGTTTTTCGACTGGTTTCCGCTGCGGGGCTTGGTGTCTGATAATTTCGACCAGCTGAACTGGTGGCAGAAGATCATCGACTATTTCTGGCATCTTACCCTGCCGTTGATCGCTCTGTCGCTCTCCGCCTTTGCGACAACGACGCTTTTGACCAAAAATTCCTTCATCGACGAGATCAAGAAGCAATATGTCATTACTGCCCGCGCCAAGGGTCTCACCGAGCGCAAGGTCCTTTATGGGCATGTTTTCCGCAACGCGATGCTGATCGTGATCGCCGGCTTTCCGGGTGCTTTCATCTCGGCCTTTTTCACAGGCTCACTGCTCATCGAGAATATCTTCTCGCTGGATGGTCTCGGCCGCCTCGGTTATCTCTCGGTCGTCAACCGGGATTACCCGATCGTCTTCGGCACACTGTTCATCTTCTCGCTGATGGGCCTTGTCGTCGGCCTGCTCTCTGACCTCATCTACACATGGATCGATCCGCGTATCGACTTCGAGCGGAGGGACGTGTGATGTCGCTCGCTCATCCTGCAGGAACCGAGACGCTGGTAAATCCCAAGCGCCCGTGGTTTTCGCCGACGACCAAGCGCCGCTGGCAGAATTTCAAGGCAAACCGCCGTGGATACTGGTCATTCTGGCTGTTCCTGATCCTGTTTTTCCTGAGCCTGATGGCGGAATTTATCGCCAATGACAAACCCATCCTCGCCTCCTACAAGGGCGAGCTGCTGGTGCCGGTCATGGTGGATTATCCGGAGGAGAAATTCGGCGGGTTCTTGGCCCAGACCGACTACAAATCCTCTTTCATTCAGGACGAGATCAACGCCAATGGCTGGATGATCTGGCCGCCGATCCGCTACTCCTACCAGACGGTCAATTCCAATATTCCGCATTCCGCGCCCACGGCACCTTTCTGGCTGATGGATAAAAAGGAGCGCTGCTCGGCCTATCCGCAGGGCGATGCCGATCCCGGCTGCACGCTTGGTAATCTGAACTGGCTCGGCACCGACAATCAGGCCCGCGACGTCACGGCGCGGATGATCTACGGCTTCCGCATCTCCGTGCTGTTCGGCCTGACGCTGACCATTGCTTCCGCCATTGTCGGCGTCACCGCCGGCGCAATTCAGGGCTATTTCGGCGGCTGGACGGACCTGCTTTTGCAGCGTTTCATCGAAATCTGGTCGTCCATGCCGGTGCTTTACATCCTGCTCATCATTGCGGCCATTCTGCCGCCCGGCTTCTTCGTGTTGCTTGGGATCATGCTGCTCTTCTCATGGGTCGGCTTCGTCGGCATTGTCCGCGCCGAATTCCTGCGGGCCAGAAACTTCGAATATGTCCGTGCCGCCCGCGCACTTGGCGTCGGCAACTGGACGATCATGTTCAGACACCTTCTGCCCAATGCCATGGTGGCGACGCTGACCTTCCTGCCCTTCATTCTCTCAGGGTCGATCACGACACTCACCTCGCTCGATTTTCTCGGTTTCGGCATGCCGCCGGGATCGCCGTCGCTGGGCGAGATGATTGCGCAGGGCAAGAACAACCTTCAGGCGCCCTGGCTCGGTCTCACAGCCTTCTTCACGATGTCCATCATGCTGTCGCTCCTTATTTTCATCGGCGAGGCCGTTCGCGACGCCTTCGATCCACGCAAGACGTTCCGGTGATCGCCATGACGGAAACAAATATCCAGCCGCTGCTCTCCGTTCGCGATCTCTCCGTCGCCTTCCACCAGGGCGGCGCGACAAGTGTTGCGGTCGATCACGTCTCCTTTGACCTTATGCCGGGCGAAGTCGTTGCCCTTGTCGGCGAATCCGGCTCTGGCAAGTCGGTGACGGCCAATTCCATCTTGAAACTGCTGCCCTATCCGGCAGCAAGCCACCCCTCGGGACAAATCCTGTTTGATGGTAAGGACATGCTGACATTGCCGGAGCGCTCGCTACGTGCGGTGCGCGGCAACGACATCACCATGATCTTCCAGGAGCCGATGACCTCGCTCAATCCGCTTCACACCATCGAGCGACAGATCGGAGAGATTCTTGAGCTGCATCAGGCAATCACGGGGAGCGAGGCGCGTGAACGCACACTGGAGCTTCTGCGCCAGGTCGGTATCCGTGAACCGGAAAAACGCCTGAAAGCCTATCCGCACGAATTGTCCGGCGGCCAGCGACAGCGTGTGATGATCGCCATGGCGCTGGCAAACCGGCCGAAACTGCTGATTGCCGACGAGCCGACGACGGCGTTGGACGTGACGGTTCAGGCCCAGATTCTTGAACTCCTCGGTGATCTGAAAAAGCAACACGGCATGTCCATGCTGTTCATCACCCATGACCTCGGCATCGTCCGTAAATTTGCCGACCGCGTCTGCGTCATGACGAAGGGGAAGATCGTAGAAACCGGGACCGTCGAACAGGTTTTCAACGATCCGCAGCATGCCTATACACGCCACCTGCTGGCGGCGGAGCCCAAGGGCGAGCCACCGGTTTCCGACAGCAGTAAGCCTGTGGTCATGCAGGGCGACGATATCAAGGTCTGGTTTCCCATCAAGGCGGGGCTGATGCGTCGCGTTGTCGACCATGTGAAGGCGGTGGACGGTATCGATATCACGCTGCGTGCCGGCCAGACGGTGGGTGTGGTCGGGGAATCCGGGTCCGGAAAGACAACCCTTGGTCTCGCGCTCTCCAGGTTGATCGCATCTGAAGGACGTATCAGCTTCATCGGCCAGTCGATCGACCACTATTCCTATGAGATGATGAAGCCGCTCAGGAACCGGCTGCAGGTCGTGTTTCAGGACCCCTATGGTTCACTCAGCCCGCGCATGTCGGTGGGTGAGATCGTCGCCGAGGGCTTGAAGGTGCATGAGCGGTCGCTGTCTGCCGACGAACGCGATACGCGCGTCGCCACCGCGCTGGAAGAGGTCGGTCTCGATCCGGCCACCCGCTGGCGATATCCGCATGAATTTTCCGGCGGCCAGCGCCAGCGCATCGCCATTGCCCGTGCCATGGTGCTTAAACCCCGTTTTGTCATGCTGGACGAGCCGACATCGGCACTCGACATGAGTGTGCAGGCGCAGGTGGTCGATCTCTTGCGTGATCTCCAGGCAAAGCATGAACTCGCTTATCTCTTCATCAGCCACGACTTGAAGGTGGTGAAGGCACTTGCCAACGACCTGATCGTCATGCGTCACGGCAAGGTGGTGGAGAGCGGCCCGGCGGCGGAAATCTTCGCCAGTCCACAGCAGGACTATACCCGGGCGCTCCTGGCGGCTGCCTTCCACATCGAGGCCGTGAAAACGAAGGCCATTAGCCAGTAGGCCGCGTGGTGTTTCTGTTAAGGCAATGATTTTTCTGTTGCTTCGCGAAAAATGCCGACCCATGTTGCTGGGTATGTGACGCAGAGACGGATTGATTGCCATGGCAGCGGATGTGATCGTTTTGGGGGCGGGGATCATTGGGGTTTCCACCGCCTTGCAGCTGGCCCGCAGGGGCAGGTCGGTGGTGCTGGTCGACCGGCGCGGACCGGGTGAGGAAACCTCTTTCGGCAATGCCGGGTTGATCCAGAGAGAAGGTGTGGTGCCCTATGCCTTTCCGCAGGATCTCGCCCTGCTGCTGCGCTATTCCCTGAATAACAGCATCGATGCCCGTTATCACCTCTCAGCTCTGCCCAAGATCGCGCCTTTTCTGGGCCGCTACTGGTATAATTCCGCAGCCGCGCGCCATGCGGCAATTGCCCGGGCCTATGCACCGCTGATCGAGCACTCGGTATCCGAGCACAACATCCTGATCGAGGAGGCCAAAGCCGGTGACCTGATCGTCAAGAATGGCTGGATGGAGGCCTACCGAACCGCCGCACGGCGGGACGCTGATTTTGCCTTTGCCGAACGTCTGGCGCGAGACCATGGCATTTCCCATACGAAACTCGACGCTGAGGAACTTGCCGCTGCCGAACCGCATCTGAGCCATGATTTCGTTGGCGGCCTGAAATGGAACGATCCCTGGTCGGTGCTCGATCCGCATGCGCTGACGCTCGCTTATGTCCGGCTGTTCGAGAGCCTCGGTGGACGAGTGTCAAGGGGCGATGCGTCCACCCTCAGTCAGACGGCAAGCGGTTGGACGGTGCGCACCGAAACCGGCGCAGTCGAGGCCGAACATGCCGTCGTGGCACTAGGCCCTTGGGCGGATACCGTCACCGAGCGACTGGGCTACCGTTTTCCGCTCGGCGTGAAGCGCGGTTATCACATGCATTACGCGCCGCAGGAAGGCACTAAGCTCAATAACTGGCTGATCGATGCAGAGCGGGGATATTTCCTTGCGCCGATGCGAAAAGGTATCCGGCTGACGACGGGGGCGGAATTTGCCGAACGCGATGCGCCGAAATCGCCCGTGCAGATTGAACGGGCGGAGCGGGTGGCGCGGACCGTCTTTCCTCTTGGCGGCCGGCTGGATGCGGAACCGTGGATGGGTGCCCGGCCCTGCACGCCGGATATGATGCCCATAATCGGCAAGGCGCCACGTCACCGGACTTTATGGTTTGCCTTCGGCCACGCCCATCACGGGCTGACGCTCGGGCCCATTACCGGTCGTGTTCTGGCTGAAACGATGCTGGGCGAAACGCCTGTTATCGCGATTGACGCGTATCGCCCGGGAAGGTTCAATCCCTGAGAACGAAATCCGCTGGCCTTATGGTAGCAGGCCACGTAACATGGTCCCATGCAAAGGGGAAAAGGGGCAGACGTCATCATGGTGGCGAGGTTTCTCATCTATCAGCAGCAGGATGATTTTCGCTAGCGAAGATTGCTGCGCATGATCAGAGATGGAAACGGCTTGCTGGTGCATGATGGATGATATTGAAAACGCAAAGAAATTTTTCGTCGATAACCCCGATATCGAAATACTCGAAGCCTTTGTCATAGATGCCAACGGCGTGCCGCGCGGCAAATGGATTCCGCGCGAACGGGCAATCGACGTGCTTGAAAAGGGGATGGCCATTCCCCGTTCCGTTTATGCGCTGGATATCTGGGGACGTGATGTCCACGCTGCGGGCCTCGCGGAGGGCACGGGTGATCCGGACGGCTTCTGCTTTCCCGTTCCCGGCACACTGTCGCGGGTGACATGGCTCGGCCGGCCGACGGCGCAGGTTTTGCTCGCCATGAAGAATCCGGATGGAACCGGTTTTTACGGCGATCCGCGCCATGTTCTGGCGCAGGTTCTCAATGCATATAAAAAAGCGGGTTTGACCCCTGTCGTGGCCACTGAACTCGAGTTTTACCTGATCGATCCCGTTCGTTCGGCGCTCGATCCCGTGCGTCCGCCGCACAGCCGCGAGGGCCGGTGGCATACGGGCCAGACGCAGGTCCTGTCGATTTCAGAGTTGCAGGATTTCGAAGATGTTTTCCACGACATCGCGACAGCGTGCCGCGCGCAGGGCGTGCTTGCCGATACGACGCTGCGGGAAAATGGTCCCGGCCAATATGAGATCAACCTCAATCACGTGCCTGACGCGTTGCAGGCTGCCGATTTTGCCGTTTTTCTGAAGCGTATCGTTAAAGGAGTGGCGCGTCGGCATGACCTCGACGCCACCTTCATGGCCAAGCCTTATGGGCTGCAGGCAGGCAATGGCATGCATGTGCATTTCTCCGTTCTCGACAGGGATGGCAGGAATATCTACGCGGGAGAAAACGGCCCTTCGGATGCGCTGCTGCATTCGGTCGGCGGCCTCCTTGAAAACATGGGAGAGAGCATGGCGATCTTTGCACCTCATGCCAATTCCTATCGCCGTCTCACACCGAGCGAACATGCGCCAACCTACGCCTCCTGGGGTATCGATAACCGCTCAGCAGCGGTGCGCGTCATTGTTGCCAGCAAGGCGGCGACGCGTATCGAACACCGCGTCGCCGGCGCCGACACCAACCCCTATCTGGTTCTCGCGATGATACTGAGCGCCGCGCTCGCCGGCATGAAGGAGAAGCGCCAGCCCGGCGGCGCGATTTCCGGCGACAGTCACGCGATCAACCATGAGCCGCTGCCCACCAACTGGGACTATGCGCTGCAACGCTTCACGCGGTCCAGCTTCGCCTATGCGACGCTTGGCCAAAAATACCGTACGCTGTTTTCCGCCTGCAAACAGCAGGAGCTTTCCGAATTCTCCCTGCGTGTAACCGACGTCGAATATGACGCCTATATCAGGACTGTGTGAAATGGCTGAGGTCACCAACATTCCCAATCCCGGCCACACATCGTCATGGTATGCGGCCTCCGCTAATGTCAAAACCGTGCGGCTGACGCTTGAGGGCGCGCTGGAAGCCGACGTCTGCGTGATCGGCGGCGGTTTCACCGGCATTTCCGCCGCCCTTGAACTCAGTGAACGTGGCTACGCGGTCATTGTGCTGGAAGGCGTGCGGGTGGGCTTCGGCGCGTCGGGGCGCAACGGCGGGCAGATCGTCAACGGTTACAGCCGGGATCTCGAAACCATCGCCGGCCGCTACGGGCATGACAAGGCAGTGAAGCTTGGGGAGATGTCGCTTGAAGGCGGCGCGATCATCCGCAACCGCGTCACCAAATATGCCATCGACTGCGATCTGGTCGACGGCGGTTTCTTCGCCGCCTTCACGTCAAAGCAGATTCGCGAAATGGAGGCACACAAGGCCCATTGGGAAAAACATGGTCATGGCGGCCTGGAAATGGTCTCCGGAGCGGATGTCGGCCGCTACGTGAAGACCGATCGTTACGCCGGTGGCATGATCGATCGTTTCGGCGGCCATATCCATCCTCTTAATCTCGTGCAGGGCGAGGCGGCGGCTGCCGAAAGCCTGGGCGCTCGGATATTCGAAAATTCGCGGGTCATTGCGGTAGAGCAGGGGGAAAACCCCGTCGTGCGGACGGCAACGGGCAGCGTGAGGGCGAAATATGTTCTCGTCTGCGGCAATGCTTATCTCGGCAAGTTGCTGCCGGAAATTGGCGAACGGATGATGCCGGTCTCGAGCCAGGTCATGGCAACGGAGCCGCTTAACGCCGATCTGATCGAGGCGCTTCTGCCCGCCAATTACTGCGTCGAAGATGCCAATTACATTCTCGATTATTACCGTCGCACCTCGGACAACCGTCTGCTTTACGGCGGAGGTATCGGTTATGGCGGCAGCGATCCGGCCGACCTGACAGGCGTGATCCGCCCGAACATGCTGAAGACCTTCCCGCAGCTGGAAAAGATAAAGATTGAGTATGCCTGGAGCGGCAACTTCGCCTTGACCCTGACGCGTATTCCGCACATGGGCAAACTGTCGGACAATATCTACTTTTCCCATGGCGACAGCGGTCACGGGGTAACGACCACGCATCTGCTCGGCAAGATATTGGGCGAGGCCGTCGCAGGCCACGCCGAACGTTTCGATATCTGGAGCTCCTTGCCGAACTATCCCTTCCCGGGTGGCAAGACGTTCCGCGTTCCGCTGACCGTACTTGGCGCCTGGTGGTATGGCCTGAGAGACAGGCTCGGGCTTTAAAACGCGACCGTTTTCAAAGCGGAAAGCGCGTTCGAAACGATCTCTTCCGGGGTCGTATCGATGCTGACGGCCACGACGCCGGGCTCTCCCGTTGGTACTTCCAGCGTGGCAAGCTGGGTCTGAAGCAGCGAGAGCGGCATGAAATGGCCCTTGCGCTCGCCCATCCGGCGGCTAAGCAGTTCCAGGCTGCCATCCAGATAGACGAACGCCAGCGGGCCGCCTGTGGCCTGGCGGAGGCGGTCGCGATAGATTTTCTTGAGCGCCGAGCAGGAAACGACAACACCGTTGCTTTCGCTGCCTTTGCGAAGTTCCGCGCCGACGAGATCGAGCCAGGGCCAGCGGTCTTCATCAGTAAGAGGAATACCCTCTGACATCTTTTCGACATTGGATTTGGGGTGGAGTTTATCGCCCTCAATAAAGGCAATGCCCAGTTTTTCCGCCAGACCTTCCGCGACCGTGGACTTGCCAGAACCGCTCACTCCCATCACGACGATTGCCTGTGTCACCCGAACCTCTGAAATTTCTGTTTCGACGGTCTGCCCCTACCATGTGCGGCGAACGCCGGGAATATAAAATGTGATGCATGTCCTGTTCATTGCCCGGTTCTGCGGGCCGCGGTTCTTTCCAGGGCGGAAAAGCCCGTGTGTATCAGGATCGCCAGTGCCGCAACGATAAGCCCGCCCTGAAGGATGAAAGCGAGATTGTTGGATTGCAGGCCGGCGATGATAACTTCCCCAAGCGTCCTTGCGGCAACCGTTGAGCCGATGGTGGCGGTGGAAAGGCTGATGACCGCCGAAAGTCGGATCCCGGCGAGGATGGCCGGCAGGGCGAGCGGCAGCTCCACTTTTACGAGCCGTTGCCAGCCGGTCATGCCGCTGCCTCTTGCGGCATCCACCACTGCTGGCGGAAGGGTGGTAAGTCCGATCAGCGTATTTTCGAAGACAGGCAGCAGGGCATAAAGAAACAGCGCGATCAGAGTGGGTTTTTCGCCAAAACCGATTATCGGCACCGCAAGCGCCAGCACCGCCACGGGGGGAAAGGTCTGGCCGATATTGACGATGCTGCGGGAGAGCGGAAGGAAATCCCTTCCGAAGGGCCGGGTTACGAGAATGGCGAGCGCACCCGCCATCATCGCGGCAAGCCCCGTTGCGATAGCGACAGTGGCGAGATGCGAAAGGGTGAGGGAAAGCAGATTGGCCTGCGTGTAGATGGCTGGCGCATTGGCCTGCACAAGGGGGCTGAACAGGGGCGAGAAGCTCTGGGGCGAGGCAAGAAACGCCATCAGCGCCAGCACCAGAAATCCCAGGGCGAAGAAAGAAGCGGCTTTTCTCATCGGTTTCCGGCGGCGCGCTGGAGGAGAACGTCACGCCGCACCAGGCCCGCGGGCTGTCCGCTGTCTTTTATCACTGGCAGGACATCGCGGCCCGCCCATAACATGGCCGAAAGCGCGTCGCGCTGGCTTGTATGTTCGCTTAGCGGCTCGCCCTCGGCGCTTCCCGGCTCCACGACATCGGCAACCGAGAGGACCGAGAGCAGTTTCAGCGCGCGTTCGTTTTCCCCGATCATGGTGCGCACGAAGTCATTCGCGGGTTTCAGCACCAGTTCTGCCGGCGGACAGTCCTGCACGATACGTCCCTTGTCCATGACTGCGATACGATCAGCCAGATGAAAAGCCTCGTCCATGTCGTGCGTGACGAGAACGATGGTCACGCCCAGCTTCTTTTGTATATCGATGAGGTCTTTCTGGGCCTTGGCGCGGATAACCGGATCGAGAGCGCCGAATGGCTCGTCCATGAGGAGAATGTTCGGTTCAGCGGCCAGCGCCCGCGCCACGCCGACACGCTGCTGCTGGCCTCCGGAAAGTTCATGCGGGAAACGCTCGGCATAAAGCGCAGGTTCGAGTTGGAAGAGGTGCATCAGCGCATCGATCTTCGCAGCGATGCGTTTGCGGTCCCAGCCGATCAGCTGCGGCACGGTCGCGATATTCTCCGCCACCGTTCGATGCGGAAACAGGCCATGGCCCTGAATGGCATAGCCTATCTGGCGGCGAAGCCTGAATCCGGGTATCGCGCTGGCATCTTTTCCGTCTATCCGGATTGCGCCGGAAGTTGGCTCCACCAGCCGGTTTATCATGCGCAGCAGGGTGGTTTTTCCCGACCCCGACGTGCCGACGATGACGGTGACGGTGCGCGGCGCGACCGTTAGTGACACCTGGTCCACAACGGTCGTATCGCCATATCGCTTCGTGATGGTGTCGATCTCGATCATGCCTTTTGCCTTCCGCCTGCGCTGAAGAGATTGCTGTCGATGAGGGCGTCAAGCATGATTGCTGCCGCAAAGCCGAGGAGAACGGTCGGTACGGTACCCAGCAGCACGAGGTCCATCGCCGTCTGCCCGATGCCCTGGAAGACGAAAACGCCAAAACCACCGCCGCCAATCAGCGCCGCGATCGTCGCGAGCCCGATATTCTGCACCAGCACGATGCGGATGCCGGTGAGGATGACCGGCATGGCCAGCGGAAACTCCACCCGCAGCAGGCTTTGCGTCGAAGTCATCCCGAGTCCGCGCGCTGCCTCCCGGACTGCTCGCGAAACACCGGAAAGGCCAACCACCGTGTTGGAAACCACCGGTAGCAGCGAATAGAGAAATAGCGCCACGAAGGCGGGCGCCATGCCTATGCCGGCGATGCCGATCTTTGCCGCGCCCGGCACCGTCGCTGCGATCCATCCAAGCGGTGCGATCAGCAAACCGAAAAGAGCGATGGAGGGTATGGTCTGGACGATGTTGAGGGTGTTCAGCACGCCCGCCCGCAGCCGCTCCACCTTGTAGCAGAGGAGGCCGAGCGGAATGCCCACGAGCGTCGCCGCAACGAGCGAGCCGATGGCGAGCTGCACGTGCCGCAGTGCCTCGGTCCAGAATGTGTCGGCTCTCCCGGTATATTCCCTGATGATCGAGAGATCGTTCCAGAGACCGCTTGTCAGCACGGCCGCAAGCGCAGCCATCGCCAGCAGCAACAGCAAAATCCGAACGACGGGCCTGGGCCTGAGACGGGCTATACAATCCGTAGCAAGCAGGGCCAGCCCGGCAAAAATCAGCCAGAAACCGCTGGCAGGCGAGACGCGGGCAAAACTATTGCCCTCCGGTGTCAGGAAAGAAGCAGCCTGACCGACGAAAACCGCCAGTACTGCAAGCCCGACCAGCGCAATCGTGAGTTTGAGGCGGGCGGAAAAGCGAAAGAACGCGATGAAAGCAGCAAGAAGAACAACGGTGGTGATAATGGCGGCAGCCGAAGCCGGGAGGGCTTCGAAAACCGTTCGTGTCTCACCCTGAACGATCCGGTTCGCACGGAATGTCATGAAGGGCGCCACGAGAAGCGCATAGAGAAGCAGGCATGAAATCACCACCCCCACCTTGTCAGGCCATTTCGTCAAATCCCGCTCCCCTGTCTCATCGAACAGGCGAAGGCCGGAAGAACGAATTTTTCCCGACCCGTCGCCCGGAACCACAGACTATTACTTGACGAAGCCGTTCTTGGTCAGGAAGTCGAGCGCGACGGTTTTTGCCTGCTCGCCGCCCACCTGCACACGGGCGTTAAGCTCCTGCAGGGTCGCCAGATCGAGCTTTTCAAACACGGGTTTCAAAAGTTCCTCGATATTCGGATGCTTTTTCAGGACTTCTTCGCGAATGATGGGCGCCGGCTGATAGACAGGCTGCACATGTTTGTCGTCCTCCAGCACCACGAGACCGGACGGGGCGATGCCGCCATCCGTCCCGTAGACCATGGCGGCATTGGCGTTGTTGGTCTGGTTGGCTGCGGCTGCGATGGTAGCGGCCGTATCGCCGCCGGACAGCGTGATCAACTGGTCCGGCTTCATGGTGAAGCCATAAGTGGTCTGAAACGCCGGCAGGGCAGCAGCCGAGTTGACGAATTCGGAAGAAGCGGCAAGAACCACTTCACCGCCGTCGGCAACATATTTGCCGAAATCGGAGAGCGTCTTCAGCTTGTTTTTGTCCGCAACATCCTTTCGCAGCGCGATTGCCCAGGTATTGTTGGCCGGGGAGGGCGTCAGCCAGACGATCTTGTTGGCGTCATAGTCGAGCGTCTTTGCTTCCTGGTAGGCCTTGGCGGCGTCCTTCCAGAGCGGGTCATCCGCCTTGGAGAAAAAGAAGGCGGCGTTGCCGGTATATTCGGGGTAGATGTCGATCTCGCCCGCGGTAATCGCCTTTCTGACGACTGGCGTTGCGCCGAGCTGAATGCGATCCGTCGTCTCGATATTGTTCTTGCTGAGAACGGCGAGAATGATGTTGCCGAGAACGCCACCCTCCGTGTCGATTTTCGACGACACGACCACTTGCGCTTGAGCGATCGAAACAGAAAAGGCAAGCGCAAGTCCGGCGCCCGTCAACGTCATCAAGCGGTTCATGAATGGTCCTCCGATGGGTCAGCCTGCCGAACAGGCGAAAGGTCGCCGCCCACAATTGCGGCTAAGCCTGAACGTACCGGAGAGAAAAAGGTTGCAATGCTGCAGCATTTTTCCGGCAGATGTCAGGTTTCGCCGTCTCGTTTTCGGGCATCCTTTCCCATGACGAGCGGCATAAGAACCGACAGGAACAGAAGCCTGATGACGTGATGCGAGCCGACATAGGCGGTATCTGCGTGCATCATGACCGCCATCGCAGCCATGGTTTCGAGGCCGCCCGGTGAATAGGCGATCATTACCGCATTGAGCGGAACGCCGGTCACGTGGGAAATCATCCAGGCAATACTGCCGGCGATCACCATGACGGCGATGGTGACGACAAAGCCCGCTACAAAGCCCTTGCGCACCTCCATCAGCGAGACATTCGAAAACCGTGTCCCGATCAGGCAGCCGATCAGCACATACACTGGAAGGCTGAGCCAGGTCGGGACGCCGCCTTCAGTGAGGCCGGTAATATGCGTGCCAATGGAGATCGCGACGCCGCCGAGCAGCAGGGCAGCAGGAAACTTCCAGCGCAGGAAAAGCCAGCCGGTCAGCAGGGAAGCGACGATGGTCAGTCCCAAGGTGAGGAGATCCATCGGGGGTTTGGTGAGGAGCGGTTCGGTGCTGACAAGATCGAAATATTCCACGATCAGCGGTACGGAAAGAGTGAGCGCAAGTACCCTGACGCTTTGCACGATGCTGACGGTTGCGAGGTCGCTTTTCGTCTCGGCCCCGAGGCTGATGATATAGCTGAGGTGGCCGGGGGAAGCGCCGAGCATTGCCGTGGTCCGGTCGTAACCGAAACCGTAATGCAGTATCCAGTAAGCGACATAGAGCATGATGACGACAGCGACGAGGACGACGACAAAGCTCACCGGCCAGGTCTTCGCAGCGTCTATCACGGAGGGCGTCACGCTCGTTCCCATCGAAATGCCGACAACGACGAAACAGGCATTGCGGATGAAGGCGGGAATGCCAAGCCTGAGGCCTGCCAGTCCAGAGATCGTCACCGCAAGTGCCGGGCCGGATAGAAAGGGTGCCGGGATATCGATGAGGCTGGCGAGCAGCGCACCTATGCTGCCGATGAGCGCGGTAAGCGCAAATGTATGGAATTCAGGCTTGATGATCATTGCGACGCTGATTGGTTGCTTGAAAAAGCTCGCGACCAAATGCGCCGCTTCCGTTCGCGAGGTCAACACGCGGGATCAAAAATATTCTGTCTCGCGCGGCTTCCTTAAAGAAAAGCCCGTGACCTCATGGGCACGGGCTATGGTGTAATCGCCAGGGAAGCAATAAGACGATCATGCAGCCGGAAGGGCAGCGACCTTCGGCATCGTGGTGTCGAGGCCAAGCAGAAAGTTGATCTGCGGCCGAGCCTTGACGAGATCGTCGATCGAATATTCGGCCAGCACGTCGAAGAAGGCGTTGAGCGCCTTGCGCAGCGCAGAGTTCAGGCCGCAGCTGTCAACAAGAGGACATTCGACGGCGCCGTCCTCGAAACATTCCGCCATGGCGAAGCTGTCTTCGGTGACCCTGACCACATCGAACAGGCTGATCTTTTCGGCAGGCTTGCCAAGCCGCACGCCGCCATTGCGGCCGCGAACTGTTTCCACCAGGCCGGCCTTGTTGAGCGGCTGGAGGATCTTGAACAGGAACAGCTCGGAAACGCCATAGGCCTTGGCAATCTCCGGAATGCGGCTCAGATGGCCTTCATTTGCGGCGCAGTACATCAACATGCGCACGGCATAGTTGGTCTGTTTGGTCAAGCGCATGCTGGTCTCCTAACTCTCAATGTGGAGTTATATAGTCTCTTTTTCAGTTTAGAACAATTCCAGAAACCGAAAAAACTGGCATCCATCCGAGATTTCTCAAACAGCCTTGTTGACCGCCTTCATGATTCATGAACAAACAAGTCAAGAATCGGAATGTAATGGAGGCATTCACAATGGCAAGCTTGAAATCATATTTTTCCGCTGCCGTTTTTTCAGGGATGATGATCCTTTCCTGCGCACCCAAAGCCTGGGCAGAGGGAGAGGTTAATGTCTATTCCTATCGCCAGCCTGAATTGATCCAGCCGCTGCTCGACGCCTTTACCAAGGAAACGGGAATAGAGACGAATGTTCTTTTTCTCGACAAGGGACTGGTGGAACGCATCCAGGCAGAAGGCGTCAATTCGCCGGCCGATGTGCTGTTGACGGTCGATATCGCCCGTCTGGTCGAGGCCAAGGAGGGCGGTGTCACGCAGCCTGTTCTCAACGATCCCGTCATCGAAAAGGATATCCCCGCCAATCTGCGTGATCCCGAGGGCGAATGGTTCGGCCTGACGACACGCGGCCGGGTTGTCTATGCCTCGAAGGAGCGGGTGAGCCAGAAGGATATCACCTATGAGGAACTGGCGGATCCGAAATGGAAGGGCAGGATCTGCATTCGCGACGGCCAGCATTCCTATAATATTGCGCTGATCGCCTCAATGATTGCACATCATGGTGTCGATTATACCCGCACCTGGCTTGCCGGCCTGAAGAACAACCTTGCCCGCAAACCTGATGGAACCGACCGCAGCCAGGCGAAATCAATCTTTTCCGGCGAGTGTGATATTGCCCTTGGCAACACCTATTATGTCGGCCTGATGCTGACAAATGACCGCGAGCCGGAAGAAAAGGAATGGGCGGGTTCCGTGCGGGTCATCTTTCCCAATGCGGGCGACCGTGGCACGCATGTGAATATTTCCGGCATGGCCCTGACGAAATACGCCCCCAACAAGGACAATGCCCTGAAACTCATGGAATTCCTGGCATCGCGCGAGGCACAGGAAATCTACGCCAGGCAGGTCTTCGAATATCCGGTGCTGCCCGGCGCCGAGCCGTCGGATGTGGTGAAGGGCTTCGGCCCCATCAATCCGGACAGGTTGCCGCTGACGGACATCGCCGCCCATCGCAAGCAGGCATCCGAACTGGTGGACGAAGTGGGCTTTAATGACGGCCCGACCAACTGATCTCAGGCCCTGCTTCCAGGACGGATAAATTCCAGTCAAAAAAGCCCCGCTGCAAAACAGCGGGGCTTTTTTGTATTGCCTGCTTGCGGCTTATTTCATCGTCGGCATGACGAATTCGGCACCCGACTTGATGCCAGACGGCCAGCGCGAGGTGATGGTCTTGGTCTTCGTCCAGAACTTGATCGAATCCGTGCCGTGCTGGTTGAGGTCGCCGAAGCTCGAAGCCTTCCAGCCGCCGAAGGAATGGTAGGCGAGCGGAACCGGGATCGGAACGTTGATGCCGATCATGCCGATATTGACGCGGCTTGCGAAATCGCGGGCTGCATCGCCGTCACGGGTGAAGATGGCGACGCCGTTGCCATATTCATGCTTCATCGGCAGTTCCAGCGCCTCTTCGTAGCTCTTGGCACGAACGACCGACAGAACCGGTCCGAAGATTTCCGTCTTGTAGATGTCCATGTCAGGGGTGACGTGGTCGAACAGGCAGCCGCCGACAAAATAGCCGTCTTCATAGCCCTGCAGCTTGAAGTCGCGGCCGTCGACCAGGAGCTTTGCGCCCTGTTCCACGCCGCTGTCGATCAGGCCCTTGACGCGCGTCTGGGCTTCCTTGGTGACGAGCGGGCCCATATCAGCCTTGTCATCGGTGTAAGGACCGATCTTCAGTGCCTCGATTTGCGGAATGAGCTTTTCAACGAGACGGTTTGCCGTCTCTTCGCCGACAGGAACTGCAACGGAAACAGCCATGCAGCGCTCGCCGGCCGAACCGTAACCGGCGCCCATCAGCGCGTTCACGGCCTGATCGAGATCGGCGTCCGGCATGATGATCATGTGGTTCTTTGCGCCGCCGAAGCACTGCGCGCGCTTGCCGTTCATGGCAGCGGTGCCATAGACGTAACGGGCGATCGGCGTCGAGCCGACGAACGAAACCGCGCCGATATCGGGATCGGTGAGGATGGCGTCGACGGCACCCTTGTCGCCGTTGACGACGTTCAGGATGCCGGCCGGAAGACCGGCTTCGATCATCAGTTCCGCGAGGCGGATCGGCAGCGACGGGTCGCGCTCGGAAGGCTTGAGGATGAAGGCGTTGCCGCAGGCGATCGCCGGGGCGAACATCCACATCGGGATCATGCCGGGGAAGTTGAACGGGGTGATGCCTGCGCCGATGCCGACCGGCTGGCGGATCGAATACATGTCGATGGCCGGGCCTGCGCCTTCGGTGAACTCACCCTTCTGCAGATGCGGAATGCCGCAGACGAATTCGCAGACTTCAAGTCCGCGGACGATATCGCCCTTGGAATCTTCGACGGTCTTGCCGTGCTCGCTGGAGAGCAGCACCGCCAACTCGTTCATGTCTCGGTTCAGAAGTTCGACGAACTTGAAGAAAACGCGGGCACGACGCTGCGGATTGGTCGCAGCCCATTTCGGCTGTGCCGCCTTGGCGCTTTCGACAGCCGCGCGCAGTTCGGCGTCGCTGGCAAGCGCGACCGTAGCCTGAACTTCGCCCGTGGCCGGATTGTAGACATTCGATGTGCGGCCGCTGGTGCCCGGCACATGTTTGCCATTAATGAAATGACCGATTTCCTTCATGGTGTTCCTCCAGAATGTGATGGCGCAGCATTGCCTTTCGATTTGCACAAATCAATCGCCTGAAATAAGCATCAATTGTGCAAAAATAGACACAAGGAACGTGGCATGAACTGGGATGATGTACGTTTGTTCCTGAGCGTGGCGCGAAGCGGCCAGTTTCTTTCCGCGGCCAGAAAGCTCGGTGTGAACCATGCCACTCTCAGCCGCCGGGTTTCCGCGCTGGAAGCCGCCATCGGCACCCAGCTCTTCCTGCGCAGCACCAATGGCTGCGAACTGACGGAGGAGGGTCAGCGGCTTCTTGCGAGTGCGGAGCGCATGGAAACTGAAATGCTGAATGCCCAGGCCAATCTCGGTCGCGTCGATACTGCGGTTGCGGGAACGGTGCGCATCGGCGCGCCGGACGGCCTCGGCGTATCCTTCCTCGCGCCAAGGCTTGGCAGACTGACGGCGCGTTATCCCGATCTGAAAATCCAGCTCGTTCCGGTGCCGCGTTCCTTTTCGCTGTCGCAACGTGAGGCTGATATCGCCATCACTATCGAAAGGCCGGAACAGGGCAGGCTGATGTTTTCCAAGCTCACCGATTATTCACTCGGCCTCTATGCCTCGGCGAATTATCTGGCTGACTACGGAACGCCTGATGATGTCGAGGCACTGAAACGCCACCGGCGGATCGGTTACGTGGAGGACCTGATCTTTTCGCCTTCGCTGAACTTCACCGGCGAAATCATGCGTGACTGGGACGCCGCCTTTGAAATCTCAAGCGCTACCGGCCAGACGGAGGCAGTACGATCCGGTGCGGGAATCGGCATCCTGCACAATTACATCGCGGGCCAATATCCCGAACTTATACGGATCATCCCGCATCTCACCATCAGCCGGTCCTATTGGACGGCTTATCACGAATCCGCTCGCCAGTTGGTCCGTGTCCGCACAGTGGTCAATTTTCTCCAGGAACTCGTGGCCGAAGAACGACGCATCTTCACCTGATATCCGAAGCTCCGGCGTAATAGTACTATTAATTGTGCAAACCCGTCCGTGCTGGACTTGACAAAGGACGGCTGGTTGGACGACCAATGCAACCATTGGGAGATCGGAACTGACATGTCGACTATGATAAAAAAGCTTTCGCCGACAGGCCTCGGCGTGGCCGTGATGCTGCTTGGAATGCTGCTGTTCGCGTTGAACGACGCCATGGGAAAATGGCTCGTATCGACCTACAGCCAGGGCCAGGTGATCCTTATCCGAAGCGCCGCGGCGCTGGTCATCCTTGTTCCGATCGTCTGGAGAGCCGGCCTCTCCGGGCTCGTGAAAATCGAGCGGCCCGGCCTTCAGGCGGCGCGGGTCTTTTTCTCCACGGCCGAGCTTTTCTGTTTCTATTTCGCGGTCGCGGCGCTGCCCCTGGCGGACGTCATGACCTATTGGCTCGCGGCGCCGATTTACGTGGCTGCGCTCTCACCGTTTCTTCTCGGAGAAAAGGTCGGCTGGCGTAGATGGACGGCCATTGGCATCGGTTTTGTCGGCGTTCTCATCGCGCTCAAGCCGAGCTCGGCAAGCCTCACCTCCGCTGCACTCTTTTCTATCCTCGGCAGCGCTGCCTTTGCATTCATGATGTTGTCCGGCCGCCAGCTGCGCAATACGCCCGACACGGTGCTCGCCTTCTGGCAGATCATCGGCGCTGCGCTTGCGGGCATTGTCGCCGTGCTCGTCACGCCGTCGGGATGGCTGCCGGTGCAATCCGGTTTTGATCTTGCCTTCCTCGGCCTGCTCGGCGTCGTCGCCATGGCGGCGCATGTGCTGGTCAACCGGGCGCTCAAACTTGCCGATGCTGCAACGGTTGCGCCGCTGCAATATACGCTGCTGCTCTGGGCGGTCATTTTTGGATGGCTGTTCTTCGGCGATGTGCCCCAGACAAGTATCGTGGTCGGCGCGGGCCTGATTGTTCTTTCGGGCCTTTACATCTTCTTTCGCGAAAATACGCTCAAACGCCGTCGCGAAACCGCCGAAGATCTGGCCGCAGAGCAGGTTTGATCTCTGGTTGCAATCACGGGACTTGACGAAGGCGTGATCTTCAGTGAGTAAGAAGGGGCCCTGCGATGATTTGTCTCGCAAGGGCAGAGGAAACAAAGGTGCCGGGCCCCTCTGGCGAGAGTTTTACGGCGCTCTCGTGATGTCGGTACCGCCTGCAAAATTCGCCGGCGGATTAAAAACTATGAAAAACCTGAATGTGCTTCGCGCGCGTGCTTTCTGCGTGCGGCCTGACGCCCCGCGTCGGTCTGCAACCGTCCTCGTAATGAACGGTGACCGGACATGAGCGCTGCCCAGAAAACCACGCTCTCCTACTTCAAGTGGGCTTTTATCGTCACCATCGTCGGTCTCATCCTCGGCGGCTATCTTGGCTGGGAAATGACCGGTACGGTTGGCGGTACCGCGACGATCTTCTTCATCTGCGTCGTTCTGGCGGTGCTGGAAATCTCGCTTTCTTTCGATAACGCCATCGTCAACGCGAACAAGCTGAAGGACATGACGCCGGTCTGGCAGCACCGCTTCCTGACATGGGGCATTCTCATTGCCGTTTTCGGCATGCGTATCGTCTTCCCGCTGCTGATCGTTGTCGTCGCCGCCAATGTCGGTCCCTGGACGGCCATCGTCATGGCGGCAACCCAGCCGGAACGTTATGCGGAAATCATGCAGGACGCCCATCTGCCGATTGCGGCTTTCGGCGGCACCTTCCTGATGATGGTCGGTCTCAACTTCTTCTTTGACCATGAAAAGGACGTGCATTGGGTGCGCTGGATCGAGGAAAAGGCTGCGACCTATTCCTCCGTCAAGGGCATCGAGATCGCCTTCGTGCTTGTTGTCATGCTGATCTTTTCGCGCATCATCGGCGCCAGCGACAACCCGGAACTCGGCCCGGTCGCGGCCAACACGTTCTTCCATTCGGCGATCTGGGGTCTCTTGACCTTCCTGCTGGTAGAAGTTGTTGGCGGCATTCTCGATCGTAGCCAGGAAATGCTGGAAGGCGCAGCAAAGGGCGGTTTCGGTGCGTTTCTTTATCTCGAAGTGCTTGACGCCAGCTTTTCCTTCGATGGCGTGATTGGTGCCTTTGCGCTGACGCAGAACCTGTTCATCATCGCCATCGGCCTCGGCATCGGCGCCATGTACGTGCGCTCGATGACGATCATGCTGGTCGAGAAAGGAACGCTTGCCGAATATCGCTATCTGGAGCACGGCGCCTTTTATGCGATCCTGATCCTGTCGGTCATCATGTATGTGCAGACCATGGTGCATATACCTGAAGTCATCACGGGCCTTGGCGGCGCAACCCTGATCGGTATCTCGCTCTGGTCGTCGATCCGCTATAATCGGCAGCAGAATGCCGATGCAGTCGATGCCGCACGCGGCGCAGAGATTTGATCCACAATACCCCTGTCTTCCGCCGTCACGGCGGGAGACAGTTTTTAAGCATTGAGTTCGTTCTTGCCTCTTTTTATCGCCATTTACGCCTTGCAAACGCCTTCGCTGCGCGCGTCATTTATCTATTAAGTCCCTGATTTAAAATATACTTGTGCGGCGCAGCAAAACTGGCACGATTTCTGCATCTCATCTTGCAAGTCCAGAGGGGACATATGGCCCAAAAATGGGTCAACAAGTACCGCCGCGCCGCGCGATCTTTCGGATCTGCGCCGTGCGGCGGTTCTGTTTGTGGGGATGGTTCTTGAGTTTTTCGCGCTGTTGCATGAAAACGATAGGACAACGACTGGAAGGTTTATCGGCTTGCCTGCAGAACTTTCGCCCACGGCCGCCCTCGGGCTCTGGCATCGCGTCTCGATGGCGCAGGTCACGGCCGATGCGCCAGATTTGACCTTGCGTCAGACAGCCATCCTGCTGCAGATTTATCTTGTGCCGCCGCCCCATACCGTGCGCGGCCTCGCCGGCCTGCTGGGCGTGACCAAGCCGGTCATCACCCGCGCGCTCGACAGTCTCGGCGCGCTAGGGCTGGTTGACCGGGCCCGGGATGAGCGGGACAGGCGCAATGTCGTGATAAAGCGCACCGTCGCAGGCGCGCTTTATCTGGAAAAATTCGGCGATCTGATTATTGATCAGGCCCGTAATATCTAACCTCTGGACGTGAACCCCATGATGCTCGACCGCCGCCTGAATGTCTTCCGCTCCGATCTCGCCGACGAAAAACTGCAAGGGGCGGTGCAGGCCGATCGTTTCGTCAGCGGATCTCCCGCACAGGTCGTGGTACCTGTCATCGGCCTGCGGCCCACGCCGGACCTTGTCGCCGGTATCGATACCGAACTGCTGTTCGGCGAGACCCTGCGCGTTTTCGACAGGGCGAACGGCTGGGCCTGGGTGCAGGCGGATGCGGATGGTTATGCGGGTTACGTGCCGGAAACGGCCATTGGTGATGTCGTCGCGGCTACTCACCGTATCGTTGCTCCCCGTACCTTTGTTTATCCTTCGGCCGAACTGCGCAAGCCGCCGGTGGCGGCGCTGTCCATGGGCAGCCTGATCCGGATCGTCGGTGAAGAGGAGACCCGTGGCACCCGGTATCTCATGACCGAAAATGGCGAAGGCGTCATTGCCGCCCACTGCCGGACCGTCGATGCTGCCGCTGACGACGACTATGTCGCGGTGGCGTTGCGCTTCATCGAAACCCCCTATCTGTGGGGCGGTCGCTCCGGCTTTGGTATCGATTGTTCAGGCCTCGTACAGCTTTCCATGGCGATGGCGGGCCGGCGGGTGCTGCGCGATACCGACATGCAGGTGAAATCGCTCGGTGTGGAAATAGAGCGGGACGAGTTGCGGCGCGGCGATCTGGTTTTCTGGAAAGGCCATGTCGGGCTGATGGAAAATGAGGAAACGCTGCTGCACGCCAACGGCCATACCATGAATGTCGCGCGCGAAAATCTCGCTGCAGCCATTGAGCGCATCGGTTGGCTTTATGAAAAGCCGACGGCGTTCCGTCGCCTGGAGGACTGAGGGAGCGCTTCACGAAATTGTTCCCGTCTTGCCCTTTGTGCGACAGCCGGCGCCGGCCTACATGCTGTCAATAATGGTACGGGACGGACACTGATGAAGACAAGAACGGCGGCACGATTGGCAGCGATCCTCGCGGCGGTCTTATTGAGCACTTCGGCAGAGGCCCAGACGGTGTTCCAGAACGGTTTTGCCCCGGCACCCGACGCCTATGCCAACCTGCCCGGTGTAAAAGACCCTCGAACGCTCCAACCCAAGGTCCGTTATAACTGCCATAGCGAACTGGGAAGTACCGGATATTCACGTGGGCCCTACCGGACCGTCTTCGGCAGTCGCGGACTTCCCGTCCAGGGTTACCGCTGCACCGATGAAAACGGTATTTCCAGCTTTGGCGGACGTAACCCCGTTTCCAAGGATTGGTACCCCGGCATCAATCCCGTTGATCCGACTTTCTGACGCGGCGTGCCCGTAGCCCCTGGCTGAAAACGATAATGAGGTTGCCGGGAAATCAACGCGCGGGCGGCCTGGTGAGGCATTTGCCGGGCCGGTGCTCTGGACTTGTTGTCGCTTTTTCAGATAAATCTTCCGCATGACGGGTTGATACCTGCCAGGGTGCGGATTGACATCGGCTATTCTGACCTTTGGCCGATACTGGGGAATGCAAGTATGACGAAGACCGATATAGCCACCCGTGTCCACAATCATACCTGGAAACTTGACCCGATCGTCCGCAGCCTGATCGATACGGATTTCTACAAGCTGTTGATGTTGCAGATGATCTGGAAGCTTTATCCGGAAGTCGACGCGACGTTTTCACTGATCAACCGCACCAAGACGGTGCGGCTGGCCGAGGAGATCGACGAGATGGAGCTGCGCGAACAGCTCGATCATGCGCGTACTCTGCGTCTTTCCAAAAAAGAGAATATCTGGCTTGCGGGTAACACGTTTTACGGCCGCTCGCAGATTTTCGAGCCGGAATTTCTCTCCTGGCTATCAAGCTATCAGCTGCCGGAATATGAGCTTTTCAAGCGCGACGGGCAGTACGAGTTGAATTTCCACGGCCGCTGGATGGATACGACGCTCTGGGAAATCCCGGCGCTCGCCATCATCAACGAGTTGCGTTCGCGTAGCGCCATGCGCTCGCTCGGTTATTTCACGCTGGATGTTCTCTATGCCCGCGCAAAGGCCAAGATGTGGGAGAAGGTTGAGCGGCTGCGGGAACTGCCGGGCCTGCGCATTTCCGATTTCGGCACCCGCCGCCGCCATAGCTTTCTGTGGCAGCGCTGGTGTGTCGAGGCGTTGAAGGAAGGCATCGGGCCGGCCTTTACCGGTACGAGCAACGTGCTGCTCGCCATGGATTCGGATCTTGAAGCCGTCGGGACCAACGCGCATGAACTGCCGATGGTGGTCGCGGCGCTGGCGCAGACGGATGAGGAGCTGGCTGCCGCGCCCTATCAGGTTCTGAAGGACTGGAACCGGCTTTATGGTGGCAACCTGCTGATTGTTCTGCCCGACGCCTTCGGCACGGCGGCGTTTCTGCGCAATGCGCCGGAATGGGTGGCTGACTGGACGGGTTTCCGCCCGGACAGCGCACCGCCGATCGAGGGTGGCGAGAAGATCATCGAGTGGTGGCAGAAGATGGGTCGCGACCCGCGCAAGAAGATGCTGATCTTCTCCGATGGCCTCGATGTCGATGCCATCATCGACACTTACAGGCATTTCGAAGGCCGCGTTCGCATGAGCTTCGGCTGGGGCACCAACCTCACAAATGATTTTGCTGGCTGCGCGCCAAAAACCATCGCCAGCCTCAAGCCGATCTCCATCGTCTGCAAGGTCAGTGATGCCAATGGCCGGCCGGCTGTGAAACTCTCGGACAATCCGCAAAAAGCAACCGGTGAACCGGCCGAAGTGGAGCGTTACCTGAAATTCTTCGGCCAGGAAGATCACAAGGAACAGAAGGTTCTGGTTTGATCAAAGCGGGGCGCTCCGGTCGACGAAGCACCCCTAAAGCCACTATTTCGTGAACTGATGTGCGATATAATGGAAGAGGGCGCGAATACCCTGCGCTTCTCCACCGATCGATGAGTGGTGCCTTTCACTCAGCGACCAGCCGTAAATATCGAAATGCGCCCAGCGCCGGGTGTTGGTCACGAAACGCTTGAGAAACAGCGCGGCGGTGATCGATCCGCCCATGCCGCCGGAAGGCGCATTGGTAATATCGGCCGCGCGCGAGCGAATGTCCTTGTCGTATCCCATATAGAGCGGCATGCGCCACAGCGGATCGTCGGTATCGATGCTGGCTTCAGCGATGTCGTGGGCCAGATCGTCGTCGTCAGTGTAGAAGGGCGGCAGATCGGGACCGAGCGCGACGCGGGCGGCGCCGGTCAATGTTGCCATGTCGATCATCAGGTCTGGCGCGTCCTCATCGGCATAGGCCAGAGCGTCCGCCAGAACGAGGCGGCCTTCCGCATCGGTATTGTCGATCTGCACCGTCAGCCCCTTGCGGCTCCGGTAAATGTCGCCGGGACGGAAGGCGTTGGAAGAGATGGAGTTTTCGACGGCGGGCACGAGGACGCGCAGGTCGACCGGCAGCTTCGCGTCCATGATCATCAGCGCCAGGCCGAGGACATTGGCGGCGCCGCCCATGTCCTTCTTCATCAGGGCCATGGACGCTGCGGGTTTTATATCGAGACCGCCGGTGTCGAAGCACACGCCCTTGCCAACAAGCGTCAGACGCGGATTACCCTTTTTACCCCAGTTCATTTCCAGAAGGCGTGGTGCGCTTTCGCTGGCGCGGCCAACGGCGTGGATGAGGGGGAAGTTTTCCTTCAGCAGGTCGTCGCCGGTGGTCACCCTCACCTTCGCCTTGTAATGGGCGGCAAGGCCCCGGAAAGCGATCTCCAGCTCATCAGGTCCCATGTCGTTGGCAGGTACATTGATGAGATCGCGCGCGAGGAAGACGCCCGCGAGAATGCGCTTGATCTCGCCGTCTTCGGCATCCTGGGGAATGAGCAGCTTCGCCCCGCTGGTTTTGGTGGTCCTGTATTTGTCGAAGCGGTAGCTGCCGAGGCCGAAACCGAGAGCGAGGCGATTGGCCGTCAGTGGTGCGGTCTCGATGTGCCACTCGCCTTCAGGCAGTTCGCGGGCGAGTTTGCCGGTGATGAACGGGATTTCAGAGGGATTGCCGCCAAGGCCGAGAAGCACGCCGCCGAGCGAACCATCGGCAGAGGGAACGAGCAGGATGGCATCGGCCTCGGCCTTGAACCCTGCTTTCTTTGCCCAGTCCAGAGCGACGGGGTCAATGGCGCCCTGCTCGATGTGGGCGGGCGTGACTGCGAAAACCGGCAGTGTACTGCCTGCCTTTGAGCTGAAAGGGGTCGGGCGTTCAATGAACTGATAGGGCGCCATTATGTGCTTCCGTAAATGTCGAGAATCGGTGCGATTAACGCTCTGTTAGGGTTAACAGATTATTGCTTAAGCGAAAGTTGCGTCATGTGAGTCTGTCGTTTGTCGGGCGCAAGATTGATCATTCTTGGGCGAGGGCGCTGCCATGACTGCTTTTTCTTTGGCTGAGACAGGCCGGACAGGGTTGCTGCGGGGCGCGTGTTTTGCCGCATTGGTTCTTGCGGTTTCTGGATGTGCAAGCACCAACAAACCGGACCGGATGTCTACCGGCTCCATTCCCGCCGCCGCGCGCTCCTATGATCACATGAACATGGACCAGCTTCGCCAGGCGGAAGAAACCGCCGGCAAAGCCTATGAACGCAATCCCAAGGACAAGTCGGTGGGCATGAATTATGCCAGCGTCTTGATGATGACGGGCAAGAACACGCAGGCTCTTGCAGTCATGCAGCAGATAGCCATCGCCAATCCCGCCGACCGCGACGTGCTTGCCGCGTATGGCAAGGCACAGGCGGCTGCGGGACAGCTGGAGCAGGCGCTTTCAACCATCCAGCGGGCGCAGACACCCGATCGACCCGATTGGCGCCTCTACTCGGCCGAAGGCGCGGTGCTCGACCAGCTTGGACGTTCCAGCGAAGCCCGCTCCCGCTATCGGCAGGCGCTTGACCTGAAGCCGAACGATCCGAGCGTGCTTTCAAATCTCGGCATGTCCTATGTGCTATCGAGCGATCCGCGCACTGCCGAAACCTACCTGCAATCGGCCATCGCCCAGCCTGGCGCCGACAGCCGCGTTCGCCAGAACCTCGCGCTCGTTGTCGGCCTCCAGGGTCGCTTCGCCGAAGCAGAGCGCATTGCGGTACAGGAACTCTCGCCGCAGCAGGCCCAGGCAAACCTGACTTATCTGCGGGCAATGCTGTCCCAGCAAAATTCCTGGCAGCAGCTCGCAAAAAAAGACGGAAAGCCGGCGGGCTGATGCTTCGCGCGATGCCGCGTCCTTATATCCAGAACTTGACGCGTCGCCGCGAAATTCGGGCGGCATGTTTTTCAGAACGTGTCCAAAACGCGGATGATGGCAGGGCCTAGAATGACGGCGATGAGGACCGGCAGGAAAAATACAATCATCGGCACGGTCAGCTTCGGCGGTAGTGCAGCCGCTTTTTTCTCCGCTTCGTTCATGCGTTCGTCGCGGCCTTCCTGTGCGAGAACGCGCAGCGCCTGAGCGAGCGGCGTTCCGTAACGTTCCGCCTGAATAAGCGCTTGCACGACGCTTTTCACGGCTTCGAGCTGTGTTCGCGTGCCGAAATTCTCGAGAGCGACCCGCCGGTCTTGCAGGAACGACAGTTCCGCCGTCGTCAGCATCATTTCTTCAGCCAGTTCGGGTGACTGCTCACCCATTTCCTCTGCCACGCGGCGCATCGCAGCCTCCATCGACACGCCGGATTCGATGCAGATCAGCATGAGGTCGAGCGCATCCGGCCAGGCTTTCTTGATCGACGCCTGCCGTTTGTTCATGCGGTTCGACACATAAATATTGGGAGCATAGAAACCGATATAGCCGAACAGTAACACAGCCATCAGCCGGACGATGAAGGCTTTGTCGGAAAGATTGCCGAGCACGAAGATCCAGGTGAAGGCTACGGCCAGAAAAATGAAAGGCAGGATGAAGCGGGCGGCGAGAAACGTGTTGAACGCGTTTTGGGAACGAAGCCCTGCTGCCCGCAGCTTGTTCATCGTGTTCTTGTCCGCAAGCGCTTCCTGGAGGTTGAATTTCTCCACGATGCGCCGGGCGGACTTGTTATTGTTGCCGCGCAGGGAGGTTTTGCCTTCCCTGGTAACGGTCGCAAGCCGCTCGCGCTCGCGGCTGCGGATGAGATCGCGTTCCGACGACACGGCTTTCATGCGTTTGGCAAAATCCTTCCGCTCGAAAACCGGCATGATGAGCGTATAAAGGGTGGCGAAAACCGCCAGCGTCACCAGAACGGCGACGATCGTTTGCGGATTGGTAAGGCTCGAAAGAAAACTCCCGCTCATTCTGCGCCCTCAAATATCGAAATTGATCATTTGGCGCATGATGAATATCCCGATCAACATCCAGACGGCTGACGCCCCAAGAATGATATGGCCGCGAATATCGGTAAAAAGCACCGATAGATATTCGGGCGAGGTAAAGTGCACCAGCATCATGACGACAAAGGGCAGCGAGCCGATGATGACCGCAGACGCCTTTGCCTCCATCGAAAGTGCATTCACCTTGGCACGCATCTTCTTGCGGTCGCGCAGAACTTTTGAAAGGTTCGACAGCGCTTCGGAGAGGTTACCGCCGGCCTGCGCCTGAATGTTGATGACGGTGCTGAAAAAGCTCACTTCGAAAAGCGGCATTGTCAGCATCATGCGCTCGATCGCCTGCGGAATGCCGATGCCGACCTGCTGTGCGTCGACAACCCGCTGGAACTCAGTTTTCACCGGCTCCTGCCCGTCAGATGCGATCAATCGCACCGCGTCGTTCAGCGGCAAGCCGGATTTGATCGAGCGACACATGACATCAAGTGCGTTGGGAAACTCTTCGAGGAATTTTTTCTGCCGGCGCTTGAGGAGGAACGCCAGTGCCCAGCGCGGCAGCCCCAGCGCGATAACGGCGCCTATCGGTAGGGCGATAAGCAATGACAGGCCATAAAGAAGTGCGATGAGGGTGGCAAAGCCCGCCGCGCCGACGCTCAGCAGCTGAAACTGTCGCAGAGACAGCGTCAGCCCTGCCTGAACGAGCTTTTCGCGCAAACCGACATTTTTGGCCTTTTTTGCCCTCTCATTTTGTTTTTTCTCCATTTCCCGCAGGTTGTCCTGCATGGATTTGCGGCGTTTGCTGAGCTCATGCACGCGGTCACGTGCGGCTTTGATGTTGGTGTGGTCCGTCTCCGCGGCCTGGACCCGCTTGAAGCGGCTGGTGGTCTTTTTTTCGACTTCTATCTGCTGGAAAAGAAAAGCGTAAGCGAGCGCGCCCGCCGAAACGGCGACGAGTGCGGCCAATAAGAGGATTGTCGGGTCCATGGCGGTCGCTTTCCCTTACGAGGTCTTTTCCATTTCATCGAGTGCGGCGGCAAGGCGTTTTTCCTCGCCATAATAGCGTGCACGGTCCCAGAAATGGGGTTTGCTGATGCCCGTCGATACATGTCTGCCGATCAGTTTGCCGTTGGCATCCTCACCTTCGATTTCGTATCGCATCAAATCCTGAGTGACGATCACGTCGCCTTCCATGCCGATCACTTCCGTGATCTGGGTTATCCGGCGTGAACCATCACGCAGGCGCTGCGCCTGAATGACGACATCGATCGATCCCGAGATGATTTCACGCACGGTTTTGGCCGGCAGAGTGAAGCCGCCCATGGCGATCATGGATTCGATGCGGCTGAGGCACTCGCGTGGTGTATTGGCGTGCAGCGTTCCCATTGAACCGTCATGGCCGGTATTCATCGCCTGGAGCAGGTCGAATACCTCCGGTCCGCGCACTTCGCCGACGATGATGCGTTCCGGCCGCATGCGAAGGCAGTTCTTGACGAGATCCCTCATCGTGATCTCACCTTCCCCTTCGATGTTCGGAGGCCGCGTTTCGAGTCTGACGACATGCGGTTGCTGCAGCTGCAGTTCGGCGGTGTCTTCGCAGGTAATGACGCGCTCATCCCTGTCGATGAAGCTCGTCAGGCAATTGAGAAGCGTGGTCTTGCCGGAGCCGGTGCCGCCCGAGATGACGACGTTGCAGCGGACACGACCGATGATCTTGAGCAGTGTCGCGCCTTCGGGTGTGATCGCACCGAAACGCACGAGCTGGTCGAGCGTAAGCTTGTCCTTCTTGAATTTTCGGATTGTCAGCGCCGGGCCGTCGATGGCGAGCGGCGGCGCGATGACGTTGACGCGCGAGCCGTCCGGCAGGCGGGCGTCGCATATGGGGCTCGATTCATCCACACGCCGGCCCACCTGGCTGACGATGCGCTGGCAGATGGAAAGCAATTGCGCGTTGTCGCGGAAGCGGATGTCGGATTCGATGGTCTTGCCGCCGACTTCGATGAAGGTCTGGCCCGAACCATTGACCATGATATCGGCGATATCGTCGCGGGCAAGAAGGGGCTCAAGCGGCCCATAACCGAGAACGTCATTGCAGATGTCTTCAAGCAGTTCTTCCTGCTCGGCAATCGACATTGCGAAATTCTTGATCGTGATGATGTCGTTGACGATATCGCGAATTTCCTCGCGCGCGCTTTCCGCATCAAGTTTGGCGAGCTGCGAAAGGTCGATCGTATCGATGAGCGCGGAAAATACCTGGCTCTTGGTATTGTAATAATCCTCCGTGCGGGCGCGCTTTTTTTGCGCCGGCTGCGTGACCGCCATCTGTCGCGCTACGGGTGATTGGCCCGGCTCGAGCGTGTCGATGGAGAGAGAGCGCGGCTCGGGCGCCGCCACCTGCATGGGGACAGGTGCGACGGGATCCGGCTTCGTGCTTCTGGCTGGGCCCTCGGCCCCGCGTTTTCCGAACATCGGCGTTTCCGTCAATAGGCGCGGAGGGAATCCCTACTTGCGCTTGAGAATATTCTTAAGTCTGTCCAGACCGCCGCGCCGGCTTTTGCGCAGCACCGTGCGACCGGTGATGGTATGGGCAATTTGCGAGAAGGTTTCTGCGATCTGGGATTTTTCATCCATTTCGCTAATCATGCGTCCGCTGTTTGCGGCGTTTCCAAACAATTGCGCCTCGAATGGAATGATCGCAATCGGCTCGATTTCCAGCGGGTCGAAAAAATCCGCCGGAGCGATTTCGGGTCGCTTCGGCATGCCCACCTGGTTGAGAATGAGATGCGGCAATTTATCGTTGGGGCGCAGTTTTATCAGCGCGTCGAACAGGTTCTTGGTGTTGCGAAGATTCGCAAGATCCGGAACCGCGGTAATGACGACCTCATCCGCTTCCGCAAGCACAGCCCTTGTCCAGTCGCACCATTGGTGGGGAAGGTCGAGGACGGCGACGGGCGCGCTACGCTGCAAAACCTCAAGGATCGGCAGAAAGGCCTGGCGGTCTAGATCGTAAGTCCGGTCAAGAAGCGACGGTGCCGCGAGCAGCGATAGGTGATCGGAGCATTTCGTCAAAAGGCGGTCGAGAAATACCTCATCCAGCCGCTCCGGCGAGAAAACCGCTTCCGCCATGCCCTGGGCCGGATCCTGATCGAAATCGATATTGGCTGTGCCATAAGCCAGATCCATGTCGGCGAGAATGGTTTCCGTCGAAAACAGGGTCGAGATGCCGAAGGCGCAATTATGTGCGACCGTCGAGGAGCCCACCCCACCTTTGGCGCCGATGAAGGCGATGTTGCGGCCAAGCGGCTCCGCTTCGGGGTCGACGAAGATCGCGGCGATCGAACCCAGAAGATCGGCCATGTTGACCGGGGCAACCAGATATTCGGAAATACCGTTGCGGATGAGGTCGCGATACAATGTTATGTCATTGTGGCGGCCGACAATGATGACACGGGTGGAGGGATCGCAAACCTCCGCGAGAGGAGCAAGGTCATCCAGCAGCGAAGCCGGCGCGCTTGCCGTCTCCAAAATGATGAGATTTGGCGTAGGCGAGGCGGAGAACATCGTGGCCGCAGCGTTGATGTCACCCTTCGTCACCCGCAATGTTACCTTGCTCATGCGCCTGTCACCGGACAATGCGTCCATGACGCCCTGCATGTTGTCGCTGACGCAGAAGGCGTGGATGGAGATGCGGGGCAGGGGCCGCAGGCGGTCCATATCGGAGGTGCGCACCGGCTGCAGGGTGTCTGCTCCGTCGCTTGACTTGATGTCGTATTCTACAGCGCTCATCGTCTTTCCTGCCGTGACAATTGTTGGGACCGCATCAGTTTGCGGTGGCCGTGTTCTTGCCGTTACGATACGTATCGATAACCACTGCACGGCGCTCGGCATCGATGGGGCTCATGCCGCGCGGGCCGACCAGATCCATCGGATTGGCGACCTGAGCCGCGAGATTGCTTTGCGAAGCGCACCCGAAATTGTACCAGTTCTTGTTGGCGAAGGTGTTGTCCGAAAGGTCCTCTGGCCATTGACCGCATTGCCCGGTCATGGCGGTGACGGCCACATAGCTCAAACGAATGGGAGCAGCATCGCCATTCGGGGAGGCGGCGTAGCGCGTTTCCATGATCTTGCCCGAAGAAACTCCGGCGCCGGAAAGCGTCGAGCGGATCTGTTTCGCCATTTTTGATGCGGTCGCCGAATTGGCGGACCCCGACGGCACCTGGATATTGACGATGCCGGTCGACATGGACGCGTAATTCTGGGCAAACCCGCGGACATTGTCCGCCACTGCCGTGGTCAGCCGGCTGTCGCCTGCCGAAACCGGAATGTCCAGCGAATGTTCCGCTTCCGAGAGCGTGATGGGATGGCGGGTGCGATAGTCGTCAGGAATGGCATTGGTCGTCAAAGGGTCACGCGCACAGCCCTGCAGAAGGCCGGCGGTGAGCGCAACCATGGCGACGAGACCGGCGCGTTTGATGGACAAAAAGGAAGAGGTTTCCTGCATGATGTTTCCTGCCCCCGCCGGGCTTGCTCTGAAGAGGGGATTTCGTGCGCGTTTGGTCATTTGTAGATGAACCCCACCGATCCCTGATAAGGAGCCGCCTGAACCTGGTCCTTGCGGCCATAGACCTTGTTGACGCGGTTCATGAAATACATGGCTGCATCGTTTTCAGGATTGAAATTGTCATCCGGGCGGGCAATCTGGTTGCGCGCGACCGGGCGCACCAGATAGGGCGTTGCAATGATGACAAGTTCCGTTTCGTTGCGAAGGAAGTCCTTGCTGCGGAAAAGCGTGCCGAAAATGGGGATTTTCGACATGCCCGGAAGCCCCGACATGGCCTGGCGGATATTGTCCTGAACGAGACCTGCGATCACGATCGAACCGCCCGACGGAAGCTCGACCGTTGTCGATGTCTCGCGTTTACGAACGGACATGTAAGTCGAACCCGGGATGTTGCGCCCGTAATTTCCGGTGACGACGTTGCCCTCATAGGTCGGTTCGGACACATTGGTCTCTATCTTGAGGCTTATCCTGCCGGGTGAAAGCACCACTGGCCTGAAGTTCAAAGTGATACCGTAGTCGACTGTTTCCGTTTCGCGTTTGACGGTCGCGATACCTGTGTCCTTGTCGAGCGAAACATCCTGTTCCGCGGCAATTCGAAAATCCCCGCCGACATAAAATTTGGCCTGTTCGCCAGAGATCGCCGTGAGGCTCGGTTCCGCCAATGTCCGCATTACCCCCGCCTGCTCCATGGCATTCAGGTAAGAGGCAAATCTCAGGGAGCCGGAGCCAATCGCGCCGCTGGCGATGCGCGTGGCGCTGTCGATGGTATTCCCGAGGTTGGAGGGGTTTGAGAACTCGAAACCGTTGTTGCTTGTCGAGCTGCTGATCGAGCCGTTGAAGCCAAGTTGCTTCAGCACCTGTCTGCTGACTTCAGCGACGGTCACCTTCAGTGTCACCTGGTCCTCGCCCTCGATCGTCAGCATATTGACGATCTGCGATACCTGGCGATTTTCGGCGAAAATTGCTGCGTCACCCCCGTTATTTCCGCCCGTCAGCGAGATATTTCGGGTGGTGGCTTCACCGCCTTTCAAGAAGGCTTCGGCAAGCTGAACTGCACGCGCCGAATCTTGCGGTGTGCGTACCGATCCGGTGAGAACGATATTGTCGGAGACGATTTCGACTTTGATGTCGGATTCAGGGATGAAGCGACGAATATTGGCTTCAAGACCAACAATATCCCGCTCCACTTCCAGATCAAGGCTGACGATCTCGCGCCCACCCTCGCCGAAAATGAAGATATTGGTCTGACCGACCGTTTTTCCGAACAGGTAAATGCGTTTCGATGTACGCGTTACCGCATCCGCGAGGCTGGGATCGGCGACAAGAATGTCGTGGGCGTCCTCAGGCAGGTCGATGACCAGCGCCTTGTTGAGACCAAGCTTCAGCCGCTTGCGGATGCCCGAGCCGCTTTCAGTGATCCGCACGATACTGGCGCTTTGAGCCTTCGCTTCACTGAGGCGCAGAAATTCGGGCGAATGCGGGCCCGGAACGCCTGAGAAGGCCACGCAGAACGCCAGCCCGCCAACCAATGATGAACGCAGGTCTTTTGCCAGACGTCTTGTCATGAACCCCCCGGTCATTGTGTTGCTCCTTGACCGCCCTTGACGATGGAGCCGGATTTGATCACCTGGATTTCTGGCTGCCCTGCACCGCCGTTGAGAAGATAACCGGCTGACAATGTATCGTTCTCCTGCGCATCGGCGACGGATCGCAAGGCCAGCGTCAGGCGATCCGCCATCTGCTGCGCGACGGTTATGATCTTTGCCTGTTCGGGGGTCAGTTCCAGTGTCGCTGTTGCGCCAACGACCGCAGAAATGCCGTCTTCGCCTTCCTTGATCTGCTGGTCGATTGCCAGGACGCGGACGTTGTTCAAGACATTCTCTGTCAGAAAATTACCGCCGTCACCCTTCCGGACCATGATGACGTCGACGCGATCATTGGGCAGCACGAAACCGCCGGCACCGGTTGAAACGGAAATCTCCGTCGCGACGGCGCGTTTGCCCGCCGGCAGAAGCGAAGACATGATGCGTGCACTGGAATCGACCACTTTTTCCGGCCGTATCGGCTCGCCCTCGAATAGGGGCAACCGCACGACGGCACCGGCAAGGTCTTTAATCGCGTCCGGATTTTTTGTGTCGGTTATGAAACTATCGACCACGTTGCCCTGCGGCCAGGGCGTCCAGCGAACAGAACTGTCATTCAGGCGGCTGCCGACGGGAAGATTTACTGAAGAAACCAGAACGTTGACCGTCGGCTCCTTCTGGATGATCGTTTCCGCCTTTTCGATGACCTGCTTCGTCCCGGAAATGTTCATGGCGACAAGGCCGGCAAGACCGGCAGCCACCAGAGCAACGGACATAATGACGATACGCGACGGTTTCATGCTCGATCCTTGAGGGAATCAGATTCTTCTCCCCTCAGGATGGCGCGCGATTGGTGTAATTATGGTTAATATTGCGCTTGGATTTGTAGTTAATGATGCCTTAATTCCGGCGAGGCAGTAATTCTCTCTAGGAGAGGCTGGCGATTGCCGCTTTTACTATTGGTGCGTCACCATAGGTCAGGAATCCTGCAATGGCGATGCCGATCCCATAGGGAATTTTTTTTGCCACGAGCAGCGAAGCCGGCACGGGAATGCCGCTGGCCATGATTTCCTGGGCGCGCGACCGCAAGAGCAAAATGCCGAGGGTCAGCAGTCCTCCAACGAATGTCACTGAAAGCAGAAATTCAACAAGGGAAACGTTGAAGCCGTACCACACCGCTGCGCCAGTCAGGAGTTTTGCATCCCCACCACCCATGACGTTTGCCGCAAAAAGCGCGAAGCAGGCAGCAAAAACTGCGCCCGCCGCGGCAAGGCTCATTCCGAAAGTCTGCCAGTCCATGCCGGAAAAAGGCGCGATCACTATGAACGACAGCAGCAAAATCAGCGGAATCCGGTTGGGGATAGTCATGCTTAGCAGGTCGGTAAACGCCGCGAATGCAAGGCAAAGCGGAAGTGCCAGGAAGATGACGGCTATAACCATGAAGGAAACTCCCGTTTATTCGAACACTTACAGGCGGCGTGCACAGGTATTCCAGGTATTGAACACAATGTGAAATGCCGCTCACAAGTTTTGAGCGGCATTTCGATTTCAGATTGGAAGCAATTAGAAAGTTGTGTTGCGGGCAGTCGTCATTACGCCGCCGATGCGGTCGAAGAGCGCGTCGAGCTGAGTGCCGACGACGCCTGCACCGCCAACGATTGCGACGGACAGCAGGGCAGCAATCAGGCCATATTCAATTGCCGTAGCGCCGGATTCGTCCTTGAGGAAACGAGCGAAAATCTTGGTCATGAGTATCTCCTAACTCTTGTGTAGTTCAGCACGCCGACAACTGTTCTCCGTTGTTCGGTTGCCTTCAAACTACAGACGAGCGATTTCCAAGCGCTTAAAAAAAACGATTAACTCAAAGTAAACGGCAGGATGAGTTTCCTTTGGTAAATAAATATGAAAAGTATTTAATGTATTTCTATATTTGCTTATAAACAAACTTCTTCTGTCGAGGGGCTGTTCTCATTTTGGGAAAACGGGTTCCTCAATGAGACGCAGATGTTCAGTTATGATGCGGGGCGGCGCAGGTCGGGAATGCCAGGAATTATGCATGGTTACCGTGCGCATCACGCATTCTCGTCACTTAACGCTTCATTCACTAAAACCACGCATTCTTTGACGCGGTAAACTGCTGGTTAGTGAGCAAGGGCAAAAAGCGTGTCATCCGGAAAACTGACGAAAATTGTGGTCGGCTTGTCGGTCATTCTGGGAGGGGCGTTCCAGCCCGGTTTTGCCCAGGAAGACATATTGCGCGTCTCGATGAATCACGCCCGCGTCCTCCGTCTCGACCGTCCTGTCAGCAAGGTTATCGTCGGCAACTCGAAAGTTGCCGATGCCACGGTTGCCGACGCCACCACGATCGTTCTGACCGGCCGCAGTTTCGGCACGACAAATCTCGTACTTCTCGACGCCGAAGGGAATCCAATCGTCGATGAGCGGATTCTCGTCTCCATTGATGAAGGCAATACGGTCCGTGTTTTCCGCCAGACGGAGCGAACCGTTCTTTCCTGCACGCCCAATTGTGAGCAGCATTCGCAAAACAGTGGCGACAAGGACGCCCAACCTTAACAAGGCTTGGTCCGCCTCAAATCCGAACGATCGAGCCGCCGTATTCGATGCCGTGAAGGCGTGAGCCTTGGCTCGTCATCTGCATCTTTTCCTAAGGGTAAGATTGGCGCTGGGCGTCAGCAAAACGAAAAACCGCAACATGTACCCCTGCGTTCTGCAGGAGGGCCAAATGTTGCTGTTTTTTCGTCTAAGTATTTGATCTGGCTAAGATCAAAATGGAATGGTGCCCAGAAGAGGACTCGAACCTCCACACCCTTGCGAGTACCAGCACCTGAAGCTGGCGCGTCTACCAATTCCGCCATCTGGGCGACGGAGAGCGATGTACGAGGGCAGCCGCCCGGTGTCAACAGGCTTTTTGAACTTTTATGACGGTCATTGATTTTAAAGGGAAAAAACTTGTCTGGTGCTGTTGAAACCCGTCGCCGGGTCAGGTGTCGAGGCCTTCGTGCTTCGTCCTGTCGGCATGACCGAGGTCTCGTTCCGGATCGATGATGTCGCGGATTCTCTGTTTGAGCTCTTTTGGGCCGGGAAAACCGCCGTCACGTTTGCGTTCCCATATAATGGTACCGTCCACCCCGATCTCGAACACGCCGCCGGTTGAGGGGACAAGGCTCACTTCGCCGATATCCAAGGCGAAGGTTTGCAGGATTTCCTGCGCCATCCATCCAGCCCGCAGCATCCAGTTGCACTGGGTGCAGTAGCGTATCGTTATGCGCGGTTTGGTGTCGGTCATCATCACGTCTCCTTCGCGGCCGAGTCACGATAATGTTAACTTTAACGCTCATGTTTTTACCCGGCATATGCTTGTTCTTATCACGGGGCTTTGCGAACAGATAAGTCAATCGAATGCTCAAACAGAGAGATCCTATGGCCCAGTTCGACAATAATCGTCAGCGTCTGTTCGTTCCCGCCGTTGCACCGCTTTATAACGGGACACACGATGTGGTGGAGACCATTTTGCGTGTCACGGCGGGACTTCTGCTGGTTACCCATGGGTTCGGCAAGATTCTCAATCCCTTCGGGGCGGTCGGCATGGTGGAGAGCCTCGGTTTTTACCCGGGCGTCTTCTGGTCGCCGCTGCTGGCGGCAACGGAATTCTTCGGCGGTATTTTCATCGCCATCGGCCTTTTCACGCGGCCGGCATCCTTCGCCGCCATGATCGTCCTTCTGGTAACGGTCTGGTTCCATGGTGTGGTGAAGGCGGAAGGTCTGGGCGGTGCGGAAAAATCGATTCTCTGGGCGGCGATTTTCCTGTTCTTCGCGATTCGGGGCGGCAACCGGCATTCGGTCGACGCGAAGCTCTCGCGGGAATTCTAATATCCAGTGGCAGGGCCCATGCTGTGCCACGCCACTGCTGCCGTACCTCTTGAAAATCCCTTTTCATCATGATGAAGCTTGGATTCAATCGGCGAAACCTGCCGGCTGAATCATCTGTTATCATCAAGAGGTCGCATGCGCGTCGCAATTATCGAAAACATGGCGGGCACGCCGTATGGACAACTCGGCGTGGCATTGGCGGAGGCGAATGCGGCGGTACACGTCATTCGCGCCTATGCGGGGGAACCGCTTCCGAAAGATGCGGGCGGTCATGATGCCCTTATCGTTCTGGGCGGGGAGCAGAACGCACTCGACGATGCCCTCTATCCCTATCTTCCAGAGCTTGCGCGTTTGATGAAAACCTTTGGCGATGCGGGCAGGGCAGTCATGGGTGTTTGCCTCGGCAGCCAGCTGCTGGCCCGCGCTTATGGTGGCGATAATATTCTCTCCGGTCCACCGGAATTCGGCTGGCAAAAGGTGTCCCTCACGGAAGAGGGCATTTCCGATCCGCTTTTGGCCGGGCTGGATAGAGCTTTTCCGATTTTTCAATGGCACTGCGATACATTTACACTACCACCCGGCGCCACCCGGCTTGCGACCAATGCCGCGACGCGGAATCAGGCCTTTCGCCTCGGACGGGCGGTCTATGGCACACAGTTCCATTTCGAGGCCTCCGCCGCAGTCGTCGACGGGTGGTGCGAGGCCTTTCCCGCTTCCATCGAAAAAATGGCGCCCGGCTGGCTGGCACAATATCCCGATCATCGCGACCTGCGTGCAGGGATGGCGGATGCAGCGGGTCTGGAGATTGCCCGTGCCTGGGTGCGGCTCATCTGACGGATTTTCTGTTGCGAATATCATGGTGCCAGACCAGAATTGCGTGGAGTTCATTTTTCAGCGCGAAGGAGCCGCAAAGCCCATGTACAAATTCGAGATCTATCAAGACAAAGCCGGAGAGTTTCGCTTTCGCTTCAAGGCTTCGAACGGCGAGACGATGTTTGTCTCTGAAGGCTATAAGGCCAAGGCCTCGGCCATTCACGCGATCGAGTCGATCAAGAGAAATTCCCCCGGCGCCGATACCGTTGATCTCAGCACCATGACGGCCTGAGTCGTCCAATGAGAACCGGAATGCAATTTACCTGCCAGAAATGAAGGGCGCATTGGTGGGTGCCGGCGTAAAGATAAGATTCAGTCTTTTTTGATAATCTTCCGTTAGCATTTGTATTTCGAGGTCTCCGGGTGGCGCCAGTGCGTCCCCGATTTGTTTTGCGTACGGGTTCTCATGCGTTCATCGGCTGTGCCAGCACTTCTTTTCGGTTGCCTTCTGCTTGGCGGCTGCACGTCCAGTTCCGGTCCGGAAAGCCTGGTTGCCGGCTTGCCGTCGAAGGAAACCACGAGTTCTGTCACGCCATCAGCGCCGGTGCCGCAGGCAAGCGTCGGCTCGCAGCCGATAACCGCTCAACCGCGGCAGGAAGTACTGGCCTGGGGTGGGCCGGTGCCGGAAGAGCCCAAGGCTTTTTCCGCCGTCACGCCGAGGGCGTCGCTGCCGCAGGATGCGCCTGAAATCCGTTTGCCGGTCCCGCCGCAGGCCGGGATGATACGGCCGGCCGAACGGCCGATGGAGCGTCCGGTCCAATTGGCCATGGCGGCGGCTCCGGCGGCGAGCGCCGGTGCGCAGATCCGCTCCCGCATTTTCCGTTCCAGCTTCAGCGATGCGAAACCGATCAATTTCGGCCGGGTTCAGCCGCGGCATTTCCAGGTGCACGGCGTGGATGTGTCGCGCTGGCAGGCCAATATCGATTGGCCGTTGCTGCGCACCCGCGGGGCCAACTTCGCCTTCATCAAGGCCACGGATGGCGGCGACCACCTTGACCCGATGTTCCGCACCAACTGGCAGGGTGCAAAGACCGCGGGCATTCGCCGTGGCGCCTATCACTTCTTCTACTGGTGCCGTTCGGCCAGCGAGCAGGCAGACTGGTTCATTCGCAACGTGCCACGCGATCCCGACGCGCTGCCACCGGTGATCGATGTGGAATATAACGGCGAGTCGAGCTGCAAGATGCGCCATTCCCGTGAGCGCGTTCTGGAAAAGATGCGCGTCTTCATGAACAAGCTCGAGCGCCATTACGGGCAGCGGCCTATCATTTATACCGCGCCGGATTTTTACAAGGATAACCTGACCGGCGAGTTCCAGGACTATCCTTTCTGGCTGCGCGCCGTCGCCCAGCACCCATCAGTGGTCTATCCCGGTCGCAAATGGCTGTTCTGGCAATATTCCGGCTCGGGCCTGTCACATGGCGTCGATGGCCGAATCGATCTCAATGTCTTCAACGGCAGCGAAGATGCGTGGCACCGCTGGGTGGATCGCCGTTCCAGCTGAAGGATCGCCCGTGTCAGCGCGCGAATTTTCTGGCGCCCGCGACGCAGAGCACCACAACCAGCGTAACGGCAATCATGGCAGGGCTTACCTCTTCGTGCAGCAGGGTTGCGGCAAGCGCGAGGCCGAAGAACGGCTGCAACAGCTGCAATTGTCCGACTGCGGCAATGCCGCCCTGCGCCAGGCCGCGATACCAGAAGATGAAGCCGATCAGCATGCTGAACAGGGAAACATAGGCAAGGCCGCCCCAAGCCTGGGGATCGATGCCGGCAAGCGTTTGCGGCCCTGTGAAAAACGCGAGCGGCAGCATCACCGGCAGGGAGAGAACCAGCGCCCAGGAAATGACCTGCCAGCCCCCCAGTCTGCGGGAAAGGGCGGCACCCTCTGCATAACCAAGTCCGCAGACGATGATTGCGCCGAGCATCAGGAGATCACCGGCAAGCGAGGCCTCAAGCCCGGTCGAAAATGAATTCCACATCGAAAAGCCCGCCACCAGGGCGCTGCCCAAGCAGGAAAACAGCCAGAAGGCCGGGCGCGGGCGCTCTCCTCCGCGCAGAACCGCAAAGATTGCGGTGGCCAGCGGCAACAGCCCGACAAAAACAATGGAATGCGCCGAGGTAACGTGCCGGAGGGCAAGCGCCGTCAACAGCGGAAAGCCCACGACAACCCCAAGCGAGACGATGAAGAGCGATGTCAGATCATGGCGCGCCGGGCGCTTTTGCCTGAAAACAAGCAGCAGCACCACCGCCAATAGACCCGCAATGCTGGCGCGGGCCACAGTCAGGAACACGGGATCAAAACCCGTCACCGCAACGCGCGTGGCGGGCAGCGAGCCGCTAAATATCACCACGCCCGTCAGACCGTTCAGCCAGCCGCTTGTCGCCTTGTCCATCGTCATCTCCTGCATTTTGTCCTTCTTCCTCCGGAACTGCTGGCGGCAACAGCGACAGTCATGTACAATTTAAAGAAACTGTTATGGTTGATGTTCCAGTACGGATGGAGAGAGTTGTGGACGGGCGGCTTTCAACCCTCGCGCAGATCGAACCCGGTACGCGCATAGAAAAGGTCATGGCGAGCATTCGCCAGCGCATTGCTTCGCGCAGCCTCGTTCCAGGCGCGCGCCTGCCTTCGGTGCGCGGGCTGGCGAAAGCCATGCAGGTTTCCACCTCCACTGTTGTCGAAGCCTATGACCGGCTGGTGGCCGATGGCACGATAAGCTCGCGGCCGGGCTCCGGATTTTTTGTAGCCGGTCCGCTTGCGCCTCTGTCTCTCGCCGATATCGAGCCCCGGCTGGACAGGGCGGTGGACCCGCTATGGGTATCCCGCCAGGCGCTGGACGAAGGGTCCGTCCTTGCCAAGCCCGGTTGCGGCTGGCTTCCCGCGTCCTGGATGCCGGAAGAGGCAATGCGGCGGGCGATCAGGGGGCTTGCGCGCGCGGATGCCGCCCTGCTGACGGATTATGCGAGCCCGATGGGGCTTCTGCCGCTGCGGCAGCTCCTGTCGCGCAGGCTGGCCGATCACGGGGTTCAGGCCGGGGCCAGCCAGATCATGCTGACCGATTCCGGTACCCAGGCAATCGATCTCCTGTGCCGCTTTTTGCTGCAGCCTGGAGATACAGTAATCGTCGACGATCCATGTTATTTCAATTTCCACGCCCTTTTGCGCGCGCACCGCGTCAGGGCCATTGGCGTGCCCTATACACCTACAGGGCCGGACCTGCCGATTTTCGAGCAGGCGCTGAAAGAGCACCGGCCGCGGCTCTATATCACCAATTCCGCGATCCATAATCCCACTGGCGCGCGGCTCTCCGCCGTTCATGCCCACCGTTTGTTGATGTTGGCCGAACAGTCGGGACTGACCATCATTGAGGATGATATTTTCGCCGATTTCGAAACTCAGGCCGCCCCGCGTCTGGCGGCTTTCGACGGCCTGAACCGCGTTGTCCAGATCGGTAGTTTTTCAAAAACACTGTCGGCTTCCGTGCGCTGCGGTTTCATAGCAGCGCCTCTGGCGTGGGTGGAAGCGTTGACCGACCTCAAGATCGCCACCGCTTTTGGCGGAGCGCATTTCTCAGCCGCGCTGGTCCTGTCGCTTCTAACGGATGGCAGTTATCGCAAACATGTCGAGGCGCTTCGTCTGCGGCTTGCGGCGGCGATGCCGGAGGCGGCGGCGCGCCTCATCTCACTTGGATGCGTGCCGTGGATCGAACCGCAGGCGGGCATGTTTTTATGGTGCCGCCTGCCGGAAGGCGCGGATGCTGCCGATGTGGCGCGCCGCGCGCTCGCGCAGCAGTTGGTGCTGGCGCCGGGGAATGTGTTCAGTTCCTCGCAGAGCGCGTCCGGTTTCATGCGTTTCAACGTGTCGCAAATGGGTGGTCCACACGTCATGACCGTGCTTGCAGACGCTCTTCGTCAGCCGCCCGTTTCACCTTCGTCCTGACCGCAGGGGCGACTGATCGGAACAAAATCGCGGGAACGTCGTTTTCTCGGCAGAATGAAGAGGAGGAAACACCATGACATTCGATCCCAACAACCCGCGTCCGGACCGCGATCTTCGTCCGGAACTGAATATCAACAACGAACCGCGTGCCCGCACCTCGTCGTCCTGGGTGCCATGGCTGGCAATCATCGTCGTCGTATTGGTGGGCGTCTTCGCCTGGTCGCAGATGAGCGGCCCGACCACCGATCCGGCCACGACGTCGTCCACTACGCCACCCGCTGCGACGGACCAGGCGCCGGCACCGATGGCACCGACTACCCCGGCAACGCCGCCGGCAAATAACGCCGCCCCGGCAAGTCCGAACACGGGTGGAACCCAGACCCAGCCTTAATGGCTGACTGGACATGATGAAGCCGCCTGCTTCCGAGCAGGCGGTTTTTTCGATTGAGCAATCGCTGGTTTGCTCGCTCAGAGCTGGTCCATGGCGGAAGGATGATTGGAGACTTTTGACCAGCGGGTGATCGATTCTGCCGCCAGCGCCGAAAGCGTAATATTTCCGAAGCGGGATAACAAAATGCTCTCCGCCTCGGTCATGGCCTCGAAAAGTGCAGCATTGACTGCCTGTTCAATAACACAATCCGGATTGTCACCTGCCAGCCCGATAGAGAACAGTCCGGGTGCGCCAAGCGCTCTGTAGATATCGAGTAATGTAATCTCATCGAGTGGGCGCGCCAGAACCCATCCTCCGCCATGTCCTTTTTCCGAAGAAACATATCCCTGCTCGCGCAGGCCCGCCATCGTCCTGCGCACCACCACCGGATTGGTCTGCAACATGGCTGCGATACTTTCCGAAGTCGCCGCGCCCTCGTGTTTTTCCATATGGATCAGAATATGCAGCACCCGGGAAAGTCGCGTGTCGTGTCTCATTGTTGAAGCCCGCCTGTTTGCATTCACGCTTACCACCCTCCGGCTGACGTAACAATATAAGTTGCATGACCATTGACTCGATCTTTCATGTAACAATATAAGTGACATGATATGGACCGGGGTTACGGTCGGTCTCAAACCATGGGTGCATCATGAAATTCGACGTGATCATAATAGGCGGCAGTTACGCCGGGTTATCCGCCGCCCTGCAGCTGGGCCGCGCAAGGAAGCGGGTTCTGGTGGTGGACGCAGGCGAAAGACGAAATCGCTTTGCCAGCCACTCCCATGGTTTTCTTGGGCAGGACGGCAAGGCGCCCGGCGAGATCGTGAGCGAGGCGCGCAGCCAGATCGAGCGCTACCCGACGATCGAGTGGGCGCGGGGGAGGGTAACGGATGCGGAAGGGACTTTTGGTGACTTTGAGGTTGAAATCGATGGCGGTCGCCGTGAAAGCGGCGCCCGTCTCATTCTCGCAATGGGCGTGACCGACGAACTTCCGGATATAGCCGGGCTGAGGGACCGCTGGGGGTCCTCTGTTTTCCACTGCCCTTATTGCCATGGCTACGAACTGGATCAGGGAAAGATCGGCGTTATCGCGGCTTCACCTCTCGCCATACATCATGCACTGATGCTCCCGGACTGGGGGGAGACGACCTTCTTTACCAATGGTGTCTTCGAGCCGGATGCTGATCAGGATGCGCTTCTGTCTGCTCGCGGGGTCCATGTGGAAAAAACGCATATCCGGGAAATCGCCGGACCTGCGGATATCGCTCTGGTGGATGGGCGTAATGTTGCACTGGCGGGCCTTTTCACCCAGCCGAAATTGCGCATCGCCTCAGACTGGGTAAAAAAACTTGGCTGCGCCATCGAGGAGGGACCGATGGGGTCGACCGTCGTTACCGATCCGATGAAACAGACGACCATTGCCGGCGTATTTGCCTGCGGCGATGTGGCAAGGGCTGCCGGCTCTGTGGCCCTTTCGGTTGGCGACGGCGCAATGGCAGGTGCGGCGGCGCATCGGTCGATCCTGTTTCCGCAATGATCAGTGTGAAACGAGGTTGAGCCAGCGCCCCGGTGGCATGCCGAAGGCATTTTTGAAATGCCGCGTGAAATGTGCCTGATCCGCGAACCCGCAGGCGAAGGCTGTTTCCGCAAGGCTGCCACCGGCCCGCATCATCTCCTTGCATTTTTCCAACCGCCGCATGATGAGATAACGGTGCGGGCTCGTTCCGAACAGGAAACGGAAATGCCGAAAAAGCGTAAAGCGGTCGAGCCCGCTTATCTCTTCCAGCTCTTCCGACCCCACGGTTGCGGTGCTGTTCTCCAGCAGGTAATTCCTGCACCGCAGGACGGCGGCCCTGTCAACTCGCTTGATTTTCCCAGTTCTTTCATTCGAATGTTTGCAGAGCAGAACCGCAAGTCGCGCCTGCCAGTCTGTCACAAGTAGATTGTCCGGCTCGCTTTCGAGGTTGGCAAGCACTTCGATCAGGCATAGGCGAAAGGCCTCGTCCTCGATAACGGGATGTTTGGAAAAAGGCAGCGACTTATGTCCTGCCTGCATCATCTTTTCAGGCGGAAGGTAAAGCATGCGGTAGCGCAGGCCCTCATCCGTGCCGGCGCCGCCATCGTGAACTTCGTCGGGATGCAGCACGATCACATGTCCGGGCATGCTGAAATGCGATGCGCCACGATAGGAAAAGGTCTGAACGCCTGAGAGCGTAACGCCCAGCGCATAGGTATCATGCCGGTGCGGCGCGTAAGCATTACCGTGAAAGCGCGCTTCTATGCGCTCGAAACCGTCGCTCGCGGGGGCCTGCACGATGCCCTCGAATTTGCACGAACGTTCAAGATCGGTGGCATGCAGAGGCTGTAGGATTGCTTCTCGTTCGTAACCACAGCCAGATTGAGTTCGCATGTTTGATACCAAGATCGCCGTCGTCCTTCGTGACGACCTTGCCGTTTGGCAAAAATTGAACGTCACCGCATTTCTCATGTCCGGGATCGTAGCCCAGACCGGAGAGATCATCGGGGAACCATACCGCGACGGGGCGGGGAACGTCTACAATCCTCTGTCTGTCCAGCCGATTGTCGTGATGGCCGCGGATCAGGAGGCGTTGCGCAAAATCCATCAGCGTTCTCTTGAGCGTGATGTCACGACATCGCTTTATATCGAGGAAATGTTCTCCACCGGACACGACGCGGCGAACCGTCAGGTCTTCTCGGAATTTTCTCCGGAAACCGCAAAGGTTGTCGGAATGGCGCTTAGAGCCGATAAGAAAATCGTCGACAAGATTACAAAAGGCGCGAAGCTGCACGCCTGAGAACGGTGTTTTTGAAAGGAAAAGGGAGGCCGCAAGCCTCCCTTTCAAAAGCAATCGCGGTACTTCGCCGCTTATTCGTCGTTCATCTTCAGAGCGGCGATAAAGGCTTCCTGCGGAATTTCCACCTTGCCGAACTGGCGCATGCGCTTTTTGCCTTCCTTCTGCTTGTCCAGAAGTTTGCGCTTGCGTGTGGCGTCGCCGCCGTAGCACTTCGCCGTCACGTCCTTGCGCAACGCGCGCACGGTTTCGCGGGCGATGACCTTGCCGCCGATGGCGGCCTGGATCGGGATCTGGAACATGTGCGGCGGAATGAGTTCCTTCAGCTTTTCGCACATGCCGCGCCCGCGCCGGTCGGCCGCCGAGCGGTGGACCAGCATGGAAAGCGCATCGACGGGATCACCATTGACGAGGATCGACATCTTGACGAGATCGCCTTCGCGATAATCGATGATGTTGTAATCGAACGAGGCATAGCCCTTGGAGATGGACTTCAGGCGGTCGTAGAAATCGAACACCACTTCGTTGAGCGGCAATTCATAGGTGATCATCGCGCGGTTGCCGACATAGGTCAGCTCGGTCTGCAGGCCACGCCGGTCCTGACAGAGTTTCAGGATGCCGCCGAGATATTCATCCGGCGTCATGATCGTGGCCTTGATCCAGGGCTCGCGGATTTCCTTGATCTTCACCACGTCGGGCATGTCCGCCGGGTTGTGAAGTTCCTTTTCCGTGCCATCCGTCAGCGTCATTTCATAAACGACCGAAGGCGCTGTCGCGACGAGATCGAGATTGAATTCGCGCTCGAGGCGTTCCTGAATGATTTCGAGATGGAGCAGGCCCAGGAAGCCGCAGCGGAAACCGAAGCCGAGAGCGGCAGACGATTCCATTTCGAAGGAGAAGGAGGCGTCGTTAAGGCGAAGCTTGCCCACCGCCGCGCGCAAATCTTCAAAGTCGGCCGCATCGACCGGGAAGAGGCCGCAGAACACCACGGGCTGCGCGGGCTTGAAGCCGGGCAGGGCCTGCGCCGTCGGGCGCTTTTCGTCGGTGATGGTATCGCCAACGCGTGTATCGGCCACCTCCTTGATCGAGGCGGTGATGAAGCCGATCTCGCCGGGGCCGAGGCTATCGACATTGACCATCTTCGGGGTCAAGACACCGACGCGCTCGATGCCGTATTTCGCGCCCGAGCCCATCATGCGGATCTGCTGGCCCTTGCTCAGCACGCCGTCAATGACGCGCACCAGAACCATGACGCCGAGATAGGTGTCGTACCAGCTGTCAACAAGCAGCGCTTTCAGCGGCCCGTTTTCGCCGACATCGCTCTTCGGCGGCGGCAGGCGATGGACGATGGCTTCCAGAACATCGGGAATGCCAAGACCTGTCTTGGCGGAAATCATCACGGCGTCGGAAGCGTCGATGCCAATGACTTCCTCGATCTGTTCCTTGATGCGGTCGGGTTCGGCCGCCGGCAGGTCGATCTTGTTGAGCACCGTGACCAGTTCGTGATTATTGTCGATTGCCTGATAGACATTGGCGAGCGTCTGGGCTTCCACGCCCTGCGAAGCGTCGACCACCAGCAGCGAACCTTCGCAGGCCGAAAGCGAGCGGGAGACTTCATAGGCAAAGTCGACGTGGCCGGGCGTGTCGATAAGATTAAGCACATAGGTCTCGCCGTTATTCGCCTTGTAATGCAGGCGCACGGTCTGAGCCTTGATCGTGATGCCGCGCTCGCGCTCGATATCCATCGAATCGAGGACCTGTTCCGACATGTCGCGTTCGGCGAGGCCGCCTGTCGACTGGATCAACCGGTCGGCCAGCGTCGATTTGCCGTGATCGATGTGGGCTACGATCGAAAAGTTGCGGATGTGGTCCAGGGGCGTGCGGGTCGAATTTGTGCTCATGTTCCGCGCTATAGCAGGGGCTTGTCATGCCGCAAAGCGGGAATTTGGTTAAAAGCCCTTTAAAATGGGCTTTCAGACCGCAAATTGCTCCGGCCAGTCGCGGCGGGTGGCAACCTGCCCCTCGGTGCGGAGCCTCGCCACTGCGGCAAGATCGATATCGGCGATCAAAAGGCTGCTTTGCGTCACCGCATCACTTTCGCTTTCCGCGATGATGCCGGATGCTGGCATGCCGTAGTCCGACGGCACGTAAAGGGCAGCGCGACCACGATTTTCATCGACGGCCGGGGACCATGGCGCTTCCCCGGCGGTGGGCGATGACAGGACGGCATACTGGTTTTCCAGCGCCCGCGCCTGCGCGCCGATGCGGACCCGATAAGCACCCGCGAGCGTATCGGTGCAACTGGGCGCGAGGACCAGTTCGACGCCGAGTTCCGCCAGCCTGCGGCCAAGCATCGGGAACTCGTTGTCGTAACAGATGAGAATGCCCAGCCTGCCGATCTGCGTATCAAACGCTTTAAGGCCCTCGACGCCGGCATGGATGGTCCATTGCTCCCGTTCGAAGCGGGTCATGATCTGCTTGTCCTGATAACCGATCAGGCCATCCGGACCGAAAAGCCACGCGCGATTGCGGAATTTGCCGTCCGGGTCCTTCACAGGCGCGCTGCCGGGCTGGAACAGAATTTGATGTTGCCGCGCCAGCTCCTCGCATAGCTCTACCCAGGAGGGGATCATCGGCTGTATCTCTTCGATGGAACGGTGCAGATCAGAACGGATGTCGGGTGGCAACTGACCGGTCAGCGTCATAGCCGAATATTCCGGCAGCAGCAGCAGTTCTGCGCCCTCGCTCTTGGCCTCGCGGACAACGGCGGACAGATGGGCGGTATAGGCCTCCCATGTCTCGATCAGCTCGATGGCATATTGGCTGGCGGCGAGGCGTGTCATGTGTCTCCATCTCCGGCAAGGATGGTCTTCATCCAGAATGACAGGGGTTTGGGGCTCTCGGTGCTTTCGTCGAGGTCCTGCCAGGTAAAGCTTGTATGCAGCTCGGGGTGGTGGCGATAACCGCGCTTTTCCCAGAAGGCATTGAGCGGCACGTAATCCATCGGCCAGCGGGGATGGTCGGCAGGCCGCTCGACAGCGCAGAAGGTGCACTGGTTGAAGCCGAGCCGCTTTGCATGTGCCTCCCGCTCCTCGAAGAAGCGCACGCCGACGCCGTGGCCGCGATAGCCGGGAAGCAGCACGCTTTCACCGAAGTAGAATATCCGGTCCGGATCGTAGCCCGCTTCCACGAATGGCGTTTTCACCTCGTCGGTTTCGGCGGCCATCGGCATGCCGGTGGACATGCCGACCACTCTGCCGTCATCGAGCGCCAGCACGAAGACCGCCCCATCCGTATCGGCATAGGTCGCAAGATATTTGCGCTCATACTCAAGCGAGCCGTCATAGAGATACGGAAAGGCGCGAAACACCTCGATCCGCAGGCGCGCGAGGTCATCGAAATAAGGTGTGGCGTCAATGCCGGAAAGAGACTTGATTTCGACGGTCATGGGCATTTTCACTCTCGGTTGCACTGGTTATACCGTCATGGAACACCCGCGCAAGCATGAACGGAGAAGACGATGACCGCTGCCGAGACCATCCGCGCCTATTACGATGCCTTCAACCGTCAGGATATGGATGCCTTCCTGGCGCTGCTTCACGATGAGGTGGTGCATGACATTAATCAGGGCGAGCGCCAGACCGGCAAGGCCGCCTTTGCGTCCTTCATGGATCATATGAACCGCTGCTATAAGGAAAACCTTACCGATATGGTGATCATGGCGAGCGAGGATGGAAAGCGCGCGTCCGCCGAATTCATTGTCAATGGCGAATATCTCAAGACTGACGAAGGGTTGCCCGAGGCGAACGGTCAGACATATGTGCTGCCGGCCGGCGCCTTTTTTGATCTGAAAGATGGAAAGGTTAGTCGAGTAACGAACTACTATAATCTGAATGACTGGATTGCCCAGGTCGGCGCCTGACGCCTATTTGCCGATAAGCACCCGGCGGAAAAATGACAATTTCCACTATGAAAGATATTGACTCCATCATGTGAGAGTGAAATTCTCATATGATGGAAAACGAAGATCACATTCTCGAACGCTCGATCGGCGAGCGTATCAAAACGTTGCGGGCTGAAAGCGGCCTGACGCTGGACAGGCTTGCATCCGAATCGGGCGTCAGCCGCGCCATGATTTCCCGTATTGAAAGGGGAGAGGCGAGCCCCACCGCGTCGCTGCTCGCCCGCATCTGCGCGGCATTTGGCCTGTCGCTCTCCGGTTTCTTCGCCGAAAATGAGGAAACCGTTTCTCCGCTGGTGAGAAAGCGCGATCAGCAGCTCTGGAAAGATCCCGAGACAGGCTATGTCCGCCGCGCCATTTCCCCGCCGCGTGTGGGATCGGATGTCGATATTGTCGAAGTCGAATTTCCAGCCGGCGCGCGCGTCGGTTTTCCGCCGCATGCGGCAAGCCGGGGCATGACGCAATATGTCTGGCTTTTCGAAGGCGTGCTGGAAATGACGAGCGGCGGAAACGTTCACCGGCTGGAGCCGGGCGATTGCCTTTTCATGCCGGTCGGAGAAGGGCACGTCTTCCACAATCCTTCCAAAAAACCTGCCCGTTATGCCGTTGTGCTGGATCAAAGACAGCGCTGATTTCCCCACAGGAGTTTTTATGACCATCATCCGCATGTTGAACGGGCAAGAAACCATCGATGCCCTGCCAGAACTCTGCGAAGTCCTCGCCGCCTGCGTGAACGGCGGCGCCTCCGTCGGCTTCATGTTGCCCTTTTCCCCGCAGGATGCCGAACCCTTCTGGCGATCCGTGGCTGAAGCGGCAGGTCAGGGTGCGACTATTCATGTGGTAGCGGAAGTGGATGGCAAGGTAGTCGGCACCGTGCAGGTGGGGCTCGCCTCCAAACCCAACCAGCCACATCGCGGCGATCTGATGAAACTTCTCGTGCACCCATCCGCCCGAGGCCTTGGCGTCGCTCGCAAGCTCATGCAAAGGGTGGAGGAGGAAGCGGCAAAACGTGGCCGTACCCTTCTGGTTCTGGATACGGCAACTGGCAGCGATGCCGAGGCGATTTATCCCCGTCTCGGCTGGGAACGGGTCGGCGTCATTCCGGATTACGCCCTGTTTCCGGATGGACGCTTTTGCAGCACGACCCTGTTCTATAAGCGGATCGGCTAGGCCTTTGAGACTGCAGCCTCACTGGCCCGGCTTCAGCGTGCGGTTGAAAGCTGTAAGGATCATCGTCTCCAATTGTGCGTGAATATCCGCGCGGTCTCGTGGTCCGGCCGGTTCGCAGATCGGATCACGCTCGCCGATGGATTTGAGAAATGCATCGGCATCCGGGTTGCAGAGGGGCAGGAAGCTGAAATGGTTGGCGTCGTCCACCCGCAGATAGGTCGCGCCGGGCACGTCGTCTGCGAGTTTATCCGCAAGCACGGCCGGCGGAATTTTACCTTTGCTGCCGAGATTGATGAAGGTCAGCGGAATATCGATCGCTTTCAGGCTCTCCGGTTTGAAAGCCAGCGCCAGGCCGGGATCAACCAGCACGGCGGAACGGATGCGGGGATCGCGGTTCTGCTGCTCGAAATGGGCCTTGTCGAGGGTTTTGATATCCAGCTTCGGAACGCTGACCGGCTCGCCATTGAGGTAACCCCGGCCGCCGGCGAACCACTGGCAATCCATCATCGAAGAATAGTCCTCGCAATAGCGGGCATAGGCATCGAGATCGGCGCGCGCACCCGCAATCTCCATCGCCGCGCTGCCGCCCAGCGAGAAGCCGAGAACGCCGATCCTCTTCGTGTCGATCGCATTCGACCACTTGCCTTCTGCCGTCATGACCGTAATGATCGTTGAGAGATCGTCTGTTCGCTCCCAGATTTTCGGCGTATCGGCGGGCGTGGAATCGCCGCTGGTGGTGCCGGGATGGTTGGTGCCGGCGACGATGAAACCCTCGCTCGCAAGCTTCGCGGCGATCCATGCCATGCCGGACACTCTTGAACCCGAGCCGTGGGACAGAAGCACGAGCGGCAAGCGGCCCGTTTTCACCGCACCATCCTTGAACACGGGCGTGCCCTGAAAAATTCGGTCCTCGCCGGAAGGCGCCTGTGTGCCCTTTCCGTCAGATGGATACCAGACGGTGAGAGCGAGGTCTTTGCCGCGAGCTGGCGAATGGACGGTAGTTTCGCTGATGCCGACGGCGTCCGCCGCAAAAACCGGTTGAGTGACGAAAGCGGAAAATAACATGGTCGCTATGGTGGTGACAGGGCGCATGAAAACCTCGTGTTTCTGGGAAGAACGGGGCTCAATCTGCGCCGCCACGTATTTTTTGCGTCCTTGATCGCGTTAAAGGTCGTACCGAAACGCGATCTGGTCCATGAAGTGCGACAAGGTTTCGCTCCGGGATGGTTATCGTGCTTTTCATTCCCCTGCCTTTCGTCGTGGCGCTGTTGTTGGTGGTCATGTTCATCGTCTTCTTTCGAAGCGGAGACGATGTGCGGACAAACCGCGTATTTTTGGCGCTTATCGCCCTTTGCGCCTTGCAGTCTGTGCTCGTCGGCCTGCGCTGGGGATATGGGGTGAGCCTGGTTCGGTACGTGCTGCCGGTTTTGGCCGCCTGCCTGCCACCACTTGTGTACATTGCCTTTCGTGGCCTGATGAAGGTGGGGCCGGAAAGCAGAAGAGCCATGCTGGCAAGCCTCGTCCTGTCCCCTCTGCTGATCATTCTTCTGGAATTCACATTCCCGGTCGCTATCGATCTTGGCCTGATTGTCCTCTTCGTTGGCCATGCCACCGCCCTGCTGCTGCTCGGAAGAAAAGGGCCTGATGGGCTGGACGAGGCGCAATTTGCGAGCGTCGCTTCGGCACACAAGGCGCTGATCATCGCTGCTGCGGCGCTGTGCGTTTCCGCGATGTTCGATCTTCTGGTGTTTCTCGATTTCGAATGGGCACATGGCGAGAACGTCGCGGCGCTCGTCAGCAACGCCAATCTTTTCGGCCTGTTGCTGATCGGGCTGATGGCGGCCATGGCCGGGAAAAGCAAGGCGTCGCAAGCGGCCGCGGAGCCGCCGGCAGAGGTGCCGCCTCCTTCGGAACCAACACAACAGGACCGCGAGATTGTTGCGGGCCTCGATCGCCTGATGACGTCGCAGGCGCTCTACCGCGACGAAAATCTCAACCTGTCGCGCCTAGCAAAACGCCTCGGCCTGCCGAGCCGGCAGATTTCGGGTGCGATCAATCGTTCGCTTGGCGTCAACGTCTCGCAATATGTCAACCAGCTGCGCATCCGCGAAGCCTGCCGGTTGCTGGAGGAGACGGATCAATCGGTGACATCGATCATGTTTTCTTCCGGCTTTCAAACCAAGTCCAACTTCAACCGGGAATTTCGCCGCGTCACCGGCATGAGCCCGGTCGACTGGCGGGAACGGCAGGTTTGGAAACTGGTCTCCCCCAACAAAACAGCCACCCGGCAGATGCCGGATGACCGTTTGAAGATCGTCGGGAAATGATTGTCGATCAGAGCGTGCCGTTACGCTGCTGGATCATCATGTAGGTGTCATAGGTGTATTCGGCGATCTGTGCCCAGAGATAGGCATCCTTCTTGAAGGCCTGCTGGCTCTCGTAGATTTTCTTGAAGCTCTCGTTCTTGGCCGAAATCTCCGCGTAGGTTTCCTGCGCCGCTTTGTGGCAGACATCGAGGATTTCCTGGCTGAAGGGGCGCAGGATCGCGCCCTGCGCTACCAGTTCCTTCAGCGCCTTCGGATTGCGTGCATCGTAGCGTTCCAGCATGCTGGCGCTGCCCGCGGCGCAGGCGTCTTTCAGGATGCGCTTGTAGTTTTCCGGCAGTTCGTTGAACTTCTGCAGGTTGACGAAGGCATGAACGGCCGGGCCGCCTTCCCACCATGCGGGGTAATAGTAATATTTCGCGACCTTGTAGAAGCCGAGCTTCTGGTCATCATAGGGGCCGACGAACTCGGTGGCGTCGATCGTGCCCTTTTCGAGCGCGGCGTAGACATCGCCGCCGGCGATCTGCTGCGGCGTCACGCCAACCTTCTGCATCACCTGGCCGGTAAGGCCGGCAATACGCATCTTCAGACCCTTGAGGTCGTCGATGGTGTTGATTTCCTTGCGGAACCAGCCGCCCATCTGGGCACCGGTGTTGCCGAGCAGGATCGAGTAGATATTGTGCTGGGCAAGGAACTCATTGAGCAGCTCGTTGCCGCCGGCCTGGTTGAACCAGGCATTCGTCTGGCGCGCATTGAGGCCGAAGGGAACCGAGGTCCCGAGCGCGAAGGTCGGGTCCTTGCCAACGTAATAATAGGCGCATGTATGCGCCATTTCGACGGTTCCGGCCGTCACCGCGTCCGCAGCCTGCAGGGCCGGCACGATCTCTCCGCCCGCGAAATGCTGAATGACGAAATTGCCGCCGGAAGCTTCCTTAACGTGATCGGCGACGATCTGGCCCGCGCCGAACAGAATGTCGAGGCCCTTGGTGAAGGACGACGTCATGCGCCAGGTAATCTTGGGATTTTCTTGTGCGATGGCCGGAGCGGCCAGCGCCGTTGCGGTAACACCGGCGCCCACGGCGCCAGCCTTGCGGATAAATGATCTGCGATCCATGTCGATAAGCCCTGCTATACTTCATATTACAGGCGAACCGCACGGTACGCCTCCCGCCGGCTACTAAACATTTATCCTTACGGCCATCAAGAGGGAATGTTCGAAACCTGCGCGCTCCTGCGCGGCGCTTCGTCATCGTTCCAACTCTGCAATCAGGTGCCGTACCCAGGCCCCGCGCCTTGCGGTTAAGACGACGATCGCGTCAACGCGGGATCATCGAGCGCCGGATTGTAAAAGAGCGAGAGCGTCAGGCTTCTGGCGATGCGTTCGGCGGTTTCCATGAACCAGTCGTGCGCCTCTCTGCCCGGTGCAATGTCATCGAGTGTGGCGGAAAACAGCGCAAGCCATTGGGGGAAAAGCTCGGCGGTCATGCCTTTTACGCCAAGATGGGCTTGGACCGGCTTGCCGCCATAGCCGCCATTCTTGAACGCGACGGCCGCCCAGAACTGCTTCATCCTGGCCATATGTTCCGGCCAGCGGCCTGCAAGCCGCGCATCGAAAACGGGCCCGAGCGCGGGGTGCTCCAGCACGCGACCGTAAAATGTTTCCACCAGCAGATCGATGAAACGGGCATCGACACCGATAGCCGCCATCGCTTTTTCTGCCCTGTCCTGAATTTCTGCGCTGTGGGCGGCTCTTGCCGCGGCTGGGTTCTGCATCATCGATCCTTTCCCGACGAATTTACGCCGCTGCGCTGCCATCGGCAATGCGGCGCTTTGACTGATTAGAATTATTCTAAGATGGCTTGATCGCGGGGTGATGTGGATGTATTTAGAATTATTCTAAAAAGGTTTCAGCCATGTTCCACAGTCTTTTCTCGCTTTCCAAACGTCCCTTTTCCTCCCTCAGCGAACAGGAAATCCTGGCGCTCGCCATCTCGTCGGAAGAAGATGACTCCCGCATCTACCGCTCCTATGCCGATCACCTGCGCGCGCAATATCCTCAATCGGCGAAGGTTTTTGACGACATGGCCGAGGTCGAGCAGCAGCATCGAAACGTGTTGATCGACATGCATCGCCGCCGCTTCGGAGAAACCATACCGTTGATACGCCGCGAACATGTGCGTGGTTTCTACGAACGCACACCGGACTGGCTGGTGAAGAATCTCTCACTGGAAAAAATTCGCGCCCAGGCGGAATTGATGGAAGCGCAGGCAATCCGTTTTTACGACGAAGCCGTCAAGCGCACCACGGATGCTTCGACGCGCAAGTTGCTCGGTGATCTGGCGGAGGCAGAGCGCGGCCACGAGGATATCGCGCATATGCTCGAGGAAAAACATCTCGATGAAAACGGCAGAACGGAAGAAGAGGAGACCGCCAAGCGTCAGTTCCTCCTGACCTATGTGCAGCCGGGTCTCGCCGGGCTTATGGACGGTTCCGTGTCGACGCTGGCGCCAATCTTTGCAGCGGCCTTTGCCACACAGGATACCTGGCAGACCTTCCTCATCGGTCTTTCCGCCTCCGTCGGCGCGGGCATCTCCATGGGGTTTACGGAAGCCGCTCATGACGACGGCAAGCTTTCCGGTCGCGGCTCGCCACTGAAGCGCGGCCTGGCATCGGGCATCATGACGGCCATTGGCGGCCTCGGCCACGCGCTGCCCTATCTCATCCCGCATTTCTGGACAGCCACGGCTATTGCCGCGATCGTTGTTTTCGTGGAACTCTGGGCTATCGCCTTCATTCAGAACCGCTTCATGGAAACGCCATTCCTGCGCGCCGTCTTTCAGGTGGTCCTCGGTGGCTCATTGGTGCTGGCGGCCGGCATTATCATCGGCAATGGCTAAAAGGCAAAAGCCCGCGGCGCCTGCCGCGGGCTTTTCGATATAATCGATTTCATGCAGATCAGCGCAACGCGCCGACCAGAACGTCCCGACCATCCTCGATGGAAACCCAGCGGCCCGTATTAAAGGACGCCTGCCGCTTCAGATAGGTGTAGTTTGTGTCGGTCCAGAGCTTCACGTCGTCGGTGAGATTATCGAGGATATAGTCGCCATCCGTGGTGCGAAGGGTAAGCACCGCATGACCTTCACCATCAGGCTTGCGAACGACTGTTATCAGCAGGTCGGCCACGGAAAATCCGCGCTCGATCAGCTTCTTGCGCTTCAGCAGTACGAAATCTTCGCAATCGCCGGCGGTTGTCGGGTATTCCCAGACCTCGTCCTTGCCATAGATTTCCTGGTCGGTCATCGCCACGATGGTCGTGTTGACGGAGGTGTTGACCTCGCGAATGACGCCCCAGCCATAGTCGGTGACGCGTGGCGGCGGCGTCGCCTTGCTGCGAATGTTGCACTCATCGGCATATTTCTGACAGAACTCGTAATGGCCGATCGGCTGGGAGGTGATCCCGCCCGTCACCATGGAAGGGCTTCCCTTGGTTTCCGCCATGGCGGAGGCAGCAGTCATTAGCCCGGCGGCAACTGCAGACAGCAGCGCACGCGCCAGCGGTGCGTTCATCATGAAACCCGTCCCTTAATTCTTAATGAAAAGTTAAGAGGGTTGGGGGGCAGGAGTCAATCTTTAGCAATCAATGGCGCGCAAGACTCGTTGAATATGGTTAAGAGCGTTGCGGAAATGCCTATGTTGCAAGGGCTCTCACCGCCGTGAGCATCCTTTCAATGTCCTGTGGCCGGGAGAGCCGGTGGTCGCCGTCGCGGATCAACGTCAGAACCACGTCGTCGGCTGGCAGGTGTTCCAGAAGTTTCAGCGCGTGTTGATAGGGCACGTCGGGATCGCGCATGCCCTGCAGGATGTGAACGGGGCAACCGGTGGTGATGATGCCCTGCAACACGCGGTTCTGCCGGCCGTCTTCCATGAGCGCGCGGGTGAAGATGTTGGGCTCGGGACTGTATTCCGAGTGCTCCTCGAAATAGCCCCTCTCCAGCAGCGATGTCTTTTCTGCCTCCGTCAGGCTGGGCTCTATCAGTTCCGCCGTGAAATCAGGCGCAGGCGCGATGAGGATCAGGCCTGCGACGGATGGGGCGCCACCTGTCTTGCGTAGTTCCTCAACCATGCGCAAGGCGATCCATCCGCCCATCGAAGAGCCGACGAGAATGACGCTCGACGGCGCCTTTGCACGCACTACGGCGAGTGCCTCTTCCAGCCATCGGGAGATCGTGCCTTTTTTGAAATCTCCGCCGGACGCGCCGTGGCCGGAATAGTCGAACCGAAGGCAGGCAAGGCCGTTTTTCGCTGCAAAGCGATCCAGTTCGACCGCCTTTGTTCCGGTCATGTCTGAACGATAGCCGCCGAGCCACACCAGCATGGGTGCGCTTTTGCCGGAAATGGCCGGACGATGGAGAATGGCAATCTCGCGGCTGTCGTTATCGGGACCTACGCGCAGGAATTCGGCGGCTTGTTCGCTCATGTATATGCAATTCTCCTGATTTTAGTGCAACAACGGCGGCGTATTTGCAAAAACCGTGACAACAGGTGATCTTTTCGGGCAGATATGCTATTGACTTCGCCACGGCAATAACGACATTTCCGCCGCTTGTACCAAACAAGCTGTTTTTTGCCGACGTGATCCAGAAACAGATCAGGAGAATACGACCATTCGCAGACCTTTCAAAGCCGATGCCCCCGTCAAGGAGGGGCCGCGCTCCAACCGGGAAATTCGGGTTCCCAGAGTTCAGCTTATTGATGAAGAGGGCCAGAACCTCGGTAGCATGCCGACGGATCAGGCATTGAAACTGGCGGAGGAGGCCGGTCTCGATCTCGTTGAGATTTCGCCGAACGCTGAACCGCCGGTGTGCAAGATCCTCGATCTCGGCAAACTGAAATACGCGACCCAGAAAAAGGCCGCTGAAGCGCGCAAGAAACAGAAGATCGTCGAAGTCAAAGAAATCAAGATGCGCCCTAACATCGACACGCATGATTATGACGTGAAGATGAAGGCGATGGGCCGTTTCTTTGAAGATGGCGACAAGGTGAAGGTGACGCTGAAGTTCCGTGGCCGTGAAATGGCCCACCAGGAACTGGGCATGAAGCTTCTTCTTCAGGTGAAGGAAGACACTCAGGCGATTGCCAAGGTGGAGGCCGAGCCGAAGCTGGAAGGCCGTCAGATGATGATGGTTCTCGCGCCGAAATAACTTATACCGCCACAGAACTGGCGTAATGAGCCGCACGGGGAAGTTCGCTTTCCCCGTTGCGCTTTTAATCGACTGCGGTTATAAGCGCGCGTCCGAACGGTCCGGCAGGGCATGCCGAGGCCGTTCCTGAATAGCTTGAAATAGGCCTCGTCTGCCTGTTTCGATACAAAAACGGAGTAGCAAAATGCCCAAGATGAAGACGAAGTCCGCTGCAAAGAAGCGGTTCAAGATCACTGCAACCGGCAAGGTTGTTGCAGCCGCCGCCGGTAAGCGCCACGGCATGATCAAGCGTACCAACAAGTTCATTCGCGACGCGCGTGGAACCATGGTTCTCGCCGAAGCTGACGGCAAGAAGGTCGTCAAGAACTACCTGCCGAACGGTCTCTGAGACTTTTCCGCATTTTTGGACACTTTAAGGAGATCATGACATGGCACGCGTAAAACGTGGCGTAACTTCCCGCGCCAAGCACACCAAGACACTCAAGGCAGCCAAGGGTTTCTACGGCCGCCGCAAGAACACCATCCGCGCAGCAAAGGCTGCCGTGGATCGTTCCAAGCAGTACGCTTACCGCGACCGCAAGGTCAACAAGCGCAACTTCCGCGCTCTTTGGATCCAGCGTATCAACGCTGCTGTCCGCGAATTCGGCCTCACCTATGGCCGCTTCATCGACGGCCTGAACAAGGCTGGCATCGAAGTGGACCGCAAGGTTCTGTCCGACATGGCTATCCATGAGCCGGCAGCATTCGGCGCGCTCGTCGAAGCAGCGAAGAAGGCGCTTGAGTACCTCAAGGATGCTGGTACGGCCAACGAGTTTGAAACCGCTGTAAAGTAATTACGGCGCGGACAATCTGTTGTTCATTTGAACCCGCGTCGGGCAACCGGCGCGGGTTTTTTCTTTTCAGCTGCCATACATTTCTATCGGCGTTTTTTAATTTAGAAATTTAGAAGACTTGGAGTATTCACGCCGTTTGAAGCGAAACCTTTGGTGGACGAAATGCAGGTCAATAAAAGTGAGGTTGTGGAAGCGGAAGGTTTTCGCGTTCATCTCGACGACGATGACATCGCAACCGTGATGCGTGTCCTCCTGAAAAGTGACCGTCGCATTCAGAAGGTTGAACTCTCACAGCTGACGGTGTGGATCAAACGGCAGGGCACGGAGCGTGTGACGTGGTGGATGAAAATTCAGAAGCTGCTGTCAAAACTGCTGCCCTACGCTTTTCTTCGCCCTTCCGAACCGCTTGATGGCGCGGGCCTCATGCAGCGGGAACTGGAAACCTTGCAGCAGTTCCAGCAGCGCGGCTTCCCGGTTCCGCCGCTGATCTACTCATCCCGCACGGCCGTGGTGCTGGGAGATGTAGGCCCGACGCTCATGGAGCGCATGGATGCCCTGAAGGCCTCCGATCCGACCGAGCATGACGCCCTGCTTGTTAAATCCGCAGAAGCACTTGGCGAGCTGCATGCCGCAGGCCTCTGCCACGGCCGCCCGCATGTACGAGACTTCTTCTTGAAGGATGGCCGTATCGGTTTCATGGATTTCGAGGAGCGCCCTCAGGATGTCATGCCGCTGGAAACGGCGCAGGCTCGTGATATCTGGCTGCTGTTTCTGCAGGTGGCCACGCGCGCCAATGATGCCCCCAAAACCCGCGACGCCGCCTTTTCGCGCTGGCTCGAAAATGCTCCGCCCCGCGCACTGGAAGAATTAACCCGCTTGACCCGCATTCTCGGGCGTTTTTTACCGCTTGCCCGGTTGATCGGGCGCGTGCGGATGGGTAGTGATCTGCGACGCTTTATCATGGCGACCGACTATCTGATGAATGCTGTGAACACCGACGCCGCTGTTAAAAAATCCGGCAAGGCAGGAAAAGATGACTGAACTTGATACCTTGAAATCGCAATTGATGTCGGAGATCGCCGCCGCTGCCGATGAACCGGCCATCGAAGCCGTGCGCGTCTCCGCGCTTGGCAAGAAGGGCTCGGTTTCGGAGCTTCTGAAGACGCTTGGCAGCATGAGCCCGGAGGAGCGCCAGACCCGCGGCGCCGCCATTAATCAGCTCAAGACCGAAATTACCGACCTTATCGGCGAGCGCAAGAACGCGCTGAAAGACGCCGCCATCGCCGCGCGTCTCAAGGCCGAAACGGTGGACGTCAGCCTGCCTGTCCGCCAGTCTCCGGCAGAGCGCGGCCGCATTCATCCCATCAGTCAGATCGTCGACGAAATCACTGCCATCTTCGCGGATATGGGTTTCTCCATCGCCGAAGGTCCTGACATCGAGACTGACTATTACAACTTCACGGCACTGAACTTCCCGGAAGGCCACCCGGCCCGCGAGATGCACGATACCTTCTTCTTCCAGCCGGACGAAAAAGGCGAGCGTAAGGTGCTGCGCACCCACACCTCACCGGTGCAGATCCGCACCATGGAGAGCCAGAAGCCGCCGATCCGCATCGTCATCCCCGGCAAGACCTATCGCCAGGATTCCGATGCCACCCATTCGCCGATGTTCCATCAGGTCGAAGGTCTTGTCATCGACAAGAAGGCGCATGTCGGCAATCTGCGCTGGATTCTTGAGGAGTTCTGCAAGGCCTTCTTCGAGGTCGACAGCGTCGTCATGCGCTTCCGCCCGTCCTTCTTCCCCTTCACGGAGCCAAGCTTCGAGGTGGATATCCAGTGCGACCGTTCCGGCCCCATCGTCAAGTTCGGCGAGGGCAAGGACTGGATGGAAATTCTCGGCTGCGGCATGGTGCACCCGAACGTGCTGCGCGCCGGCGGGCTGGATCCGGATGAATATCAGGGCTTTGCCTGGGGCATGGGTCTCGACCGCATCGCCATGCTGAAATACGGCATGCCCGATCTGCGCGATTTCTTCAACGCCGATGTCCGCTGGATGAACCACTACGGGTTCCGCCCGCTCGACATGCCGACGCTGTTCGGCGGTCTGAGCGTTTAATCCGGTTAGCCAAGGAGCAAAGACATGAAATTCACTCTTTCCTGGCTGAAAGAGCATCTCGATACCGATGCGACTCTGGACGAGATCTGCGAGCGGTTGACGGCGATTGGCCTTGAGGTCGAGGATGTTGACGACAAGGCGGCCTACAAGCCCTTCGTCATTGCCAAGGTGGTTTCCGCTGAAAAGCACCCGGAGGCCGACCGCCTGAAAGTGCTGATGGTCGATGCCGGTGACGGCAAGCCGGTGCAGATCGTCTGCGGTGCACCGAATGCGCGCGCTGGCCTCGTCGGTGCGCTCGCACGTCCAGGCACCTATGTCCCGGGCATCGATGTCACGCTCGCCATCGGGAAGATTCGCGGTGTGGAAAGCCATGGCATGATGTGCTCCGAAAAGGAGCTCAACATTTCCGACGATCACGACGGCATCATTGACCTGCCGGCGGATGCGCCCGTCGGTACTTCCTTCGCATCATATGCCGGCCTCGATGATCCTGTCATCGAGATCAATCTCACGCCCAATCGTCCGGACTGCACCTCGATCTACGGCATTGCGCGTGATCTCGCGGCCTCCGGTCTCGGCAAGCTGAAGACAAAGCCTGCACCCTCCTTCAAGGTGGAAGGCGCAACGCCCGTCGATGTGAAGCTGGAACTGGACGATCCCGCCCTCTGCCCTGGCTTTTCACTACGCATCGTGCGCGGTGTGAAGAACGGCCCCAGCCCGAAATGGATGCAGCAGCGTCTTCTGGCGATCGGCCTGCGTCCGATCAATGCGCTTGTTGATATCACCAACTACATGACCTTCGATCAGGGCCGGCCGATGCACGTCTTCGACGCCGCCAAGGTCAAGGGTGATCTGACCGTTCGCCGCGCAAAGGAGGGTGAGACGATCCTCGCGCTCGATCAGCGTGAATATAAGCTCGGCCCGAACAATGTCGTCATCGCCGATGAAAAGGGCCTCGAGTCTATCGGCGGCGTGATGGGTGGCGAACATTCCGGCTGCGACGAAAACACCGTCGACGTGCTGATCGAATCCGCCCTCTGGGACCCGATCAACATTGCCAAGACCGGCCGTTCGCTCGGCATCATCACCGATGCGCGCTACCGTTTCGAGCGCGGTGTCGATCCGGAATACATGGTTCCGGGCCTGGAGCGGACCACCGAACTGGTTCTGGAGCTCTGCGGCGGCGTTGCCGGCGAAGCCAGGGTCGTTGGTTACAAGGGATATCAGCCCAGGGTCGTGGATTTCCCGCTTGCGGAAGTGAAGCGGCTGACGGGGCTCGAAGTCTCGGCTGAAGAGAGCCTCGCCATCCTCAAGGGCCTGGGTTTTGGGGTCGAGGGAACGGGCGAGCGCGTGTCCGTCACTGTGCCGTCCTGGCGCCCAGATGTCGACGGCAAGGCTGATCTGGTTGAAGAGGTCATGCGCATTCATGGCGTTGACAATATCAAACCCGAGCCGCTGGAAAGCTTCGGTGCCGTCAACGGTCGCATCCTGACCACGCTGCAGGTCCGCACGCGCACCGCGCGCCGTGCGCTGGCAAGCCGCGGCATGCTGGAGGCCGTCACATGGTCCTTCATTCCGGAAGCGCAGGCGATGCTATTCGGCGGCGGCTCGCCGGCGCTGAAGCTCGCCAACCCGATTGCGGCCGATATGTCGGATATGCGGCCCTCGCTGCTGCCGGGCCTGCTGACCGCCGCGCAGCGCAATGCCGACAAGGGCTATGGTGACGTCGCAATCTTCGAGGTCTCCGGCACCTATGAAGGCGACACGCCTGATACGCAGCGCCGTGTTGCTGGCGGTGTTCGCCGTGGCACGGCCTCGCTCGCTGGCAGCGGCCGCATGTGGTCCAATGCGTCCAAGGGCGGCGGCAAGCCCGTGGATATCTACGACGCAAAGGCGGATGCACTGACGGTGTTGGAAGCCTGCGGCCTCCCCATGGCCAATGTCCAGATCGAGGCCGGCGGGCCTGCCTGGTATCATCCCGGCCGCTCCGGCACCATCAAGATGGGCCCGAAGGTCGTGCTTGGTTACTTCGGTGAATTCCATCCGAAAACACTGTCCGAGCTGGATGTGTCGGGTGTCTATTGCGGTTTCGAGATTTATCTCGACGCCATGCAGGAGCCGAAGAAGAAAGCCACCCGCACCAAGCCTGCGCTCGAACTCTCCCCCTTCCAGGCGGTCAAGCGCGACTTCGCCTTCGTGGTCGACAAGGCCGTAGAGGCGGGGGCGATCATCAAGGCGGCAACGAGCGCTGATCGCAAACTGATCACAGGCGTCAATGTCTTCGATATCTTCGAAGGCGCATCGCTCGGAGAAAACCGCAAGTCGGTCGCCATCGAAGTGCAGATTCAACCGGTCGACAAGACTCTGACCGATGAGGATTTCGAAGCCTTGACGGCCAAGATCGTCGGCAATGTCGAGAAATCGACAGGCGGCGTTCTGCGCGCCTGACGTCGGATAACAGATTGAAAAAAGCCGCGGCAACCACCGCGGCTTTTTGTTTTTTAACGATTGGCCATCTGTGACATGCGTTCGGGATAACGTTCGCCCGCAACCTTGGACGGAGCCAGCAACGCGCCAAGGCTTTCGACTTCTTCCGGCGTCAGGGACACATCAGCGGCCGCGACGTTTTTCTCCAGATTGGCAATCTTCGTGGTGCCCGGGATCGGTACGATGAAATGCCCCTGCGCCAACACCCAGGCCAATGCAAGTTGCCCGGCAGTCACACCCTTTTCGGCAGCCATGTCTTCCAGAAGTCTGACCAGCGCCAGGTTCGCGTCGAAGTTTTCACCCTGGAAACGCGGCAGGCCACGCCGGAAATCATCGGCTGCAAGTCCGTCCAGCGATTTCAGCGCTCCGGTCAGCGCACCGCGCCCAAGCGGGCTGAACGGTACGAAACCGATGCCCAGCTCACGGCAGGTATCCAGCACGCCATTTTCTTCCGGGTCGCGGGTCCACAGCGAGTACTCGCTCTGAATGGCGGCAATCGGGTGGGTGGCGTGGGCTTTTCGAAGCGTTTCGGCACTGGCTTCGGAGAGGCCAAGATGTTTTACCTTGCCCTGCTTCACCAGTTCCGCCATCGCCCCCACAGTTTCCTCGATTGGCACATCCGGGTCGACACGGTGCTGGTAAAAGAGGTCGATGGCGTCAACGTCGAGGCGCTTGAGGGAGGCTTCGGCGACGGCACGAACATTTTCCGGTCGACCGTCCGTTCCCACCATCATCTGGCCCGCGGGCTTGCTGCCATCAATCTTGAAGCCGAACTTGGTGGCAATCACCACCTTGTCACGGTAAGGCTTCAGGCCCTTGCCGAGGAGAATTTCGTTCGTGTAGGGCCCATAAACTTCCGCCGTATCGAAAAATGTAACGCCGAGGTCAACAGCGCGATGCAGCGTCGCGATCGCACTGCTTTCATCGCCCGTCGGGCTATAGGCATGGGTCATTCCCATGCAACCGAGTCCGAGCGCCGATACGGTCAGATTGTCTCCAAGGGTTCTGCTTTTCATCTGTTCGTCCTTCCATAAGGAACCGCCCGTCATCAGGGCGTGATTGGAACATAGCGAATGAGAACAGCAAAAATAATCACTGCAAATCCGCGTGGGTTGTTCTATAATTTAGAACAATGAACCGTGTGCAACTCTCCCAACTGGCCGTTCTCTCCGCCGTTGCCGAAGGCCGGAGCTTTCGCAAGGCGGCTGCCGAACTCGGCATTGCCCCTTCCGCCGTCAGCCATGCGGTCTCGTCGCTGGAGGCGAGCCTGGGCCTGCGGCTACTTCACCGTACCACCCGCAGCGTTTCTCCGACAGAGGAAGGAAAGCGGCTTCTCGAAACCTTGGGTCCGGCGCTTGCCGATATCGACGCCGTCATCGATACCCTTGCCGAACAGGGCGGTCGACCCGCCGGTCCTTTGCGCATCACTCTCCCCAGACTTGCCGCTGAAGATCTTATTGTGCCCCGGCTGGGGGAATTCCTGCGGCTCTATCCCGAAATCTCCCTCGAAATTTCGACCGATGATCGCTTTGAAGATATTGTCGCAAAAGGTTTCGATGCCGGGCTTCGTCTCGGGGAACATCTCGATGCAGATATGATCGCCGTGAAAGCGAGCGGGGCCTGGCGTGGCGCGATTGTCGGCGCACCGTCCTATTTTGCGGAAAATCCGCCTCCCCGTGATCCGAGGGACCTCATCCGGCATCGCTGCATCCGCCGGCGTTTTGCGAGTGGATTGATCTATCGCTGGGAGCTGGAGAAAAATGGCAAAGCGCTTGTGGTCGACGTTCAGGGGCCGCTGATCCTGTCGGACCAGAGTCTCATTCGCCGGGCGGCGATAGACGGCGCAGGGCTTGCCTTCGTTTTTGAACAGCGTGTCGAAGACGATATAAGGGAGGGCAGGCTGATCCGCGTTCTCGAGGATTGGTGCGCGCCGTTTGACGGATTTTACATCTATTACCCCTCGCGCCGGCAGATGCGTCCGGCGCTGAGGGCCTTCGTGGATTTCTTCCGCTTCCGGGGGTGATCAGAAGGTGATGCGATAGCGGATATGGCCGTCGCTTTTCACGTAGCTGTCGTAGAGCTTCTGGGCGCGGTAATTGTCCTCACCGGTGTTCCAGTAAAGCCTGGACCAGCCCTTTTTCTTGCAGATAGCGATAAGGTCGTCCATCAGCGCCCGGCCCGTCCCCTTACCGCGGATTTCGCCATCGACAAAAAGGTCTTCCAGATAGCAGTCAGGCGTTTTCACCCAGGTAGAATCATGGAAGTGGTGAATGGCGAAACCGGCCATGCGGTCGCCAAGCATTGCCACCCGCATCGAAACGCGGGAGGCGGGGTCGAGAATGCGCTCCCATGTATGGTCGGTTACCTCGTCGGCAAGATCGACATCGTAAAAGGCGAGATAGTCGTTCCACAGGCGCAGCCATTCCGCCCGGTCAGCCGGCTGCGCATCGCGAATTACAAGCTCCATTTATGCACCCGCCTTGTCGAGAAGCGTCATCATCTCATCCGTCAAGGTCAACTCAACGGCGCGTTTGAAGCTTTCGAGCTGGGACAGGCTGGTGGCGCTGGCGATGGGCGCGGTTATCGCCTTCTTTCTCAACAGCCAGGCCAGTGCAATATCTGCAAGCTTGGCCCCCGTTTCGACCGCCACCGCATCCATGGCCCCCAGGACGGCAAGGCCACGGGCATTGACATATTCGCCCACGCGATAGCTGCGGGCGACGCCCTCTGTATCGGCCTTGGCACGATATTTCCCGGTCAGAAAGCCGGCCGCTAGGCTGTAATAATTGATGACGCCAATCTCTTCCTTCTGGCAAAGCTCGGCAAGCAGGCCTTCGAAATCCTTGCGGTTATAGAGGTTGTATTCCGGCTGCAGCACGTCGTAACGCGGAAGATTATTTTTTTCTGCCGTGTCCAGCGCATCCTGAAGCTGGCTCGCGGAATAGTTGGAGCAGCCTATGGCGCGAATTTTTCCCTGTTCCTTCAGTTTTGCGAAGGCGACAAGTGTTTCTTCCAGCGGCACGTCGGCATCCGGCTTATGCGCGAGGTAAAGGTCGATATAATCAGTCTGAAGCCGCTTCAGCGAAGCTTCGACGGCTTCGGCGATCCACTTGGCACTGAGACCGGTCTTCTGGCCGCGATTGTCGAAACCCACCTTGGTGACGATCACCGCGTCCTCGCGCCTGACGCCGGATTGCTTCAGCCACTTGCCGATGATGGCCTCGGATTCACCGCCCACATGCCCATCCACCCAGGCGGAATAGACATCTGCGGTGTCGATGGCGTTGAACCCCGCATCAAAAAAGGCGTCAAGCAGGGCAAACGACGTCTTTTCATCCGCTGTCCAGCCAAACACGTTGCCGCCGAAGACGACGGGGGCGATGGAGAGGCCGGTGCGGCCGAGGCTTCGTTTTTCCACGGGGAATGCTCCTGTTGCTGTCTTATCGCAAGGTTAGCAACTGCCCGCCGGCATAACCATTCAATTCCTTTGATGGCAATCATCAGGCTGCGGGAGGTCCGAGATTATCAGGCGTGAAAGCCGCGATAGTGGCTGGGCGGATAACGGTTATGCTGCTGCCAGACCCGTCGCAAATGCCGGGCGGAGGCAAAACCCGCCCGTTCGGCAATGGCCTCCATATCAAGGCGGCTGTTTGCGAGAATATCACGGGCGAGGTTGACCCGCATCAGGTTGACATAATCGATGACGCTGATGCCGGCATGCTCGCGAAACAGACGTGAGAGATGCCTTTCGCTGAGCGCGGCGATATCCGCTAGCCGCTCCAGCGACCAGTCCTGCGCCGGTTCGGCCATTACGCGATCCTGCACCCGGTGAATGGCGGGATGGATGTGGTTGCGGCCTGTGAGCCAGGGGGAGATTTGCGGATCGTTACCGCTACGCCTGAGATAAACCACCATGGTTTTGGCGATGCGTGCCGCAACCGCAGGCGATGTCAGCCGGGAGACCACATGCAGCATCAGGTCGATGCCGGTGGAAATACCGGCGCTGGAGAAACGGTTGCCGTCCTCGACGAAAAGGCGGTTTTCGGCCACCTGTGACAATGGCGCAATGCGGCGTAGCCCCTCTATACAGTCGGCATGGGTCGTGCAGTTGCGGCCGTCGAAAAGGCCCGCTTCGCCCGCCAGAAGCGCGCCGGAGCAAATGGAAATCACCGTAGTGTCGGGACGCACTGCACGGCGCAGCCATGTCGCCAGCGCCTGCCGCTCACGCTGCGTTCCCGGATCACTGTCGAAGCGTGATGTGCTCCCGGAGATCAGTAGAAGAGCATTTTCCGGCAACGTCGCCGGCAAGCTCTCAAGCCGGGCAAGCGCAAGGCCAATGGAAGTTTGTTGCTCGTCGCTCGCAGCAATGTACCGGCAGTCAAAATGAATGTCGCGCTGTTCCCCGTTGGCATAACGGATCACCTCAAGCGGGCCGGCTATATCGAGCAACAGCGCATGTGGCGGCACAAGCGTATAAAAGGGAACGACGCGGGTGCCGCCCTCATCCATCAGGCGGCCTCTTTGATGGTTGCAAGCACGTCGCTGACAGTTGCGATGCGCGCGAAGCGGCCAGCCAGCACCAGTTCGGTTCGCTTGCGGATATCTTCCGCACTGAAAACGGTGCCGGAAGCATGTGTCATCGGGAAAGTCAGCGTCGCTTCGCTGACGTAGTCGACTTTGTAACCAAGATCGGAAGCGTGCCGGGTCGTGGTTTCGCAGCATTGCTCGGTACGGATGCCGGAGACGATCAATCGGTTGATGCCCTTCTCAGTCAGCCAGATTTCAAGACCGGTGCCGGCAAAGGCCGAATGGCGGTTCTTGTGAAAGGTGACATCTGGGGTAATTCTTACGCCCTCAAGTGCACGGATGTAACCGCTGTCTTTTGAGAAGGCCTTGTCACCATCGACATGGAAGATCTGCACAACGGGAATACCAGCAGCTTTGGCGCCATCGATGAGCGCCTGCTGCTTCTCAAGATAAAGCGTGAGGCCGCTTTCATCAAAGTAGGGGGCGTGACGAAAGGATTCCTGAACGTCGATGACAAGCAGCGCGGTGTTGGAAGAGGACATTTCACGGTTCTCTGTTGGGTTCATGTCTAGCATCATTTTCCTTTTGATATACGTATAAAAGCAGCCAGACCGACAATGACCGGACAAATCCGGCCATTCTTTATCAGTCGCGCTGCCGCGGCTTGCCAGAGTGTGTGGCGGTGCTAAGTTTCCAGGAATGACAGAACGGGAGAACGGAATGCTGCGCTTCGGAATAATCTCAACGGCGAAAATCGCTCAGGACCACGTTATTCCGGCAATACAGGATGCACAGAACTGTGTGGTCAGCGCCATCGCCAGCCGCGATCCTGCCAAAGCGCGCGCGGTGGCCGATCGCTTTTCAGTGCCCTACGCTTTCGGCTCCTATGAAGAAATGCTGGCTTCTGATGTCATCGATGCGGTTTATATTCCGCTTCCCACCTCGCAGCATGTGGAATGGACCGTCAGGGCGGCTGATGCCGGCAAGCATGTTCTTTGCGAAAAGCCGATTTCATTAAAGGCCGAGGAGATAGACGCCCTTATTGCCGCGCGCGACCGTAACGGCGTTATCGTATCCGAGGCCTTCATGGTGGCCTACGCTCCGGTCTGGGCGAAAGTGAAAGAACTGCTGGCTTCGGGCGCAATTGGTTCGCTGAAACATGTGCAGGGCGCTTTCACCTACTTCAACCGCGATCCCGGTAATATGCGTAATATTCCCGAACTGGGCGGCGGCGCCCTGCCGGATATCGGCGTCTACCCGACGATCGTGACGCGTTTTGCCACCGGTGCGGAACCAAAACGTGTGCAAGCGACCGTCGAACGCGACAGTGAATTCGGCACGGATATCTACGCTAGCGTCAGGGCCGATTTCGGCGGTTTTGAACTGAGCTTCTATCTGGCGACACAACTCGCCTCCCGCCAGCTCATGGTCTTCCATGGCACGAACGGTTACATCGAGGTAAAGTCGCCCTTCAACGCCAATCGGTGGGGCGCGGAAGAGATCGAGTTAACCAATCAGACCCATAACGCCTCGCAAATCTTCCGGTTTCAGGACAGCCGTCAGTACAAGCTGGAAGCGGAGGCCTTTGCCCGTGCGGCGAAAGGTGAGGACGACGTCGTCACGTTGGAAAGCTCAAGGAAGAACCAGCTTTTCATCGACGCCATCTACCGGGCGGCGGAAAAGGACGGCTGGGAAACGGTTTAGTCTCGCTCTTGCCGTTGCCTTTGAAGCCGCCAATAGCCGTAAAGCGCCAGCACCAGTGCCGCGAATGCTGAAAAGACAAGTGGCACGAGCGGTTGCACCAGGGGGTTGCGCCATTGCAGCAGCGCAAAAAGCCCGACGCTGACAATACGTGCTGTAAAAGTTACGGCGTTCATCAAGAAACCGTTCGGCCTAACTGATGCCTCAGCATTGACCCTGTTCAGCCGCCAGCTTGTTGCGAGCCCCGTTGCCGCGCCGGGCACGCGGGCGACGAGCGCATCAACGCCGAGATAGAACATAAGCAGACAGGTAACGATAATGTCGGCGGCCAGCCCGCAAATCTCGGTAAGGGCAAAGCGCGGAAGCCTCAAGGCCGGGGGGCTTTTAGAGGGTTGGCTGGGTGGAACGCGAGCGCTGCAGCACGAGAAGGCTGATAACGACACCGACGACACCGAAATTGTAACCGGCGAGTGCCAGAAGCAGCGACATCAGCGGTACGGCCGTGGGAGAAAGTGCAATCGCCACGCCATAGGCACCGATAATCATCATGCAAATGAAAACGATGCTGAAAACCGAACGTAACGCAACTGCGGTTACGCCAAGCAATGTGGCGGTAAGAAAAATCATGATGCCGCCTCCTCTTTGGTTGCCGGGCCTAGGACAGACGTAACGCCGTCTTCCCTAACGAACCCTTGTTTTCTCCTCCATTCCCCATTTTCCTAACTCGGTAGTTGAGGATATGGTTTCATCGCGGTTAAAAAAGCGCTGGCCGGCGCTGGCATTTCCGAATCGACGGCTTTTGGTTACAAACAGGCATGAGCGATATCTTCTCCCACGCCGCATTGAGCAATCTTGCCGAATTCTCGGTCTCCGAACTGTCGGGCTCCATCAAACGCACTGTGGAGACGGCGTTCGAACAGGTGCGGGTGCGGGGCGAAATTTCTGGTTATCGTGGGCCGCATTCGTCAGGACACGCCTATTTCTCACTGAAGGATGATCGCGCCCGCATCGATGCGGTGATCTGGAAGGGCACCTTCTCGCGGCTGAAATTCCGCCCGGAAGAGGGCATGGAAGTCATCGCCACCGGCAAGATCACCACCTTTCCCGGTTCCTCGAAATACCAGATCGTCATCGAAAACCTTGAGCCCGCCGGCGCCGGCGCGCTGATGGCGCTTTTGGAAGATCGCCGCCGGCGGCTGGCGGCGGAAGGGCTGTTCGATCCGGCTCGCAAGCGCCGCCTGCCTTTCATGCCGCGCGTCATTGGAGTTGTGACCTCGCCAACGGGCGCGGTCATCCGCGATATTCTCCACCGCATTTCGGATCGTTTCCCGGTCCATGTCGTCGTCTGGCCGGTCAAAGTGCAGGGCGAAGGCTCGGGTGAGGAGGTGGCGAACGCCATTCGCGGCTTCAACGCGCTTCAGCCCGGCGGCGAGATTGCCCGCCCCGATGTAATGATCGTTGCGCGCGGCGGCGGCAGCCTCGAAGACCTCTGGAGCTTCAATGACGAAATCGTCGTGCGCGCCGCTGCCGAGAGCGAAATCCCGCTGATTTCCGCCGTCGGACACGAGACCGATACGACATTGATCGATTATGCCGCGGACGTGCGCGCCCCGACGCCGACGGGAGCCGCCGAAATGGCCGTGCCCGTGCGTGCAGAGCTGGAAGCGCAGCTGTCGGGCCTCGCTGCCCGCCTTTCCGGTTCGGTCTTGCGGCAGATGGACAATCGCCGTCAAGGTGTGCGGGCGCTGGTGCGCGCGCTGCCTTCGCTCGATCAGCTTCTTGCTTTGCCGCGCCGCCGGTTCGACGAGGCCGCGAGTGGTCTTGGTCGCGGATTGGAAATAACAGCTCTCAACAAGCGCCGTGCCTTCGAACGTTCTGCCTCGGGTCTCAGACCGGAAAGCCTGTTGAACGGTCTCAAACACCACAGGCAGGGGATCAGCGAACGCATACACCGGGCCGAGACCCTGGTGGAACGCCGCCTGTTGCAGGGCAAGGGCCGCGTTGATGCTTTCGATTCCGCGTTGCGTTCGCTCCCCGCCCGACTTCTCGGCCAACTGGAGCGGCAGAAGGAACGCGTCGTCACCGCGTCTCGTCGCGCCGATACCGCCGTGTTGCATCGCATGGCGCAGAACCGTTCCGGTCTCGCCGCCCATGATCGTATCCTGCAATCGCTGTCCTATAAGAACGTGCTGAATCGCGGCTACGCGGTGATCCGCGATGATGAGAACCGGCCGCTGACTCGTGCGGCGGCTATCGCGTCAGGCGCTGTTGTCTCTATGGAATTTGCCGACGGTCGCGTCTCCGCCATCACAACGGGAGAGGGGACGCCGTCCCCGGATACGCCCGTCGCGTTGAAAAAGAAGCCGGTAAAACCGGCTTCTTCGGACCCTGGCAATCAAGGCAGCCTGTTCTGATCAGATTGATGCCGCATCTGAAAAACGGCGGCTGACGGTGAAGGTTTTTTCGATATCGGGATGCAGCTCCATGCCAAGGCCAGCGCCTGGCGGCACGGTGATCATGCCGTTCTTCACTTCCGGCAATGCGGTCACGAGATCGCGATACCAGGTCTTGTAGAAGGCACGCACGCTTTCCTGCACCAGCGCATTCGGCGCATTGAGCGACAGATGTGTGGAGGCGCAGAGCACCACCGGCCCGGTGCAATCATGCGGGGCGACCGGCAGATGCCAGGCTTCCGCCATCGAGGCAATCTTGCGCGCTTCGGAAATCCCGCCGCACCAGCTGATATCAAGCATCACCACACCGGCAGCACCTGTCTCGAGCAGGTCGCGGAAGGCCCAGCGGGAGCCCAGCGTTTCGGACGCGGAAATCGGTGCGGGCGAAACAGCGGCATACCGCGTCAGGCTGGAAAGGCTGTCCATCTTGATCGGGTCTTCATGCCAGAAGGTCTGGTATGGCGTGAGCCCCTTGGCGATCTGCATGGCGGGCAGAAGCTGCCACATGGAGTGAAACTCCACCATGATATCCATCTTGTCGCCCACCGCTTTGCGGATTTTTTCAAACGGCTCAAGCGCAGTCTTCAGGTCCGGCATCGAGATATATTGCCCGCGCGTCTTCTCCGCCGCTGCATCGAAAGGCCAGATCTTCATGGCCGTGATGCCGTCTTCCAGCAGCGAATGGGCAAGCTCGTCCGCGCGATGCAGGAAGCCGTTCAAATCGTCATAATCCTTGCCACCGGAGAGGCCGTAATTGGCCGTGTGCTGGCCGGTAGCTTTCTTGATATATTCAGTGCCCGCGCAGGTATTGTAGGTGCGGATTTCCTTGCGGCTGAAACCACCGAGCAGCTGGGCTATCGGCTGGTTGGTGGCCTTGCCGAAAATATCCCAAAGCGCAATATCGAATGCCGAATTGCCGCGCACTTCCGCACCGGATGAGCGGAAGCCGAGATAACCGACGAGATCCTGCGCCAGAAGGTCGATCTGCAGCGGATCGCGGCCGATGACCCTGGGTGCAATATATTCATGCACATAGGTCTCCACCGTCTCGGCGCCATAAAAGGTTTCGCCAAGCCCGGTAATGCCTTCATCCGTATGGACCAGAACCCAGAGCAGGTTTGCCCGTTCCGCCACGCGGACGGTCTCGAGTTTGGTGATTTTCATGAAGTGTCTCCTCCAGAGGCAGTCAGTTTCCGTCTGGGACTGCGTTGAAAAAAATCAGGCGATGCCGGCCGCCAGAAGCGCGTGAACGCTTTCATCGAAATGACGCGCCATCAGCGTTGAAGCGGTTTGCGGGTCACCGGCGGCAATGGCCTGTCCGATGGCGATGTGAAGTTCGCCTGCAGCATGTCGCTGTGCATCGGATGTGCGGCTTTTCCAGCCGATCGGCCACGTCTGGCGCGTTACATTCTGAAAGGCGCCGAGAATGAGTTCAAAAACCGGGTTCTTGGAGGCTCTTGCAACAGCAAGGTGAAAAGCCAGATCATGTTCCATGACCTTGTCATTGTCGCCAAAGTCCCGCTCCATGTTGTTGGCATGGTCGAGAATGGTGAGCGCTTCCGCATCCGTTCGTCTGAGCGCCGCGAGCGTCACGGTTCTGACTTCGATCGTGCGGCGCACATCGTAGATCTGCTGGATATTGATCTGTTCGGTGTGAATGCCGTGTTCGAACATCAATGACATCGCACCATGATCCAGCGTCGCTACCGTAGCGCGTTTGCCGGCGCTGACATCGATCAGCCGCATGGCCGATAGGGACCGGAAGGCCTCACGGACGACGGTGCGGGAAACGCCGAGCTGCTGCGAGAGCGAAAGTTCGCTCGGGAGCTTGGCGCCGGGCGCAAGTTCGTTTTCGCGGATATGACGGGTGATCGCGCCAATCGTGCTGCTGACGAGACCGGATTCATGCGAAATGGCACTTAACATTTTTCCTCCAACCTGTAGTACAGGTTTACGGAAAATTGCTTACAGGATTTTTGGGCGCGAAACAAGCGGCATCATGGAGCATTATGTTTGCCAAGCGGAAATGCCTACGCTTCGAAATCCCGCAAGAACCGTTTCAACAGCTGGTTCAGCGTCGTGCGCTCTTCCTCGCTCAGAGTGGAGACCAGGCGCTGCTGGTTTTCGACATGTGCACCGACCGCTTCCTCGACAATGGAAAATCCCGGTTCTGTTAACGATATCAAAACGCTGCGCCGGTCATCGGGATTATGTATGCGCTTCACAAACCCAGCTTTTTCGAGCTGGTCGATGCGGTTGGTCATGGTGCCGGAGCTTACCATTGTCATCGCCAGCAGATCGCCGGGGGAAAGCCGGTAGGGTGATCCGGAACGCCGTAATGTTGCAAGAACATCGAAAGCGGAGGAGGAAAGACCGTGCTTCAGCAACACGGTCTCCACCTCTCGCGCTAGATGGGTGGTGAGACGGTTCAGGCGCCCCAGCAGCGCCATGGGTTCGACATCGAGATCGGGCCGCTCCCTGCGCCATTGCGCCAGAATGTGATCGACACGGTCAAGTGATTCTTTGCTCATCATCAAGGCATAACAATTAGTATCTTGACGTCAAGATAAAATCACTTAGGATGCATTTGTCTTGATATAGAGATTCTTGAAATGAAGAAAAACACAGGCTATGCCGCCGATGTGCTGACGACTGCCCTTGCTCCCGCTATTTGGGGCACGACCTATTTCGTCACGACCGAGCTTTTGCCTCATGGATACCCTCTGCATGTCGCCATGCTGCGCGCATTGCCGGCTGGCGTGTTGCTGCTGCTTTTCGTGAGAAAACTGCCAAACGGTATCTGGTGGCCGCGCAGCCTCATTCTGGGGGCACTGAATTTCTCGTTCTTCTGGGCGATGCTTTTCGTTTCGGCCTATCGGCTGCCCGGCGGCGTGGCGGCAACGGTGGGCGCGGTCCAGCCCCTGATCGTGATTGGCCTTTCCCGGCTGTTTCTCGCGACACCGGTCCGGCCGCTGGCTATCGCGGCCGGTTTTCTGGGTATTGTCGGTGTGGCGCTTCTGGTTCTGGCGCCGGGGCCTGCGATGGATGGTATCGGCGTGGCGGCAGGCCTTGCCGGTGCCGTGTCCATGGCTTTTGGAACAGTGCTGACCCGCAAATGGCGTCCGCCGGTGTCGAACCTGACGTTTACCGCCTGGCAACTGACAGCCGGTGGTATCCTGCTGCTGCCGGTCGCGTATTTTTTTGAACCCGCACTGCCGACGCCGACGGCCGCCAATATTCTCGGCATGGCCTATCTGGGTCTTATCGGCGCTGCCTTGACCTATTTTCTGTGGTTCCGCGGACTTGCCCGCATCGAACCTTCCGCCGCCGCATCGCTTGGTTTTCTAAGCCCGGTCGTTGCAACCCTGCTCGGCTGGCTGGCGCTCGGCCAAAGCCTCACGCCAGCGCAGATCGCAGGTTTCGTTGCGGTGCTCTTCAGCATCTGGCTCAGTCAGCGCAGCCAGTTGCCGAGATAGGTGTCGTCAGGCCCATTCGCCCTTGCGCATGACAGGAACCGTGGAGCCATCCGGCCTCACGCCATCGATATCCACCCTGTCGGAACCGATCATCCAGTCGATGTGGATCAGGCTGGAATTGCCGCCCTGCGCCTTGATCTGATCCTGCGACAGCGACGCGCCGTCGAGGAAGCATTTCGAATAGCACTGACCGAGCGCGATGTGGCACGAGGCATTTTCATCGAACAGCGTGTTGTAGAACAGGATGCCGCTTGCCGAAATCGGCGAGGAATGCGGCACCAGCGCCACTTCACCGAGACGCCGCGCGCCTTCGTCAGTGTCGAGTACCTTGTTCAATACAGCTTCGCCCTTCGAAGCCTTGGCTTCGACGATACGTCCACCCTCGAACTTCACCTGGATATCGTCGATCAGCGTTCCCTGATGCGACAGGGGCTTGGTGCTGGAGACGTAACCGTCGACCCGCAACGCGTGCGGTGTCGTGAACACTTCTTCGGTCGGGATATTGGGGTTGCAGGTGACCCCATTCTTGGCGGTGGAGGCGCCGCCATGCCATTCGTGGCCGTCCGCCAGGCCGATTTTCACATCCGTGCCGGGGCCGGTGAAATGCAGTGAAGCGAAACGTTCGCCATTCAGCCACGCCGAGCGCTTGGCAAGGTTGGCATTGTGCTCAGCCCATGCGGCGACCGGATCAGCCAGATCCACCCGCGAAGCAGCGAAGATGGCGTCGGCAAGCCTGCGGACCGCTTCGTCTTCCGTCACGTCGGGAAACACCTGCTTTGCCCAGGAGGGGTTCGGATAGGAGATGATGTTCCAGTTGATGTCGAAGTTGGAAATCTTCTCCAGCGCCGGCTTATAGGCGGTGGAGTTTGCTTTATTGGCGCGGGCAACCTTGGCGGGGTCCTGTTCGGCCAGCAGCATGGGGTTATCGCCGGCAATTGCCAGCCGCGCCGCGCCGTTCGAATAGGCCTTTGCCATGCCATCATAAAGCCAGCCGGAAGCCCGGTCGAAATTGGCGTCGCTCGCATGGCGATAGCGGGCAAGCGTGGTTTCTTCGTCGGAGTAAAAGGTGGTAACCAGTCCGCCGCCCGCCATATAGGCATGTTTTGTCAGCAATCGCACCAGCGGCAGCGCTGCCAGCGGCGCGGTAATCACCAGATCCTGATCCTTCTGCAATTGCAGACCGACCTTGATGGCGACTTCGGCCAGTTTTTCGAGTTTGACGGGATCGATGGGGGAAACGGTCATGATCTGCCTTCGTCTATTTCAATCGGAGGCGCCGACCATAGCCCATTCCTCCTGAAAGCCAAACGCTTTCAGGCGCGCCCCTGCGCCTCAATCGGCGACCAGCGGTGCGGCAATGGCCTTCAGTGCCGTTTGGGCATCTCGGGGAGAAAGCCTCACCTGCAAGCCGCGCTGCCCACCATTCATGTAGACATAATCATGCGTCATCGCTTCGGCCTCGATGGCCGTAGGCACCTGCTTCTTCTGCCCGAAAGGGCTGATGCCGCCGACATGGTAACCGGTGGCACGCTCGGCATCGGCAGGTTTCATCATGCTGGCGGATTTGCCTCCGAAAGCGGCCGCAAGCCTCTTCATGCTGACCTCACGATCCGAAGGGACGACGACACAGACCGGCTTGCCGTCCAGCTCCGCCATCAGCGTTTTCAGCACCAGATGCGGTGGCTCGCCGATCGCCTCGGCCGCCTGCAGGCCAATGCGGTCTGCATTCGGGTCGTAATCATAGGTAACGGTGGTGAAGGCGACGCCCGCCTTGTTCAGCATCTGGGTGGCGCGGGTTGTTTTGGACATGGCAGATTGCAGTCACGCAAAAAGAGTCTGGTAGGTTTCAGGCTTGAAACCGACGGTTATCTTGCCCTTCGCCTCCAGCACCGGACGCTTGATCATGGAGGGCTGCTCCAGCATCAGTGCAATGGCCTTCTCGCGGCTCAGGCCAGCCTTCTGGCCGTCATCGAGTTTTTTGAAGGTCGTACCGGCGCGGTTGAGAACCGTTTCCCAGCCCGCGGCATCGCACCATGTCTCCAGATGGGCGCGGTCAATGCCCGAGGCCTTGTAGTCATGGAAAGAATAGTCGACGCCATGGGTTTCCAGCCAGCTTCTGGCCTTCTTCATCGTGTCGCAGTTCTTGATGCCGTAAATGATGATCGTCATGCTGCCAGCCTCTTTGTCTTCAAGCTTTCCGGCATAACAAAATATCCGCCTTATTCAACCCGCCAGCTGAAGCGCCCTGCGTCCTTTTGAAGACGTTAAGCCTGAGCCATGCGAAATCGCAATGGCTGATATCCGAACGAGCGCGGGCAAAGCTGCATGGCTTCCCTGCTACATCATGAGTTGTAGAACGGTGCGGAAATGCCCATTATCTGGGCATCAAAGATGGAGAGAAAAATGCGTCAGGTTGCAAAGACATCGCGTAACTTCTTCGGTGAAACTTTCGCCGTTCTCGGTGCAGCGCTCTCGGTTTCGGCCGCTGTTCGCGCGCATCGCAAGCCCGCCCGTGCCGATCTCGAAGCCCTCGGCATCGATGGCAAGGCATTCGACAAGGTTCAGCTCTAAGCTGGTTATCGTTCCCGGCGAGGCGGCACCGCCTCGCTCGCGCCAGATACCGGAACACCCTGTTCTCGGCGGGCGCTACAAACTGCGCTTTTGCTGGCGCATCCTCTGCGTCTAACAGCAGTGGGGCAGCTAATGCCAGGCATGTATGCCGTGCTTTTTCACGCAAGCGTTATCGCGCCGCCATCTTGTGCGCCGACCGCTTCTGCGGCCTGAATATTTTTTCCGGCAGATATAATTGACTTTCCGGCTGCTCATAGCGGTCCGCTTTCGCCGAAAGCGGGAAGCGCCCGAGAGATTCGTGCCGCGTCTCCCCATTATGGCTGAAGATGAGTTCGAAGCTGCCCGCCAGCCAGCTATATGGTTTTTCAACAGGCATGATGTCGATTTTCCCGCAGCCATAGACCACGGTGAGATGCGGCGTGAACGACGATGCGGCAACAAAGGGCAGATTGGCCCGCCAAAGCGCGCGCTGCACCATCTTCGCCAATGCTCTGAGCTCCAGCATCTCGCGGCGGCTGCTTAGCGCCAGACAGCTGCGATTGCCGAAAAGCGAGCTGCCATCGAACGTAATCGGAACGGGACGCGCCCTTATTTCCGCCAGTGCCGCCTTCAGCCGGTTTGCGAAACCGCGAGGCACGGTGTCGAAACACCCGACGCAAAGGAGGGTGATATGCAGAAGCTCGGCTGGATGGGCCGCCCGCTTCGTCCGCCCGGCGGCATGGCACGATGCATCGGTGAAAATTCTCTCCGCCAAGGCCACGGGCGGCTTCAGCACGATTAAGACCTTGTTGCCAAATCGCGGATTGACCCGTCGCTGCTTCTCCAGATCGAAGCCTTCGAGGAAAAGCTGCCCTGACCCTCCATTATCCGTCAACTCGAAACTCACGACGATGCTCCACGGCCTTTGCTCAAGGCCGCAATATTATCATCGCCGAGGAAAATTGGAAGAACAAAAAGCGAACAAAACTTCACCATATGCCGGGCAATATCCGATACGGCCGTTCGCGAACGCAATCCGTATGACCCGGCAACTCGGTCTGGAACAGACGATCTTCCGAGCTGGTCCGCGGGACCAACATTCCGCTAGCCAAGGTGGCGGGAAGCAGGGCCAACCAACAAGCCAATGCGAGTGGCATGTCGATGGGGCCAGGCAATGACGGGGCAGTGGCTGAGGGCATGCCTTTCTTTTATGGTTCTCTGCCTGTGATCGTCGGGGTCGATCCTCGTCCGGATCCCATCGCGCGGGCTTATTCACTGCGAAGAACGTGTTTGACATTCTACCTACTAGTTGGTAGGTAAAAGCATGAAAAGCTCTAAATCCAAAGCCGATGACATTCTCCAGTGCGCCCGGACCCTGATTGTAAGAGGGGGCTATAATAGTTTTAGCTATGCCGATATTTCCCATGTAGTCGGCATTCGTAACGCGAGTATTCATCACCATTTTCCCAGCAAGGCGGACTTGGTCGCGAAACTGGTGTCACAGTACAGGCACGAGGCCGAAGCCGGTATCGCCGCGCTGGAGCAGCACATTCCAGATCCGCTGGAGCAGCTTCGCGCCTATATCGGCTATTGGGAGCGCTGCATCGCCGATGCAACCCACCCCTTCTGCGTCTGTGCGCTGCTTGCCGGCGAAATACCGATTCTTCCCGAAGCGGTCGTTTTCGAGGTGCGTGCGCATTTTCGGAGTCTCTCGGACTGGCTTACAGCCGTGCTGGAGCGCGGCGCTTCCCAGGGGCGCCTTGCACTAACCGGCACAGCGCGGGTCAATGCTGAGATGTTCATGGCCACCATGCACGGCGCAATGCTCTCAGCGCGCGCACATGGCGATGCCGCAAGCTTTGGCGCCATAACCCGCCCGATGCTGGAGCGCATCACCGCTTGAACTGCATCTTGCGAGGGGCGTCGACGCATGACCCAAACGAGACCGACCGATCAACTAATGACGCTGCTCTGGCAGACATGCCGGCGACAATCTGCGTTCCGGACCACCCCATCTTTCAGGAAGAGAAAGGCAATTTCGCATGTTCGGTATTTCTTCGCTTGGCTGGATCCACACGCTCGGCAGTCTGCCCGCCATTCCCGCGGCCATTTTCATGTTTACCCGTTACGGTCGCATCGTCCCCCGATCCACGCCCGGGGCAATCTACTTTGTGTCCATGCTGATTGGCGCTGCAACTGTCTTTCTTGTGGCGCATCAGCCAATCAGCTACGTCGTTGGCGTCCTGACCATCCTGTTCCTGCTTGCAGGCTACGGTATCGAACGCGTTCTGGGTTCAACGCGTATCGCCAGATATATTGAAACCATCTGTCTCAGCATTACCGCGTTTCTGTTGATGGTCCCGACGGTGAGTGAAATTCTGCGCCGTGTTCCCGACGGTCATCCGATAGTGACAGACCTGAAATCGCCGCTGCTTCTCGGCGCCCAGGCAGGATTGCTGGCGATCCTCGTGGTCGGCCTGACTGCCCAGATGATCTATCTCATCCGACAAAACAAAAACGCCGCGAACTAGTCGCGGCGTCGTCTTTCTTCCTTAGATACGGTGGCGTTGCGGCAGCAACCTCACCGTATCGAGTATGGTCCTATTCCCACTCGATCGTGCCGGGCGGCTTGCTCGTGACATCGTAGACGACACGGTTGATGCCGCGCACTTCGTTGATGATGCGGGTTGCCGCACGGCCGAGGAAGTTCATGTCGTAGGGATAGAAATCCGCAGTCATGCCGTCCACCGAGGTCACCGCGCGCAGCGCGCAGACGAAGTCATAGGTTCGGTAGTCGCCCATGACGCCAACAGTCTGGACCGGCAGCAGCACGGCGAAAGCCTGCCAGATGGTGTCGTAAAGACCGGCCTTGCGGATCTCGTCGAGATAGATCGCATCCGCTTTACGCAGGATATCGAGCTTTTCACGGGTAATCGCACCGGGGCATCGGATCGCAAGACCCGGACCGGGGAAGGGATGGCGGCCGATGAAGCTTTCCGGCAGGCCGAGTTCGCGGCCAAGAGCGCGCACTTCGTCCTTGAAGAGTTCACGCAGCGGCTCGACGAGTTGCATGTTCATGCGCTCGGGAAGACCGCCGACATTGTGGTGGCTCTTGATGGTCACCGAAGGGCCACCGGAGAAGGAGACACTTTCGATGACGTCGGGGTAGAGCGTGCCCTGCGCGAGGAAGTTCGGAGCACCCTTGCCATCGGCGGCAATCTTGGCCGCTTCGGCCTCGAAAACCTCGATGAACAGACGGCCGATGGTCTTGCGCTTCACTTCCGGATCGGAAACGCCGGAGAGTTCGCCGAGGAACAGGTCGGATGCGTCCACATGAACAAGCGGAATATTGTAGTGGTCGCGGAACATGCCGACGACCTGTTCGCTTTCCCCAAGCCGCATCAGCCCATGATCGACGTAAACGCAGGTCAGCTGGTCGCCGATAGCCTCATGAATGAGTATGGCTGCAACCGAAGAATCGACGCCGCCTGAAAGTGCGCAGAGCACCCGGCCGGTGCCGACCTGCTCGCGGATCTTGCGGATCATCTCGGCGCGATAGGCCGCCATCGTCCAGTCGGATTTCAGGCCAACGATCTTGTGCACGAAGTTTGACAGCAGCTTGCCGCCATCGGGCGTATGCACCACTTCCGGATGGAACATGGTGGAGTAATAGTGGCGCGTCTCGTCCGCTGCGATGGCGAACGGTGCGTTTTCGGAGGTTGCGATGACCTCGAAGCCTTCCGGCAGCTTCGTCACGCGGTCGCCATGGCTCATCCACACCGGGTAGCTTTTTCCCTGCTCCCAGAAGCCTTCGAACAGCGGGCTAGCCTTCTTGATGTCGATATCGGCACGGCCGAATTCCGCCGCATGGCCGCCCTCGACCACGCCGCCGAGCTGTGTGCACAGTGTCTGCTGGCCATAGCAGATGCCGAGGATCGGTACCTTGCTGTCGAACACTGCCTGCGGCGCGCGCGGGCTTCCTTCCGCCGTGACAGATGCGGGGCCGCCGGAGAAGATCACGCCCTTGGGCTGAAGTTTCTCAAACGCCTCTGCGGCATTCTGGAACGGGTGGATTTCGCAATAGACCCCGGCTTCGCGGATGCGGCGCGCAATCAGCTGCGTCACCTGGCTGCCGAAATCGATGATGAGAATGCTGTCGGGATGGGCTATCTGGGTCATGGCGAGCCTTTAAAGAAAATGGCGGCTTTAGGCAACCCGGAAGCGGGCTTCAAACGGCGGAAATTTGCTAAAATCGCAAGGTTTCAAAGGGCAATCACGTCATCTTCGATAGCGCGGCAGAGCTGGTCGACGGCGTCTGCCAGCTTTTCATCGATGATATCAAGATACTCTGTCCAGTCGTCTACATGGTTCACATTGCCCTTGCCGTCGGAAATACCGCGCAAGCCGATGAGGGGCACACCGAAGCGCTGGCAGACGCGCAAGACCGCAAAGGTCTCCATTTCCACCATATCGGCATCGATCAACCCATAGGCTTCTCCCGAAACGACGTTGCCGCCGGTGGAAACCCTTGCCTCGGCAATATCGGGTATCCGGAGCGGCAGGGCCAGTTCGGCGGGCAAATCGAGAAACGGCGTGCGCCCCTTCTCGAAACCAAAGGCGGATGCGTCCATATCGCGATAGGAAACCGAAGCCACTTGGTAGATGCCCGTTTGTTGCAATGTCCGCGAACCGGCGGAGCCAAGCGAAACGACGAGGTCGGGCAGATGGTCAGCCGCATCGAGACCAGCAAGAACGGCCGTCACCGAAATGGCCGCTTCAACCGGGCCGACGCCGGTCATCAGGGGCGTAATGCGCGCCTGAAGGTGGGGGCCGTATTCGGCAGAAGCCGCCATGACGAAAAGAATGGATTTATCGGCGACGTGCGAAAGCCGGTAGCTCATCCGGTAATATCCTCGCGTCCTTTCACCACCATCATCGTGCCCGTCATTGAGGCGATCAGCTTTGCCGGTCCCCCGTCCGAAAGCGCATAGGCGCGGCCATCGGCGACGATGAGATTGCTGCCGGGCTTGATGATCTCGCCGCGAAACAGGAACCGCTCACCGCGTCCCGGCGACATCAGGTTGACCTTGAACTCGATGGTCAAAAGGGAGGCTTCCGGCTCGATGATCGTATAGGCGGCATAGGTGCAGGCAGTATCAAGGCCGGCAGCGATGACGCCTGCGTGCAATATGCCATGCTGCTGGGTCAGCTTTTCATGGAAGGGAAGCTCGATTTCCACCAGCCGGTGTTCGATGCGGCTTATCTCGGCATTGATGGCCTGCACCACGCCTTGCCGCGCAAAGCTTCTTTCTATCCGCTGACGAAAATCGCCGGGATCCGTAATCTCCATGGCCTACCTGCCTGCTTTAAGTCCCAACGCAAACTGACATGGCGCGTGGCGGCAGGCAAGGCAAGGGTAGTGCGGCAATTAGTTCAACATGACGATGCTGGCGTTGAGCGCCGTGGCAAAGGCGACCCACAAGGCATAGGGCGCGAAGAGCAGGGTGGATGTTCGGTCGCGGCTATAGGTCAGAACCATAAAGGCGATGATGCAGATCAGCATGGGAATGATGATGATGAGCGCGCCTACAGGGCTTTGCATACCGAAGAAGATCGGCGACCACAGAAAGTTCAGCACCATCTGCGTAAACCAGAGCCGCATGCACGTCCCCATCCGCTTCCTGATCCAGGTTCGGGCGCCAGCAACGCCGATCAGCACGTAAAGCGCGGTCCAGACAGGCCCGAAAATCCAGTTGGGCGGATTGAAGAAAGGCTTCTGCAGCGATTGATACCATTCGCCGGGCACATTGTTGACGCCGATCAACGCCCCTACGGCAACAACGACAACCACAAAGACAATATAGATCGCAAGATTTCTCATGATCGGTCCAATGCGCCGGCTGGGCTTTTGTTCCCCTGTTTTTTCAATATTTTAGCTGGATAGCCGCACGATGTGCTGGTCCCATGCCACATCGCTGCGCCGGGTTCCGAAAAACCCCTGATAGGACGAAACCGCGATGCCTCTTAAGGCGGGCGCAACACCTGCCGCGTCCCGCACTGTCGTCTCGGAAACCACACGCCCGGTTTTTGCATCCAGCGTCACGGCGGCGTTGCCGTTGGGCGAGGTCAGGCCAACCAGCTGATCGCGTCGGTTGACGGCGATGGCACCCACATAATTGGCAAGGCGGACCGTTGTTTCTTCCGGTAGATCCACAAAGGTTACATCCTCACCCCTAGAGAAATGGCCGACAAGTGGCGGAAGATCGTTGCGCGGTCCTTCATACTGGCAGGCGAACCAGATGCGTCCGTCATCCCCGATATCGACATGACGTGTGGATAGCTGCCGCAGTCCGTTCGGCATCGCGTGTTTCTGAATCAAATGGCCGGTTGCGACGTCCAGCAGCACGAGAGAAGGTTGCATCCTGTCAAGGTTGAGCTTGGTGCGGCCGAAATCCGGATGGGTTTCGATACCACCATTGGCGATGATGATCGTTCGCCCGTCGTCGCTCACCGTCATGTCATGCGTGCCGACGCCATGCGCGTCATATTCGCCGATGCGTATGAAGCCGTTTCTGGCGTCATAGAGCCCGATAACGCCACGATTGCCGTCGAAGTCGTTTTCGCTGGCATAGAGGATCGACCCATCTGGCGAAAACTGTCCATGACCGTAGAAATGGCGGTTTTCCGGCGTGTGCATCACGATCGGTTCGCGATGCCCCCCGGGGTCGAAGGCCATAAAGAATGTCCCCGGCCGGCGGGCAAAGGCCACGGTTACGCCGGTCGCGTGGCTCGTCGCCATTCCATGGGCACGGGCAGGAAGCGTGACGCGGTCGATGATCTCGCCGCGCTCGCTCACCGTCGCAATGCCGTAGGACCCGTCACGGGCGCGGAAGGCAGAAGCAAAGACCGCATCTGTCCGCTCAAGCGCATAAAGTGAACGGGGAGCCAAGGCGGTGAGGAAGGAAACTCCCGCCGCTTTGATGAAGCTGCGCCGATCTATCAGTGTCCGCTTGGTGCCGGAGATCATCGGCTCAATCCCCATCGGCGAAAGAGAAGCCGGAACTGAGGCCAATCGCGCCGCCATATTGATCGTTTAACCGGTAGATAAGGTCTTTGCCGTTCAGCAGAAGATAATCCACCTTCGCGCGCTGATCGTCCTGATCCAGCGCCTTTTGCACATCTGCATCGATTGTCCCGGCCACGCGGATCATCGATTTGGCGATGAAGTCGATGGAATTTACGATGGAGCGTTGGTCGGAGGGGACGAGTTCGGCCATATCGGCGGTATGCAGCAGTGTCTGAATGGCCTTGATGTTTGTGGAGATGCTTCTCCATGTCAGGCCAGACCGCCAGTAAATGGCGGTGCGGGGAAACCTCGCCTTGTCCGGCCCCTTGTAAAAGGTCTCGATCCGCTGGTCGCGGATCGCCTCGGCGCCGTGCACCAGAATGCCGAGCAGGGCAACCAGCGCCTCTCGTTCGTCGCGGAAGACGGGGTTATCAGGCCCCGGCTGCGTCCAGTTTTTCTGTGCGCCATCGGCCGCGTTCCAGCTATCGGAAAGCTCTGCCGCGACGTCGGCGATATTGCCGGCAATGGCGGCTCCGAAACGGCAGCGGAAATCGCCCTTCTTATCAAGAAGTTCGTTCGCGCCGGTGCCGTAGAGAATGAATTCCAGGGCGCCCAGCCCCTGTGCGGCAACGCTCTTGCCACTCAGGCCTTCAGCGGTGGTAACGCTTTCATCCTTGTCGGAAAGGTAACGCTGAACCTGTTTCAGCCCGAGCCCCTTCTTATCGGGATAATAAAGGACGCGCTCGAAACGGTTCTGTTCGATGACAGGGCCGACACGCACGATCTCGATGGTCGACCAGCTTGAGACGGTATCGGCAAACGCGTCCTTCGCCGTCTTCTCCGTCGTAGCAGAAGGCGCCGCGCAGAAAGCCTTCATGCTGTCCTCCAGCGTCTCTGCCGAGCGTCGGAAGTGGTCGTAGCCGGGTCGGATGAAGCCGTTCACTGCCTTTTCCATGACGCCGCGTACCTGTGCGGGGTCGAGCGGTAGCGGCGGCATCAGTTCCACATCCTGCGCCATGGCCGGCTGTGTGGTTAAAAGCATCAGTACAGATATGAGACCGGAGATTTTTCGCATGGCTTTTTTCATTAAAGAGACTCCAGAAAGGCCAGCAAAGCCTGCCGGTCGGATTTTTTCAAGACGGCAAAGGCGTCGCGCGCTTTCTGACCTTCGCCGCCATGCCATAATATCGCTTCCGTCAGGCTGCGCGCGCGCCCGTCATGCAGGTAAAAACCATTGCCATTCACGCGTTCTGTCAGACCTATGCCCCAGAGAGGCTGGGTCCGCCAGTGTCGTCCGCTTGCTTCGCCCACCTGTTGGCCATCGGCAAGCTCCTCTCCCATGTCATGCAGCAGAAAATCGGAATAGGGCCAGATAAGCTGAAACGCATGCATCGGATCGGCGGCATCGCGTCGGGTGACGAATTTGGGGGTGTGGCAGGCCGTGCAGCCCGATGCGTAAAAGAGTTGCTTGCCCCGCAGTACCATCGGCTCACCGACATCACGCCGTTGCGGCACGGCGAGGTTTTCAGTGTAGAAGGTCACGAGATCGAGAACCTGATCCGGCGCCTCCACCGGCCCGAGCCGCGGTTGCACGCCCGTTGGCATGGCGAGACATTTTTTCTGCCTGTCGGTACAGTCGCCATAGGCATTCGGCGCATCCGGTGTGGAGATGCCGATATCGTGGGAGAAAGCGCTTGCGCTCTGGTCGCGTACGCTCGCGTTCTGAGCTTTCCAACCAAACCTCCCGAGTTTCGTTTCGCCGGTGCGATGATCCTTGACCCAAGCGGGACGCCCTTGAATGCCGTCCCCATTCTTGTCGTCCGGATCGGCGTTGGCCAGAATATCGGTGTCGCTGATAGCTTCTATCAAGCCGAGCCCAAGGGTCGGCATGGCAATGCGTGCTGACAGCGAAGTATCGGCGCCGAGCGGGCCATATTTCAACTCTGCCACGGCATAATCAGGCTGGCGCAACGTCACCATCTCGCCATCCGCCAGGGACACCCGCTTCTCCGTATAGGTGATGACAGCCTTGCCCTCGGCCTCAAGGCCGGGAATGGCAAGATTCTGAAGCTGCCGTCCATAAGTGTCGTCAGGAAAGTTCAACACTTCATGGCGCGCGATCGCCGTCCGTTCCGCCTCGTCTCGAGCCGGCCTTGCCAGCCGTAGAAACAGGGAGACGGCGTCTTCGCCGGCAAGAGGCGGACGGCCCCTGCCATCCTTCACATGGCACGTCTGACAGGATCGGGCGTTGAAGAGCGGCCCCAAACCGTCTGAAGCCTGCGTGGAAGAAGGAGAAGAGACCCACAATTTCTGAAACAGCGCGTTGCCGAGCTTAAAATCCTGCCTCCGCTTCGGGGGCATGGTGGCTGACGGATGGGAAAACGCGGTGCTGTCAGTTCTGTTGGTATTGGTCGACGCCCCGCCAGACATGGCCTCGAAAGGCTCCGGGCCGGTAGAATCGATCGCCGGAGCGGTTACGGCAAGAACGCGGTTTCTGTCATTTTCCGTCAGATCGTCACGCAAGGATGCGGCAAGCGTCGCCGTCGCCAAAAGACAGGCTGCCCCGGCGAATAAGAACGGCCTACGGATCGGCGACAGAGACATTTCCATGAAAGTCAAACGCGTGCGGGGAGCAACAGGCCGCAGTCTCCCTGCGGCCAGTTTTTGCCGTTTATTTGAAAACGGCGTTCGGATTATCGAGGCTGTCGGATCCTTCGAGGTCAATCTTGCCGAGATCGAGTGCAGCAATGACGCGTTCGACCGACTTCGTCTGGTCGAGGAGGCCATCGATGGCGGCCTGAACCACGGCGTTGCCTTCCTTGTTGCCCTCGCCAATCATCTGATCGTAGGCCTCAACCGTCTGAGCGCGCTTTTCCATCGCGTGCATGGCATTGAGCGTCTTGTCCAGCTTCGCCAGCATCTCGTCGTTCAACGCCTTGTCTTTGGCGCCGACCAGTTCCGAGAGCGACGCGCCAGTCATCTTCGTTCCGTCCACACGGGTATAGTCGCCGGTATAGGCCGAGGCGATGCCGATCGCGTCGTTGAGATGCGAATTATAGGTATTGTCGGAGAAGCAATCATGCTCCTCTTCCGGATCGTGCAGCAAAAGGCCAAGTTTCATGCGTTCGCCGGCCAATTCACCATAGGAGAGCGAGCCCATGCCGGTGAGAATGGCGGTGAGGCCTGCCTTCGGATCGCCTTCCAGCGTTTTGGTTGCTTCGCCTTCCGGCGCCCAGGCGTCGACCATCTCCTGCAGATCCTTGATCAGCAGGGTGGAGGCGGATTTCAGATAATCGGCACGGCGATCGCAATTGCCGTTCGTGCATTTCGCCTTGTCGTAATCGGTGTAAGGGCGGTTGCCTGCGCCCGGCCCGGTGCCGTTCAGATCCTGGCCCCAGAGCAGGAATTCGATGGCGTGGTAACCGGTCGTCACATTGGCTTCGACATCGCCCGCCTCGTGCAGGCTTTCGATGAGTTCCGGGGTGATCTTGGAGGCGTCGACCTCTTCACCACTGATCTTGATCTTCGGGTTGGCGATGATATTCGCAACATAAAGCTCGTTTTCGTCGCTTTCCGTACCATAGGCACCGTCGACGTAGTCGATCAGGCCTTCGTCCAGCGGCCAGGCGTTCACCTTGCCTTCCCAATCGTCAACGATCGGGTTGCCGAAACGATAGACTTCCGACTGTTGATAGGGAACACGTGCCTTGATCCAGGCTTCCCGCGCGGCCTTTAGCGATTCTTCGCTCGGTGTGGCGATCAATGCGTCGACGGCCTTATCCAGCGCCTTCGCTGTGATCAGCGAATCCTCGTATTTCGCATGTGCGACATCAGCATAGTGCTTGACAACAGCGGCCGCGTCGGTGGCAGCCTTTGCAGGAACCGCGATGAAAGCCGCCGATGCGGCAAGAAGCGCGAAAGAAGCGCTGAGAATGGTTTTGCGGATCATGATCCCTCTCCTTGAGCAGGCATGAAATAACTTCACGCTGCGGCAAGCGAGTTCTGACCCAATCACAAACTTGTGTCAAACATTCTAGTTTAGAATGCTTTGAAACAAGCCCGTGCTGTATTTCCCAGGTAAAATCCCTGGATGCAAAATGCTTTTATGCTCTGCGTTTCATCAGGCAGAAGAAGAAACCGTCCGTATCTGTGGTTGCAGGCGTGAGCGTCACTGTCTTGCCGTCGGAAGAATGTGGTTTGCTGGCATTGCTGCCGAAAGTCGTTTGCCACCGCTCCAACGCCGAACCAATGGCAAAATCTGGATTTTGCTCGCAGAAACGACGGACCTGCTGTTCGTTTTCTTCGGGAAGCACCGAACAGGTTACATAGAGCAGCTCTCCGCCCGGGCGCACGAATCCCTTGGCCTGCGAAAGTGCCTCGCCCTGCTGTTGCACGCGCTCTTCCAGATTGCGCGCGGTCAGCCGCCATTTGGTGTCGGGGCGCCGCCGCCATGTTCCGGTTCCGGTGCAGGGGGCATCGACGAGAACGCGGTCGAATTTTTCCTGAAACGGCGTGAGGCCCGATGGACGGTCATGAACCTGCACATTACGCGTGCCAGCCCGCTTCAGCCGTTCGATGATCGGCGCGAGGCGCTTGCGGTCGGCGTCGAAGGCGTGGACCTGACCCTTGTTGGTCATGCTGGCAGCCATGGCCAGCGTCTTGCCGCCGCCGCCTGCGCAATAATCGAGGATCTGATCACCCTCATGCGCGCCGGCGAGATCGGCGACGATCTGCGACCCCTCGTCCTGCACTTCGAACCAGCCCTTCTGAAAGGAGAGTTCGGCGGTGACGTTCGGCAGGCGGGATGGGCCTTCGCCTGCGGCAATGCGAACACCCTGACGGGCGATGTGCGTGGCCTCCGCGCCGCTTTCCTCAAGAACCTTCAAAACCTTTTCACGGGTCGCCTTCAAGGTGTTGGCACGCAGATCGAGAGTAGGGCGCTCATTGAGCGCCTGAGCCTCAGTCAGCCAGCGCTCCCCGAATGCGGTCTCGAAGGAAGATTGCACCCAATCGGGAATGTCGCCCTGAACATGGGCCGGCGCCTCGGCAAGGGAACGGGAGAGAAATGCCTGCTGTCTTTCAGCGTCCGGTGCGGCAGGCGCGAATTTGTCACCATCGAATTCCGCTGCCAGTTCCGTGAAGCTCTTGCCCCATTGACGCAACAGAACAGCGTAGCCGAGTGAGGTGGCGCTGTCGTCATCCATCAGCCAGGCGTGCGACAGTTTCATGCGCAACGCATCATAGACGATGTTGCCGATCGCGGCCCTGTCGCCCGACCCGGCGAAACGATGGGCAAGGCCCCAGTCCTTCAGAGCATCGGCGACGGGACGTCTGCGTCCCTCAATATCCGCCAATACTTCGATTGCTCCGGCCAAACGCCCGCCTAATCGCATTGTCTACCTCGTTTTCCTGATAAGTCCGGTTGGTAGACGCGAATGGCGGCGAGGGCAAGGCTCAATCGGCTTTGACGACCTCGTAGCAGACCTTGGCAGTGCCGGAGTTGATCATGCCGATGTTTTTGGCCGCAGCCTTGGAAAGATCGAGAACGCGACCCTTGATAAATGGCCCGCGGTCATTGATGCGAACGACAACGGCCTTGCCGTTGCGCGCGTTGGTAACCTTGACCTTGGTGCCGAACCGCAGGGAGCGGTGAGCGGCGGTCAGGTTGGCGGCGTTCATACGCTCGCCAGAAGCAGTCTTGGAGGTCAACGCATACCACGATGCGCCTCCACAACCATTTGCCGCATTCGCCTGAAGAGGCGTGATGATGGAACAGGCGGCGATAGTTGCAGCGGTGAAAGTTATACGACGGATATTCAAAACAGTGCTTCCCTGAAAATCGGCCCCGCGCCGATTGATTGTGCCCTTGCTAAACGGCCATGAACTGGCCTGAACGCCTTTTGATGCGAGATTGTAGGGCGAGGGAAAAATGGCGAAAAAAAGCTGATCTCAAATCACGAACTGTTACAGACTGTAACATTCGTGATCATCGGCCGGAAGCTGCCATTGCCGCGCCCGTTTGAAGAAGCGGAAAAAATAACGCAGAATCAATGCTCAATGGGAATGCTGTTGCAAGTCACGGCTTCGTGAATCCACTTCACGAAATGTGAGTGAAATATTTTTCTAATGACTACGATTTTAGTCATTTCGGCTTGGTTAATAAAATCCTAATTGGCTGAAATAAGACGAAAACCATCCGCAAAAGCGGGATTGGAAGGATTTTTCATCGCTTTTGGAGATGGCATTTTTCAGCATCGCCAGAGGCCGTTTTCCCATAATTGTCGAAGCGAGACCCTGTACTCCGGGAAGCGAAAATCGAAGCCCAGATCGCGAATTCTGGCGTTGGAAACGCGCTTGTTCTCGCCATAAAAAGAGCGCGCCATCGGTGTTAGATCGGCAGTTTCAAAGGCCTGTTCGGGTGGTGGTTCCACTCCCATCAGCGCTGCGGCGAAGCTTACCACATCCTGCGGGGGGCAGGGTTCATCATCGGTCACGTTGAAGATGCCGCCTTCGTGTTTTTGTGCCAGGAAGGCAACCGCCGCGCCGATATCCTCCACGCGGATGCGATTGAATACCTGGTCCTTCTTCACCAGCCGCCGCGCCGTTCCCTTCTCGAAATTCATGAAGGCATTGCGCCCCGGGCCATAAATTCCGGATAGACGCAGGATGGAAAGCGGCGCGTCGGCGTCGCGGGCCGCTTCAGTCCATGCGGCCTCAGCCGCTACCCGCTCCACAGAACGTGGGGAAACGGGGCGGCAGGGTGTTGTCTCGTCCACCCAAGCGCCGCCGTGGTCGCCATAAACACCCACGGTGGAAAGGTAAGCGATCCATGCCAGATTGGGCAGGAGCTTTTTCAAGTCGCCGCCCAGAAGCGGAAGGAGAGGATCGCCATCCTTGCCCGGCGCGACGGATTGTATGAGATGCGTGACATTGTCCATTGCAGCGACGAGCTCATCATTGAGCTGGACGCCGTCAAAGAGCAAGGGCGTCATCTGTGCGCTGGCGAGGCCAGAGAATTTGTCCTGACTGCGCGTGGTGCCGGAGATCCCTGCTGCTTGGGATTTCAGCGCGTTGGCAATGGCTTTCCCCGAATAACCCGCGCCAAAAATCATCACATGCATGGTTCACGCCTCTGCCAATTGCCATTCCATTTCCGCCTCCGGATCAGTCTCCGGTGCGCGCGTGGCAGAGTATGTACGGAATTCCTGCCTGTCCATAAGCCGCGATAAAGCCCACGCGGCCATGCCGCGTACCTCCGGCGAAGGGTCCATTTCGGCAAGAGCCTTGCATCGTTCCACGAACTGCCGGTTTCCGGAGTTGCCGGCCGCAATCAGCACATTGCGGATAAATCGGCTACGGCCGATGCGTTTGACGGGAGAGCCACTGAAAAAGCTGCGGAAGGCAGCATCATCCAATGTCAGGAGGAAATCGATGGACGGTTCTTTCAGATCCTCGCGCGCCTGCAATTTCATTTCCGAGGCGCTGGCCGCGAACTTGTTCCATGGGCAGGCGGCGAGGCAATCGTCACAGCCGTAGATGCGATTGCCCATCATCGGCCGAAACTCATGCGGAATTGGCCCCTTGTGCTCGATGGTGAGATAGGAGATGCAGCGACGGGCGTCGAGTTGATAGGGGGCGGGAAAGGCCGCCGTTGGACAGGCATCAAGACAGGCCCGGCAGGAGCCGCAATGATCCTTCTCGGCCTCATCGAGACAGAGATCAGCGGTGGTGAACATGCTGCCGAGGAACAGCCAGGAACCATGGCTGCGGCTGACGAGGTTCGTGTGTTTGCCCTGCCAGCCAAGACCGGCGGCGGCGGCGAGCGGTTTTTCCATCACCGGGGCGGTGTCGACGAAGACCTTCACATCCTCGCCGGCGCGTGCGGCGAAGCGCGTGGCGATTTCCTTCAGCCGCCCCTTGATGACGTCGTGGTAATCGCGATTGCGGGCATAGACCGAAATGGCTGCCTTGTCCGGTTTCGAGAGCAGATTGCGCGGGTCTTCGTCGGGACCATAATTGAGGCCGAACATGACGATGGAGCGTACATCGCTCCACAGCGTTTTCGGCTCCGCCCGCCGGGCCTCGGTTTCTTCCATCCACGCCATCGTGCCGTGATAACCTTTGCCGAGAAATTCTCTCAGCCGTTCCGGTGCGAGCGGAATGCCGTCCGGCGCTGTGACGCGACATAGATCGAAGCCAAGCGAAAGGGCTTCGTGACGAATGAAATCCGTCAGTTTGCGCGCGCGTATCCGCTGCTTCTCGTCGGCAACGTCGATGGTAGTCTCTCCTGCGGGTTGTTGCGCGTCATATATAGGCGCAGTCCCGGGCCGCAGCAAACAACCGAAAGGCTGAACTTAAAAGTCCAGATCGGCATAATGGGAGGAGGGGGCGAGGCGTGGAATACGCTCGCTCAGGAACGGCCGGAAGGACGGACGGGATTTCACCCGCTGGTACCATTCCTTGGCGATGGGTGCCTCGAGCCAGTTGATCTCGCCGAGATAATCCAGAACCGAAACCGCGGCTGCGGCGGCAAGATCGGCATAGCTCAGCCGATCACCCGCCAGCCATGTGCGCGAACCGGCCAGCCATTCCAGATACTTTATGTGCTGGCGGATATTGTTGCGGGCTGTGCGCAGCAATTTGGAATCCGGCGGGCCGCCGCCTTGCGCGGTCGTCATCTGCAATTTGTAAACACGCTCCCGTACCAGCGGCCGGGTCACGTCATTTTCCATCTTCTGCAGAAACCATTCCGTCAGGCGGCGAATTTCCGCCCGCTGAAACGGGTCTTCCGCCAGAAGACGCCTGTCACGCTTCAAAACCCCATGGGTTTCATCGAGAAATTCCGCAAGCACGTAAGGCCCGCTGAGGGAGCGCATATTGTCGTCGAGATAGACCGGCAGGGTGCCGGCCGGATTGAGCGCCAGAAACTCCCGCCGTCTTTCCCACGGTTGCTCCTCCACGAGATCGGTCTGGAACCCGTATTCCGCAAGGATCAGACGAACGAACCGGGATGCGGTCGACATCGGAGAGTGATAGAGAGTTGGCATCGGTACTCAATTTTTACGATTGGTTGTCATGATCGGCATCTGCCGGAAAACTTTTTCAGTTTCGCTTCATCAAGACGCTATAAGAGCTTGGCTACTTTAAAACAAGTTTAACGCAATTGCCTTCCATTGCCACTTCCCCCCTGAAAAGAAGGATTCCCCATGGGTGACCAATCGATCATCAGCGCGCTTCTGCTGGGTATCATCGAGGGTCTGACGGAGTTCATTCCCGTTTCCTCAACGGCGCATGTGCTGCTGGCCGGGCACTTCCTCGGCTTCAAATCACCCGGCAACACCTTTGCGGTTCTCATCCAGCTCGGTGCGATTCTTGCGATACTTCTTGTTTATTTCCAAAAGCTTGTATCGATTGCGCTCGCTCTGCCGACAAGCGCGAAAGCGCGCCGCTTCGTGCTGGCCGTCGCTCTCGCCTTCCTGCCGGCGGCCATCATCGGCGCCTTGGCGCATGACTTCATCAAGACTGTGCTGTTTGAAACGCCCATGCTCATCTGCGTGGTGCTGATCATCGGCGGGGTCATTTTGCTTGCCGTCGACCGCATGCCGCTGAATCCGAAATATACCGACATCATGGATTATCCGCCGTCGCTTGCATTCAAGATCGGCCTCTTCCAGTGCCTCGCGATGATTCCCGGCACATCGCGTTCCGGTGCCACGATCGTCGGCTCGTTGCTGATGGGCACGGACAAGCGCTCCGCCGCCGAATTTTCGTTCTTCCTGGCGATGCCGACCATGCTCGGCGCGTTCACGCTCGATCTTTACAAGAACCGCGATGCCCTGAGTTTCGATGACGGCGCTCTGATCGCCGTCGGCTTCATCGCCGCTTTCGTCTCGGGTCTTTTTGTCGTTCGCTCGCTCCTGGATTTCGTCTCGCGACGGGGCTTCGCGCCCTTCGCCTGGTGGCGCATCGCCATCGGGTCGCTGGGACTTATCGCGCTTCTGGTCCTGGGCTGAGGCTTTAATTTATATGGACTGAAAAAGAAAAAGCGCCCCGGAAAACCGGCGGCGCTTTTTTTTTAAACTTCTAAAGGCTGGTCAGTTGGTGCTGATCGAAGCCGTCGCACAGGGGTCCACGCCATAAGCCGGAGCACAACCGCTCTTGCCCGCTGCAACCGTGCCCGGTGCCATGAATGAACCCGCCAGAACCACCAAAGCCGCACACGCAAAAAAGAGTGCGATAGATCTGCCCATTTTATGATTGCCTTTCAGACGTTCGTTCGCGCGGATCGTGCCGCCGTGTGTGAATTGAGAGTTCGGGATATGTTTGGAATGTGGCGAATATCAATAAAGCAGCTTGTTGAATACCGGGTTAATGCGAAGTCTTTTCCACAGTTGCGCTTGTGCCACGCTTGCCTGCGGAGACCTTTCCGCCGTTAACCTTTTCCAGCGGCTCGCCAGCCCCGATATTGATGTCGTCTCCTTCCCGTTATCGAAGGAGAAATGCACCGAAAGCGGTTTGGTTGCGATGAAGAATGCACAAAAAAAAGCGGGAACAAGTCCCGCCTTTCAAGTAGGTGCCGCATGGCGACAGAACTCAGGCCGCCTTGCCCGCATTCGAGAACTGGCCGTGCGGGCGATATTGCACCATGTAGGACGGCAGAACAGACGCAACACGAACGGGCGTAATGCCGATGCCTTCCAGCGTCAGGCCGTTCTTTTCCGCCTCGGCGGAAACGACGTTGTCCTTTTTCAGCATGGTCACCTGATCGGATGTCAGCGGTGGCGTGATCAGCGGCACCATCGAAGCAACCTTGCCGATCATTGAGGCAACGCCGAAAGGCAGATTGACGAACGGACGTTCGCGATAGGTAGCGGCAAGAACGGCCTCAAGACAGTCGCGGAACGTCATTACATCCTGGCCGCCGAGCTCATAGATGGCGCCGGGTTTCAGCTTGCCGTCAACGCTACGGGCGACGGCCTCCGCGACATCCTCGACATAAACCGGCTGGAACCTGGTTTTTCCGCCACCGATCAACGGCAGGAAGGGCATGCCGCGGGCCATCTTCGCGAACTTGTTGAAGAAATCATCTTCCGGTCCGAAGATGATCGAAGGACGCAGGATAACGGCGGCGGGCAGAACGGAATGGATAGCAGCTTCGGCGCGGCCCTTGGTGCGGCCGTAACCCGTGGATGAACCGGCTTCCGCGCCGATGGCGGAAATATGCGTCAGCGTGGCGCCGGCATCGCGGGCGGCCTCGGCGATGGCTTTCGCGCCGAATTCCTGCACGGCGTCAAAGGTGTTGCGGCCACTTTCGGTCAGGATGCCGACGCAATTGACCACATGATCCGCATCTTCCACGGCTTTTACGATGGAATCGCGGTAACGCAGGTTGGCCTGCGCAAAGGAAATCTGGCCGACATTGCCAAGCGGCTGCAAAAAGCCGGCGAGATCGGGTCGGCGCACGGCGACACGAATGCGATAACCGCGCTTGGCGAGCAGTCTCACCACATGCCGCCCGACAAAACCCGAACCGCCGAATACGGTGACGAGGGGGGGAAGGTTGGCCAAGGTCATGGGAGGCTCCTCAGAAGCTGTCGATAAAGCGTTTTTCAGTCTCTTAGCCCAAAGCCGCGCGCACGGGAAGAGATGTTCTCGCCGGGGAGAGGCGGGTTTGGGACATAGGGTTGACGACCGTCAAATTCCCTCGACGATCACCATTTCCGCATCCGCGACTTCCTGGCGGATTTTGGCGGCTGCCTGGTATTCGGGGGAATTATAGCAATCGATGGCGTGTTGCACCGAAGGAAACTCGATGACGACGTTGCGCGCCCGTGCCTTGCCCTCAAGCTCGGTCAAAGCACCGCCACGAGCGAGGAAATTCGCACCGAACCGCTCGAAGGCGGGTTTTGCCGTTGAGACGTAGTCCTTGTAACGCTCGCTATCGCGAACATCGACGCGGGCGATCCAATATCCCTTTGCCATTTCATCTCCTCCCGTCGTCATTATTGATTGGCTGGAAAGCTGGCGCGCAGCATGTCATCGAGAATGGCGCGGGCCGCCGCTTTGGGATCTTCCGCCCTGACGATCGGTCGGGCGACGACCAGGTGGCTCGAACCAGCCTTGATGGCGTCGTAAGGCGTCATCACCCGTTTCTGATCGCCGAGATCGGCGCCCGCGGGGCGAATGCCAGGGGTAACGACGGCAAGATCGGGGCCGAGGATTTCGCGCACGGCGGTCGATTCTTCCGCCGAGCAGACGATGCCGCCCATGCCCGCCTCGCGCGCCTGTTCCGCGCGGCGCAGCACCAGCGAACGGGCATCCGCGGCGTAACCGGCTTCGGCCAGATCGCTGTCATCCATCGACGTCAGCACCGTGACACCGAGCAGGCAGAGGCCGGAACCTTCCGCTGCCTTGACGGCAGCACGCATGGCTTTAGGATATGCATGAAGCGTCAGCATCGACATGCCCATCCGGGCGATGTTTTCGACACCGGAGGCGACGGTGTTGTCGATATCGAGCAGCTTCATGTCGAGGAAGACCTTCTTACCGCTTTGGACAAGGTCGCGCGCGAATTCCAGACCGCCGGCGAAGACGAGCTGATAACCGATCTTGTAGAAAAGAACCTCGTCGCCGATTTTTGAAACGATGTCTTCGGCCTGCTGCACAGTCGGAACATCGAGCCCGACGATGAGTTTTTCGCGCGCGGTCATTGTCTTATCCCTGCCATGTTTCCATTGCCGTCCAGTCGCATGCGGGGGAGGCGGCTGCAAGTGAAAAGTCGGCGATGGAGAAGCGAAAGAGATTGCCGCCGCCGGGTGGCTGGTCCTCGCCGCGGCTGATGCGGCGGCCTTCTATATGGCATTTCAGAAGTGTCCCCACACCGCCATGGCCGACAAAGGCGATAGGCCGCTGTGTATCGTGCCGGTCAAGAATAGCTCTGACGGCATTGACAATCCGCGCCTGCGCATCGATTGCCCGCTCCCAGCCGCGAAAACTTTCCTGCGGGTGAGCGAAGAACCAGTCCGCCGCCTTCTCGAATTCCGGTGGCGTCAGGAAACCGGTGGAGGACCGGTCGTTTTCATGCATCTCCTCGACGATTTCTATCTCCGCTCCGGATGTCTCGGCAAGGATACGGGTGGTTTCAATCGCCTTCGTCTCGGCGCTGCAAACGATATGGCGCAATGCCAGCGCCCAAGGCAGGCGGCCTGCCTCTCGCGACCGCTCGGCACCTCTTTCCGAAAGCCCCCATTGAGGAACGGGAACAGCCGGATCTATTCTGACCTGGGGGTGGGTAATGTAGAGTGCATGCACGGCAATCGGTCCCCAAAAGGCCATGGAAGGGCATCGACACCCTAACCATGCGCTACGACCGGGAAATGACGGATTTTCTCGATCTGCCGGACGTCAGGCCCGAGTATAGGTCCATAGTTGCGCCGGCGGAATATTGCGCACGATGAAATCGAAATGACGAATGTGGTAAAGATGCGGCTGTGCGACGATCGGCGAGATCGGGCCATAGGATATCTGCACCACGGGGCGGCCATGCGGCACGCGCTTCAGCAATTCGTCGAGAAGCTTGATGCGGGCGGCCATCGGAAAATTCAGCATCGGCACGGCTGAAATGACACTGTCGAACATCTGATGCCCGTGTTCGCCGAGCGTTGCATCAAGATCGAAGGCATCCCCATTGACGAAGTTGACGCCAGGATAGCTTTTGAGCAGCTGATTATAGAAATCGGTCGAATATTCGATGGCGGTCAGGTTCTCCGGCTTGATGCCGCGCGCCAGGATGGCCTTGGTGATGACACCCGTTCCTGGGCCGAGTTCAAGAACCGGCAGGCCGGAATGGGGATTGATGACACTCGCCATCTTTTTCGCTGTGATGGCTGATGTCGGTACGATGGCGCCGACTTTTTTCGGCTGGCTGACCATGCCCTTGAAAAAGCGGATTTCTTCCTCGAATTTCTGTTCAAGGCGTTGCTTCAGGTTAAGTGCCATAATTCCCCTCAAATGCATTTGGTCATTGTCAAAAAACTGTTACGCAATGTTGATCCCATTTGACGCAAAAACAAGGCAAAATGTCGTAGCTGGGAAAATTCACCTCTGGGCCCAAGGTGGCGATAATCGAATCAAAAAACGCCGGCGGAGCGATCCACCGGCGTTTTGACTAAAATGGAAAGAAATCAGCGTACTCACACGCGCATCGGCATCAAAACATACAGGGCATCGTCGCCGGCGGTGTCACGAACCAGCGTCGGCGACCCTGCATCTGCCAGAAGGAAAATCGCGTCGTCACCGGAAAGCTGTGAGGTGATGTCGAGCAGATATTTCGCGTTGAAGCCGATTTCCATCGAATCATTGTCATAGCCGACGGCAACTTCTTCCGTCGCGCTGCCCGAATCGGGATTGTTGACGGTAAGAGTGAGCTGTCCATTGGTGAGGGCGAGTTTCACGGCGCGGCCACGTTCGGACGAAATGGTCGAAACGCGATCGACAGCCTGGGCGAAAGACTGGCAGTCGACCCGCATTTCCTTGTCGTTGCCGGTGGGGATCACGCGCTGGTAATCCGGGAAAGTCCCATCGATCAGCTTCGAGGTCAGAACGACCGAGCCGATGGTCAGGCGGATTTTCGCATCCGAGACTTCGACGGTGACTTCAAGCTCGGGGTTGTCCATCAGCTTCTGCAATTCGCCGACAGTCTTGCGCGGAATGATGATGCCAGGCATGCCTTCGGAACCGGACGGCGCGTCCACATCGGCGCGTGCCAGACGGTGACCATCGGTGGCAACGGCGCGCAGCTTCAGCTCGCCATTGCTTTCGATGGTGTGGAAGAAAATGCCGTTCAGGTAATAACGTGTCTCTTCAGTCGAAATCGCGAATTGCGTGCGGTCGATCAACATCTTCAGATCGGTCGCCTTCAGCTTGAAGGTGTGGCTGAAGGTGCCGGCGGTCAGGTCAGGGAAATCCGCCTCGGGCAGGCATTGCAGCGAGAATTTCGAGCGGCCGGACGCAACGGTCATGGAGGAACCGTCCGGATTGGTCGCCAAAAGCACCTCGGAACCATCCGGCAGCTTGCGCACGATTTCATAGAGCAGGTGTGCCGGCACGGTGGTGGCGCCCGCCTGCTCCACCATGGCCGGGGTCGCTTCGGTGATTTCGAGATCGAGGTCGGTCGCCTTCATGTCAAGATTGGCGCCGGAAGCGCGCAGCAGAACGTTCGACAGGATCGGGATCGTGTTGCGACGCTCGACGACCCGGTGGACGTGGTTCAGCGATTTCAGAAGGTTCGACCGCTCAAGAGTAATACGCATGGACACTACCGCTTTCAACCGTTGCGAACCGGCCACCGCCGGATCGGCAAGAAGAGTCTTCACCGGCAAATGCCGGATAATGTGGACGGGCAAAATGGCAGAGTTATTGCGGAGAATGCAAGAGCCGAGTTCGTCTGCCGCGGGTCATTTTGCTGCTATACAGCATGATCCACAGGCTGGCGCCGTCCGTTGCCCTTGTTCGCCGGTTTTCAATTGCCCATAAAGAGGAATAACTGGAGCGACCGGCCGGAAATGATCGGCAAGAATGATTGGAAGCCGTGTGACGGAAGAAACATCGAAGATTGACGCCAGGCAGGCGGTGAAGGAATTCAGGATCGGGGCGGCCACAATTCCCGCGCGTCCGCTGGAGTGCGCGCTTTATCTCGTCGCTACCCCCATCGGCAATCTGGGCGACATCACCATTCGCGCGCTGGAGACGCTGGCTTCTGCTGATGTTCTCGCCTGCGAGGATACCCGCGTCACGCGCATCCTGCTCGAGCGTTACGGTATCCGTACCCGTCCGTTTGCGTATCACGAGCACAATTCGAACGAAGTGGGGCCAAAGCTCATCGCGGCGCTGGAAGCAGGAAAATCCGTGGCGCTGGTGTCGGATGCGGGAACGCCGCTTGTTTCCGATCCCGGTTACCGGCTTGGCCAGCTTGCACTCGAGGCCGGGCATCGCGTCGTGCCGGTGCCGGGCGCCTCGGCGCCGTTAGCCGCGCTGGTCGGTTCGGGCATGCCAAGTGACGCCTTCCTGTTTGCGGGTTTCCTGCCGGTAAAGGACCGCGGCAAGCGCGACCGTTTTGCCGAACTGGCGAAAATCCCCGCGACCCTCATTTTTTTTGAATCACCGCACCGCATCAGCGCTTCCATCAAGGTCGCATCGGAAGTGCTCGGGCGTGAGCGCCGTGCCGTGGTCTGCCGCGAGCTGACCAAGACGTTCGAGGAATTCCGCCGCGGCACGCTCGGTGAGCTTGCGGATTACTATGACGGTGACCGTGTAGTGAAGGGCGAGATCGTGCTTCTGGTGGAGCCGCCTTCCTATGACGAGATTCCCGATATCGAGGATGTCGAGAAGCTGCTGAAGGATCTGGTCGCCACCATGCCCGCCGCAAGGGCTGCAGGCGAAGCCGCGAAGCTGACGGGCCTGCCGCGCAAGGAGCTTTATCAAAGGCTGCTGGACATGAAGGAAGCGGATGGCCGCTAACTGGCGAAACGATAAAAGGCGAAAAGCCGAGCGGCGTGGTCATGCTGCGGAATATTGGGCGGCACTTTTTCTGCTGCTGAAGGGATATCGCATTCTCGCCATTCGTTATCGCACCCGGCTGGGGGAGATTGACCTTGTCGCCCGCAAGGCGGACGTCGTCGCGTTTGTGGAGGTCAAGGCCCGGCCGTCCGGCATCAGCGCGATCGATGCCGTCGGCTTTCATTCGCAGCAACGCATCCGGGCGGCTGCGGACCTGTGGCTGGCCCGCCACGGCGATGCCGGGCGGCTTTCACTGCGCTTCGATATCGTCGCCATTCTGCCGCGAGGTCTGCCGCAGCATTTTATCGATGCCTTTTGAAGGGGAGACGATGTCCACCGAGCGTGAAAAAATGGCCGCGGGCGAATGGTACAGCTGCATGGATGGCGAGCTGGATATATTGCGCCGGCGCGCACGAGGGGCCGTCCACCAGCACAATACGATGCCGCCGGATGAGCGCGGGGCAATTGCACCGCTGCTGCGCGCGCTGTTTAATTCTGTCGGGGAAGGCGCGTTTCTCGAAGCGCCGTTTCATTGCGCTTACGGCTTTAATATCGCGCTGGGAAAGAATGTATATCTCAACGCGGGCTGCACCATTCTCGATTCCGCTAAGGTAACGATAGGCGACGGCGCGATGCTGGGGCCTGCGGTGCAGATTTACTGTGCGGAACACCATCTCGACCCGGTGCCGCGTGCCCAAGGCATTGAAATCGCAAAACCCGTGGCAATCGGTCGCGACGTTTGGATCGGCGGCGGAGCGATTCTGCTTGCGGGCGTGACAGTGGGTGACGGTGCGATTGTCGGTGCCGGTTCGGTCGTCACACGCGACGTCGCTGCTGGCGTGACGGTGGTCGGGAACCCGGCGCGGCCCCTGAAACGCATATCCGACTGAGATTTTCATCCGCCGCTGTAATAAATCTGACATGGAACTGTCAAAGAGGCGTCATTGAACCTCTCTATTCGCATCCTCACCCCAATAAATGGTGGAGAGGATTTGATATGTTCAAGAAGATTTCCATGGCCGCTGTGGCTGTCAGCATCTCCGCGACCTCTTCCATGGCTGCGACCAACATCACCTGGTGGCATGGCATGGGCGGCCGTAACGGCGAAGTCATCAACGAAGTCGCCCAGAAATTCAACGAAGCCCAGAAAGAATGCGCGCTGACGCCGGTTTCCAAGGGCTCCTATGAAGAAGCTCTCGCCAGCGGCATCGCAGCTTTCCGTTCGGGCGAACAGCCGAACATTCTTCAGGTTTTCGATGCAGGTGCTGCCACCATCATCAACGCCAAGGGCGCGGTGATTCCTGCCGAAGACCTGATCACCAAGGCCGGTTACAAGTTCGATCGCGACGCCTTTATCAACGGCGTGCGCTACTTCTACGCTGCCGCTGACGGCAAGTTCGTCGGCATGCCGTTCAATTCCTCCGCTCCCATCATGTACATCAACGACGAGGCCCTGAAGAAGGCCGGCGTCGAAGCTCCGAAGACCTGGGAAGACTTTGAAAAGGTCGCGCCGAAGCTGAAGGAAGCCGGCTATATTCCGCTCGTCCAGTCGCAGCTGACCTGGCAGTTCACGGAGAACTTCTTCTCGCGTAACAACATCCAGTTCGCCACGAACAACAATGGTTACGACAGCGTCACCGACACCAAGCTCAAGGTCACCGACCCGAACCTCGTCATGATGTTCGAGAAGCTGAAGGACTGGAAGGACAAGGGCCTGTTTGCCTATTATGGCGCCGGCTGGAACGACAACCAGAAGCCCTTCGAAGAAGGTAAGGTAGCACTCTGGATCGGTTCGTCGGGTTCCTTCGGCGGCCTTCAGAAGACGGCCACAATGCCATTCTCGGCAACTTTCCTCCCTTACTGGGGCTCCATCAAGGGCGCGGGTACCAACTCCTTCATCGGCGGCGCCGCCCTCTTTGCAATGTCGGGCAAGTCCGAAGCCGAAAACAAATGCGTGGCCGACTTCTTCCAGTTCCTGACCTCGCCGGAAATCCAGGTCTTCTATCACAAGGCAACCGGTTACGTCGCCATCACCAAGGCCGCTTATGAAAAGGCCAAGGCTGAAGGCTACTACAAGGAAAAGCCGGTCGCCGAAGTCGGCATCCAGCAGCTGTCACTGCAGGGTGGCGACTGGTCCAAGGGTTATCGCCTCGGCTTCTACCCGCAGATCCGCGCCGTGATGGAACGCGAATATAACCGCATCTTCTCCGGCGAAGTCACGCCGAAGGCTGCTTTCGAAATCATCGAGAAGGAAGGCAACGACCTTCTGGCCCGCTTCGCCAAGACGGCCGGCTGATCGATCTCTTCGAAACCGTTGATCTTGTCGAGCCTCCTTTCTGACGGAAGGGAGGCTCACTTCTGGATAAGGAGGCGCAAGCGTGGCCTATACATCGTCTCAACCGCGCCGGTTTTTCTCCGGTCGGTCCGCAAAGGCTGGAAAACCCGCCAAGCCCGCAGAAGCCGGCATGAAGCGCGTGCAGTTCTCTTCGTCCTTTGTGCCCTATCTGTTTCTGGCACCGCAGCTTGCGGTGATTTTCATCTTCTTCTATTGGCCATCCGTTCAGGCCATCCATTCGTCTTTCTATATCGAAGACCCGTTCGGGTTCGGCGCTTCCTTCGTTGGACTCGCCAATTATTCGGATGCGATCTTCAGCCCCGAATATCTCAGCATCGCGAAATTCACGGTAGTCTTCACCGTGCTCGTCACCTTCTTTTCGCTGGCGCTCGGCCTGCTGCTCGCCGTCAAGGCGGATGCGGTCATTCGCGGCAGTTCGACATACAAGACGCTGCTGATTTCCGTTTACGCCATTGCGCCGCCAGTCGCCGGCCTTATCGGCATGATGTTTTTCGACCAGCATATCGGCCCCTTCGTGAAGATGGCCGCGTTTCTCGGTTGGGACATGAAGGTCGGCCTCAATTATTTCGATACGGCCTTTGCCATGATCGTTGTCGCGGTCTGGAAGCAGATTCCTTACAACTTCATCTTCTTCCTCTCCGGTCTCCAGGGCGTTCCGGTCTCCGTGCGGGAAGCCGCCTCCATCGATTGCCGTTCGGGCTTCCGCCGGTTCTGGACCGTCATCATGCCGCTCCTGGCGCCCACGGCCTTCTTCCTGCTCATCATCAACATCACCTATTCGTTGTTCGATACGTTCGGTGTCATCGACGTGATGGTGAAGGATAAGGCCGCGAACAACCCGATCACGCTGGTCTACAAGGTGTTCCTCGACGGTTTCCGCGGCAATGACATCGGCGGTTCCTCGGCCCAGTCCGTCATCCTCATGCTGGTCGTTTTCGTCCTCACCATCATCCAGTTCCGCTTCATCGAGAAGCGCATCCATTACAATTGAGGGAAAAGACGATGTACAAGACCAAACCCCTCGATCATCTGGTGCTGATCATTGGCGCATTGTTTCTAATCCTGCCTGTTGTCGTGGCCTTCATGACGTCCACCCACACGGCGGCTGAAATTCACCGCAGCGGCCTTGCGATCATTCCCGGCGACAATTTCATCGAAACCTATGAGAAGGTCCTTACCCAGAAGGGTGGTTTCACCGGACAGGTTACAGGCCTGAACATGGTGTTGAATTCGCTGATCCTCGGCATCGGCTTTGCCGTCGGCAAAATTGTCCTGTCGATGACGGCGGCCTATGCGATCGTCTATTTCCGCTTCCGTTTTGCGACGCTCGCCTTCTGGATCATTTTCACCACGCTGCTTCTGCCGCTCGAAGTGCGCATCATGCCGTCCTACGAGGTAATGAGCAAACTCGGACTGTTGAACTCCTATACCGGTCTGATCGTGCCGCTTCTCGCTTCGGCGACGGGCACCTTCTATTTCCGGCAGTTCTTCAAATCCGTGCCTGAAGAGCTGCTGGAGGCTGCCCGTATCGATGGTGCGGGGCCAGTGAAATTTTTCATCGACGTTCTCATTCCGCTGTCGCGCACGATGATGGCGGCAATCTTCATCATCATGTTCGTCTATGGCTGGAATCAGTATCTCTGGCCCATGCTGATGACGACGGATGAGAGTTTCTTCACCCTGATGCGTGGCATCAAGTCGATCCTGCAGGTCTGGGTCGGTTCGCAAATCCCCGATTACAACGAAGCTTTCGCGCTCGCCGTGCTGGCCATGCTGCCACCCGTGCTGATCGTCGTTATTTTCCAGCGCTGGTTCATCAAGGGCCTGACCGAGAGCGATAAATAAGGAGACCGAAATGGCCGCGATAGAAATCAGTCAGGTCTGCAAGGATTATCATGGCGGCGTGCGCGCCGTGCATCATGTCGATATCGACATCAAGGACGGCGAGTTCATCGTTCTCGTCGGTCCCTCCGGCTGCGGCAAGTCCACGCTTTTGCGTATGGTCGCCGGGCTTGAGGATATTTCAGAAGGCACGGTGAAGATCGGCGACCGGGTGGTCAACCAGACCGATCCGGCCGACCGCGATATCGCCATGGTCTTCCAGAACTACGCGCTTTACCCGCATATGTCGGTACGCGAGAACCTGGAGTACGGGCTGAAGAACCGCAGGACACCCAAGGCGGAAATTGACGCCCGTGTGGCTGAAGCGGCGCGTATGCTGCAACTCGAACCCTATCTGGACCGCAAGCCACGCGCCCTTTCCGGTGGTCAGCGTCAGCGCGTCGCCATGGGGCGTGCGATCGTTCGCAAGCCTGCTGCCTTCCTGTTCGACGAACCCCTGTCCAATCTCGATGCCAAGTTGCGTGTTTCCATGCGCGGCGAAATCAAGCGGCTGCAAAAACGTCTCGGCACGACATCGATCTACGTTACCCATGACCAGTTGGAAGCCATGACGCTGGCCGACCGTCTCGTCGTGCTGAATGGCGGCCGTATCGAGCAGATCGGTGCACCGCTGGATGTCTATCACACGCCTGCCTCAACCTTCGTCGCAAGTTTCATCGGCTCTCCGGCCATGAATCTTCTCAGCGCCGAATTGCACGGCGATAGCCTTGCCATCGGGCCGTCGCTGTTTGCGCTCAATGGCTTCGCCCCCACGTCCGGCCCGGTGACTGTTGGAATGCGGGCGGAAGATTTTCGTCTCGCTGCTGCTGACGCCCAGGGTTTCGCACTTCGCGTGGATTATATTGAGGAGCTGGGTTCGCAACGCCTTATACACGGCATGATCGGCGATCAGAGCCTGACCGTGGCCTTTCCGCCTGATGTCGAGGTTCCGTCCGCGCTTTCGGTGACGATTGCTCCGGAAAAACTGCACTTCTTCGCCAGCGAAACTGGCAAGCGTATCGCCAGCAGAGCGGAACAGACGGTGGCGCAGGACGCTCAACTGGCGACGGCCTGATTGCGTCACCTGAAATCGGCGCGATGGCTAAAATTGCGCCGATTGTCAAAACTGGTTTGTTACGATCCCGATGATAAAAGGCCTCCGATATTTCACGGGGGTTTTCTCATATGTCGTTCAAAATGATGTTCGCGGCGGCCGCAACCATGGCTATCCGTACGGTGCCGATATTGCCGGCCTATCTGCGTCGGAAAAAAGACGATGCCGTGGTCAGCGCATCCTGCACCGATCTGCGGCTTCAGCCGGCGCCTATCAATCCTGAATGGATCATTGCCGGCAACCCGCAGGCACGTGCTGCGGATCATTCCCGAAGCGGCGACCGTGCCTCAAGCACTGCCATGTGGGATTGCACTGCAGGCGAATTCCGCTGGTTCTTCGGCTGGGATGAGACCGTCTATATTCTGGAAGGCGAGGTGCATGTGACGGCCGAGGACGGCTCGGTCAGCATCCTGCGGGTCGGTGACGTCGCTTATTTCAGGGCCGGAACATGGGCCACCTGGCGTGTTGATCATTATGTGCGCAAGGTTGCCTTCATGCGTCGTCCGTTCCCCACGGCGCTGGCATTTGCCTATCGCGTCAAGAACAAGCTGTTCGCCGGTCGCTCCTACAAGCTGGCAGCCTGAGCCGTCGCCCATGCCGTTGGCGGGCGCGGGTGTGACTTCGCCGCAGGAATTATGAAGGATCAATAAAACTCACAGAAACCACGGCTCGCAGCAGTTGCGTTTGAATGGTCGCTGCCCTACATCTTTCAAGTTTTCTGAAGCATTTCCGGGTCTCTTCCGGTCCTGCCGGAACGCTTGAAAGATGAGACACGGCATGGCGGATCGCAGGCGTCCGTATGCTGCGAGAGGAACATGCGCATGGCGAAGATCAAGAACGTCGCGATCCAGATGGATCATGTCTCCGGCATCAACATCGGCGGTGATTCCACCTTCGCCATGAGCCTTGAAGCGCAGGCGCGCGGATATCGGCTGTTCCATTACACGCCCGACCGCCTTTCCATGCGCGACGGCAAGATTTACGCGACCGTCGAGCAGATGGAACTGCGCGACATCAAGGGTGACCATTTCTCGCTTTCCGAACCGGAGCGCGTCGATCTTTCCACGATGGATGTCATCCATCTGCGTCAGGATCCACCATTCGACATGGCCTATATTACCTCCACCCATCTGCTGGAGCGCATTCATCCGAAGACCCTGGTGGTCAATGATCCCGCCTGGGTGCGCAATTCGCCGGAGAAGATCTTCGTCACTGAATTCGCGGATCTCATGCCGAAGACGCTGATCACGAAGGATGTCGCGGAAATCGCGCGCTTCCGTAACGAAATGGGCGATATCATTCTCAAGCCGCTTTATGGCAATGGCGGTGCGGGCGTCTTCCATTCAGCGCGGGACGACCGCAATTTCTCCTCGCTGCTGGAAATGTTCGGTCAGATGTTCCGCGAACCTTACATTGCTCAGGAATATCTGCCCGACGTCCGCAAGGGCGATAAACGCATCCTGCTGGTGGATGGAGAGCCGGTGGGTGCGATCAACCGCGTTCCAGCGGAAAACGATGCCCGTTCCAACATGCACGCTGGCGGCCGCCCTGAGCCTACGGAACTGACCGAGCGCGAAAAGGAAATCTGCCGCCGTATCGGCCCCGCCCTGCGCGAGCGTGGTTTCCTGTTCGTTGGAATTGATGTCATTGGCGATTACCTTACCGAAATCAACGTCACCTCGCCGACCGGCATTCGAGAGGTGCGGAAATTCGGCGGCGCCGATGTGGCGAGCCTGCTGTGGGACGCCATCGAGAAAAAGCGCGAAGCTCAGGATTTTTGACGAGACATAAATCGCTCTCGGTTTGTTCCGGCTATACAACTCGATACAACTAAAATACAGCGGATGCGATAAATTGTTCGCTGGATGTTCTTGTTTTATTCTTTGAGCTGTGTCACGTTGCTTGGCAATGGTCGTGGATGGGGCATAAGGCTCTGAAAGCGCGACGGTTTGCGGGGGCAGGCCATGGTGGCACGGGTCAATACGGTGGCATTTCAGGGCATAGAGGGTGTGCCTGTTGAGGTGCAGGTCATGGTCGCACCGGGAAGGGTCGGCATCCAGATTGTCGGTCTGCCGGATAAAGCCGTCGCCGAAAGCCGGGAGCGCGTGCAGGCGGCATTACATGCCTCAGGCTTGGCGCTGCCGGCAAAGAAGGTCACGGTCAATCTTGCCCCTGCCGATCTGCCGAAGGAAGGATCGCATTTCGATCTTCCCATTGCCCTTGGCCTCATGGCCGCCCTGGGAGCCATACCGGCCGAAGCGCTGGGGCGTTACGTGGTCCTTGGCGAACTCAATCTCGATGGTACTATCGGCTTGGTTGCGGGCGCGCTTCCGGCCGCGATCGGGGCCAATGCGCTTGGCAAGGGACTGATTTGCCCGGCTGATAGCGGCCCGGAGGCGGCATGGGCCGGAGCCGGGATCGATATTCTCGCCCCGCGCAGCCTGATTGCGCTCGCTAATCACTTTCGTGGCACGCAGATCCTCTCGCGCCCGACGCCCGCCATTCGCGCCAATCCGGTCAATCTGCCTGATTTAGCTGACATAAAGGGGCAGGAGAGCGCCCGGCGGGCGCTGGAGGTGGCAGCCGCCGGCGGCCATAATCTGCTGATGGTCGGCCCGCCCGGCTCGGGAAAATCCATGCTCGCCGCCCGCTTGCCTTCGATCCTGCCGCCGCTGGAGGCGGCAGAACTGCTGGAAGTGTCCATGGTCCATTCCATTGCCGGCCAATTGTCGGGTGGCAAGCTTTCGGATCGCAGGCCCTTCCGCACGCCGCATCATTCCGCCACCATGGCGGCCCTGATCGGCGGCGGGCTGCGGGCCAAACCGGGCGAGGCTTCGCTTGCTCACCATGGCGTTCTTTTTCTGGATGAGTTCCCGGAATTTTCGCCGCAGGTGCTGGATGCCCTGCGTCAGCCGCTCGAAACCGGCGAATGCATTATTGCGCGAGCCAATCACCGTGTCAGCTATCCCGCGCAAATCCAGCTTGTCGCGGCAATGAATCCCTGCCGTTGCGGTATGGCGGGAGAGCCGGGGTTTACCTGTGCCAGAGGCCCACGTTGTGTGGCAGACTATCAGGCTCGCATTTCTGGCCCGCTGCTCGATCGCATCGACATCCGTATCGACGTTCCCGCCGTTTCCGCCGCCGATCTCATTCGGCCCGTGACGGCCGAACCGAGCGCCGTGGTCGCGGCGCGCGTCGCCGAAGCGCGCCTTGCTCAGCAGGAACGTTATGCGGCAGCGGGCTTCCCTGCCATCCGCACCAACGCCCGCTGCACGACAGCAATGATCGAAAAATACGCCGAACCGGACCAGTCCGGGCTGCAATTGCTCCGTGATGCGGCGGAGCGCATGAAGTTTTCCGCGCGCGGTTACCATCGCATTCTCAAGGTGGCCCGCACCCTGGCGGATCTGGATGGCAGACAAACGGTTGGGCGTATCCATATTGCCGAAGCAGTGTCCTATCGTATCGCCGGCGAAAGGCTAACCCCCGCGGCGTAAAACCAGCTACGGGCACTTTGTCTGGGAAGGACGCTTATGCCTGCCGGTCAATCAGGTGGTTCCGGGAATGACGGGTAAAATGCTGTTTGGACAGCTCGGTAGGTGATGGGCCGAATGAGGGGGCCTTGAAACGGAAGTGCCGCCGGCAAACCGGCGGCACGTCAAATATTCGCTCTTCCGCAACTGGGTGCCGAGAAGGGGCTAGAGCCCAAGCCCTTCGAAAAGTGCTGTCGAAAGATAACGTTCCGCGAAGGAGGGAATGATGATGACAATGTTCTTGCCGGCATTTTCCTCACGCGCACCGACCTTGATTGCCGCCGCCAGCGCCGCACCCGAGGAGATGCCAACGGGCACGCCTTCCAGCCTCGCCGCCAGACGTGCGGTTTCGAAAGCCTCATCATTGGTGACGGTGACGATCTCGTCATAAATGCCGGTGTCGAGAATGGCGGGGGCAAAACCGGCGCCGATGCCCTGAATTTTGTGGGGGCCGGGGTTGCCACCGGAAAGAACGGGGCTGTCGGCGGGCTCCACCGCAATCACCTTCACCTCGGGCTTGCGGGATTTCAGAACCTGACCCGTGCCTGTGATCGTGCCGCCGGTGCCGATACCCGAGACCAGAATATCAACCGTGCCTTCGGTGTCGTTCCAGATTTCTTCAGCCGTCGTCTTGCGGTGGATCTCCGGATTGGCGGGGTTTTCAAACTGCTGCGGAATGATGGCGTCAGGCAGGGTTTCTGCCAGTTCCTGCGCTTTGGCGATGGCGCCCTTCATGCCCTTCGGGCCTTCGGTCAGCACCAGTTCCGCGCCCAGGAGAGCCAGCATTTTCCGACGCTCGACCGACATGGTTTCAGGCATGGTCAGGATCAGCTTGTAGCCTTTCGCGGCGGCAGCGAAGGCGAGCGCAATCCCCGTATTACCGGAGGTCGGTTCCACCAGCGTCGTCTTTCCGGGCGTAATCTTGCCCTGGGCTTCCAGAGCTTCAATCATGGCGACGCCGATGCGGTCCTTCACCGAAGCGATGGGATTGAAAAATTCGAGCTTGGCAAGAAGGTTGGCCTTCACGCCTTTTTCCTTCGCCAGCTTGTCGAGCCGCACGATCGGTGTATCGCCGATTGTTTCCGTAATCGAGGAATAGACGCGTCCGCGTCCGGGCTTTCTGGCTTCCGGCATGATGCTCTCCTGTGTAAAGACCGCAAGATTTGAGCGGCAGAATAGGAGCAATAACCTCCGCAAGCTAGCGAACGTTCGTCCTAATATCCGTGAATTGCGGGAATAATTTCACGTCAGATTGCTGAAATGCACGAATTTGTTTTACGTGCTGCGGATGGCAATCATCGTCGCGGTTCCGGCCAGAATACCCGCCGCGGTGCGGTTGAGAATTGTCAGGGCGCTCGGTCTTTTCAGGAGGTTGCGCGCTTTGGCCGCAAGCAGGATGTAAGGCAGGAGAACCGCCATAAGCACGACAAAGGTGATGGCAAGAAGCGTTGCATATTCCGAAGGGCCGATCATGCGGATGTCGATCAGCGTCGGCACCAGCGCCACATAAAAAAGCATGGTTTTTGGATTGCCGAGGGTGATCAGCAGGCCGGACAGGAAGGACATGGACATGCTGGTGCTCTTCTTCGCCTTCAGGTCCTGCGGCAAGAGACCGGCGGTCCAGAGCTTCCAGGCGATATAGAGAAGATAGGCCGCACCTGCAAATTTCAGGACCATGAAGGCCTCCTGAAAGGTCTGCGCGACGAAGGCCAGCCCCAGGATCACAGCGGTCAGATAGATCATGTCGCCAAGCACCAGCCCGAGACCCATAAAAAAGGTTTCCCGAAAACCCGAACCCAGCGCCCGCGCCACGATTGCCGTCATGCCGGGGCCGGGAATGGCGGCAGCGATGAAGAGTGCGGTGGCATAAGCGAATAGGGTGGTCAGCGTCATGATCGTGTTCCCTGAAAATCCGCCAGATCCATAGCGAAAATGCCGGGCAAAGACAATCAGTCCGCTCCTCTGCACCAGGGGTGTCGCTAAACGCCGGTAGAGCCGAAACCGCCGACGCCACGCGCCGTCTGCGAAGTTTCCATCACTTCGACAACAGTCACCTGCGTCACGGGCGCGATGACCATCTGCGCAATGCGCATGCCGCGCTCGACGACGAAATCGTCCTGACCGAGATTGGCGAGGATGACTTTCACCTCGCCGCGATAATCGCTGTCCACCGTGCCCGGGGAATTGAGGCAGGTGATGCCGTTCTTGATGGCAAGGCCGGAGCGGGGGCGGATTTGCGCCTCATATCCGGCGGGAACTTCGAACACGAAGCCGGTCGGCACCAGCGCCCGTTCACCGGGTTTTAGGGTCAACGGCTCACCCACGGACACAGCTGCACGCAGGTCCATGCCGGCGGCGCCGCCGGTCTCGTAAGAGGGGAGTTCAAGGCCCGCGCCGTGGGCGAGGCGGGCGAGACGAAGAGGAGGCAGATTGTTGTTTTGAACGGTCATGCGGCATTAGTTTGCCGAGATCGCGGCAAGGTCAATTGCAAAACCGGGCCTGAAACGCTAGATACCCCGCAATTCCACAGGATTTGTCAGATGGCCGAAACACTTGCCGAGGCGGTCTCCCGCCGCCGCACCTTTGCTATTATCGCGCACCCGGACGCGGGTAAAACCACGCTCACCGAAAAGCTGCTGCTGTTCGGCGGAGCGATCCAGCTTGCCGGTGAGGTGAAGGCGAAAAAGGACCGCATCCAGACCCGTTCGGACTGGATGAAGATCGAGCGCGAGCGCGGCATTTCGGTCGTCACCTCGGTCATGACTTTCGAATATAACGACCGCGTCTTCAACATCCTCGATACGCCCGGCCACGAAGATTTCGCCGACGATACCTATCGTACGCTGACGGCCGTGGATGCGGCGATCATGGTCATCGACGCCGCCAAGGGTATCGAGCCGCGCACGCTGAAGCTGTTCGAAGTCTGCCGCATGCGCGATATTCCGATCATCACCTTCATCAACAAGATGGACCGCGAAAGCCGCGACCCCTTCGAGATACTGGACGAGGTGGAGGAGAAGCTGGCGCTCGATACGGCGCCGATCACCTGGCCGGTGGGCCGCGCCAAAACCTTCTGCGGCGCCTATCATCTTGCCGACAGCACGTTCCGCGGCGTCGACACGCAGGTGGAGGCCATGAAGGTTAACGGTCCGCAGGCGGTGGCGGATCGACTGCCGGAAAATGAGCGCGATGCTTTCATCGAAGAAACGGAACTGGCGATGGAAGCCTGCCGTCCCTTCGATCGGCAGGCTTTCCTCGAAGGTCATATGACGCCGGTCTTCTTCGGTTCGGCGCTGCGCAATTTCGGTGTGCGTGACCTTATCAATGCGCTCGGTGATTTCGCACCGCCGCCGCGCGATCAGGTGGCGGATACCCGCACCGTGCATGCGGCCGAAGACAAAATGACTGCCTTCGTCTTCAAGATTCAGGCCAATATGGACCCGAACCACCGCGACCGTATCGCCTTTGCCCGCATCTGCTCCGGCAAGCTTGAGCGCGGCATGAAGGCGCGCCTGTCACGCACCGGCAAGCAGATGGGGCTCACCGCGCCGCAATTCTTCTTCGCCTCGCAACGCCAGCTGGCCGACACAGCCTTTGCAGGTGATGTGGTCGGCATTCCGAACCACGGTACGCTCCGCATCGGCGATACGCTGACCGAGGGTGAAAACCTCGTGTTCCAGGGTGTGCCGAACTTCTCGCCGGAAATCCTGCGCCGTGTGCGTCTGGAAGATGCGATGAAGGCGAAGAAGCTGAAGGAAGCCCTGCAGCAAATGGCCGAAGAGGGCGTCGTGCAGCTCTTTTCGCCGGAAGACGGCTCGCCAGCCATCGTCGGCGTCGTCGGTGCGCTGCAGCTTGACGTGTTGAAGGAACGGCTGATGGGCGAATATGGCCTGCCGGTTTCCTTCGAAATGTCGCGCTTCTCGGTCTGCCGCTGGATTTCGTCCGATCAGCCGGCAGAAATGGACAAGTTCCTCAACGTCAAGCGTGGCGATATCGCCCGCGACCTGGATGGCGATCCGGTATTTCTGGCGCAGGATGCCTTTTCGCTGCGTTATGAATCCGAGCGTTTCCCCGCTATCAAGATGGTTGCGATCAAGGAATATCACGTCGCCAAGGCGGCGTGATATCGGCCGGGTTGCACTTTGCATGCCAAGGGCCGAGCGTTTTCAGGAAAAATGCGCAAGCGTCTTTCCGTCCAGAAATGCGGAAAACAAAGAGCTAGAGCATTGAAGGTGATTACGTTTTCACCGAAAATGCTCTAGTTTCCCGCTGAAACGGGAAACTGGTCCGGCATCATGACGCTTTCAGACAAACATATTCTCCTCATCATTTCAGGCGGCATCGCAGCCTATAAGAGCCTTGACCTCATCCGCCGTCTGAAAGAGCGCGGCGCAAAGGTTACGCCTGTCATGACGAAAGGCGCGCAGGAATTTATCACCCCGCTCGCCGTTGGTGCATTGTCCGCCACCCATGTTTTCACGGAGCTTTTTTCACGGCAGGACGAGCAGGATGTCGGTCATATCAGGCTGGCGCGCGATTGCGATCTCGTGCTGGTGGCGCCCGCCACCGCCGATCTCATGGCGAAGATGGCACATGGTTTGGCCGATGATCTAGCTTCGGCGGTCCTTCTTGCGACCGACCGCAAGGTGCTGGTTGCGCCGGCGATGAACCCAAAAATGTGGTCGGCAAAGCCAACAATGCGCAATGTCGATACGCTGAAGAAAGATGGTGTGTTTTTCGTCGGACCAATGGCCGGCGAGATGGCTGAGAAGGGGGAGGCAGGTCTCGGCCGAATGGCGGAGCCTTTACAGATCATCCAAGCCGTTGAAGCGCTGCTGGATGGGGGGACGATGCCCCTGAAGGGCAAGACGGCGATCGTGACCTCCGGCCCTACGCATGAGCCGATCGATCCCGTGCGCTACATCGCCAACCGTTCATCGGGCAAGCAGGGCCATGCGATTGCAGCGGCTCTCGCGGAACTCGGTGCAGACGTAACGCTGGTTTCCGGGCCGGTGACCATTGCTGATCCCGCCGGTGTGACGGTAATCCATATCGAGCGCGCCGAAGAAATGCGGGACGCGGTGATCTCAAGGCTGCCGGCGGATATCGCCGTCATGGTTGCCGCCGTCGCCGATTGGCGGGTGGCGGGTTCATCAGAACAAAAGATCAAGAAACAGCCAGGTGATGCGCCGCCGGCGCTCCAGCTGACAGAAAATCCCGATATTCTCAAAACCGTCGGCCACCATGAAAACCGTCCGAAGCTAGTGGTGGGCTTCGCTGCCGAAACGCAGGACGTGGAAAAAAACGGTCGCGCCAAACTGGAACGCAAGGGCGCGGATTACATCGTCGCCAACGACGTCTCGGCGCAAACCGGAATCATGGGTGGAGACCGCAACAGCGTGAAAATCATTTCGGCTGAGGGTGTTGAGGCATGGCCGGATCTCGATAAGGCCGAAGTGGCAAAACGTCTGGCAGCCTTTGTCGCGGAGAAACTCACATGACCATCTTTGATCGCAAGACATTCGACAGGATGCTTGGCGAATGGCCGGGCGTGCGTTTCGTCGATCAATGGGATTCGCATGTTGCCAAGGTGGGCGACAAGGTCTTTGCCGTGCTGGGCGAACGGGAAGACTGGCGGCTGGTGGTGAAATGCTCGGAGGAGAGCTTTGAAATCCTCACTGCGCTCGACGGTATCGCCCAGGCGCCGTATTTTGCCAAACGCAAATGGATATCGATTGCCGATCATTCTCCGCTCGAACGGGAAGAAGTGGAGCACTATGTGCGCCGCTCCTATGAGCTTGTGGCAGCCGGCCTGACAAAAAAACTGCGGGGCGAGCTGGGCATCGTGATCGATCCCGCACCCGCCCTATAATTCCCGCTTCAATTGACCTTTTTGTCCTTGCCGATGATCTGGCGGACGCCTTCTTTGGTGAAGGGCTGCACGAGCTGTGGCAAAAACCCCTTGGCGATCTCACCCTTGATGCCGATATCAGTTGATGAGGGTCGGTTAGGGTTATGGTAGGAGCCAAAGAGAATATCGAAGATGACGAGGTTTTCGCCGTAATTGGTATTGCCTTCCGGAAGCTGTTTTGAATGGTGCCAACGATGTAGGCGCGGCGTGCTGAAGACATAGTCGAGCACACCCGTTTTCATGTCGACATTGCAATGGGTCAAGATTCCGATGAATGCGGTCACAGCACCCAGCCACCAGAACACCTGCAGCGGCGCCCCCATGAAATAAAGCGGAATCTGGCTGAGCGCGATCTTGAACAGGGAATCGGCCACATGGAACCGCCCGGTATTGACGACCCATAGCCGTACGACGCTGTGATGCAGGGCATGGAACCGCCAGAAAAAAACGGTTTCATGCGCGATGCGATGGGCCCAGTAGAGACCGAATTCGGCAATCGTTACCGCAAGCGAGACCTGCACCACCAGTGGCAGATGCGATGGCCACAGGTCAAAGCGCATTGCCGCGAGCGGCTGGAGCACGTTCGCGGCCAGCATCGGGAAGATGGCCGATGCTGCGGCGGCAAGTTGCACCAGCCCCTTGGTCAAAAGCGTGTGGCCGATGCTCGTCATTGTCTCGCCATCCCCTTCGAGCCATTCGACTTCATAGGGAATATAGCGTTCGAGAAGAAAGAGAGTGATAACCGCGCAGGCATAAACACTGAGAAACGCCGCGATCGGATGGCTGCTCGAGAAGGCGAAATATGACCCCACGAGGCCGCCAACAAAGACGAGTGGCCAGGAGGAATAGGAGAGGGTCTGTTTCAGTATCTGCGCTTTTGCCATCACAATCAAATCCCGACCGGCATCATCCGTCTCTAATACCCGCGCACTATCGCGGCTTCAAAGCAGCCCTTACCCGCACAACTGCCTGACCCGAAGAAAGGCGAAGTCTTTATTACCTCGAGACGTTACACAAACATGGCACGAAAACGTGCCGAGATGTTCAGCTTACCTTGATGGCAATAAAGACAAGCGTCAGCGCAATAACCCACAGCGCTATCCGCCCCCATCTGGTATGGCGCGCTTCTGCCCTGCCGATGGCTTCTGCGGTCTGGGCGTCGAAACGCAAGCCGTGCTCGCTCATATACATCAGTTCGGAATGCAGCTTCTCCGTCTTGGCGGCGATCTCCGGCGCTGCCTCGGCGAGCTTCAGGGCGGCCTTCACGCCGTCTTTTAGATCGGTTACGATACGTTTCGGGCCAAGATTGTCCCTTATCCAGCCACTGACAACAGGGTCAGCCGCCTTCCACATGTTGAAGCGCGGATTGAGCATACGCGACACGCCTTCAACCACCACCATGGTCTTTTGCAGCATCACGAGTTCCGGCCGGGTTTCCATGTCGAAAAGCTCAGTGACTTCAAAGAGAAGGGTCAGGAGCTTGCCCATGGAGATCGTCTCGGCCGGCTGGCCGTGAATTGGCTCGCCGATGGCGCGGATCGCCTGCGCGAAACTCGCTATGTCGTGATGGCCCGGCACGTAACCGGCCTCGAAATGTACTTCCGCCACCCGCATGTAATCGCGCGTGATGAAGCCGTAGAGGATTTCGGCGAGAAACCGCCGCTCCTTTTTCCCGAGCCGTCCGGCGATGCCCATATCGACCGCGACTATCATGCCCTGCGGATCGACGAAAAGATTGCCGGGATGCATGTCGGCATGGAAAAAACCGTCGCGCAGGGTGTGCCGCAGGAAGGACTGAATCAGTGTGTCGGCGAGCTTGTTCAGGTTGTGACCGGCGGCCTTCAGGCCTTCAATGTCCGACATCTTGACGCCGTCGATCCACTCCATGGTGACGACGTCACGACCGGTGCGTTCCCAGTCGACTTCGGGAACACGAAAACCGGGATCTTGCCTGGTGTTTTCCGCAAGCTCGGAAAGGGCGGCGGCCTCAAGCCGCAGATCCATCTCGATCTTGGTGGTCTGCTCCAGCGTGCGCGTCACTTCGACTGGGCGCAGACGACGGGCCGAGCGGACAAAGCGCTGTTGCAGGTCGGCGATCAGATACATCGCTTCGAGATCGTTCTGGAAGCGTTGTCGCACGCCGGGACGGATCACCTTCACGGCAACCTTGCGTGGCCCCTTTGGCGTATCCACAATCGCCGGATGGACCTGGGCGATGGAGGCGGCGGCGATCGGGTCGCCAAATTCCCTGTAGAGTTCCGAAACCGGCCGTCCGAGCGATCCCTCGATATTCGCTTTGGCGGCTGCGGCTGGGAAAAAGGCCATGCGGTCCTGAAGGCTTGCGAGATCGTCCGCGAACTCCGCGCCCACCACATCCGGACGGGTGGCCAGAAACTGACCCATCTTCACATAGGACGGTCCAAGCCGCTCGACGGCCACCGCCAGCCGATCGCTACGCTGCGCTCTTTTCGCCTTGCTACGGGCGAATGGCTTCAGCAGGGCTTTTAACACCTGCGCGGGCGCAGGAAGATCATCGGACGGCAGGGCCAGGACGACGCCTTCGCGCACGAGAACCCAGCCTACCCTTGCGAGGCGGAAATATGCGCCCAAAGTGCTCATGCTTATGCTTGTCTCCTGCCTGTGCCGGCCATGGTCTTAGAGCTTCCAGCCGGAATGCAGGGCGGCGATGCCGCCGGTGTAATTGGTATAGGTCACGCGGGAGAAGCCGGCGGTGCGGATCATCGTCGCAAAATCCTCCTGATTGGGGAATTTACGGATCGATTCGACCAGATACTGATAGGGTTCAGCGTCGCCGGTGATCATCTTGCCGAATTGCGGAATGGCATTGAACGACCACGCGTCGTAGACGCGATCAAGCAGCGGCATCTCAACTTCGGAAAACTCCAGCACCAGAAGCCGCCCGCCGCGCTTCAGCACACGGTGCGCTTCCTTCAGCGCAACGTCGATGCGCGGAACATTGCGAATGCCAAAGGCGATCGTATAGGCGTCGAAGCTGTTCGCCTCAAAAGGTAGTTCCTCGGCATTGGCCTCCACGAAGGTCAAATTGTCCGAAAGCTTCTTTTTCGCCGCGCGCTCTTCGCCGACGGCAAGCATCGAGCCATTGATATCGAGAACGGTGGCATGCGCCAGACGGTTGGAAGCTTCGACGATCCTGAAGGCAATATCCCCGGTACCACCAGCCACGTCCAGAACCTTGTAGGAGGGATCCTTGCGCGGCGAAAGCGAGGACACCATGGCGTCCTTCCACAGCCGGTGCAGGCCGGCCGACATCACGTCATTCATGATATCGTAGCGCTTGGCCACCTTGTGGAAGACCTCGTTGACCATCCCCTGCTTCTGGCCTTCGTCCACCTTGTGGAAGCCATAGGACGTTTCCATGCCGCCTTGGGCGGTGGTACGGGCGTCGGTCATCGTCTGTCTCCATATTTATTGCGTGGCGGACCATAGCGGAAACGCCATGGCGACGCTATCTGTTGCCGCATCGCCTGGGCGCGACATTTCGCGTGCACTTTATAGACCACATGGTCCTAACGAAAAACTGCCGGATAAGCCAGATGCCAGAATTGCCAGAAGTCGAAACCGTCAGACGCGGCCTTGCTCCCGCCATGGAAGGGGCAAGGGTTCGCAAGCTCCATCTCGGCCGCCCCGACCTGCGGTTTCCGTTTCCAGAGGATTTCGCGGAGCTTATCGAGGGGAAGACAATCATCTCGCTCGGAAGGCGGGCAAAATATCTTCTGATCGAGCTGGAGGACGGGCTGACAATCGTGTCCCATCTCGGCATGTCCGGCTCTTTCCGCGTGGAAGCGGAAGCCGATGCAGAAGGCAGCATACCCGGCGTGTTCCACCATCCCCGCTCGAAGGACGGCAAGCACGACCACGTCGTCTTTCATCTGGATAAAGGCGAAGAGCGCATCTGCGTTATCTATAATGATCCGCGTCGCTTCGGCTTCATGCATCTGGTGGAGCGCAGCAAGCTCGATCTTTATCCCGCCTTTGCGGAACTTGGTCCGGAGCCAACAGGCAATACGCTGAGCGCGGATTATCTCGCGAGCCGGTTCGACGGTAAAAGCCAACCGCTGAAAAGCACGCTGCTGGACCAGAAGGTTATTGCCGGCCTCGGCAATATCTATGTCTGCGAGGCGCTGTGGCGCGCCCATCTTTCCCCCCTGCGTGCCGCCGGAACGCTGGTAACGAAAGGTGGCAAGCCCACAGCGAAGCTTGTCGATCTCACGGAGAAAATCCGCGATGTCATCGCCGATGCCATCGCCGCCGGGGGCTCATCATTGCGCGACCATATACAGACGGACGGAACGCTTGGTTATTTCCAGCATTCCTTTTCGGTCTACGATCAGGAGGGGCAGCCTTGCCGTACCCCCGGCTGCAGGGGTACGGTTGAAAGGGTGGTGCAGGCTGGCCGCTCCACCTTTTATTGCGCCGCCTGCCAGAAATGAACGAACGACGGAGAAGGGGAGACTGCCGTGGATTATGAAACGATATTGGTCGAAAAGCGCGACGAGGTAGGGGTCATCACGCTCAATCGTCCAAAGGCGCTAAACGCTCTCAATTCCGTGCTTCTGAAAGAGCTGCGACACATCCTGTCTTCATTTTCCGTAGACGATTCCATCGGTGCGGTCGTTATCACTGGCTCTGAGAAGGCATTTGCGGCGGGTGCCGATATCAAGGAAATGCAGGGGCTGGATTTCGTCGATGCCTATGTCGGCGATTTTCTTGGCGGCTGGGACGAGGTTGCGGCCACCCGCAAACCCGTCATCGCCGCCGTTTCCGGCTTTGCCCTCGGGGGCGGGTGCGAACTCGCCATGATGTGCGACTTCATCATAGCATCCGATACGGCAAAGTTCGGCCAGCCTGAGATCACGCTGGGTGTCATTCCAGGCATGGGCGGCTCCCAGCGGCTGACGCGTGCGGTGGGCAAGGCAAAGGCGATGGACCTCGTTCTGACTGGCCGCATGATGGATGCGGCGGAAGCCGAGCGCGCCGGTCTCGTATCGAGAATCGTACCGGCCGCGAACCTGATGGACGAGGCGGTGGAGGCCGCCACCCGCATCGCGTCGCTGTCGCGTGCCTCCGTGCTCATGGCCAAGGAAAGTGTCAATCGTTCCTTCGAAGTGCCGCTTTCGGAAGGTCTGAGATATGAAAGACGGTCCTTTCAGTCGCTTTTCGCCACGGCAGATCAGAAGGAGGGCATGGCGGCCTTCGTCGAAAAGCGCAAACCTGCTTTCCGGAATCGCTAAGGATTCGGAATATCGGCGCTTTTAAGCGTTTTGCGCGTTGACGGGCGTAAGCTTTAGCGGTATATGCCCGCCCACGGTTAAGGAAAGCCATCCGGCTTGTCCGAAATTACTCCCGCATTCTTGGGTTACGTGAGGTCTTCGAAAGACCCGATCCTCTGGTTGCGGAATTTGGTTTGAATTCGAAGAGAGGCATACATGGCCAATACAACTTCGGCGAAAAAGGCGACCCGCAAGATCGCTCGCCGTACCGCAGTCAACAAGGCTCGCCGTTCGCGCGTTCGCGGCTTCATCCGCAAGGTCGAGGAAGCAATCGCTACCGGTGATCTCGCTGTCGCTACCGAAGCTTTGAAGGCAGCTCAGCCCGAGATCCAGCGCGCCGCTACGAAGGGCGTTCTGCATGGCAACACGGCATCCCGTAAGGTGTCGCGTCTTGCACAGCGCGTGAAGGCTCTTTCCGCCTAATCCGGCTAATTACAAATAATTATTCAAAAAGCCTGGTCTTTGACCGGGCTTTTTCTGATTCTAACCGCCTGTTAATCATTCCTCCCGTAACGTGACAAATGCGTGTCAACTGAACGACAGGAAAAACTAAGCAAAAACAATTACTTGCTGGAGGTCTTCTCCAAAATGGGAAGCTTGCTCTACGGAAGTCGGGGCAAGTTTTGAGTCAAGAAGATTTTTATTTTTTTGCCAAAACAGGCTCTCAAAAAACGCCAAAATTGAATCTCATTGATTCATAAGCGATTCTGCTTTGAACCTTGACGGTGATGCAAAACGGCCTTTGCGAGTCAATGGCCGATCTACGTTTTTGCAGAAAAAACGCCATTGATCTCTCTCCACGATCCTGCCTAAATGCATTCCAACAAGGGGTGCGGATCTCAGTCCACAGATTATCTCGATGTTCGTATCGACGATATTCACCTTCTTGCTGACGGGTCTTTCGAGGTCCGTTTTTTCAGGTCATGGAGCTTTTTGTACCGTTTCGGTCTCGGAACGGGCGGGAGCTTTTTGTCCTCAAAAATGCGCCTTAAGGTTGTGGCGAAAGGAGCGTTTTGAGCGTGTCGCAGGCCTCTCCATGAGGGAGAGGGAAATGGGAAACCGGCTCGCAAACGAGAATAGTCTTTGACGTTCTTTCGAGGGGAACGCTGAGGGCGGGAATAAACGAGGGGGATCTCTGGCGATCTATTTTGGTCGTCAGGCTATGATTGGCAATTTGAAAGGCGGCAATATGCAATTGAATTTGGCGATGGGTGCGGTGGCTGATGGGGACCGCGCACCAAAGGCATGTGATGCAGCTTGCTCAGAGGCGGCAGGGGACAAATCGGCAATGAAGCATGATGCGCTGTTTGAACGTTTTAGCGCGCGGCTCAAGGCACAGGTTGGTCCGGAAGTCTATGCGAGCTGGTTTGCACGGCTGAAACTCCATTCCGTTTCGAAAAGCGTCGTTCGTTTTACCGTTCCGACGACCTTTCTGAAGTCCTGGATCAATAACCGTTATATGGACCTGATCACCAGCCTCGTGCAGAGCGAGGATCCGGATGTGCTGAAGGTGGAGATTCTGGTCCGCTCGGCCAGCCGCCCGGTGCGCCCGGCCCAGGCTGAGGAACGGACACAGCCCGCTCAGGAAATCGGGGCGGTTCAGCGCAACAAGCCTTTTGTCCCGCAGCAGCCCGCGGCGGCGCCTTCTGCGCAGCCCGTGGCCGCGCAGGCAACCCTGCGTCAGGGCGGCTCCGGTCCGCTGTTCGGGTCACCGCTAGATACCCGTTTCACCTTCGAGACGTTTGTAGAAGGTTCCTCCAACCGTGTTGCGCTTGCAGCCGCAAAGACGATCGCAGAAGCCGGCGCCGGCGCTGTGCGTTTTAATCCGCTGTTCATCCATGCGGGTGTGGGCCTCGGCAAGACACATCTTCTGCAGGCTATCGCGAATGCGGCCATCGACAGCCCGCGCAATCCGCGCGTGGTTTATCTGACGGCCGAATATTTCATGTGGCGTTTCGCAACCGCGATCCGTGACAATGACGCTCTGACGCTGAAGGATACGCTACGCAATATCGATCTGCTCGTCATCGATGACATGCAGTTTCTGCAGGGCAAGATGATCCAGCACGAATTCTGCCACCTGCTGAACATGCTGCTCGACAGCGCCAAGCAGGTCGTGGTTGCGGCTGACCGCGCTCCATGGGAACTGGAATCGCTCGATCCGCGCGTGCGCTCCCGCCTTCAGGGCGGCATGGCCATCGAGATCGAAGGGCCCGATTACGACATGCGTTATGAAATGCTCAACCGCCGCCTCGGTTCGGCCCGTCAGGAAGATCCTTCCTTTGATATTTCGGACGAAATCCTGACCCATGTCGCCAAAAGCGTTACGGCGAGCGGTCGCGAACTTGAGGGTGCGTTCAACCAGCTGATGTTCCGGCGCTCTTTCGAACCGAATCTGTCGGTCGACCGGGTCGATGAACTACTGTCGCATCTCGTCGGCACGGGCGAGGCCAAGCGCGTGCGTATTGAGGATATTCAGCGGATCGTCGCCAAGCATTACAACGTGTCGCGGCAGGAACTGGTGTCCAACCGCCGCACCCGAGTCATCGTCAAGCCACGCCAGATCGCCATGTATCTGGCGAAGATGCTGACGCCGCGGTCTTTCCCGGAGATCGGCCGCCGTTTTGGCGGACGTGACCATACCACGGTTCTGCATGCGGTGCGCAAGATCGAGGAGCTGATCTCCGGCGATACCAAGCTCGGTCATGAGGTCGAACTGCTGAAGCGCCTGATCAACGAAAACAACGCATGAAAAAAGCGGCCTCCGGGCCGCTTTTTTATTCTCTTCTTGTTTGATGACTAAAGCCGATGCGCGGGTGTCAGCAGGCGAGGTCGGCGACGACGGCGTCCAGAATGAGCATGCCCGATGGGGTGCAGCGCAGCCGGGAGTTTCCGAGCCGCTCCACAAAGCCGTGCTGGAGAAGAAACTCTTCCTTTTCCGGGTCGAGGTCGCGTCCGGAAAGATCACTCCAGCGGGCGAGATCGATGCCTTCCCGCAGGCGAAGGCCCATCAGCAGCAATTCGTCGGCCTGTTCATCGACGCCGAGGAGTTCCTGATCGATCATGCCGTGGCCTTCCCGCTCAACGGTTTCCAGCCAGGTCTCAGGGTGGCGTTCGGTCGCCGTTGCGAGCTTGGAGGAGCCGCGCGTCAGGCGCCCATGCGCGCCAGGACCGATGCCCGCGTAATCGCCATAACGCCAATAGGTGAGGTTGTGGCGACTTTCAGCACCGGGCCGGGCATGGTTGGAAACCTCGTAGGCCGGCATGCCGTAACGCTCGGTGATTTCCTGAGTGGCTTCATAAAGCACGGCCGAATGCTCGCCATCTGGCACGATGAGTTTGCCGGCCTTGTGCAGGCCGTAGAAGGGCGTGCCTTCTTCTATCGTCAGCTGATAGAGCGACAGATGGTCAACGGCATAGGAGACTGCTTCCTTCAGCTCGGCGTCCCATTCGGCCACCGTCTGGTTCGGGCGGGCATAGATCAGGTCGAAGGACATACGCGGGAAAATCTCACGCGCCAGCCTGATGGCTTTCAGGGCGTCAGCGACATCATGCAGCCGTCCGAGGAATTTCAGGTCGCGGTCATTCAGCGCCTGCACACCGAGAGAGACGCGGTTGACGCCCGCCGCCCGGTAACCGCGAAACCGCTCTGCCTCGACGCTCGAAGGATTGGCTTCCATGGTGATCTCGATGCCATCCGGCACATGCCAGAAGCGCGAGACGCCATCAAGAAGTGCTGCGACTGTCTGCGGGTCCATCAGCGATGGCGTGCCGCCGCCCATGAAGATGCTGGTGACGACGCGCGGGCCGCTCAGCGACCGCATATGTTCCATTTCACGCAGGAAGGCAGCCGTAAACCGCTCCTGATCCACCGGCCGGTGGCGGACATGGCTGTTGAAATCGCAATAGGGGCATTTGGCCGCGCAGAAGGGCCAATGCAGATAAATCCCGAAACCGGGATCGCCCGTATCCGGCAGAAGCGATGCGCCGGGGGCAGAAAGTTGATGCTCCCCGACCATCGGGTTCATGCCTCCAGGCAGGTTTCTACGAATTTTTTAAACGCACGGGCACGGTGCGATAGCGCAAAGCTGTCGCCATGTTTCCAGCCGTGTTTTTCGTCCGCGGTCATCTCACCGAATGTGGTGTCGTAACCCTCGGGTTTGAAGATCGGATCATAGCCAAATCCGCTCGTTCCGCGCGGTGGCCAGACGACAGTGCCTTCCACCTCGCCACGGAAATACTCGACATGACCGTCGGGCCAGGCCAGGCACAGCACGCTGACAAAGCGGGCCGTGCGATCTTCCGGTTTCGATGCGCCGTGCTCGGCCAGCGCATCTTCAACTTTCCGCATCGCCATGGCGAAGTCGCGTGTGCCGTCGGCCGTCTCCGCCCAATTGGCGGTGTAGACACCGGGCGCACCGTCAAGCGCGTCGATAACCAGACCGGAATCGTCGGACAAAGCCGGAAGACCGGATGCCTTCGCAGAGGCAAGCGCCTTGATGGCGGCATTTTCTTCGAAGGTCGTACCTGTCTCGTCCGGCTCTTCGAAGTTGAGCTCAGCCGCCGACTTGGCGGAAAAGCCGAAAGGGCCGATGAGATCGGCAATTTCGGCAATCTTGCCTTTGTTGTGGCTGGCGACGACGATGGTTCTGGTATCGAGCTTGCGCATCACGCTTTCCTGTCGGCTCAGGCGATAGCCTGCTTCTGAAGGGCGACCAATTCGCTGCAGCCGGCTTTGGCCAGGCCGAGCAGCGTCAGGAATTCTTCTTCGGAGAAGGGCGCGCCTTCAGCAGTACCCTGAACCTCGACGATGCCGCCCGAGCCGGTGATGACGAAATTCGCGTCGGTCTCGGCGGAGGAATCTTCCAGATAGTCGAGATCGATAACCGGCTGGTTGGCGAAGATACCGCAGGAGATCGCCGCGATATGATCCTTCAGGACTTTCTCGACCTTGATCATGTTGCGGGTTTCCATCCACTTCAGGCAATCGTGCAGCGCGATCCACGCGCCGGTAATGGAGGCGGTGCGGGTACCGCCATCGGCCTGGATGACGTCGCAGTCGATGCTGATTTGGCGTTCGCCGAGCGCCTGCAGGTCAACGACGGCGCGCAGCGAGCGGCCGATGAGGCGCTGGATTTCCTGCGTACGGCCGCCCTGCTTGCCGGAAGCAGCTTCGCGCTTCATGCGTTCATGGGTGGAGCGCGGCAGCATGCCATATTCTGCGGTAACCCAGCCCTTGCCGCTGTTGCGCAGCCACGGCGGCGTCTTTTCTTCGAGGCTTGCGGTGACGAGCACATGCGTGTCGCCGAATTTCACGAGACAGGAGCCTTCGGCATGTTTCGAGAAATTGCGCTCGAAGGAAACCTTGCGCATCTGGTCGGTTTTTCTGCCTGAAGGCCGCATATGATCCACTCTCCATGTTGGTCCCTGCCTTCTAAGGCGAGGTCCTGGCTTTTGCAAAGCCAATTTCCATTTTGCCGCGGCCGCGCGACGCATTATATTGATGGCAGACAGGATATGGACGACAAAGAACGGACGAATGGGCTTTTCTGCACCGCTTTCAAAAGATCAGGCATCGCTTCTCGATGAACGGTCGCGGGAAATTTTCCGGCGCATCGTCGAAGGTTATCTCGATACCGGCGAACCGTTGGGCTCACGCAGCCTGTCGCGGCTGCTGCCGATGTCGCTTTCACCGGCCTCCGTACGGAACGTCATGAGCGATCTGGAGGAACTGGGCCTCATCTATTCCCCTCACATCAGCGCTGGGCGCCTTCCCACCCAGACCGGGTTGCGCTTTTTCGTTGATGCCTTCATGCAGGTAGGCGATCTGCCCGCGGAGGAACGCGCAAGCATCGATCGCCAGATCGGGCCGGTCGCCGGTCACGAGCAATCGCTGGAAGGGCTGCTGACGGAAGCGAGCCGCATGTTGTCCGGGATGTCGCGGGGCGCAGGCCTGGTGCTGACGGCCAAGAACGATGTGGTGCTCAAGCATGTCGAATTCATCAGGCTCGAACCGACCAAGGCGCTCGCCGTGCTGGTGGGTGATCATAATCAGGTCGAAAATCGCATCATAGAGTTACCGACTGGCATTTCTTCGTCACAGTTGACCGAGGCTGCGAATTTCATCAATGCCCATCTGTCCGGCCAGACGCTGCAGGAATTGCGCGGCCAGTTCCAGAAGCAGCAGGCGGAGCTGCAATCCGAACTCGGCACGCTGGCACAGGATCTCATCGAACGCGGTCTGGCTGTCTGGGCGGGCGATAGCGAGGACGGCAAGCTTGGTCGTCTCATCGTTCGCGGACGGTCCAACCTGCTGGAGGGACTGGCCGGCGAGGAAGACATCGATCGTGTTCGCCTGCTCTTTGACGATCTGGAGCGTAAGGAAAACCTCATTGAAATCCTCAACCTCGCGGAAAGTGGGTCGGGAGTGAGGATTTTTATCGGTTCGGAAAACAAGCTCTTTTCGCTTTCGGGTTCCTCGCTCATCGTCGCGCCGTATCGTGACGAGGACAATCGTGTCGTTGGTGCGGTCGGCGTCATCGGGCCCACCAGGCTGAATTATGCCCGTATCGTGCCCATGGTGGATTACACCGCGCAGATCATGGCCCGCCTTTCCCGCAAACAGAGATAGACAAGCCGGCAAGGAAGGAGAATGCGGCAAGCTTTTCGCCGCAAGCCTTGATTTTTGCCCGCCAAAGCTCGATATCGGGCGCAACCAACAATATTCAAATCTGGAGAACGTCATGACCGACGATACAAAAAAGCCCGGACCTGACGCGGACGTCGCGGAAGAGTTTGTCGATCCTGCTCAGGCAGGTGAAGAACAGGCTGAAACGGCGGAGCCTGATCCGGTCGAAGTGCTCAAGGCGGAAAATGCCGACCTGCGCGACAAGTTCCTGCGCCTTGCCGCGGAAATGGACAATCTTCGTCGTCGCACAGAACGCGACGTAAAAGATGCCAAGACCTATTCCATGGCCGCTTTTGCCCGCGACATGCTGGCGGTTTCAGACAATCTTCGCCGCGCTCTCGAGGCCATTCCCGCTGAGCTCAAGACCAATGGCGAAGCCGGTCTGAATGGCTTGATTGAAGGTGTCGAAATGACCGAGCGCTCGATGCTGTCGACGCTGGAACGCCATGGCGTGAAGAAGATCGATGCCGAAGGCCAGAAGTTCGACCCGAATTTCCATCAGGCCATGTTTGAAATTCCCAACACGACGGTTCCCAACAATACCGTATTGCAGGTAATTCAGGCCGGTTTCACCATTGGCGACCGCGTTCTGCGCCCCGCCATGGTCGGTGTCTCCAAGGGCGGCCCGAAGGCGGAAACCGCTGCCTCGGCTGAACCGGGCACTGCGTCGGTCAATGAAAAAGACGCTTGAGGCCATCTGTGCCGATTTAACGAAAAACGCGCCTTCAGGGCGCGTTTTTTATTGCCATTAACTGGGAAAGGAAGGCCTGCCGTCAGGCAGCCGTTGCCTGTTCCTGATTAAGGAAGGCGTAGATCGCCGTATCGGAATCTGTAGCACGCAGCTTGGCCACCAGTTCAGGGTCGCGCAGGGCACGCGCAATGCGTGAAAGTGCCTTCAGATGGTCGGCGCCGGCACCTTCTGGCGCCAGCAGCAGGAAAACCAGATCAACAGGCTGATCGTCCAGCGCTTCGAAATCGACCGGCGTTTCAAGACGTGCGAAAACACCGGTGATCTGCTGGATGCTGTTGAGCTTGCCATGGGGAATGGCAATGCCGTGCCCCACACCGGTGGAACCGAGCTTTTCACGCTGGAGGATGACGTCGAACACTTCCCGTTCCGAGACTCCGGTAATTCTGGCTGCCTTTGCGGCCAGCTCCTGAAGCAGCTGCTTTTTGGAATTCACCTTGAGGGCGGGAATAATCGCATCTTGTTGCAGCAAATCTGCCAACGCCATTCTCTTTTTCCTTCATGCCATCGAGACGAGGCGGAAGGCAGATGCACTTTCGCGTCCTGCCTTCCACGTCTTGTCAGACTGTTCAGCTCTTGATCGTTTCCGCGTCGATCCAGCCAATATTGCCGTCGTGACGCCGGTAGACGATGTTGAGATATTCCTTGCCCGGGCTGCGGAACAGCAGAACCGGTTCGTCGGTCATGTCGAGCGCCATCACGGCACTGGCAACAGACATGGTCTTAATCTGTTTCGAACTCTCGGCCACAATGGTGGGTGCGTAATCTTCGGGGACCTCGTGGTCCTCATCGGGAATAGCATCCATCACCGTATAGGCGATTTCCTGCGACACGCCGTTCGCACCATTGTGATGGTCCTTGAGCTTGCGCTTGTAGCGACGCAGGCGCTTTTCGATCCGCTCGGCGGCGGCATCGAAGCTCGCTTGCGGATCATTCGCCTGACCCGCCGCATGCAATACAACGCCCGTATCGAGATGCAGCTTGCAATCGGCCGCAAAACGCGATCCGGACTTCTCTACGGTCACTTGGCCTGAATACCCCCCATCGAAGTATTTGGTAACCGCCAGACCTATATTGTCCTCAATCCGCTGACGGAAAGATTCACCGATCTCCATATGTTTACCAGATACACGCACACTCATGGAAATTTTCCTTTTTGTAGTGATTTGCGAGTACCAGCTTACGTCAAGCCGCGCGCGCATCCAAGCGTTTCGAAGACCTTAAAAAGCCCTCATTCGAATTTTACGCCCATGGACGGTGGAGATGAATCCGTTACAAATGACCTTGCTTACGTGTGCGGCGGGCTTCTAGCCCTTGCCGCGACAAGAGTCAATGGTGCGGCAAAAAACCGCCATAAACGTGATCGGGTTCATCGCTCAGAAGGCGGACAACCTGGCAAGAGCCTTCTTTTCCCGGCGTCTCTGCACGGAGGAGGGGATGTTCATCGCCTCCCGATATTTGGCGACGGTGCGGCGGGCGAGATCGATACCGTTCTTCTTTAGATTGTCTACGATATCGTCGTCGGAAAGCACCGCATCAGCCGCTTCCTGCGCAATCATGGCCTTGATGCGGTGACGAACTGCTTCCGCTGAATGGCTGTCACCGCCTTCCACAGCGCTGATCGATACGCTGAAGAAATATTTGAGCTCGAACAGCCCGCGTGGCGTCAGCATGTATTTCTTTGATGTCACACGGCTGACGGTGGATTCGTGCATCTTGATGGCGTCCGCAACCGTCTTCAGGTTCAGCGGCCGCAGGTGATCCACGCCATTGAGGAGAAAGGCATCCTGCTGACGCACGATCTCCGTCGCAACCTTCATGATCGTCCGGGCGCGCTGGTCGAGGCTGCGGGTCAGCCAATGGGCGGTCTGCATGCATTCAGCCAGAAAGTCCTGGTCCTCTCCTGCGCGAGCCTTGTGTTTCGAGACTTCGGCGAAATAGCTCTGGTTGATGAGCACGCGTGGCAGGGTCTCAGGATTGATTTCCACCAGCCAGCCGCCGGAAGAGGAGGGGCGAACGATGATATCGGGAACGATGGTCTCCGAAACCGCTGAATCGTAGCCTGCACCGGGGCGTGGATTGAGCGTGCGGATTTCCGCCAGCATGTCGAGCAGATCTTCTTCATCGACCCCGCAGAGTTTCTTTAAGGAGGCGAAATCCCGTTTCGCCAGAAGCTCGAGATTGTCGATGAAAGCCCGCATGGCCGGGTCGAGCCGGTCCTTCTGCGCGAGCTGGATCGCCAGACACTCGCTCAGTGAACGTGAAAATACGCCCGGAGGATCGAAGCCCTGGAGTGTCTTCAGAACCCGCTCGACAGTCGAAGGAGCCGCTCCCAGCCGCTCGGCGACCTCGTCGACAGCGTCTGCGGCGATATAGCCGGTCTCATCGAGTTGGCCGATAAGCACATCGGCGATCATCCTGTCTTCGGGGGAAGAGATGGAGAGCGGCAATTGCTGACTGAGATGGTCGCCCAGGCTCTGTTTTGCAGCGACGAAGTCATCGAGATCGTAACTTTCGCCGGATTCCTGGCCCGGCATCGATTTCCACTGGCTCGCCAGTTCGGGCGCATCGGCCTTTCTCGGCTCGCCATCGTCGGGAAAGACGTTTTCGAAGCTCGTGTCGAGTTGATCGCCAAGATTGGCGGCGCGATCCCCGTACCAGTCTTCACTATCCGCGGTCACGCTGGGGGATTTTCCCGCGCCGTCACCATCGCTGTCGCCGAAATTGTCGGCTTCCGCCGGCATTTCATTGCTCAAATCGCCATCGTTTGCCGCAATTTCCAGCAGCGGATTACGTTCCACCTCCTGCGCGATAAACTGCGTCAACTCGAAATGCGTCATCTGAAGCAGCTGGATGGACTGCATCAGTTGCGGTGTCATCACGAGAGACTGGTTTTGACGCAGCAAAAGGCTGGCAGACAATGCCATGGCGAACGCGAAACTCCCTTTACAGCTTCTCCGTCGCCAGATTTTCCAGAAATTTTACCGAGACGACAGAACTTGGCCCAAAAATTGCTTTTTTATTTTGTTTGGTCAAGCGTCAGGGCAGGGCGCGACGAAGAATCTTTCGCGCCCTACAGCTTAAAGGCTGAAATTATTGCCGAGATAGAGGCGACGCACATCCGGATTGTTGACGATATCGTCGGGACGTCCATGCGTCAGCACCTCGCCTGCATGGATGATGTAAGCGCGGTCGATGAGGCCAAGCGTTTCTCGGACATTATGATCAGTGACGAGAACACCGATGCCGCGCGCTGTCAGATGCCTTACCAGATTCTGGATGTCGCTGACCGAAATCGGATCGACGCCTGCGAAGGGCTCGTCGAGCAGCATGAAGGTCGGATCTGTCGCAAGCGCGCGTGCGATTTCCAGACGGCGGCGCTCGCCACCCGAAAGCGCCACGGCGGGCGACTTCCGCAGCTGCGCGATATGGAATTCTTCCAGCAGCTCATCGAGCTTGCGGTTGCGCTTGGCTGCGTCCGGCTCGTGCACTTCCAGTACGGCGCGGATGTTCTCCTCCACGGTCAACCCGCGGAAGATCGAGGCTTCCTGCGGCAGGTAACCGACGCCGAGACGGGCGCGCCGATACATCGGCATGGTGGTCACATCATTGCCGTTGATGGCGATCTTGCCGGTATCGACTGGAACCAGGCCCGTGATCATATAAAAACAGGTGGTTTTGCCGGCGCCGTTCGGCCCGAGCAGGCCCACAGCCTCGCCGCGACGAACGACCAGCGAAACACCGTTGACCACGCGACGCGTATTATAGGTCTTGGTCAAACCATGCGCGATCAGCGTGCCCTGATAGGGGGTCTTGTCCGCCGGTGAGGCGGAGTCCGCGGATCGGTGGCGCCCGCCGCCGAATATTTTTGAGATCGAGGGTATCTTCACGAGGAAAGACTACTGTTTCTTCTGCGATTTCGGATCGAGCATGATCCGGACAGGACCGCCGCAGCTTTCGAGCTTGGCCTGTCCCGTATTCATCAGAACAGTGAGCTTGCAGCCGGTGAAGACATTGGTGCCTTCGGACAGCACGACCTGCTTGCCCGTCAGAATGAAGGTCTGCGCCGCCATGTCGAATTCGCCGTGATCAGCCGTGGCCTTCTGGGTCTCGGACGTCAGATAGACATTATTGTCCACGAAGATTTTTTCGATGTTGGCGTCGCCACTGGTGAGCGAAGAACCCTCGCCCTTGTAATTCACCGTCATCTTGCCGGCCTGCAGGGTGGTCGTTCCCTGCACAACCTTCACGTTGCCGGTAAAATATGCCTTACGCTCCTGATCGCGAATCTCGAGCTGGTCACTTTCAATCGCAATCGGCTGATCGCCGGAAAGCTTGACACCCTGCATGTTGCTGGTGGTGTTCTGGGCGAAAGCCACAGTTGCAAGACACGAAAAAACAAGACCTGCGGCTGTTAAGCCTGCGGATTTGCCAAGGAAAACGGGACGGGAAATTTGCATCATCTGGACCGGGCTCTCACTTGCCTTCATTTTTGATATTGGATGCAGCGATACGTGCCCGTACCTGCCCCGAAAATGTAATTGTCTTGCCATTATCGGCGATGTCAATCGATTGCGCAACAATCGAGCCGTCGTTTGTTTTGATTGAAACCGGCTGCTGGCTGCTCATTTTCCCGGCCTTCAGATCGACTTCCGCAGACTGGAATTTCGCTTGTATGCCATTGCTGAGATTGATGTCAAAAGGGGCGGTCATCTTTAGTTTGTTCGTGGCGCGGTCGAAAATGCCTTCCTGGGCGATCACCTGCGCGACACTGTCGTTTACCGGAACCGCCGCCAGAACCTTTTCGAGCGTCATCAGATTGGGGTTGGCGATGTCCTGCAACGCGCGGTCGGCGTTCATGGAGTAATCGATTCCCTTCTCGTTGCGGCCCGCAACGGCAGGTTTTTCCATCACGATCTTGCCGTCTTCTATCCTCGCGCTTTCGAGGGAGACTTCTTCAGGCGCCCAGGTTCGGATAACCGAGACAGCGATGAAGGCAAGCGAAACGATTGCCGCCGCGAGCGGCAGAATGATTTTCAGCCGTTTCACACGCGCTGAATGCCGGAGCGCACGCCCGTAAGCGCCGTTCTGGTCATTGGGCAGCGGAAATGCTGGCGCGGGTTCGCGGAGTCTTTCGAGCATAAGAGCGGGTCCGGAATGCTTCTCGGCGCCTTTCAGGCGCACAATTGAAGCTTGTGTCTCTATCTAAATGTCTTTGGCACGAGTGCTTTGTCCTGCCAATATGGTTTTTGTCTGGAAAGGTGCAAGGGAAATGCGAATTTTATCGTAATTCTGGTTTCCTTATTGTTTCCTTGCGGCTTCGCGTTAGAAGAACCATATGGCCTGAAGCGCAAGAGCGGATGACAGAGGTTTTTATGGACAATATGGCGATAGCGGATCGCAGGCGGTTGCGCCGCAAGCTGACTTTCTGGCGGATTGCCGCCGTTCTTCTGCTCGTTGCCGGTTTCTTCGGCCTCTACCGTCTTTTCTGGGATGGACCGCAGCAGAGTGCGAAGCCCCATATTGCCCGCGTCGAGGTCTCTGGCCTGATCACCGACAATACCGAACTTCTCGAGCGGCTCGACAGGATCGCCAAGAGCGACAATGTCAAAGGACTGATCGTGTCGATTTCTTCGCCAGGCGGCACCACCTATGGCGGTGAGCGCATCTTTAAGGCCATTCGAGGGGTCGCAGAAAAGAAGCCGGTCGTTTCGGATGTGCGCACGCTCGCTGCCTCCGCAGGTTACATGATCGCATCGGCGGGCGATGTCATCGTTGCCGGCGAAACCTCGATCACCGGTTCGATCGGCGTGATCTTCCAATATCCCCAACTTGGCCAGTTGATGGACAAGCTCGGCGTCTCGTTGCAGGAAATCAAGTCGTCGCCGATGAAGGCGGAGCCTTCACCGTTCCACGAGGCGCCGGAAGAAGCAAAGACGATGATCCGCGCCATGGTGATGGACAGCTATGGCTGGTTTGTGGACCTTGTGGCAGATCGCCGCAAACTGCCACGCGAGGATGTGCTGAAACTGGCTGATGGATCGATCTATACCGGCCGTCAGGCTCTTGCCAACAGGCTGGTCGACACGCTCGGCGGCGAAAAGGAAATTCGCACCTATTTCGAAACCCGCGGTGTGGCAAAGGATTTGCCGATTGTCGAATGGCGTGCGCCGTCCTCCAATTCGCCTTTCGCGCTTTTCAGTGTTGCGCAAATAGCGAAGTTTCTGGGATATGACGATTTAATTCCCTTCGCAGGGCCTGGCCAGCTCGGTACGGACAAGTTGTTTCTTGACGGTCTTGTTTCCGTTTGGCAGGTTGAGCCGCGTTAAAAATCCAATTCTTTCAGGGGGGCAACCGTGATCAAATCTGAACTGGTGCAGATCGTTGCTGCGCGTAACCCGCACCTTTATCACCGTGACGTGGAAAACATCGTCAATGCGGTGCTGGATGAAATCACCGACGCTCTGGCGGCAGGAAATCGTGTTGAGCTCCGCGGTTTTGGCGCGTTTTCGGTGAAAAACCGTCCGTCGCGCTCGGGCCGGAACCCGCGCACGGGTGAGTCGGTTTTCGTCGAGGAAAAATGGGTGCCTTTCTTCAAGACGGGCAAGGAACTGCGCGAGCGCCTGAACCCCGGCATGGGTGACGAAGAGGACGATTGATCGTCCTCACTGCCCGCGCCGGAAACGGAGCTAGCGGAGCCCCGCAGCGATGGAGTATTCTCGGATGTCGAAAAAAATCATCAACCTCATCATCCTGCTTCCGCTGGCGATTATCCTCGTCATCCTGTGCGTGGCCAACCGCCAGTCCGTGACGCTGGCGCTCAATCCGTTCCGACCGGAAGATGGCGTTCTGTCCTTCACCGCGCCATTTTTCGTTTTCCTGTTTCTGGCGGTCATTTTTGGTGTGCTGCTGGGGTCTGCGGCCACCTGGTTCGCTCAGGGCAAACATCGCAAACGCGCCCGCATCGAGGCGAAGGAAGCCGTTCGCTGGCACGACGAGGCCAACCGTCAAAAGGCTGCCGCGGCCGGCCAGCTTCCACAGGCGGGACAACTCCCGGCAAAGTGATGGCGCCAGCATTGGTCCCGGCTCTAGTCGAGCGGCCTACGGAATGTTATTTGCTGGCGCGATAAGACGCGGGCAAAAGCGGAAAGATTTCCATTGAAGAAAAAAGACAGCCGGCCGGGCAATCGCGCGCGAGCCGGAAACGAGAAAAAACAGCCTCATGCCGTAAAGGCGGCGCGCCGCGCGGATGCCGCGCCGAAAAAGCGCGAGCCTGATGCGGTGCGCAGCGTGCAGAAGGCCGCACCGAAGGAAAAAACCGTTGTAGCCGCCGCCATCGAACAGGTTCCTGCGCGCGCACTGATCCAGCGCACCGGCGCACTGCCTGCGGAACAGGTTCCCGTCATTCTGGAATCGAGCGGCGCCGGTGATTTTCACCTCATCGATAGCGGCAACGGCCTGAAGCTCGAGCAATATGGCGATTATCGCATCGTCCGTCCCGAGGCGCAGGCGCTCTGGAGACCGTCGATCCCCGACCGCGTATGGCAGAATGCCGATGCCGTTTTTACCGGCGATACGGACGAGGACGGCATGGGCCGCTGGCGGTTTCCCAAGGAAGCGCTCGGAGAAACCTGGCCCCTGTCGCTCTTGGGCGTCGATTTTCTCGGCCGCTTCACGGCTTTCCGGCATGTTGGCGTCTTTCCCGAGCAGATCGTTCATTGGGAGTGGCTGAAACATTCCATCGAGACGGCTGACCGGCCGCTGAAGGTGCTCAATCTGTTCGGTTATACAGGCGTCGCCTCGCTGGTTGCGGCGGCTGCGGGCGCTGAAGTCACCCACGTCGATGCCTCCAAGAAGGCGATCGGGTGGGCCAAGGAAAATCAGGCCCTTGCCCGGCTCGAGCAGGCGCCGATCCGCTGGATCTGCGAAGACGCCATGAAGTTCATCCAGCGTGAGGAACGCCGCGGCAACAGCTACGATATCATCCTCACCGACCCGCCGAAGTTCGGCCGCGGGACCCACGGCGAGGTCTGGCAATTGTTCGACCATCTGCCTCTGATGCTGGACATCTGCCGGGAAATCCTGTCGCCCAAGGCGCTCGGCCTGGTGCTGACAGCCTATTCGATCAGGGCGAGCTTCTATTCAATGCATGAGCTGATGCGTGAAACCATGCGCGGCGCCGCTGGCGTCGTCACGTCCGGCGAACTTGTCATCCGTGAAGCCGGGCTGGACGGCAAGACGCCGGGCCGCGTGCTTTCCACATCGCTGTTCAGCCGCTGGGAGCCGAAATGAAGGATATGCGCGAAAATACAACGCGCCGGGTTGGTCAGGTCAAGGAAGTGACCAGCCTCGCCAATCCCATCATCAAGGACATTAAGGCGCTCACCCAGAAAAAGGGCAGGGAGGAGACCGGCACTTTCATGGCGGAAGGCCTGAAGCTGGTCATCGATGCCCTCGAACTCGGCTGGACGATAAAGACGCTGGTTTACGCCAAGGCCGCCAAGGGCAAGCCGCTGGTGGAGCAGGCGGCGGTGAAGACGGTCGCATCCGGCGGGCTGGTGCTCGAAGTCAGCGAAAAGGTCATCGCCTCGATCACCCGCCGCGACAATCCGCAAATGGTCGTCGGCATTTTCGAGCAGAAATGGAAGCCGTTGAAGGATATCCGGCCGGAAAAGGGCGAGACCTATATCGCACTCGACCGGGTTCGTGATCCCGGCAATCTCGGCACCATCATCCGCACAGCGGACGCGGCTGGTGCCTCGGGGGTCATTCTGGTCGGGGATTGCACGGACCCATTTTCGCTGGAAACGGTACGCGCCACCATGGGTTCGATCTTCGCCACGCCCGTTGCGCGCGCCTCGGTCGAGGAATTCCTGTCCTGGAAAAAATCGGCACATGTCAGCGTCGTCGCCACCCATCTTGCCGGTTCTGTGGATTATCGAAAGATCGATTATGCCGGCAAGCCGGTCGTGATCCTGATGGGCAATGAACAATCCGGCCTTCCGCCGGAGCTTGCCGGCAAGGCCGACCAGCTGGCGCGCATTCCCCAGCAGGGTCGCGCAGACAGCCTTAATCTCGCCATCGCAACCGCCGTCATGCTGTTCGAAGCACGGCGACATCTCCTCGAACTCGCACCGGTGACGTAATGGCCAAGGCGGCATTGTTCTCGAAATTTGGCCCGGCCTTTGCCCTGATCGTCGCCGCGCTGGTGCTGGATCAAATCGTCAAGCAGCTGGTCGAAGCCTATCTGCCGCTGCAGGAGATGGTGCCTGTCGCGCCGTTTCTGGCGCTTTACCGCACCTACAATCTTGGTGTCGCCTTTTCCATGCTCGAAGACATGCACGGGTGGTTCATCGTCAGCATGCGGCTCGTCATCGTTGTCTTCGTTCTGTGGCTATGGCGCAAGACGGCTGCCGATCGCACCTTCGCCCATCTCGGTTTTGCCTTCATCATCGCCGGAGCAGCGGGTAATCTTCTAGACCGCTTCTTTTACGGGCACGTCATCGACTATATCCTGTTCCACACACAGACATGGTCCTTCGCTGTTTTCAACCTTGCTGACAGTTTCATAACCATCGGTGCAGGCTGCGTCATTCTCGACGAGTTTTTGCACGCCCGGGCGGCTAAAAAGTAAAATTTTACCGTTTCGGCCAAACATATCAAAACCGCTGCCGTGGTAGCGGTTGCCTATGAGCGAACTGGCAAAACTTCGGCAAAAAGTCTCGGATGGCCTTGGCCTGGCTGCCACGGCGGTGCAGCCTGCGGATCGTCTCGATACGACGGCACGCCCTGCAGATGAAGGACATGCGACCGGTACCGGGTCGATTGCGCTCTATGTCGCCGTGTCGTTATCGGTGGGGGCTTTTTCCGCTGCCCTGATCGCGCTTGCAGTGCCTTATGCTGTCACTGTTGCGATGGCGATCTTCTTCGGCGCAGTGCTCGTCGGTGTCCTTTTCCATGCGCTCTTTGATGAGTCTTTGCATCGGCCCGATGCCCTGGCTGCAGAAGCAGATCTCCGGCTGCGCCAGACGCAAAACCGGTCTCTGATTGCCGAAATGCAGGAGTTCATGGGCGATATAGTCGTGATCCGCGACATGAACCGGCGTATTGTCGAGGCGAATAGAGTGTTTCGCGAAATGACCGGCTGCACGGCCCCGGAAGGGTTGAGCTGCGAGGAAATCGGCATCGCTTTCCGCCCGGGCGAAAAGGTCCACGCTTATGATGTGGAGATCGCGACCCCGTTCGGTCAGCGCATCTTCTCCTGGCATGATGTCGTGACCCGCGATCTGGCAAGCAGCCGTCTTCACATCAGCAGCATCGCCAGAGATGTGACTGAGGAGCGGCTTGCACTTGCCGAAAGGGAAGATGCCCGCCTGCGCGCCGAAAAGGCCGAGGCGGAAAAGGCGAGGCTGCTTGCCACAGTAAGTCATGAAATCCGCCTGCCGCTTTCCGGCATGCTCGGCATGAACCATCTTCTGTCGCAGACGAAACTCAGCGACGAGCAGCGCAACTATCTCGATGGCATGCGGCAATCCGGCCAGTCGCTGGTGCAGCTGGTCGAGGATCTGCTGGATTATTCGACCATGGAGGCTGGCCGCTTCAGGCTCAATCCGCGCGCGGAGAACCTGCGGCGGCTGATTGAGAGCATCGTTGAGATGCTCGCCCATCGCGCCCATGAAAAAGGTATAGAGATTACATCCTTCGTTGCGCCTGAAGTACCCGATCATCTCGATTTCGATCCGGCGAGGCTGCGTCAGGTCCTCTTCAATCTCCTCGGCAATGCCGTCAAATTCACGCGGGAAGGCGGCGTCGTCATCCGGGCGCGCATGATCGGTGACGAATTGCACATCGCCGTCGAAGACACCGGCCCGGGCATGAGCCGGGCGGAACAGGCCCGTATTTTTGGGGAATTCGAACAGGCTGGCCCGTTGTCGCAGCGAAGCGCAGGCACGGGCCTTGGACTTGCGATCTCCGCCCGTATCGTGCGGGAATTCGGCGGCCGTCTCACGGTTTCCAGCCGCAAGGGCAAGGGTAGCACTTTCAAGCTGGCGTTTCGCCCGGGAGGCGCGCCTGCCGAAATGGCGGATCCGGCGCGACGCCATTGCCTGCGACATACAAATGTCCTGCTCGTCGCACCAGGGGGTGTGGCGGCAGCGGTCACGATGGAGGCGATCGAGGCCTTCGGCGGGCAATGCACACTTATCCATCAGCCTGAAGATCTGGAAAAGCTGAGGAAGAGTTCCGCCATCGGGACCGCCCCCCTTACCGATGTCATCGTCGACCGGCGCATTTCGCCGTTGTTCAAAGATGCACTGAAGGATTGGCCGGACGGCAATGTCCGCCGCACGCTGCTCGTCAGCCCCGAAGAGCGGCCGTCGACAATGCATGTGGCCTTCGACGCGTGGTTGATCCGGCCGCTGCGGGAAAAATCCCTGATCGACGTGTTGTGCGGTCGTCTGCGCGGCATAGAGCGACGGGACGCCATCAACGACAACCACCCGGATGTGGGATTTTCCTCGCGGGTGGTGGAGGGGGCGAGTGGTATCGAGATACTCGTGGCGGAAGACGATGCTGTTAATCAGCGCATCATCCGCGCCGTTCTGGAAAAAAGCGGCTATATCGTCCGCGCCGTCGGGGATTTTGCGGCGTTGCGGCAATCTCTGGAGCAGGGCGTATCCCGTTTGCCTGATCTCATAGTCTCCGACCTCAACATGCCGGGCGGCGACGGGCTCCAAGCGCTCCCTGACCTCCTCCATATGCTGCAGGGCGAAAGAAATATTCCTGTCATCGTGCTCAGCGGCGATACCAGTGACGCGACCGCCGAAATCCTGCTGAAGGCTGGTGTTGGCGCGATTTTGACGAAACCTGCCGACCCGCGACGGCTGGTTGAGGAAATCCGTCGTCTGCTGGAGGCGAAACGCCTGTCGCTATCGTAAATTGACAGACTCGCTCTGGCTGCATTTTGTCACTATTCTGTCGTTAAATAGTGATTTATGACAGGAAAATCTTTGGTGGCGGAGCGATTCCCCATGGTTGCCGAAATCCTCAATCACGACATTTGTGAAAACAATGTTGTCATTACTGCTCGTCCGGAGACAGCTCAGGACAATGAGGGCCTTTTCGGTCGCATCGGCACGCTGGAAACCCGGCTTGCCAGAAATGAACGCGAGATTGATGCTGCGCAGTCCGTACGGTACCGGGTGTTCGTCGAGGAGATGAAGGCAAGGCTTCCGGCAGAAGCGATGCGGCGCCAGCGCGACTTCGACGCCTGGGACAGTGTGTGTGACCATCTGCTCGTGCTCGATAAGTCGATCGAGGGTGACAGCGAAGATCAGATCGTCGGCACCTATCGCCTGCTGCGTCAGGAAGTCGCGCTCGCCAATAATGGCTTTTATTCCGCCAGCGAATTTGACATCGCCGGTCTCGTTGCGCGCCACCCAGGCAAGCGCTTCATGGAGCTTGGCCGCTCCTGCGTGCTGCCGGAATATCGCACCAAGCGCACCGTCGAGCTTCTGTGGCAGGGCAACTGGTCCTACGCCGTTAAACACCGGATGGACGCCATGATCGGCTGCGCCTCCTTCCCGGGTGTGCAGCCGGAAGCACATGCGCTCGCCTTGTCTTTCCTGCACCATAATTGCCTTGCTAAGGGGGAGTGGGAGGCGGTTGCTCTTCCTGAGCTCTACCATGAAATGGACCTCGTTCCGGCAGAAGCCCTGAACGCCCGCAAGGCGCTGAACGCCATGCCGCCGCTGATCAAGGGTTATATGCGCCTCGGCGCCATGTTCGGCTCCGGCGCGGTGGTAGACCACGCCTTCAACACGACCGACGTGCTGGTGGTCCTGCCGGTTTCGTCGATCGCCGGCCGATACATCAGCTATTATGGCGGCGAGACCGAACGTATCAACGGCTGAGCGGGTTCTGCGTAGCCGGAGGGGATGTTCCTGTGGGCAGCGGTGCCGTGCGTGTTGTCTTGGGGTAGCCATTCCCGTTAGTGTCAGCGCTCCTTTTCCGCAACACGATATGACATCGGCAGGCCATTGACGGACGTTCTGACAACCGCTTCCCTGATCTCGGAGGAGAGCCGCGCGACGGCCACTCCGATGATGGAGCAATATATCGAGATCAAGGCGAACAATCCCGGTTCGCTGCTTTTCTACCGCATGGGCGATTTTTACGAATTGTTCTTTGACGATGCGGTGGAAGCTTCCCGCGCTCTCGGTATCACGCTGACGAAACGTGGCCAACACATGGGTCACGATATTCCCATGTGCGGCGTTCCCGTCCATGCTGCGGATGATTATCTCCAGAAGCTCATCATGCGCGGCTATCGCGTTGCCGTCTGCGAGCAGGTCGAAGACCCGGCCGAGGCGAAGAAGCGCGGATCGAAATCCGTGGTAAAACGCGATGTGGTGCGGCTTGTCACGCCTGGCACGCTCACCGAAGAAAAGCTGCTTTCGCCAACGGAATCCAACTATCTGATGGCGCTTGCTCGTATTCGCGGCAGTGCGGAGGCACAGTTCGCGCTTGCCTGGATTGATATTTCCACCGGCGTCTTCCGTCTGGCGGAAACGACGCTGACGCGGCTTCTTGCCGATATCTGGCGTATCGACCCGCGCGAGCTGATCGTTGCCGACAGCCTGTTCCACGACGAGGAATTGCGGCCGGTGTTCGATATGCTGGGCCGCGTGGCGGTGCCGCAGCCGGCCATTCTGTTCGACAGCGCTACGGCTGAAGGGCGGATCGCGCGTTACTTCAACGTCTCGACGCTCGATGGTTTCGGCACGTTTTCGCGCGTGGAAATGTCCGCGGCCGCTGCCGCCGTTGCCTATGTCGAAAAAACGCAGATCGCCGAGCGCCCGCCGCTCGGCGCGCCGGAACGCGAAAGCGCTGCCTCCACGTTGTTCATCGATCCCGCCACCCGAGCCAATCTGGAACTGGTAAAGACTCTCTCGGGTGAGAGGGACGGCTCGTTGCTGCATGCGCTGAACCGAACGGTCACCGGCGGCGGTGCGCGGCTTCTCGCCGAGCGGCTGATGTCACCCTTGACCGATCCGGAGAGGATCAATGCCCGTCTCGACGCGGTTGCTTATCTGATTGACGACGTCTCCCTCTGCGACGGTCTGCGCGATGCGCTGAAGCAGGTGGCCGATATGCCGCGCGCGCTTTCCCGCCTTGCGCTGGAGCGCGGCGGCCCGCGCGATCTCGGCGCGATCCGGCAGGGCTTGGCGTCGGCCGAGAGAATTGCCGCCATTCTCGATCAGGGGCTGTTGCCGGAGGAGCTTGCCTCAGCCCTTGCGGATCTGAAAGCCTTGCCGAGCGGGCTGGAAGCGATGCTCGGCTCGATGCTGGCCGACGATCTGCCGCTTCTGAAGCGCGATGGCGGCTTCCTGCGTGAGGGCGCCAATCCCGAACTCGATGAGGTGCGGGCGCTGCGCGATCAGTCGCGTCGGGTGATCGCCGGGCTGCAGCTGCAATATGCCGAGGAGACCGGCATCAAGTCGCTCAAGATCAAGCATAACAATGTGCTGGGCTATTTCATCGAGGTGACGGCGGGCAATGCCGATATGATGACGGCGACCGACGAGGCGAAGGCCCGCTTCATCCACCGCCAGACGATGGCCGGTGCCATGCGTTTCACCACCACCGAGCTTGCCGATCTCGAAAGCCGCATCGCCAATGCTGCTGCCGAAGCCCTGACCATGGAGCTGGAAGCCTTCGAACGGATGGTCAAGGCGGTGGTGCAGCAGGCCGACGCGATCAAGGCCGGCGCGCTGGCGCTAGCGGTCATTGATGTCGCCTCGAGCCTCGCCTATCTCGCCACCGAACAGGCCTATTGCCGTCCGATCGTCGATGCCTCCATGACGTTCTCGATCAAGGGTGGGCGGCACCCGGTTGTGGAGCAGGCGCTCAGGCGGCAGTCAGCTGGGCCCTTCATCGCCAACAATTGCGATCTGTCGGCGATCAATGGCGGCAAGAACGGCGCGATCTGGCTGCTCACCGGTCCCAACATGGGCGGTAAATCGACCTTCCTGCGCCAGAATGCGCTGATCGCCATCCTTGCGCAGATCGGTTCCTTCGTGCCGGCGGAAGCTGCCCATATCGGCGTTGTGGACCGGTTGTTTTCGCGTGTCGGCGCGTCTGACGATCTGGCGCGTGGCCGCTCCACCTTCATGGTGGAGATGGTGGAAACTGCCGCCATCCTCAATCAGGCGACGGACCGCTCGCTGGTCATTCTGGACGAGATCGGCCGGGGTACAGCGACCTTCGACGGACTTTCCATCGCCTGGGCGTCGGTGGAGCACCTGCATGAGGTCAATCGCTGCCGTGGCCTCTTCGCGACGCATTTTCATGAGCTGACGGTGTTGTCGGAAAAACTTGGCCGCCTTTCCAATGCCACGATGCGGGTGAAGGAGTGGGAAGGTGACGTCATCTTCCTGCACGAAGTCGGACCGGGCGCTGCGGATCGTTCCTACGGCATTCAGGTCGCACGGCTTGCGGGCTTGCCGGCTTCGGTGGTGGAACGCGCCCGCGAGGTGCTGACGAAGCTCGAAGATGCCGACCGCAAGAACCCGGCAAGCCAGCTGATTGATGATCTCCCGCTGTTCCAGATCGCGGTTCGCCGCGAGGAAACCCGCAAGGCAGGACCATCAAAGGTGGAGGAAGCCCTGAAAAGCTTCAATCCGGACGAAATGACACCGCGTGAGGCATTGGACGCGCTCTATGCGTTGAAGAAAGAACTTGGCAAGGCTTGAAGGCATAGAGTGCCTGTCCATAGCCTCTGAAACTCTTTATAGGACACTCCCATCGCAAGCGGTGGGGTTTCCCACAGGACATGGGTAACGGCATAGATGGCCATCAAGGACCTGGATTTTTCCGACATTCTCGATGTATCGGCGCTGAAGCGAGACTGCGACGTCATCTTCAGGGAAGACGGCAGACGCATCGCCGATATCAAGTCCGATCTGCTGCCGATCTTCCGCAAGGCCAGTACGGAAGGCCGGGAAAAGGCCAGGGAACTGCTCAAGGCCGATGGCAGCGGTATTGATTGCGCCCGCCGCATCTCCTGGCTGCAGGATCGTCTGATCGAAACGCTCTATGATCTCTCCTGCCAATACGTCTATCCGAAAGATGCGCCGCAGATCGCTGTCGCCGCGGTTGGCGGTTATGGACGCGGCACGCTGGCGCCGGGATCGGATATCGACCTCCTGTTCCTGCTTCCCACCAAGAACACGCCTGACATGCACAAGGCCGTGGAGTTCGTGCTCTATCTCCTCTGGGATCTCGGCTTCAAGGTCGGCCACGCCACCCGCACGGTGGATGAGTGCATTCGGCTTTCCAAATCCGACATGACGATCCGCACCGCTATTTTGGAAGTGCGGGCGATCTGCGGCAAGAAATCCCTGACCGACGATCTCGAAAAACGCTTCGAGTCAGAAGTCGTGACCGGCACCGGCCCGGAATTCATCGCCGCCAAGCTCGCCGAGCGTGACCAGCGCCACCGCAAGGCCGGCGATACGCGTTATCTGGTGGAGCCGAACGTCAAGGAAGGCAAGGGCGGCTTGCGTGACCTGCACACGCTGTTCTGGATTGCCAAATATTATTACCACGTCCGTGATACGGCCGATCTCGTCAAACTCGGCGTTTTGTCGCGGTCAGAACTGAAACTGTTCGAAAAGGCCGATGATTTTCTCTGGGCCGTCCGTTGCCAGATGCATTTCATCACCGGCAAGGCGGAAGAACGCCTTTCCTTCGATATTCAGCGCGAAATTGCCGATGCGCTGAACTATCAGCCGCGCCCAGGCCTCTCCGCCGTCGAACGCTTCATGAAGCACTATTTCCTCGTCGCTAAAGATGTCGGTGATCTCACCCGCATCGTCTGCGCCGGGCTGGAAGACAGGCAGGCGAAGGACGTGCCGGGCCTTTCCGGTGTGCTCAGCCGCTTCGCCCACCGCGTTCGCAAGATTCCGGGTTCCGTGGAATTCGTCGAGGACCGGGGGCGCATCGCGCTCGCGAAACCCGACGTCTTCAAGAACGACCCGGTCAACCTCATCCGGCTCTTCCATATCGCCGATATCAACAATCTCGAACTGCACCCCGATGCCTTGCGCGTGGTCACCCGTTCGCTTTCGCTCATCAATGACGAGCTGCGGGAAAACGAGGAAGCAAACCGGCTTTTCCTGTCGATCCTGACATCGCGGCGTGATCCGGCGCTGACATTACGGCGCATGAACGAGGCCGGCGTGCTCGGCAAATTCATCCCCGAATTCGGCAAGATCGTCGCGATGATGCAGTTCAACATGTATCATCATTACACGGTGGACGAGCATCTCATTCGTTCGGTCGGCGTGCTGTCGGAAGTGGATAAGGGAACGGCTGTCGATGCCCATCCGCTCGCCAATCAGTTGATGCCCGGCGTCGAGGAACGCGAGGCGCTTTATGTGGCGGTACTGCTGCACGATGTCGCCAAGGGCCGGCAGGAAGATCATTCGATCGCCGGTGCCCGCGTCGCCCGCAAGCTCTGCCAGCGCTTCCGTCTCACCGGCAAGCAGACCGAAACCGTCGTTTGGCTTATCGAGCAGCATCTTCTGATGTCCATGGTTGCCCAAACGCGCGACCTGCACGACCGCAAGACCATCACCGATTTTGCCGACAAGGTGCAATCCATGGAGCGGCTGAAGATGCTGCTCATCCTGACCGTCTGCGATATCAGGGCTGTCGGTCCGGGTGTGTGGAACGGCTGGAAGGGCCAGCTGCTGCGCTCGCTCTATTATGAGACGGAACTGCTTCTCTCCGGCGGTTTCTCGGAAGTTTCGCGCAAGGAGCGCGCGCAGATTGCCCGGCAGGCGCTCTACGACGCCCTTGATGACTGGGGCCAAAAGGCGCGGCGCAAATACACCAAGCTGCATTACGAGCCTTATCTCCTGACGGTGGCGCTGGAAGATCAGGTGCGACACACCCGCTTCATCCGCGAGGCGGACAAGCAGGAAAAGGCACTCTCGACCATGGTGCGCACCCATTCCTTCCACGCCATCACGGAAATCACCGTTCTGGCGCCCGACCATCCGCGCCTGCTTTCGATCATAACCGGCGCCTGCGCCGCGGCCGGCGCCAACATTGCCGATGCGCAGATTTTCACCACCTCAGACGGGCGGGCGCTCGATACGATCCTCATCAACCGCGAATTTCCGATCGACGAGGACGAGACGCGGCGTGGCAACAATGTCGGCAAACTGATCGAGGAAGTTCTCTCCGGCAAGCAGCGCCTGCCGGAAATGATCGCCACCCGCACCAAGAGCCGGAAGAAAAAGAGCGCCTTCACCATTCCGCCTTCGGTGACGATCTCGAATGGCTTGTCCAACAAGTTCACCGTGATCGAGGTCGAGTGCCTCGACCGGCCGGGGCTTCTGGCCGACATGACGGCTGTCATCGCCGACCTGTCACTCGACATTCACTCCGCCCGCATCACGACATTTGGTGAAAAAGTCATCGATACCTTCTACGTCACTGATCTCTTCGGTCAGAAGGTGACGAACGACAACCGGCAGGCCAGCATCGCGCAACGTTTGAAGGCGGTCATGAGCGAGCAGGAAGACGAATTGCGCGACCGCATGCCAAACGGCATCATCGCCCATCCAGACGTGGCGGCGCTGCCGGCCGCGCGCACGGCAAAGGCTTGAAAGTCCCATGAGTCTCATCGGCAAGTTCGCCACAGTCGGCACAGCCACGCTCGGCAGCCGCATCTTCGGCTTCCTGCGTGAAACGCTGATGGCAGCCGCCGTCGGCACCGGGCCGGTGGCGGATGCTTTCAACGCCGCTTTCCGCTTTCCCAATACCTTCCGGCGGCTTTTCGCCGAGGGTGCATTCAACTCTGCCTTCGTGCCGCTTTTCGCCAAGGAGATCGAGGCGAACGGCATGGAAGGCGCGCGGCGTTTCTCGGAAGAGGTCTTCGGCGTCCTGTTCACGGTGCTGCTGGCCTTGACGATCCTGATGGAACTGTCGATGCCTTTCATCGTGCGCACGGTGATTGCTCCCGGCTTCGTCGATGACCCGGTGAAGTTCGAAAACACCATCCACCTTGCCACCATCATGTTCCCCTATCTCGCCTGCATGTCGCTGGCGGCGATGATGGGCGGCATGCTGAACTCTCTGCACCGTTATTTTGCGGCTGCTATTGCTCCCGTTTTCCTCAACATCATTCTCATCGGTGTGCTCGCGCTGGCATGGTGGAAAAATTACGATCCGCTTCAGGTCGGTTACGCGCTCTCGTGGGGCGTGATGGTGGCAGGTCTTGTGCAGCTCGCCATCGTCTGGATTGCGGTGCGCAATGCCGGCATGCGCATTGGTTTCCGCAGACCACGGCTGACCAAGAACGTGCAGCGGCTTCTGGTCCTTGCCCTGCCGGCAGCCATCACCGGCGGCATTACCCAGATCAATCTGCTCATCAACACCAACATCGCTTCCGGCGGCGAGGGCGTCATATCCTCGCTTGCCTATGCGGACCGAATCTATCAACTGCCGCTCGGCGTCGTCGGCATTGCTGTTGCCACGGTGCTCCTGCCGGAACTGGCGCGGGCGCTGCGCGGCGGCCATATGGTGGAGGCCGGAAGCCTGCAGAACCGCGCGGTCGAGTTCGTGCTGTTCCTGACCCTGCCCGCTGCGGCCGCTCTTCTCGTCATGGCCGAACCCATCGTTCGTTTCCTTTACGAGCGCGGCAATTTCTTGCCCTCGGCCACCTTCACCGTTGCGCAAATTCTTGGCATCTATGGTCTGGGCCTGCCGGCTTTCGTGCTCATCAAGGCCTTTATTCCGGGCTTCTTCGCGCGCGAAGATACCCGCACGCCAATGATTTTCGCGGCGATTTCGGTTGTCGTGAACGTCTCGCTGGCACTGACGCTTTTCCCGCGTCTTGGCGGCCCGGGCATTGCCATTGCCGAAATCACCGCCGGCTGGGTGAATGCCGCCCTGCTGTTCGGCATGCTTTTGTGGCGCGGTCACTGGCACCTGGATATTCCGCTACTCACCCGTATCCCGCGCCTGCTCCTGGCCGCGGCACTGATGGCCGTATTTGTGCATTATGCGCTGACGTGGCTGACCTTCGAGCTGTCTTCCGCCTCGTCCATTTTCGTGCGGGCCGGCACGATCATGGGCCTCGTCTTTGCCGCCATGCTGGTTTATTTCGTCCTGGCTTTCGTGTCTGGAGGTGCCGACATCGGCATGGTGAAGCGGGCCGTCCGCAAGCGCGGAAAAAAGAACGTCGAGACGGAGGCTGGCTGATGTCCTTTGCTGAAAACCGCCGCATCGCCCTCGTTACCCTCGTGGTTGATGATTACGATCGGGCGAAGACGTTTTATTGCGATGTTCTCGGCTTCGAGTGCCTCTCCGATCAGCCACTGGACGACGGCAAAAGGTGGCTGGTGGTCAAGCCGCAGGGCGCTGACGGTGGCGCCCTTCTGCTCGCCGAGGCCGATGGTGAAGAGCAGCGCCTTGCCATCGGCAACCAGACCGGCGGCCGTGTCGGGTTTTTCCTGCATACCGACAATTTCCAACGCGATTATGAGACGATGCTTGCCCGCGGCGTGCGCTTTCTGGAACAGCCTCGCCATGAGGTTTACGGTTCCGTTGCGGTCTTTGTCGATCCCTATGGAAATCGTTGGGATCTTCTGGAGCCGCGCGGCTGACAGGCCCTGAAAGCGCTTGATTGCGAGGGGCTGCGGGTGCATAAGCGCGCGTGCAATTCCAATCACGGGGCGGGGCCCTCCACAAGCCTTTTCGAGGACGACAATGAACGCATTCAAGCCGCTGGTTTTCTCGGGCGTCCAGCCGACCGGCAATCTGCATCTCGGCAATTATCTCGGCGCGATCCGCAAATTCGTGGCGCTGCAGGAAGATAATGATTGCATATATTGCGTCGTCGACATGCACGCCATCACCGCCCAGCTCGTTCACTCGGACCTGAAGGCGCAGACCCGCTCTATCGCGGCCGCCTTCATCGCCTCGGGCATTGATCCGGTGAAGCATATCGTCTTCAACCAGTCGGCCGTGCCGCAGCATGCGGAACTGGCCTGGGTGTTCAACTGCGTGGCGCGCATCGGCTGGATGGAGCGGATGACGCAGTTCAAGGACAAGTCCGGCAAGAATGCCGAACAGGTGTCGCTCGGCCTCCTTGCGTATCCGAGCCTGATGGCTGCCGACATTCTCGTTTATCGTGCCACCCATGTTCCTGTTGGTGACGACCAGAAACAGCATCTGGAACTCGCCAGAGACATCGCCCAGAAATTCAACATCGATTTCAGCGACCATATCCGCAAGGCGGGCCTCGGGCTCGATATAACGGTCGGCGATGAGCCGGTGCACGCCTATTTCCCGATGGTGGAGCCGTTGATCGGCGGTCCGGCTCCGCGCGTGATGTCGTTGAAGGACGGCACCAAGAAGATGTCGAAGTCCGACCCGTCCGATCTGTCGCGCATCAACCTGATGGATGATGTCGATGCCATCTCGAAGAAGATCAAGAAGGCAAAGACCGATCCTGATGCGCTGCCGAGCGAAGTGGAAGGCCTCAAAGGTCGCCCCGAGGCCGACAACCTCGTTGGCATCTATGCCGCGCTTTCCGACAAGACGAAGGCCGAGGTTCTTTCCGAATTTGGCGGACAACAGTTCTCGGCTTTCAAGCCGGCCCTGGTCGAGCTCGCGGTGAATGTGCTGGCCCCCGTCAACAATGAGATGCGCCGCCTTCTCGATGACCCGACCCATATCGACGCCATCCTCAAGCAGGGCGGCGAACGGGCGGGCGCCATTGCCGAAAAGACCATGAACGAGGTGCGCGACATCATCGGCTTCCTGCGCTGACAGGTCGCCGCTGCTCGAATGCGTCGGGTGGTTTGCGCCTGTCGTGATTTGATATAATCTCCGCCCGAACCGTCGGGCGGTTTACGGATCACGGCGGACCTAGGGAGTGCAGAATGGTTTCAAAACGGCTGTCGCGTCTGGAAGGGCATCGGCGCAAGTTTCTTGCAGTTATCGATGACACGCCGGAATGCGAGAGGGCCGTGCACTATGCCGGTCGTCGCGCCAAGAACTCCAATGGCGGGCTGGTGCTGCTTTACATGATCCCGGAAGGCGATTTCCAGCAGTGGCTTGGCGTCGAGCAGATCATGCGGGCCGAGGCGCGCGAGGAGGCGGAAGCCACGCTTGCCAAGATCGCCCAGAAGGTGCGCGAGACGATCGGCATCGAGCCGGAAGCGGTGATCCGCGAAGGCAGCGCCACCGAGCAGATCCACGGGCTGATCGAGGAAGACCGCGATATCGCCATTCTCGTTCTGGCGGCGGGATCGACGAAGGAAGGTCCGGGACCGCTCGTTTCCTCCATCGCCGGGCGAGGGGCAGCCTTCCCGATCCCCGTCACCGTGTTGCCGGATACTTTGTCCGATGAGGAAATCGACGCTCTCTGCTGATCCGGTTTCGGGCGAGATTCAGGGCCTGACGATTTCTTGAATGTAATTATCATGTCAGGGCTTGAAGTGTAGCTTCGCCGGGCGTATTTTTTGGAAGAATTCTAAATTGCGGGGCGTGAACGGCGACCTCGAAGGAGACTGACGATGTTCATTCAGACGGAAGCCACGCCGAACCCGACAACGCTGAAGTTCTTGCCGGGCAAGGTCGTGCTCGAAAGCGGAACGGTGGAGTTCCTCAACCCGTCGCAGGCCCAAGCTTCGCCGCTGGCAGAGCGCCTCTTCATGATACCGGGTGTGACCGGCGTTTATTTCGGTTTCGATTTCATCACCGTCACCAAGGACGGCGCGGAATGGCAGCACCTGAAGCCCGCCATTCTGGGCGCGATCATGGAACACTTCATGTCCGGCCGCCCGATCATGGGCACTGCCATTGCGGCCGAAGTATCGGATGAGGAAGGCGAGTTCTTCGAAGAGGGTGATGAAACCATCGTCGCCACCATCAAGGAACTGCTGGAAACCCGCGTCCGTCCCGCCGTGGCGCAGGACGGCGGCGACATCACCTTCCGCGGCTTCCGCGACGGCACGGTGTTCCTGAACATGAAGGGCGCGTGCTCGGGCTGCCCATCCTCCACCGCCACGCTGAAGCATGGTGTTCAGAATCTGCTTCGCCATTTCGTGCCGGAAGTGCGCGAAGTCGAAGCGGTATAATGCTGTAAAGCCAGATCATGATTGTTCTCGCACTCGACACCGCAGGTGTGGACTGTTCCGCCTGTATCTATGACAGCACCTCGGACAGGGTGCTTGGGGAAGTCTGCGAAACAATTGGCAAGGGCCATGCCGAAAGGCTGATGGCCGTGATCGATGGGGCTCTGGAGCAGGCGCAACTGTCGCTGCGGAATGTCGGGCGTATTGCCGTGACCATCGGCCCCGGGTCCTTCACGGGCATCCGGGTCGGTGTTGCCGCGGCGCGCGGTTTTGCCCTGTCGCTCGGCGTCGAGGCCGTCGGCGTCACCACGCTAGAAACGCTCGCCCTGCATCATCTGCTGCAAAACCCCGACCGGCCAGTGGCGGTCGGTCTGGATGCCAAACGTGGCGAAACCTATCTCCAGACATTCGGCATGGACGGATTACCACTCAACGAGGCGGCGCTTCTGTCTCTGGATGACGCCAAGAGTGTTCTTTCCGGTTTTAATGGTCCCGTCATCGGCTCCGCCGCGCCGCTGTTTGCAGGAGAGGAAAGCGGGTCCGGGCCGGACCACTTTCCGATCGCCTCCGTTGCCCGTGCTGGCGCGCGCAAGCCGGAAGGGCAGGCGAAACCGGCACCGCTTTATCTGCGTGGGCCGGATGCCCGGCCACAAACCGGTTTTGCGCTGGCACGTCAGGACGTTGCCTGATACGGCATGCATGAGTGCATGTTTCTGATTCCCGATTCCTGATATGTTTGACGAATATCTAAGCTGGAAGCCCTATTTCGAGATCGTGCCGATGCAGCATGAGGATTGCGCCGCGGTTGCGGAACTGCATGCGTTGCGCTTTCCGCGCCCGTGGAACGACGGGGAGTTTTCGGGACTGCTGACGCAGGGATCGGTTTTCGGTGCCGTTGCCCGGCAGACAAACGCCTTTTTCAGCAAGCCGCTCGGTGGATTCGTGCTGGCGAGGGAAGTGGCGGGAGAAGCTGAAATCCTGACCGTGGCGGTTGCCGACAAGTTCGCACGTGCGGGTCTCGGCTGGCGTTTGATGCAGTCGGCCATCCGCGAGGCAATGATGCGCGGCGCAGAAACCATGTTCCTTGAAGTTGATAATAACAACGCGTCCGCTCTGGGTCTTTACAGGAAGCTCGGGTTCAAAACCGTCGCGGAACGCAAGGCCTATTACACCGCCAAGGATGGAACGAAGTCGACGGCGCTTGTCATGCGCCGCGATCTTCGCTAGTTCCCTGCGACAGGCATTTTTTCGGCGAAAGCCGCAAACCGGAATTCTCAAAAGGCCATAAGACGTGACAGACCTTTCGAAAACGCTGGAGGAGCTTTGTGCCGAACGCGGTATGCGGATGACCGACCAACGCCGTGTCATCGCCCGCGTCCTTCAGGAATCGGCCGACCATCCAGATGTCGAGGAGCTTTACCGCCGTTCCTCCGCCGTGGACCCGCGCATCTCGATTTCCACCGTCTATAGAACGGTGAAGCTGTTCGAGGATGCCGGCATCATCGAGCGTCACGATTTTCGCGACGGCCGTTCACGCTACGAGACCGTGCCTGAAGAGCATCACGATCACCTGATCGACCTGAAGAATGGCGTCGTCATTGAATTTCACTCGGCCGAGATCGAAGCTCTGCAGGAGAAGATCGCCCGCGAACACGGCTTCAGGCTCGTGGATCACCGGCTGGAACTTTACGGCGTGCCATTGAAGCCTGGCGAACACTGAGACGCCGGTGAACAAGCGGGCGTTCCCATCATGATGTGGCTGCGGACAGCCTATATTGCGGTCGTACTCCTGATCGTCACGCTTGTTTTGCTGCCGCTTCAACTGCTGGGCCTTGCCTTCGACTGGCGGCTCCGCCGCCGCATTCCCCGCGTCTGGCATCGTATCGCCTGCCATGTTCTCGGCATACGCGTGCATGTCCACGGGGAAGTGGAGCGGGCAAAGCCGTTAATGCTCGCGGTCAATCACGCCTCATGGAAAGACATCCTCGTTTTGGGCAGCATTGCCGACGTGGTGTTCATCGCCAAGACCGAGGTGCGCGACTGGCCGGTTTTCGGCTGGCTCGCGCGGCTGCAGAAAAGCATCTTCGTTCAACGCGAGCAGAAACGCAGCACCGGCATGCAGGTGAGCGAGATCGCCAGCCGCATGGCCGATGGCGAGATCGTTGTCCTCTTTCCCGAAGGAACCACCTCGGACGGAAACCGCATGCTGGCCGTCAAATCCTCGCTCTTCGGTGCGGCGTCCACCGCCGCAGAACAGGTACCGGGCAAGCTTGTTTATGTCCAGCCGGTCGCCATCGCCTATACGCGGCTGCATGGCATGGCGATGGGGCGCTACCATCGCGTCATCGCCGCCTGGCCGGGCAGCATCACGCTCGTGCCGCATCTGCTCGGCATCATCAAAGCGGGCGCCATCGATGTCGACGTGACATTTGGTGACAGCGTCCGGTTCCACAGCACCGACAACCGCAAGCGACTGGCGACCGATATCGCCGCCTCCATCCGCTCAATGCTGGCCTTCAGCTTGCGCGGCGGCTGGCGGAATTCGTGAGATCGTAGCTTTTCCGGCATTTTTCTGTTTAATCTCGCCGTGAAAAACACTAGATAGCCGCCATGACCCAGGAAACGCTTGGCCTTGACGCCCCACCCATGATCGCCCGCGAGGGTTCGAACAGCCAGCCCGCATCCATCGCGCGCGATGGGGCAAACAGCAGAAAGGTCTTCATCAAGACTTATGGCTGTCAGATGAACGTCTACGATTCCGTCCGCATGAGCGATGCGCTGGCGAAGGACGGTTATGTTCAGACGGAGGATATGGGCGAGGCGGATCTGGTTCTGCTGAATACCTGTCACATTCGCGAAAAGGCGGCGGAAAAGGTCTACTCTGCGCTTGGCCGCCTGCGGGACATGAAAAAGTCGCGCGAAGAGCAGGGTCGGGAATTCATGATCGGCGTTGCCGGCTGCGTGGCGCAGGCGGAAGGCGAGGAAATCCTTCGCCGGGCGCCCGCCGTGGATGTCGTCATCGGCCCGCAGACCTATCACCGCCTGCCGGAAGCACTGAAACGGGTACGTGGAGGCGAGCGCGTCATCGAGACCGAATACGCGGTTGAGGACAAGTTCGAACACCTGCCGGTTGCCGAGAAATCCACGCTGCGAACGCGCGGTGTTACGGCTTTTTTGACCGTGCAGGAAGGTTGCGACAAGTTCTGTACCTTCTGTGTCGTGCCCTATACGCGCGGTTCGGAGGTTTCCCGTCCCGTGCGCCAGATTGTTGATGAGGCGATGAAGCTTGTCGATGCCGGCGTGCGTGAGATCACGCTGCTCGGCCAGAACGTCAACGCCTGGCAGGGCGAAGGCCCGAAGGGCGAAAAATGGGGCCTTGCCGAACTGCTTTACCGGCTGGCGGAAATTCCGGGCCTTGCGAGGCTTCGCTACACCACCAGCCATCCGCGCGACATGGACGATCGCCTGATCGGCGCCCATCGCGACCTGCGCATCCTGATGCCCTATCTGCATCTGCCGGTTCAGTCCGGTTCGGACCGAATTCTGAAAGCGATGAACCGTCGCCATACGGGCGAGGAATATATCCAGCTTATTGAAAAAATCCGCGCCGCCCGCCCTGATATTGCCATGTCTGGAGACTTTATTGTCGGTTTCCCCGGCGAGACGGATCGCGATTTCGAAGATACGATGGCGATGGTCGAAACGGTAAAGTACGCGCAGGCCTTCTCGTTCAAATACTCCACCCGTCCCGGCACGCCGGGGGCCGACCTCACGGACCAGGTTGCGGAAGACGTGAAGGCCGAGCGGTTGGAAAGATTGCAGGCTCTCTTGCTGCGGCAACAGAAGGAATTTGCGGAGTCGCTGGTCGGAAAGACCATGGATGTGCTGCTGGAAAAGCCCGGCCGCATGACTGAGCAGTTGATAGGTCGTTCTCCGTGGCTGCAATCCGTGAATCTTGATGCAAAGACTTTGAAAATCGGTGACATTGTTAATGTACGAATCACCGCAACGGGTCCAAACAGCTTGTTTGCCGAGGTGGCAGAGAGTTAGAGTGGGGAGCCTACACTGATTGGGACAGGAGCCTGACCGCTTGAACGCACACGAATTGGTATCAAATTCATCGCGCCAGCCACGCCAAGCCGCGACCGACGCCAATCACTTCGTCCTCACGTTCGAGAATAACAGGATAGCAGGAGAGCTATTCGGTCAGTTCGATCAGAACCTGAAGCTTCTGGAGCAGCGCCTCAATATCGACGCTCGTCCGCGTGGAAATTCAGTCGCCATCACCGGCGATGTGGTCTCCACCAATCAGGCCCGCCGCGCGCTTGATTTCCTTTACGAGCGTTTGCTGAAGGGTGGCGCCGTCGAGCTTTCTGATGTCGAGGGGGCGATCCGCATGGCCGTCGCAGCGGACGACCAGCTGACGCTGCCGACCATGGAGCGCAAGGCGAAGATTTCCATGGCGCAGATTTCAACGCGCAAGAAAACCATTTCGGCGCGGACGCCCACGCAGGACGTCTATATGCGCGCCTTGGAACAATCCGAACTCGTTTTCGGTGTTGGTCCTGCCGGCACGGGCAAGACCTATCTGGCCGTGGCGCATGCCGCGCAGCTTCTGGAGCGTGGCGCGGTCGATCGCATCATCCTTTCGCGTCCCGCCGTTGAAGCGGGTGAGCGTCTGGGCTTCCTGCCCGGCGACATGAAGGAAAAGGTCGATCCGTATCTCCGCCCGCTTTATGACGCGCTGTATGACATGATGCCCGGCGACAAAGTGGAGCGCGCCATTCAGGCGGGCGTCATCGAAATTGCACCTCTGGCTTTCATGCGCGGCCGCACGCTTGCCAATGCCGCCGTCATTCTGGACGAAGCCCAGAATACTACTACCATGCAGATGAAGATGTTCCTGACGCGCCTTGGCGAAAACGGTCGCATGATTGTGACCGGCGACCCAAGCCAGGTGGACTTGCCGCGCGGCGTGAAGTCTGGCCTCGTGGAAGCCCTGCAGATCCTCACGGATGTGGAAGGCGTGTCCGTTGTGCGTTTCAAGGATGTGGACGTTGTCCGTCACCCGATGGTGGCGCGCATTGTCCGGGCCTATGAATCCCATACGGCTGTGCCGGATGAGAGCCTGCTGAAGGGCGACTGACGAAAAGACAATGACAGCTTTGGATATTCAAATCAGCGTCGAGGCCGAAGGCTGGTCCTCGGAAGAGGACCTGTCTGCCTTTGCGTCAAAGACGCTGGATGCGGCGGTCGATTTTCTGAAGCGGGAAGAGGATCAACCCTTCCCGAAAATGCCGGTCGAGCTCTCGCTGGTCTTCACCGACGATGAAAATATCCGGGAAATCAACGCCGAGTGGCGTGACAAGGACAAGGCGACCAACGTCTTGTCTTTCCCTGCTTTTCCGCTGGAACCGGGCGGAATGCCCGGCCCTATGCTGGGCGATATCGTCGTCGCGAGAGAAACGGTAGAGCGAGAGGCCCTTGAACTTGAGAAGAGTTTCGAGGATCATCTGACCCATCTTCTCGTTCATGGGTTCCTGCATTTGTTTGGTTATGACCACATGGACGAGGAAGAAGCGGAAGAAATGGAGTCGCTTGAGACTCGCATTTTGGCGGTGCTTGGCCTATCTGATCCCTATGCGGGTCAAGAACCGCTTTAAATATTGTCTGGAGCCATGAACGAACATTCTGCACGACCTGCCAATGAGGGCAGAGAAAACGGCGAGCAGTCCTCTTCGGAGGAGGGCAGTAGTCACTTACGTCAGGACTACAATGCCAAACCGAGATCGACCATCTGGTCGCGCATCGCGCGGTTGCTGAAACCGTCTCAGGGTGAGCGCCTGCGCGAGGATCTGACCGATGCGCTGATGGACGACACTGAAATAGGCGCCGCCTTTACGCCCGAAGAACGGGCGATGCTACACAACATCCTCCGTTTCCGTGAGATCAGGGTCGAAGATATCATGATCCCGCGGGTGGATATTGACGGTCTCGATCAGAATATGACGATCGGTGACGCGCTGATCCTGTTTGAGGAAACCGGACGTTCCCGTATGCCGGTTTATGAAGAGACGCTGGACGACCCCAAGGGGATGATCCATATCCGCGATCTGCTTGCTTATGTTGCCAAACAGGCTCGCAACAAGCGCCGGGTGGGATCGCGTGGCGTCGCTTACGGTGAAGTGAAGGCGCCGCGGTCGCCGCGGCCGAATTTCGATCTTGCGCGGGTCGATCTGGAAAAGACGGTTGCCGATGCCGGGCTGGTGCGCAAGATTCTTTTCGCGCCGCCCTCCATGTTGGCCTCCGATCTTCTGAAGACCATGCAGGCCCAGAGAACCCAGCTCGCCGTGGTGATCGATGAATATGGCGGTACCGACGGTCTTGTCAGCCATGAGGACATCGTCGAGATGGTGGTTGGGGACATCGACGACGAGCACGACAAGGACGAGGCGATGTTCTCGCGTCTTTCTGCCGATGTGCTCGTGGCGGATGCCCGCGCGGAACTCACCGAACTTGCCGAGGCTATCGGTCCGGAATTCGACGTGCGCGAACATCTGGAAGAAATCGATACGCTCGGTGGACTCATCTTCTTCGCGCTGGGCCGTATCCCCGCCAAGGGCGAGGTCGTTCGCGCCGTGCCCGGTTTCGAGTTTCAGATCCTCGATGCGGATACGAGGCGTATCAAGGGCGTTCGTATCGTACGCGATCACGGCTCCGAAGGGGAAGACGACCGCGCCCCTGGCGATGCCGGTGAGGTGATTGCATTGCCGCCGCCGGAGACGCGGTTGATCGCCCATCAGCAGAACGTGGACTGAAAGGATAGACGGGTAGCCCCCGTCGATCCCGCCGTTTGATCTTCCGGATTCTGCGGGTTCGACTACCCGGGCATGAGATCCCGCTCCATCTGCCCTGCCTGATGTGGACGGCGGATCTTTTTTCCTTTACGTCGAAAGAAAGGGAAATTTCGCGGAATGGCTTGCCTGGAGCGGGTTTCCGGATGCGCATGATACGGAGATGGCATGGAGCGTCTTGCAGGCAGGGTGATGCTGGCCGGCGGCATGAGCCGCGCAGTGATGGCGATTGCTGCAGGCGCGGTCGGAGCGCTCGCCCTTCCTCCATTCGGTTTCTTCGCAGCGCTTTTCCTGTCTTTCACCCTGTTGGTCTGGCTGGTGGATGGCTGCACCGGCAAGCCGGGCGGCGGCCTCTTCAGCCGCATCCTTCCCGCTTTTGGTATAGGCTGGTGTTTCGGTCTCGGTTATTTCGTGGCTGGCCTGTGGTGGCTGGGCAACGCGCTTCTGCTTGAAGCGGATGAATTTGCCTGGGCGCTGCCGCTTGCCATCCTTGGGCTTCCGGCCTTTCTGGCGCTGTTTTACGGTTTCGCGGTTGCTGCGGCCAATCTTGTGTGGTCAAACGGTCTAGGTCGGATCGCCGCCCTTGCCGCCGCATTCGGATTTACGGAATGGCTGCGCAGTTTCCTGGCGACGGGCTTTCCGTGGAACGCCATAGGTTACGGCATCATGCCGATCCCGGTCATGATGCAGTCGGCGCATCTGATCGGTCTTTTTGGTGTGACCACGCTTGCCGTTTTCATCTTCGCGTCCCCCGCGCTCATCGCCACGAGAAAAGGCATGTGGCCCGGCCTTTCCCTGGCGGCGCTGCTGCTGGCCAGCCATGTGGGTTATGGCTTCTACCGCCTCCAGACACCCGCGGAGACACCGGCAGATGCGGTGACAGTCAGAATCGTCCAACCGTCCATCGATCAGTCTCGCAAGATGCTGAATGATGACCGCGCCGAGATTTTCGGCGAGCATCTGCGGTTGACAGCCCTGCCTCCGGGCGAAGGCAAAAAGCGCCCCGACATCATTGTCTGGCCCGAAACCTCGGTGCCGTTCATCCTAACGCAAAATCCCGACGCGCTGGCCGAGATCGCAAAGACGCTGCAAGACGGGCAGGTGCTCTTCACCGGAGCCGTCAGGATGGAAGATGCGGGTGCTGGCAGGCCGCCGCGTTATTATAACTCGGTCTACGCCATCGACAGTCAGGGAGAAATCATCGGCGCGACGGACAAGGTCCATCTGACCCCCTTTGGAGAATATGTTCCCTTCGAGGGTATCCTGCGGGAGTTTGGCATTGATAATGTCATCGCCCTGCCCGGGGGCTTTTCAGCAGCCTCTTCGCGCACGCCCCTGACGCTTCCATCCGGAAAGACCTTTTATCCGCTGATCTGTTACGAGATCATTTTTCCCGGTGAGATGACTCCGGCTCTCGCTGGCTCGGCGGCGATCCTCAATGTGACGAATGACGGCTGGTTTGGTGATACGCCTGGGCCGTATCAGCACTTTCTTCAGGCCAGAGTGCGGGCGGTTGAGACGGGTGTGCCGGTGATTCGCGGTGCCAATACGGGTATCTCGGCGGTTATAGACCCTTATGGCCGCATTATTGCCGGATTGGATTACGGTCGGGTGGGCATTGTTGACGCCACTTTGAGTGGTGGGTCAAACGACGCATTTACTTACGACACACATCGGACGTATTTCTGGTTGATTTTTTCCGTGATGATGATCGCTGCGGTATTTCCTGCCTGGAGTTTTGCCCGGTGCCAGAATTGACCGGGAACTCCTGCAATTGCATAGTGAATACGTCAGTCGTAAAACAAGTTTAGCTGCTGTCGAAATACCGGCTCATTTCTTCGAATAGTAATGAAGCGAGATATCAACCCATCCGAGTGTCAGGACCGCATGATGACCGAAAATAAGAAAAAGCCTAACCCCATCGACATTCATGTCGGAAGCCGAATTCGTCTTCGCAGAACCATGCTCGGCATGAGCCAGGAAAAACTGGGTGAAAGTCTCGGAATTACCTTTCAGCAAATTCAGAAGTACGAAAAGGGCACGAACCGTGTTGGCGCCAGCCGCCTGCAGAATATCTCGGCGATCCTCAATGTACCGGTTTCCTTTTTTTTCGAAGATGCACCCGGCGATCAGGCTGGCGGTACATCCGGCATGGCGGAAGCCTCGAGCTCCAATTACGTCGTCGACTTCCTGTCTTCGGCGGAAGGTTTGCAGTTGAACCGCGCCTTCGTGAAGATCGCCGACCCGAAGGTCCGTCGCCGTCTGGTCGATCTCGTCAAGGCGCTCGCCGCCGAGGGCGATGCCGAGTAGGGCCTGGCCCCTGCAGCGCAGAAAATTTCCGGCACGGGATGCCGGGCACTCAACGGTCCGCAGGGACCGTTTTTTTGTGCCAGATTAGAAAGGAATTCTCACATAAAGATATATTTATGTGGTTGTGTCCTTGTTTTTCGCGGCCGAAATGACTAACAAACTCGAAGACCGTTCTTTGAGGGGAATCCCGCATGCGTGCCAATTATCTGTTCACCAGCGAGTCCGTGGCCGAGGGTCATCCGGACAAGGTTTGTGATCGTATTTCCGATGAAATCGTGGATCTCATTTACCGTGAAGCGGCCAAGACGGGCGTGGACCCGTGGACCGTGCGCATCGCCTGCGAAACGCTTGCAACGACCAACCGCGTCGTGATTGCGGGTGAGGTTCGGGTTCCCGATACGCTGCTGAAGAAGGACAAGGACGGCAAGGTCCTCAAGGACGCAGCCGGCCATCCGGTTATCAATCCCTCGAAGTTCAAATCCGCCGCCCGCAAGGCTATCCGCGATATTGGCTACGAGCAGGATGGTTTCCACTGGAAGACCGCCAAGATCGACGTTCTCCTGCATCCGCAGTCGGCTGATATCGCGCAGGGTGTGGACAACGCTTCCGACAAGCAGGGCGACGAGGGTGCCGGCGACCAGGGCATCATGTTCGGTTACGCCTGCAAGGAAACGCCTGACCTCATGCCGGCGCCGATCTATTATTCCCACCGTATCCTGCAGCTGCTCGCCACCGCCCGTAAAAGCGGCGAAGGCGAGGCGGCCAAGCTCGGCCCCGACGCCAAGAGCCAGGTGACGGTTCGTTACGTCGACGGCAAGGCTTCCGAAGCCGTCTCCATCGTGCTGTCCACGCAGCATCTCGATGCAAGCTGGGATTCGAAGAAGGTTCGTGCTGTTGTCGAACCCTATATCCGCGAAGCGCTTGGCGACCTGAAGATCGCCGACGATTGCCAGTGGTATATCAACCCGACCGGCAAGTTCGTCATCGGCGGTCCCGATGGTGATGCCGGCCTGACCGGCCGCAAGATCATCGTTGACACCTATGGCGGTGCTGCCCCGCACGGTGGTGGCGCATTCTCGGGCAAGGACACGACCAAGGTCGACCGTTCCGCCGCCTATGCCGCCCGCTACCTTGCGAAGAACGTCGTGGCTGCCGGCCTCGCCGAGCGCTGCACCATTCAGATTTCCTATGCAATCGGCATTGCGCAGCCGCTGTCGATCTATGTCGATCTGCATGGCACCGGCAAGGTCAGCGAAGATCAGGTCGAGGCCGCGATCCGCAAGGTCATGGACCTTTCGCCATCGGGCATTCGCCGTCATCTCGATCTCAACAAGCCGATCTACGCCAAGACGTCTTCCTACGGCCACTTCGGCCGCAAGGCTGGCCGCGACGGCTCCTTCTCCTGGGAGAAGCTCGATCTGGTGAAGCCGCTCAAGGAAGCTTTGAGCGCTTAAGCATTTCCAGTAAAAGTGCGTAGCGGTTTTACGTCCGGAAAATGCGTCAACTGGATATCGCGCTTGTTATTTGGCGGCGATTGAGAGATACCGTCACCGAGTTTTGTAACCCGCACAGTGCCTCACGGGGTGCTGTGCGGGTTAAGTCTATTTGGTCTTGAGAGTATGAGATGACGGAAGAACGGCGTTCGCGCGCGACGGAAGCGTTTTTTGGCAGGCGCAAGGGCAAGCCCCTGCGCAATCAGCAGGTCGATACGATCGAAAATCTGCTGCCTTTGCTGAAAATCGATCTGGAAAGCGTGCCACCGCAAAATCTCGCCGCGCTCTTTCCGGCAGATGTGCGATCGATCCGTCTTGAGATCGGTTTCGGCGGTGGCGAACATCTCGCCCACCGCGCGGTCGAAAATCCCGAGACGGGTTTCATCGGTGTCGAGCCCTTCGTCAATTCCATGGCCAAGCTGCTCGCCACGGTTCGCGAACGTGAACTGATGAATATCCGCCTTTACGACGATGATGCGACGCAGCTGCTCGACTGGCTGCCTGAGGGATCGATCGATCACATCGATCTGCTTTATCCCGATCCCTGGCCGAAAAAGAAGCACTGGAAGCGGCGTTTCGTGTCAGACGTCAATCTCGCCCGTTTCCATCGTGTGTTGAAACCCGGCGGCAGGTTCTGCTTTGCGTCTGACATCGACACTTACGTCAACTGGACGCTGCAGCATTGCGCCCGGCACGGCGGCTTTGAATGGACGGCGACAAGCGCTGATGACTGGCGCACGCCCTATGCCAACTGGCCGGGCACGCGTTACGAGAACAAGGCGAAAAGAGAAGGCCGCAGCTCGGCCTATCTCACCTTCATCCGTCGCTAAAGCATTTCCAGTAAAAGTGCGCAGCGGTTTCACGTCTAGAAAATGCGCTAACGGCAAGACCCCTTAAAGGGCCGCGTCAACTTCCGCTGCCTGCGGAATGGAAGGCTGCGCGCCGGCACGCGTGCAGGCGAGCGAGCCCGCAACCGCGGCGCGCTTCAGAGCCCTTTCGAAATCCATTCCCTGATCGAGGCTCGCGGCGAGGTATCCGCAGAAGGTATCGCCCGCACCAACCGTATCGACCGGCTCGATCTTCAGGCCGGAAGCCCTGTAGAGCTTGCCATTACGAATGGCGATCACGCCATCCGCACCAAGCGTGACGATCAAAGTCTGGCCGGTCCTCTCGTGAAGGGCCTTGAGTTCGTTTTCCCGCTCGTCGCTGGAGAGGCCATTCTTGCCGATCAGCAGCTCGAACTCGGTTTCATTGGCGATGACGATATCGGCAAGGCCGGCGAGACGCGGTCCGTCCGCGGTCAGCGGTGCTGTGTTGATGACGGTGGTGACGCGTTTCGCCTTTGCGGCCGTTAGTGCAGCTTCGATGGCGGGTGCCGGTATCTCGAACTGCAGCATGAGAATATCGCTTGCAGCCATTTCGGATATGGTCTTTGCCGCGTCGGATGCCGAGACCTCACCATTCGCAGCGGGAATGACCGAGATCATGTTCTCTCCGCCTTCACCGATCAGGATAACCGCCGTTCCAGTCGGGCCGGGCGCGGTTTTGACCAATGACAGATCGGTTCCCGCGTCCCGCAGCAAGGTCAGTGCTGGAGCGGCAAAGGTGTCATCACCCGCAGCGCCCGCCATCTTGACCGTGGCGCCCGCACGCCGTGCGGCCAGCGCCTGATTGGCTCCCTTGCCGCCGGCGGCCGTGGAGAATGTCTCTCCCGTTACGGTTTCACCGGGCTTGGGCAGACGTTTGGCGGTCGCGACGAGGTCCATGTTGATGGAGCCGAAAACAGTAATCATGGGGCGCTGGGTCCGTATGAAATTTAAGCAAGGCGGCGACTTTGCCCGAGACGATCACTCGTCGTCAACCACCCGCAATTTGGCCGCACCGGCTCGGTTTTCGGCAAAGCGCCGGGCCTGCTCGATTTCTCCGTGCGGCGCGTCTTTTTCCGTTGGTGAGAAATCGAGCCCCTCGATTTTCTGTCCGCGCGCCAGTACCTTGTCGGAGGAGATAAGCATCATGTCGACGTCCTTCTGCGCCAGCCCGAAATGGGCCTGCAGCTTGCGCGTCCTGTCGTCCAGCCGCCGCACATCGTCCATGAGCAGCGCCACTTCACCCTGAATGAGATGCGCCTGTTCGCGCATGCGCTGGTCTTTGAGCACGGACTGGATGACCTGTACCGACAGCATCAGCAGCGATGGCGAAACGATGACCACCCGGGCGCGATGGGCGCGCTGCACCAGATATTCGAAATGCTGGTGGATATCGGCGAAAATCGATTCCGACGGCACGAAGATGAAGGCGGTATCCTGTGTCTCGCCGCGAATGAGATATTTCTCGGCGACATCGCGAATATGCACCTCCATGTCCCTGCGGAACTGCTGCACGGCGGCACGTTTGGTTTCCGGCGTCTCGTCCGCCTTGATGGCGTTCCAGGCTTCCAGCGGAAACTTGGCATCGATGACGAGCGGCGGCGCATTGTTCGGCATCTTGATGGTGCAGTCCGGCCGGTAACCGTTGGAAAGTGTCGGCTGCAGCTGGAAGGAACCCGGCGGCAGGGCGTCGGCGATCAGCGTCTCCATGCGCGCCTGTCCGAAGGCTCCGCGTGTCTGCTTGTTGGAAAGTATCGCCTGAAGCCCGACCACGTCCTTGGCCAGATCCTGAATATTGCCCTGTGCGGCATCGATGACCGCCAGGCGCTCCTGAAGGCGGCTCAGATTTTCATGGGTAGACCGGGTCTGCTCCGTCAGCGTTTCGCCCAGCCGCTGCGACATGCCATCAAGACGCTGGTTCAGCGTCTGGCTCATCTCCGTCTGACGCGTGCCGAGCGTTTCCGCCATGGCCGCGATCCGGCCATGCAGTTCGGACTGGGTTTTGAGCAGGTCGGAGATCTCGCCATCGGCCCCAGCTTTCTTCGACCGGTTCGCCGTCACAAGCCATGTAACGACAAGGCCGAAAATCGCGGCAGCGAAAAGCGCGCCGAAGCTGATGTCGACTGAGCCGGCCCGCAGCGCGGGTTGAAGGAGAACGGAGAAGTCTGTGTTCATGACTAAATCTAGCAGATTTCGATTGATTCGGAAGATCAAAACAAGAACATTCCTGCGGCGGAAATGAGTCCGGCAGAACGGATGCCGCGAACCGTTTTCATCGTCGTGTTTTTTATTTCCTCCGCGCGAGAGATACGTTATGGGAAGCCATGACCATCAAACCGCTTATCATTTTGCCCGATCCCGTGCTGCGCCAGCAATCGAAGCCCATCGAAAAGGTGGATGCCGAGGTGCTGCGTTTGGCGGACGACATGCTGGAAACGATGTATGATGCCCCCGGCATCGGCCTTGCCGCCATCCAGATCGGTGTGCCGCGCCGGTTGCTGGTGATCGATGTTGCGCGTGAAGGCGAAGAAAAGACCCCGATCGTCTTCATCAATCCGGAAATCCTCAAGGTTTCCGATGACATTTCCACCTATGAGGAAGGCTGTCTCTCGATTCCCGATTATTATGCCGAGGTGGAGCGCCCTGCGTCGCTCACGGTGCAATATGTCGGTCGTGACGGCAAGCAGCAGACGGTCGAGGCGGATGGTCTGCTGGCAACCTGCCTTCAGCATGAGATCGATCACCTGAATGGTGTTCTGTTCATCGACCATATCTCGCGGTTGAAGCGGGACATGGTCATCAAGAAATTCACGAAAGCAGCCCGCGCAAAAGTCTGATCCGTCGCACAGCTGACGGAGCGGAAGACAGGGCAGGGGGCAATCATGGCTCTTCGCATCATATTCATGGGCACGCCGGATTTTTCCGTTCCGACGTTGCGTGCACTGGTGGAAGCGGGCCACGAGATTGCTGCTGTCTATACCCAGCCACCGCGTCCAGGCGGCCGTCGCGGCCTTGATCTGCAGAAATCGCCGGTGCATCAGGCTGCGGAACTGCTGGGCTTACCGGTACTGACACCCTTGAATTTCAAGGCGGAGGAAGATCGCCAGCAGTTTCGGGAGTTCAATGCCGATGTCGCGGTCGTCGTGGCTTACGGGCTGCTGCTGCCTGAAGCGATCCTCTCCGGCACGCGGCTTGGGTGTTACAATGGTCACGCTTCGCTGCTGCCGCGCTGGCGCGGCGCGGCTCCCATCCAGCGGGCGATCATGGCGGGTGACACCGAAACCGGCATGATGGTCATGAAAATGGAAAAGGGTCTGGATACCGGCCCTGTCGCGCTGACCGCTAAAGTCGCGATTGCCGAGAACATGACGGCCGGCGAGCTGCATGACAGCCTGATGCTGACAGGCGCTCGGTTGATGCGTCAGGCGATGGACAAGCTGGAAGCAGATGACCTGCCCCTCGTCACACAGGCGGAAGAGGGTGTGCTCTACGCCGCAAAGATCGACAAGGGTGAAACCCGTATCGATTTTTCAAGGCCGGCGCAGGATGTGCATAATCATATTCGCGGCCTTTCGCCGTTTCCCGGCGCATGGCTGGAGATGGAGATCGGCGGCAAGCCCGAGCGCGTCAAGGTACTGGCGTCCGAGCTCGCCAGCGGAATGGGCGAGGCAGGCAGCGCACTGGATGATGTTCTCACCATTGCCTGCGGCAGCGGCGCCGTGCGGCTTACCCGTTTGCAGAAGGCGGGTGGCAAGCCGATGTCGGCGGCCGATTTCGTGCGCGGTACCCCGGTTCCGGCCACTACAAGGCTCGGCTGATGCCACGCTTCCGCATGACCGTCGAATATGACGGTACGCCCTATTATGGCTGGCAGAGACAGGAAAACGGCCCCTCGGTTCAGGGTGCGCTGGAGGCTGCGGTTCGGTCGCTGACCGGCGAGAGCGTTTCCATTCGCGGCGCTGGCCGCACCGATTCCGGCGTGCATGCCGTTGGGCAGGTCGTTCATGTCGATCTCTCGCGAGACTGGGAGCCCTACAAGCTTCGCAATGCCATCAATGCGCATCTCGCCATGGCGGGTGAAGCGGTGGCCGTGCTCGATGCCGCTTCCGTGACTGAGGATTTCGACGCCCGTTTTTCCGCCCTTCGTCGGCACTATCTCTACCGCATCATCTGCCGCAAAGCCCGGCTGGCGCTGGAGCACAAGCGGGCGTGGTGGGTGTCGAAGGACCTCGATCACGAGTGCATGCATGAAGCCGCCCAGATGCTCGTCGGCCGGCATGATTTCACCACCTTCCGCTCCGTGCACTGCCAGGCGAACAGCCCCGTCCGCACGCTCGACCGGCTGGATGTGACGCGCGATGGCGATCTCATCGAGATACGCGCGACGGCGCAGAGCTTCCTTCATAACCAGATCCGCTCTTTCGCCGGCACGCTGAAACTGGCAGGCGAGGGCACGATGACGCCAGAGGACGTGCGTGCCGCACTCGAGGCACGCGATCGAAAGGCCTGTGGCCCGGTCGCGCCACCGGACGGTCTTTATTTCATGCAGGTCGATTATCCCGACGTCATTCCGCCGCGCCGCCACCCCGAAGCCGAGGTCACTCAGGATGCGTATTGACGTCTAATTCTCTCAGGCCGGATAGACACCGAGAAAGCGCTGCAACGCTTCCGACAGAAGCATGCCGGGCACCAGTAGCGTCATGACGATGGCGGAGACGAGCAGCGACTGGTCGCGGATAAAAAACCGCACGATCCGTGAAAAGGCAAAGACCAGCGACAGAAGCAGCGCCAGCCACAAAATCGCGATCAGCCCCTGCAACGGTGGCAGGAAGAACGCAATCAGGATCAGAACGGCGTAGGCGTATGAGAAGGGCAGCGACAGCCAGTTCATGGTGGTGACGAGAGGCGTGAATTTTTCACGTGCGCCAAAGGCAAAGAGCAACATGCCGATCAAAAGCAGCGGCACGATCCAGCAAATGGCCTCCACCATCGCCAGGCGAAAGAAGAAGATGAACCCCGTTCCTGTTCCCGGCGGATAGCTGGCGAGAAACGCTGCCCGCAGCCACAGCCAGGAAACCAGCATGGCGGGCAGGCACCAAAGGACGGAATAGAAGGACCGCCACATGCCGCGTTCGGTCAGGTCCAAGTAACGTGCGCCATTATGGTCGCCGAGCAGCAACAGCCACAGGCCCGTCAGATAGAGCCTGACTTCACTTGCCGTCGGCATGGGCGAACCAGCGCTCGATAAAGGTTTCGTAAATGCGCGTCAGCGTCTCAAGATCGGCAATGGCTACCCGCTCATCGACCATGTGCATGGTCTGCCCGACAAGGCCGAACTCCACGACAGGGCAATAGTCCTTGATGAAGCGCGCATCCGACGTGCCGCCGGTGGTTGAAAGCTTCGGCTCCTTGCCGGTCACGGCCTCCACCGCGCCTGACAGCGACGAAATGAGGGCATTGTTCCGGGTCAAAAAGACATGGGCCGGTCGGTCCGCCCAGACGATCTCGTACTTTACCGGTGTGCGGTCGGGGCGAAGCTCGCCGTCTGCCGCAGCGGCATCCAGGCGGCGGATGATTTCCGCCCGAAGGCTCTCCGCGGTCCAGGTGTCGTTGAAACGGATGTTGAAGGCGGCTGTCGCCCGCGCCGGGATCACATTGGTGGCAGCATTGCCGGTATCGACGGTCGTCACTTCCAGATTCGATGGCTGGAAATCATCTGTGCCGTGATCGAAGGCCGGATGCATCAGCGCATGCGTCAACTGCAGCAGACCGCGAATTGGGTTGTCGGCGAGATGCGGATAGGCGGCGTGGCCTTGCACGCCATGGACCGTGATGCGACCGGAGAGCGATCCACGGCGGCCGATCTTGATCATATCGCCCAGCTGGTCGGGATTGGTCGGTTCCCCGACGACACAGGCGTCCCACGTCTCGCCCTTTGCAGCAGCCCATTCCAGCAGCTTGGAAGTGCCGTTGATTGATGGGCCTTCCTCGTCACCGGTGATCAGGAAGGAGACGGAGCCCTGCGGCTTGCCGTGTTTTTCAATATGGCGGGCAATGGCTGCCACGAAACAGGCGATGCCGCCCTTCATGTCCACCGCACCGCGACCGAACATTTCGCCACCGGCAATCTCTGCGGCAAAAGGCGGGTGACTCCATGCGGCCTCATCCCCAACGGGAACCACATCCGTATGGCCCGCAAACATCAGATGTGGCCCCTCGTTGCCGAGACGGGCATAGAGGTTCTCTACATCGGGTGTTCCCGCCTCGCTCGCCACCATTTTTTCCACCACAAAACCGAGCGGCGAAAGCAGGTTGTCGAGCAGAGTAAGCGCGCCGCCTTCCGCAGGCGTCACCGAAGGGCAACGGATGAGGGCGGCGAGATTGGCAACGGGATCGGTCGTGGTCATGGTATCAGCTTTATATCAGTCGCGCAGAAGCTCGTTGATGCCGGTCTTGGAGCGGGTCTTTTCATCGACGCGCTTGACGATCACGGCGCAATAGAGGCTGGGGCCCGGCTCGCCATTCGGGAACGGTTTGCCCGGCATGGTGCCGGCAACGACGACGGAATAGGGAGGGACTTCGCCGTAGGTGATCTCGCCGGTGGCGCGATCAACGATCTTGGTCGATTTGCCGATGAAGACGCCCATGCCGAGAACAGCACCCTCGCGCACGATGCAGCCTTCCACGACTTCCGAACGCGCACCGATGAAGCAATTGTCTTCGATGATGGTGGGCCCTGCCTGCAGCGGCTCCAGAACGCCGCCGATACCGACGCCGCCGGAGAGATGCACGTTCTTGCCGATCTGCGCGCAGGAGCCGACCGTTGCCCAGGTATCGACCATCGTGCCTTCATCAACATAGGCGCCGAGATTGACGAAGGAAGGCATCAGCACGACGTTCTTGGCAACGTAAGCCGAGCGGCGCACGACGGCGTTTGGCACCGCGCGGAAACCGGCGGCGCGGAACTGATTTTCACCCCAGTTTTCAAACTTCGACGGAACCTTGTCCCACCAGGTGGCTTCGCCCGGACCACCGGTCACGATTTCCATGTCATTGAGACGGAAGGAGAGAAGCACGGCCTTTTTCAGCCACTGGTTCACCTTCCAGTTTCCATCCGCCTGCTTTTCAGCAACGCGTGCCTCGCCGCTGTCGAGAAGTTGAAGAGATGTGTCCACGGCGTCGCGAACCTCGCCCTTCGTCGATACATTCACGCTGTCGCGGTTGTCGAAGGCGGTTTGGATGATCGTTTCGAGGGAAGAGAGATCCGTGAGGCTCATGGAAAATTCCTTAAAGTCGCGTGTGTTCGTGGTCACGGCGGGTTCCGTGCCGCTGGAAGGCTTTGGCCATTTGATCTAAGGGAGTGTTGGAAAGGCGTCAATGCGATTTGGGTGATTTGGCGCCGCAGATGAAGGGCATGGAAATGACACGACTGAAAAACGGCAAATTGCGGCGCAAGGACGGGGTATGGGACCCGTTGAAGCGCAGCGCTGTGGACAAGCAGCAGGCCGAGGTCGTTGTCAAGACGCCGCAGTCGGACTCCCCGTCCTACCGGCTGGCCTATGTGGATACGGACTTTCTCTGCCGCGAGGAATTGCGACCCGTCAGGCTGCAGCTGGAACTTCTGAAGACGGAAATGGCGCTCACCGAACGCGGTATCAATTCCACCGTCGTTATGTTTGGCGGCGCCCGCATTCCCGAACCGGGAGGAGAGGCCTGGGCCGCGCGCAATGAAACGCAGAAGCGCAATCTCGAGCAGTCCTCGGTTTATTACGACGAAGCGCGCAAATTCGCCCGCCTTTGCACCGACTACGGCGCGAAATCCGGTCACCTGGAATATGTGGTGGTCACCGGCGGCGGTCCCGGCGTCATGGAGGCGGGTAACCGGGGCGCCATGGATGCCGGCGGCCCTTCCATCGGCCTCAATATCGTCCTGCCGCACGAGCAGGCGCCCAACCCTTATGTAACGCCGGAACTGAGCTTCAATTTCCACTACTTCGCGATCCGGAAAATGCACTTCCTGATGCGGGCAAAGGCCGTGGTGGTTTTCCCCGGCGGTTTTGGCACGCTCGATGAGCTTTTTGAAGCCTTGACGCTGATCCAGACCAAGCGCATGGCCCCGATCCCTCTCATTCTTTTTGGAGAAAAGTTCTGGCGATCCGTCGTCAATTTCGAGTTCCTGGCGGATTTCGGCACCATCGCTCCCGAGGATATGAATCTCCTGCACTTTGCCGAAACGGCAGACGATGCCTGGAAGATCATCTCCGACTACTACGAACACTGAAGATGCACGGCGCGGCGAAGTATTATTAGGGCTTAATTAGCAATCATATTCTAACTTCGCCCTGTCGCGCTGCAGCGCACTGTCCCATGCGGACGGGCCTCCATGACGGAGATTGTCATCCGTTGACGTCAGCTCCTTCGGGTTGACGATTTCCATTGGGGCCTAAATGTTCAATCTCAAAGTGAAGTCGCTTGCGACCAAGCTGATCCTCGTAACCGGCTGTGCCATCACCACGGTTCTCGTTGCATCCAATTCTTTCCTCATCTCCCAGACCAGTGAGCGCGTGCACGCGTTGACCATGGATCAGGCCAATACGGAAGCCCGCGCCATCGCCAACGTCATCGCCGCCGATGTCGGTGAACTCGGCAGCGCTGCCCGCTCGATGGCTGGCGTCATCGGTCGGGCGCATCAGGCGAAGTCGATGGATCGCCCTGGCATCGTCAACATCCTCAAGGCCAATGTCGAGCAGAATACTTTTGCATTCGGCAGCTGGTTCTGCGAACAGCTCGGTCTTTTCGATGGTCAGACGACAGAGATCGCCAACAGGCTCGATCTCGGCACCAACGCGACCGGCGCCTTCGCACCTTACTGGTCCAAGACCCAGAAGGGCGATATCCAGTTCTCGACCTTCAAGAACGATTACGCAGCGGAGTGGTATGCGCTGGCCGCCAAGACCGGCAAGGGAGCGATTACCCAACCTTATCTCGCCGAAGGCACGGAAGTGCCGACCACCATGACCTCGCTTGCCTATCCCGTCATGTCGGATGGCAAGATGATCGGCGTGGCGGGTGTCGATATTTCGCTCGCGTCTCTCACCCAGAAACTGCAGGCTCTGCATCCTTTCGAGACCGGCCGTGTGACGCTCGTCTCCCAGGGTGGCCAGTGGCTGGTGCCGCCGACGCCCGAGCAGAACATGAAAGCCTATGACGGAGAGGGCGCAGCCACTGTCCAGACCGCGATCGCTTCGGGCAAGCAGGGCCTCATCGAAGACCTCGGCCTTGATACCGACGCGCCGTATAACCGTCTCGTTTATCCCTTCGCCGTTCCAGGGCTCAACGCAACCTGGGTCGTCCTTGTTGATATTCCCCATCAGGCCTTGAACGCTCCGGTTCAGGAGCAGACCTATCTGATGATCATCGGTGCGATCGTCATTCTTGCCGCCGTCATTGCAGCGCTTTATTTTGCAGTCCGTTATTTCGTCCGCAACCCGCTTGCATCGCTGGTTACCGACGTCAGGACGCTGAGCGACGGTCGCTACGATGTGCCCGTCTCCGGTCAAGACCGGCAGGATGAGACCGGTTCGGTTGCGACAGCGCTTGAAGGTTTCCGCGCCAAGCTTGCCGGCATCCGTGAGATGGAGGCCGAAGCCGACGCCCAGCGTGGTCACGCCGAGACGGAGCGCCAGCGCTCTGAATTCGAGCGCAATGAAAACAGCCGTATGCAGCAGCACATTGTCAGCGTTCTCGGTTCCGGCCTGAATGCCCTGTCGCAGGGCAATCTGACCTACCGCATTCAGGACGAGTTCCCGGGTGAGTATGCAAAGCTGCGCGAGGACTTCAACTCGGCGCTTGCCAGCCTCGAGGAAACGGTTTCCACCGTCAACGCAACCGTCGTCAGCATCGGCAATGGCACCGGTGAGATCACCCGCGCCGCCAGCGATCTCTCGCATCGCACGGAACAGCAGGCCGCCAGCCTTGAAGAAACTGCCGCTGCGCTTAACGAGCTGACCGCCCAGGTCAATTCCAGCGCCGAAAACGCCGCAGAGGCGGCCGGTGCCGTCAGCCATGCCTGTGAAGACGCCGGCAAGTCTGGCGAGGTCGTGCAGCAGGCCGTGAACTCCATGCAGGGCATTGCGCAATCTTCGGCGGAAATCTCTCGCATCATCGGGGTCATCGACGAGATCGCCTTCCAGACCAATCTTCTGGCGCTGAACGCCGGGGTGGAAGCGGCCCGCGCGGGTGATGCCGGCAAGGGCTTTGCCGTTGTCGCACAGGAAGTGCGCGAACTCGCGCAGCGCTCTGCAACTGCTGCCAAGGAGATCAAGGGTCTCATCAACACCTCGGCCACGCAGGTGGGCGAGGGTGTTCAGCTGGTCGGCAAGGCCGGCGACACGATGAAAAAGATCGCCGATCAAGTTCTGCAGATCAACCAGCTTATACGGCAGATTTCGGCCTCAGCCAGTGAGCAGGCGGTGGGCCTGAAGGAAATCAACTCCGCCGTTACGCAGATGGATCAGGTCACCCAGCAAAATGCGGCGATGGTGGAGGAAACCACTGCGGCCAGCGTGACGCTCAACAGCGAGGCCGAAACGCTCAAATCGCTTGTCGCCGGTTTCGTAGTTTCCGGCGGTCAGCCCAGCCAGCAATTGCGTGCCGCCGCTGCGGCCATGCGCGCTCCCGCTGCTGCCGCCCCGACGTCCGCCCGTCCAGCTGCGCCCCGCGCGCGTCCTAGAACCAGCGGCGCAAATGCGCTGGCTCAGGATGACTGGACGGAATTCTGATGCGGTTTTCCGTTTGAAATATAAAGGGCCGCTGGTATCGCCAGCGGCCTTTTTTATTATCAGCGTCCGTCAAAGACGCGCGAAACGCTCCGTCAGCAACTCGAAGAAACCATCCGCATCCACCTTTCGCATCACGCGGGCATTGGCGGGGCGATCCGTCACGCGCCACCAGTCCACCACGGTCATGCCCATGGTCAGTTCGGAATGGACCTCGATCTCGACATTGCATTCGCGGCCCTCGAACAGTTCGGGCTTGATGAGATAGGCAATAACGCTTGGGTCATGCAGCGGACCGCCATCCGAGCCGTACTTCTCGATGTCGAACCGCTCGAAGAATTCCAGCATTTCCGCCATGGCGATCGCCGGCCTCGTGCCGATCTCCCGAATGCGATTGACGCGTGCCTTGGTCGTCAGCAGCTGATGCGTGACATCGAGCGGCATCATGACGATGGGCATGCCGGAGCGGAAGACGATGTCGGCAGCCTGCGGATCCACATAGATGTTGAATTCCGCCGCGGGCGTGATGTTGCCGCCCTCGAAGAAGCCGCCGCCCATCATCACCAGTTCTTTGACGCGATCGGCGATCTCCGGCGCCTTCAGGAGCGCCAGCGCCACGTTGGTCAAGGCCCCGAGGGTGCAGAGGGTAACGGTGCCCTCAGGCTCCCGCATCACCGTCTCGATGATGAAGTCGACCGCGTGCTGCTTTTCTGCCTCCATGGTCGGTTCGTCGAGAACCGGGCCGTTGAGACCTGTACTGCCGTGAACATGTTCGGCGGTGATGGGCCTGCGCACCAGCGGCTTTTCGGCGCCCTCGTAAACGGGAATATCGGTGCGACCGCACAATTCGCAGATGATGCGAATGTTACGGCTTGTCAGCTTCAGGGGAACATTGCCGGCAACTGCGCACAACCCCAGAATTTCGATGTCTTCCGGGCTGCCGAAGGCCAGCATGATCGCGGCTGCGTCGTCCTGTCCGGGATCGGTGTCGATAATGATTTTTCTGCGTTCTGCCATGTCTTGCCCGCCGTTGAGATGAGCGCTTTTTTCGAGCCGCGGGTGCTCACTTGTCAAGCCTCATTCCTGCCGCCGCTCACCGGTCACTTTGACTTGCGCATCGCGGTTCGGCTTCCCATATTGCAGGGGCCGGTGCGATTGACCGGCGAGGTTGCCGGAAGCGGGGCCGCTAAACGTCGCTTGGTTGCAAGGACAGAACAGATATGAGCCGCATGACGCCATTCACCCACCCGCTTTTGCTGGGTTTCGATGCCATGGAAAAGACGCTGGAGCGCATGGCGAAGGCCAATGACGGCTATCCTCCCTACAATATTGAGCGCCTGCCCGGCAGCGATGACGTACCGGAACGCCTGCGCATCACCATTGCCGTGGCGGGGTTCTCCGAGGATGATCTCGACGTGACGACGGCTGATAATCAGCTCGTCATTCGCGGACGCCAGCAGGAACAGGAGAAGCGCGATTTTCTCTATCGAGGCATCGCGGCACGCCAGTTCCAGCGGGTCTTCGTGCTTGCCGATGGCATGCAGGTCAGGGAGGCGCGCCTGCGCAACGGCCTTCTTTCCATCGATCTGGTCCGGCCCGAAATTTCAAACGTGGTAAAGAAAATTAATATTTCCGTCTCAGAGTAGACCATGAACGCCGGAATCGGACATGAATCGCTCGGCGTGAAGAAGGAGGCTGAAATATGCTTTTGAAAGAAGCGCATGCGCGTCTCACCCAATCCCAGCTCGCCCATATCGGCGAAGGAGAAGTGGGATATATCCGCAAGATCCGAGCGGAAGACGTCAGCCGCTGTTTCCCGGAGGCGCCCGATCTCGATCCGCAATTGGACCTTTGGGCATTGTTCGGCGCGGACGGGACGCCAATTCTCCTGACAGACAATCGTTCGAGCACCTTCTTCAAGGCGGCGGAAGACGATCTTAAAACCGTCAGCCTGCATTAAGAAAAAGCCCGCCGGTTGAGCGGGCTTTCTGCTTTTTTGGCTTAGAGGAACGGCCGGTCCGGCATGTCGTCGATGGAGATGACGCCGTCCTTGTTCTTGTCCAGCCGTTCAAACATCTTTTCTCCGGCGGCGGCGAATTCGGCCTTGCTGACCTGGCCGTTCTCGTCAGTATCGGCCCAGCGGATCAGCGCGAAGCCGCCACCTTTACCGCCGTGCTTGCCCCAGCCCTGATGGCCGAAACGACCACCATGGTCACGCTCGGCACGCTTGCCCTCAGGGGCTTTGGCTTCATCCGCCTTGGCCTCTTCCCGCTCGGGGCGCGGGTGAGCGGCCCGGAAGGCCTCCATCTTTGCCTGACGATATTCGCGCATTTCCTTTGGCGTGATCGAGCCGTCCTTGTCCTTGTCGATCTCAGCGAACAGGGCATCCTGACGGGCGGTGAATTCCTCCTTGGAAATCTTGCCATCCTTGTTCGTGTCGGCCACCTTCAGCAGGTGAACGAAGGCAGCCTCCTGGCGGATCGGCATGCGATCCTTATGGCCTTTACCAGGTGCGGCGAAACTGGCCGTTGCGGCCGTGCTGAGCACAAGGGCTGCGCCAAGAGCAGACAGGGCGATTTTGCGTGTGGTCATCGTCATTACCTTTCTTTGGTGTCCCTGAAGAAAAGATAGTGACGTCCAGCAAGCCCCACCACTTAAACATCCGTAAGGTGCATGAAGCTTCGGTAATGTTCGCTACTCAGCGGGCGATGGTTTTTGTCAGGAACCCGGTCAGATCGTCGGTAATGTAGTCGATATGCTCATCCGTCACATCAGGGATTTCCCAGCGTTCCATGATGACGCCCTCAAGATTTGATGGCACGAGTAGCACGGTCTTCATGCCCAGCGCTTTCGGGGCCGCGAGATTGCGCGGCAAATCCTCGAACATCGCAGCCTTTTTCGTATCGAGTTTTGCAAGTGCTGCAAACTTCTCGTAGGTTGCGCTGGCAGGTTTCGGCAAATAACCCGCGGCGACGATATCGAAAATATCCTCGAACTGATCGAGAATGCCGAGCGCTCCGGCGGCAGCCTGCGCATGCTTGACGCTGCCATTGGTGAGGATGAACTTCCGACCCGGCAAAGCCTTGATGGCCTCACCCAGTTCCGGATGCGGTTTCAGCGCCGAGTAGTCGATTGCATGGGCGCGTTCCAGAAACTCGTCCGGGCTGATGCCGTAATGGATCATCAGGCCCTGCAGTGTCGTGCCGTGGTCGTGATAATAACGCTTCTGCAAGGCGCGCGCTTCGTCGGGGTCGAGCTTCAGAAGCTCCGCCACATAGGCCGTCATGTTGCGGTCGATCTGGGAAAACAGATTGACGTGATGCGGATAGAGCGTGTTGTCGAGATCGAAGACCCATTCGCTGACATGGGCGAAATCGGCGGCGTCTGGCAGGTTTTTCGGCTTTGTGTCCATGGGCAGCTTTATGCCTGTTTCGAATGCTGAAGAAAATCGAAAAGAGGACGATTGATCAGAAATTCGGGCTTGGCTGCGGCCTCGCGCGCATGATACCGCCAAAGCCATGGAACTCTGGATAGGCATTACTTTCGCAAGCGCGTTTTTGCAGAACCTGCGCTCGACTTTGCAAAAACACCTCAAGGGCATGATGGGCACCACGGGTGCAACGTTTGTGCGCTTCGTGTTCGGCATGCCCTTCGCTCTCGCTTATCTTGCATTCCTGCATCTTGGGCTTGGCCGTCCGCTGCCGGTGCCGAACATGGCCTTCGCCGTGTGGGCAACGGTCGGGGCCATGGCGCAGATCGCCGCCACATTCCTTCTGGTGCACCTGTTCTCTTTCCGCAATTTCGCTGTCGGCACGGCCTATTCTCGCACGGAGCCGGCACAGGCGGCGCTGTTTGCTCTCATTTTCATAGGCGAGAGCGTCACGGGCGGTACATTGGCGGCGATAGCGATTTCGGTCGCCGGCGTCATGCTGATTTCCGTGGCGCGCACGGAAGTAACGCCCGCTTCCTTCATGACCTCGATCTTCAGCCTAACGGCGGGTATCGGCCTCGCCTCGGGTGCGTTCTTCGGACTGTCGTCTGTTGCCTATCGGTCGGCATCGCTGGCGTTAGCACCAAGCCTGCCTGCCCCGGATGCGATGATGCAGGCGGGCTTCACCCTCGTCATCGTCATCGTCATGCAGACGGTATCGATGTTCCTGTGGATCATCTGGCGGGAGAGGGAAGAACTGCGGCGCATCGTCAGGGTGTGGAAACCGTCGCTTGCGGTCGGTTTCGTGGGTGCCACGGCCTCGTTCGGCTGGTTCACGGCAATGACCCTGCAGCAGGCCGCCGTGGTGAAGGCACTGGCGCAGGTGGAGATGCTGTTCGCCTTCGCCTCGACGGTGCTTTTCTTCAAGGAGAAGATCAACCGGCTTGAACTGTCCGGCTGTCTGCTGATTGTGGTCGGTGTGCTGTCGCTTCTGGCATTCGGCTAATGCCTGATGTGGCGGACAGGTTTGCCGTCCGCCACCCTGAAGCACATCAGGGCACGATGAGCGTGCCGGCGCCTTCGGTAAAGATTTCCAGAAGGACGGAGTGCGGCGTCTTGCCATTGAGGATCACCACACCCTGAACACCAGCCTTGATGGCGTCGATGCAGGTCTCGACCTTCGGGATCATGCCGCCGGAAATCGTGCCGTCCTTGATGAGGGCGCGTGCCTGCGAGACGGTGAGCTCCTTGATGAGTTCCTTGTTCTTGTCGAGAACGCCGGGAACGTCGGTGAGGAACAGCAGACGCGAAGCGTGAAGTGCACCCGCAATCGCGCCGGCGAAGGTATCGGCATTGATGTTGTATGTCGCGCCATCGCGGCCAGGGGCGACCGGTGCGATGACCGGAATCATTTCCGATTTAGCGAGCAGGTCGAGCAGTGTGCGGTCGACTTCCACGACTTCGCCGACGAAGCCGAGGTCGAGCACGCGCTCGATGTTGCTGTCGGGGTCGATCACGGTCTTTTTCGCCTTCTCGGCGAAGACCATGTTGCCATCCTTGCCGCACAGGCCGATGGCCCATTCGCCCGTCTGGTTTATGAGGGCGACGATTTCCTTGTTGATCGAGCCGGCCAGAACCATTTCAACGATCTCGACCGTCTTGGCGTCGGTGACGCGCAGGCCGCCCTCGAATTTTGACTCAATGCCCATCTTGCTCAGCATGGCGCCGATCTGCGGGCCGCCGCCATGCACGACGATGGGGTTGATTCCCGACTGCTTCAACAAGGCGATGTCTTCCGCGAATGCCTTGCCAAGCGTGGAATCGCCCATGGCGTGGCCGCCATATTTCACCACGATGGTCTTGTTCTCGTATTTCTGCATGAAAGGCAGAGCCTGTGCGAGCAGCCGCGCCTGAGTTTCGCTTTCGGAAGACGTCATCTAAAAACCTCGGTCTGTGGTTGCGGCCGTTGAAGCCTGTCACCGCTCTAAAGCAAGTCTTTGACGGATGAAATAACCTCCGGGCCTTATTGTGTCGGCTGCGGTCAAATTTCTTTTTTTTGCCTGTTCCGGCCCTGTAATGAGATTGACATAAAGGGCCAATGGGACCAGCCTTGCTGATGAAGGGGAGGGGTTAATTCAGGGTGATGAAGATGTCTCGCGCCGTGGAAATGGTGCACCTGAACGACCGAGGAGTGATTAAATACATGACGGCACCCGATCGAGACAAGCAAAGCGGTTTGCGGGACGAAGTGCTCGCCGGCGAATATGTGCTGGGTGCCCTGCCGCCGGAAAGCATGGCGGAGCTTGCCAAGCGCGTAAAACGCGACAGGCAGTTCGCGGCCATGGTCAGGCGCTGGCGTGACAATCTGGCGGAAACCGAATATCGCGAAAATGCGACCGTCGCTGCGTTGCTGGAACGGGACCCCCGCCGATCGGGCCTGCCATTCAGGAGCCAGCCGTTGCGGAGTGGCAGCATGTTAGCAGCCATGCTCTCGGAGATATGGCATTCCGTGCGCTTCTGGCGCCTTCTGGCTTTGACGGCGATGCTCTGGACCGCCGTTCTGCTTTTCACCATCGCCTGAGAGGCACGCCTCTCAAAGAGAGATCGTTCTGATGATCTCGGCCCGCAGGTTATCCAGCCCGACTGATTTTTCCGAGGATGTGGCGAGAACTTCCGGATAGGCGGCAGGGCGCTTGCGGATTTTCTCAAGCGTTTCGCCAATCAGCCGCGGCACGCCGGCATCCTTGATCTTGTCCGTCTTCGTCAGCACGATCTGGTAGGACACAGCCGCCTTGTCGAGGAGGGTCAGAACCTCCTCGTCATTCTTTTTCACGCCGTGGCGGGAATCGATCAGCACGTAGACGCGCTTCAGCGTCGCACGGCCGCGGAGGTAATCGAAGACGAGCTTCGTCCAGGCATCGACCTGATCCTTGGGGGCCTGCGCATAACCATAACCCGGCATGTCGACCAACGCCATCGGCGGAAGATCGCCCTCTGCACCGGAGTAACCATCGGGAACGAAATAATTCAGTTCCTGGGTGCGTCCCGGCGTGTTGGAGGTGCGGGCAAGCCCTTTGTGGCCCACCAGCGCATTGATGAGCGAGGACTTGCCGACATTCGAACGACCGGCGAAGGCAATTTCCGGCGGCCCTTCAGGCGGCAGGAATTTCATCGCGGGGACGCCGCGAATGAAAATCCAGGGTCGTCCGAATAGTGGCTTTTCGGTTGCCGCGCCGGTTTCACTCATTTCGATTGCACCGGCTTTCGCTTGAACAGCCCTTTGATGTTATCGAACAACTCGATCTTGGCGCCCTGGCGCTTCATGATGACCGCCTGCTGGGTGATGGAGAGTGTATTGTTCCATGCCCAGTAGATGACCAGACCGGCCGGGAAGGAGGCCAGCATGAAGGTGAAGATCAGCGGCATCCAGTTGAAGATCATCGCTTGCGTCGGATCGGGCGGCGTCGGGTTCATGCGCATCTGCAGGAACATGGTGATGCCCATGACAAGCGGCCAGACACCGATCATCAGGAAGTGCGGCACATCGTAAGGCAGAAGGCCGAAGAGGTTGAACAGCGATGTCGGGTCCGGCGCGGAAAGGTCGTGAATCCAGCCGAAGAACGGCGCGTGCCGCATTTCGATGGTGACGTAGATGACCTTGTAGAGCGCGAAGAAGACCGGAATCTGCAGCAGCATCGGCCAGCAGCCGGCAACAGGATTGATCTTTTCTTCCTTGTAGAGCTGCATCATCGCCTGCTGCATGGCCATGCGGTCATCGCCGTGCTTGGCCTTCAGCTCTTCCATCTTCGGCTGCACGCGCTTCATGTTCGCCATGGAAGCATATTGCTTGCTGGCGAGCGGGAAGAAGAGGGCCTTGACGACGATGGTGGTAAGCAGGATCGCTACGCCGAAGTTACCAAAATAACGGAAGAAGAAATCCATCATTTTGAACATCGGCTTGGTGATGAAGTAGAACCAGCCCCAGTCGATCAGAAGGTCGAACTTCGGAATTGCGTAGGTCGTCTCGTAACGGTCAACCAGCGGCACTTCCTTGGCGCCAGCGAAAACAAGGCTCTTCAGCTCGATCGACTGGCCGGGCTCGACCGTCATCGGGTCGCTCTTGAAATCTGCTTGATAGCTCGGCTGATTGCCGGTGATGTGCGAGTAACGGGTTTCGAATGGCGTCGTCTGGGGCGGAACGATGGCCGCAGCCCAATACTTGTCAGTGATGCCGAGCCAGCCGCCGGTCGCCTTGGCAACCGTTACCGGTGCTTCTTCGACGTCCTTGTACTTTTCTTCCGTCAGGCTGCCGTCTTTGCCCGAAACGCCGAGAAAACCTTCATGGATGACGAAGACCGGAGGAACTGCGGGCTTGTTGTTGCGCGTCACGCGGCCATAGGTGGCGAAGGAGATGGCCGCCTGGCCGGGGTTCTCAACCTTGTCGGCGACCGAGATCATGTAATGCTCGTCGATCGAAACCGTACGGGAGAAAATCACACCCTTGGCATTGGTGTAGGTGAGGGTGACGGGCGTGTTTTCCGTCAGCTTGTCGCCGCTTGCGAGCGTCCAGACGGTGGTCGGACCGGGAACGCCGCCGACTTCCTGCGCTGCAACGTAACCGAGCTCGGTGAAGTAACCGTCCTTGGTGTCAGCGGGCGAGAACAGCGTGATGATCGGGCTCGAGTCATCGACGGTCTCATGGTAGTCCTTGAGCCGGATGTCGTCGAAGCGGGCGCCGGTGAGATTGATCGAGCCGGCGATGGCATTGGTGTCGATGGCCACACGCTGGGTTCTTGCAATCGACTCTTCGCGGGTCGCCGTTGCGGCAGTCTGCGGTGAGGAGGCGGGCGGTGCGCCTTCAACGGCAGCACCTGGTGCGGCGCCCGGCGCCGGCTGCTGTTGCTGCGTGGTCTGCTGCTGCGCCTGGCGGGCCTCTTCGGCGCGGCGCTGCTGCTCGATACGCGGATTCATGTAAAGGAATTGCCAGGCGAGGACGATGACAACCGAAAGGGCTATCGCGATGAAGTAATTGCGGTTCTTTTCCATCATTCTTTCCTGGAGCGGGTCTCCTGGGACCGTTTCGGTTTCGCCGTTCCTTCAATGCGCTCGGCAAGGAGAGACTGAAGTTTCGGGAAGGCCGTATCAAGCACATCCCTGCGGGCGACAATCACATAGTCATGACCGGGCTTCATTGCGACCCCGGCAGAAAGCCTGACGGCTTCCTTCAGACGGCGGCGCATGCGATTTCGCTCGACCGCGTTGCCTTGTCTTTTTGTTACGGTGAAACCGACGCGAGGCTCGGTTTCCGGGGATTTCCGATCAAGCACTTCCAGAAGAAAGGTGCTTCCCCGCCGTTTTTCACCTGCCTGAACGGCAAGAAACTCCGACCGGTTTTTAAGCCGGCCGGGGCTTTTCTTAGTCTCGCTCATGTGCCCACGACTTTCATCGGGCCACAGATCGGCAATTAAGCCGACAGACGAGCGCGGCCGCGCGCACGGCGGGCTGCGAGAACCTTGCGGCCGCCGGCAGTAGCCATGCGGGCACGGAAACCATGACGACGCTTGCGAACAAGCTTGGACGGTTGGTAGGTACGCTTCGACATTTATTTAATACCGCGGTGTGCGGCCCTTCTTGAATTTGCAATTATTTGCAAGAGCGTTTCGTTTTTTGCACGGCTAAACCCGCCTGGGCGAGCTTTCAATGGCCGAGCGTGCGCGGCTTATAAGGGCATAGGCCAAGCAAAGTCAATTGCCGAAGGGGTTTTCGCCCTTCACCTTTTGCGGAAAACGCACCGCGATTTCTCTTGTCGACGACAGATAAGGGCCGATTCCCATCCGCAATCGATAAAATCTGAAATTCTTTCTTAAGGCCGCATTGATAAATCTTGTGACGCGAAAAGTTATGCCAGCTTCCCATTTTCATAGCGCAGCTGGTTTTTGTTGGGGGAACGAAATTGAGAATTCGCGGTCGTATCAATCTACTTGTCGGGCTGATGAGCCTCGTTGCCTGTACCATCGGCGGGCTGTCCATCTATGCGATCAACGAATTCTGGGTTCGGTCGCACCATTTCGAGCAAGCGGCCGAACGGGCTTACAAGGGCGAGGCGCTCAACCGTCTGGTAACGGCAGTCGTCATGGAGGCGCGTGGCATCTATGCAGCGGCGGACATTGCTGCGGCCGCACCCTTTGCCGACGGCATGGTCAAGAACCTCGACGCCATGGACAAGCTCATTACCAGCTGGGCACCGCTCGTGCCGGCGGAACAGAAGGCTGGTTTCGACAAGCTTGCCGGCCGCTCGAAGGAATTCCGGACTTTCCGCCTGGAGACCGTCCGGCTGGCTAAGGAAAGCGGGCCGCAGGCGGCGAGCCAGCAGGGCAACAACGAAGCAAACCGCGCCAATCGCAAGGCCTATCAGGCGGAGATCGACAGTATCGTGAAAAACGACATTGCCGAGCTTGAAGTCGTCAAGGCGGGGGTCGACGCTTTCAGCACTGCCATATTCTGGGTAATTGTCGCGGTGACTGTCGCCGGCGTGGGGGCGGGGGCTGCTTTCGGCCTCTATATCGGAACGCGTCAACTGAGTGCGCCGATCCGCCGGGTATCCCAAGTCATGAGCGAGGTGGCCGACGGAAATCTGGATGCGGCAGTTCCCTACCTTGGGCGCAAGGACGAGATCGGCGAAATGGCCGCGGCCGTCGAGGTCTTCAAGACCAATGGCCGCGAAGTGCGCCGCATGAACGCTCAGGAATCCGCCATGCGGGCCAAGAGTGACGACCTGCAGGCCGGCATGGCCGTTGTCGTCGATGCCGCCGCCGCAGGGGATTTCAGCCGCCGTATCAACAAGGATTATGGCGACGACAACCTCAACCGTTTCGCAGCCACGATCAACGCCCTGCTCATCGGCGTGGACAATGGTGTCTCCGAGACCAGCCGAGTCATCGAAGGTCTTGCGCGGGGCGATCTGACGGAGAAGATGGATGGCGAGTTCCGCGGCGTGTTCGCCGAACTCCAGTCGAACGTCAACCAGACGCTGGCCAAGCTGCGGGAAACAATGCGCGAAGTGCGCAGCAGCACGGAGGGTATCAGCGGTAATGCCGGCGAATTGCGCTCGGCCGCCGATGATCTTTCCAGGCGAACGGAACAGCAGGCCGCGGCGCTCGAGGAAACATCCGCCGCTCTGGACGAGATCACTGCCGTCGTCCGAAATTCCACCGACCGCGCCCAGGAAGCCAGCGCCATGGTGGCTGAAACCAAGCAGAAGACCGAAGAATCCGCCAATGTCGTACGCGATGCCGTTTCGGCGATGGACCGTATCGAGCATGCGTCGCGGGAAATCAGCCAGATCATCAATGTTATTGATGAAATCGCCTTCCAGACCAATCTCCTTGCCCTGAATGCGGGCGTGGAAGCGGCCAGGGCCGGCGAGGCAGGCAAGGGTTTTGCAGTCGTCGCTCAGGAAGTGCGCGAGCTCGCACAGCGCTCGGCAACGGCGGCCAAGGACATCAAGGCGCTGATCACCAAGTCCGGTGAGGAAGTCGGGCGCGGGGTATCGCTGGTCCAGAGAACCGGCAGCGCTTTGAGTGAGATCGAAACGCGCGTCCTGGCGATCAACGAGCATATCCACTCCATAGCTACCGCGGCGAAGGAACAGTCCACAGGCCTGCACGAGGTGAATACGGCCATTAACCAGATGGATCAGGTTACACAGCGTAATGCCGCCATGGTGGAGGAAACCTCGGCCGCAACCCATAAGCTCAGCAGCGAGGCGGACCATCTTGTCACGCTGGTGACCCGCTTCAATGTCGGCGCGGATGGTGTTCAGCGGAACCTTCGCGCCGAGACCGTGTCGCGTCCGGCCCGCGCCGCGCAGCCCATGCGGCCCGTTGCAGTGTCAGACAGAACGACGGCGGTGGCTTCTCCGGCGCGCAAATTGATGAACAGCGTCAGCCGGGCACTCAGCGCTCAGCCAGCCGTAGCGCCGGCGCAGGGGGACTGGCAGGAATTCTGACGGGGTTACCTGATAACTAAGCCGCTTCTTGCTTCAGACGCCGCCTTGTGGCGGCGTTTGTTTTATTGCGATGAAAACCTTGCGTCGCAGCGCATTGGAAAAAAATCCGTTAGGTCCTATTATCGTTGGTGCATATAAACCGAGCCGTTCAACCGAAGCGGCGGCGCGCATACAGGATCAGGGCCCGGTGTTTTCTAAAGGCGTAGACAGCTTGGACCGCACGGAAGACAATCCGGCGCACGGCATGCCGGGATTGACTGCCGGTCTTTCCGGGCGGCTGCTGTTGCTCACGGTCATTTTTGTCATGATCGCGGAAGTGCTCATCTTCGTGCCTTCCGTCGCCAATATGCGCCTGTCCTGGTTGCGGGATCGTCTGAATACGGCTGCCGCGGCCGGCGCGGTGATTGACGGACTGCAGGCCGAATTGCCGCGAAGTGTGCAGAACGATACCCTGATGGCGACAGGGGCAAAACTGATAGCCCTGCGCAAGGACGGTACGTCGCGGCTGCTGGCGGCTGCGGAAACCCCGCCCGGCGTCGATGAGCAATATGATCTTTCCGATGTGTCGCAGGTGGCCGCAGTACGCGATGCCTTTTCCACCCTGCTGTTCGGCGGTAACCGCGTCATCCGCGTTTTCGATGTCGTTGGCGACAGCGACACCATCATCGAACTGGTGCTGGGCGAGAACAAGCTCAGGGCTGCCATGCTGGCCTATGCCCGCAATGTGTTCCTCATTTCCATCGTTCTGTCGCTGATCACCGCCGGCCTCATTTTCATCTCCATCAACCGCATCATGATACGGCCGATACGCCGGCTGACGCTCGGCATGCAGAATTTTTCGGAAGATCCTGGCAACCCGGAGCGGATTTTCGTGCCGGAGGAGGGAACGGACGAGCTGGCCGTTGCCGGGCGTCATCTCGCCGATATGCAGACGGAACTGCAGAAAACGCTGCGGCAACAGAAAAACCTCGTGGATCTCGGCCTCGCCGTCTCGAAGATAAACCACGACATGCGCAACATCCTCTCATCCGCGCAGTTGATGTCTGACCGTCTGGTGGACGCAAAAGACCCGATGGTGCGAAGCTTCGCGCCGAAACTGCTGCGTACCATCGACCGTGCCGTTGCCTATACCGGCGAAGTTCTGGCCTATGGCCAGGCGACGGAAGGTGCGCCGAAACGCAAGATGGTGCAGTTGAGCCTTCTGGTGCGGGACGTGCGCGATATCCTGGCGCTGGAGCCGGACAGCGGTATTGAATTCCGCGACAGCGTGCCCGCGGAGTTGACGGTGGATGCGGATTCGGAGCAGCTATTCCGGGTAATCCACAATCTGTGTCGCAATGCCGTCCAGGCCCTGCAATCCGATGCCGCCAATGCCGCGCCGAGGTATCTTTCCATCTCGGGCCAGAGGGCCGGCAGCGTCGTCAGCATCGTGATCGACGATAACGGTCCGGGTATGCCGCGGAAGGCCAAGGAGAACCTGTTTTCCGCCTTCAGGGGCTCGGCCCGTTCCGGCGGCACCGGGCTCGGCCTGGTCATCGCCCGCGAACTGGTGCTGGCCCACGGCGGCACCATCGCGCTTGTCGAGAAGCCGGGCCCCGGCACGCAGTTCCGCATCGAAATCGCCGATCGCGCCACGACGGTGCAGGCGGCCAGAACCGCCTGAAAGACCCCCACCCGGATAGTCCAGCGCAGCCTTCATACCCGCTGGATGATATGCGGCTCACGCGCTCTCGAAAACGCACGTTTAGGAATGTCGTTTATTTTCAATGCGATAATTGAATTGCTGCGGAAAAATGACAATTTCGAAGCAAAATCGCTTGCAATCGGAATGAGGACGTTTTAGAGGATCGCCACGCCACCGGAAACGACCGGAACGGCACGCACCCGTAGCTCAGCTGGATAGAGCACCAGACTACGAATCTGGGGGTCAGGAGTTCGAATCTCTTCGGGTGCGCCATTTCCTTTCTTAAAAACAAGCATTGAAACACGCGATATTTCTAGCCTCGTATGCGGCTTGGATGAGCAAGTCCGTTCCGCCAGATTCCTCGGCCCCTCTGGCACGCGGCAGGACCGAACGAATTCCACACATCCCGAATATATGTTAAAATCATCCGATCGTCAGATGGCTCGGGGTGAAAGCCATGTTGGAAGCGGATAAGGTATTTGCGGGGTCGATCCCGGAAAATTACGACCGCTATATGGTGCCGTTGATTTTCGCACCTTTCGCCACTGATCTGGCGCGGCGGGCGGCGGCCTTGATGCCGGTTGATATTCTGGAGGTCGCTGCGGGAACCGGCGCCGTCACGCGCGAACTCACGTCCCGATTATTGCCTGCCGCCAGCTATGTGGTGACCGATCTCAATCAGCCTATGCTCGACTTTGCCGCGTCGCAGCAGGCACCGGATCACCGCATAAAATGGCAACAGGCCGATGCCCAGCTCCTGCCTTTTGCAAGCGCTGTTTTTGATCTTGTCTTCTGTCAGTTCGGCGCAATGTTTTTTGGTGATCGGCCGTCGGCCTATCGCGAGGCAAAGCGGGTACTGAAGCCCGGCGGGCATTATTTATTCAATGTCTGGGATCGCATCGGGGAAAACCACTTCGCCGATGAAGTGACAAACGCGTTGGCGCGCCTGTTTCCCGATGATCCACCCCGCTTCCTGGCACGCACCCCGCATGGTTATCATGATGTGGCCGCGATCCGTCGCGAACTGGAGGACGCGGGGTTTTCGCGGGTGACGATCGAGACGGTGGCGGCGCAAAGTCGGGCCGCTTCGCCCCGTGTTCCGGCGGTCGCTTATTGCCAGGGAACGGTTCTGCGCACGGAAATCGAGGCAAGGGCCCCCGGAACACTGGATGCTGCGACAGATTACGTCACCGCAGCCATTGAAGCCCGCCATGGCAGCGGTGAGGTTACCGGCAAAATTCAGGCGCATGTGATTCTCGCCGCATTATAAGTCTGCGCCCCCAGCGATTTTCGGTTCACGGACAAGCGCGGAAATGCCCATCAATATTAGTGGTTTTGAGTAAAGGCCTATTCATCGCGGTTTCCGATTGTCCGAGATTTCCGGGCTTTCGCGTGTCATCGAACTTTCCTCAAACCTTCGTCATATTGTCATACAATATAAGCATATGCGCTTCAGAAAAGGAGCGCAGAATGACGCCACAATCACTTGAACTTTCGGGCATCGGCAAAGGCTTCGGCGCCGACGATGTTCTGAAAGAGATCGATCTTTCCATCCGCCCCGGAGAGTTTTTGTCCCTGGTGGGCATGTCGGGCTGTGGCAAGTCCACGCTGCTGCGCATCATAGCGGGGCTCGAAACGCCGGATCGCGGTTCGGTGTCCATCGGCGGACAGGATGTGACCGAGATCGATCCGAGCGACCGTAATCTCGCGATGGTGTTCCAGTCCTACGCCCTTTATCCGCATATGAGCGTGCGCCAGAACATCGCGACGCCGCTTAGGATGCGGCGTTTGCCCTTTGCCGCGCGGCTACCGCTGATCGGGCGGTTTGCGGCCCCGGCCGAAACGGTGAGAGAGATCGAAGCAGCCGTCGAGCAGGCGGCCGAGACGCTGCAGATCGCGCATCTGCTGGATCGCAAGCCGGCGCAGCTTTCCGGCGGCCAGCGTCAGCGTGTTGCGCTTGCCCGGGCACTGGTGCGTTCGCCGGCCGCCTTCCTCATGGACGAACCGCTCTCCAATCTTGATGCGAAGCTTCGCGCCCACATGCGCGAAGAGCTGGCCGGCCTGCACCGGCGGCTCGGCGCAACTTTCATCTATGTCACCCATGACCAGATCGAAGCCATGACGATGTCCGATCGTATCGCGTTGATGTCTGAAGGTCGTATCGAGCAGCTCGGCACGCCGGATGAACTCTACCGCAAACCCGCCACGCTCACCGTCGCGCGCTTCATCGGGACGCCCTCCATCAATCTGCTGCCGGTCGAAATCGCCGCCAGCGGCAAGGTGACGGCTTTCGCCCGGGATCTTGGTCTCGAAGCCGCGGGCCGCGACGCCGGTCCCGCAACGCTTGGTCTTCGCGCAGAGGATCTGCGTCCCGGCGCGGAAGGTTTGGCCGTGCGCGTGGTCCGCAGCGAAACCCATGGCGCAGACCGCTTCGTGAGTTGCCGTCTTTTAAGTGATGAGACGGTGGCCATAACCCTGCGACAGGGTGCCGGCGAAACGCTTGGCGCTGATGCGGATGGCGTCATGACCCTCGGTTTTGTGCCGGAGCGCGCGCATCTTTTCGCCGCCGATGGTCTCCGCCGCAAGGTGACCGTTCGCGAGCAGGTGCCGGCATGACGGCGGTTGATTTTTCTGGCGCGGCGCGTGCCAGCGCTCGCCCGCGGCTTTCAAAGGCCAACCGGCGGATGATCCGGCGCGGCCTGATCTTTGCGGCACCCGCAAGCTTGCTGCTTCTGGCGATCTATATCGTGCCGATGCTCGTTCTCGCCGGTTTTTCCGTCACGGATTATCAGCTTGGCGCGCTGTCCACGCGCTTTGTGGGGCTGGGAAATTTCGTCAAGGCGTTTCAGGATCCGGTTTTCCTGCGTGCCTTGACGAATACGGCTATCTACGCTGCCATCGTCATTCCCTTCGGCGTGTTTCTGGCGCTCGGCGTAGCCTTGCTTGTCTATAATCGCAAGCGCAGCCGCGCCTTCTGGGAAGTAGCTTACTTCCTTCCGGTCACCGCAACGCTGGTGGCCATGGCGACCGTTTGGCAATTCCTGCTCCATCCATCTCTCGGCCCGGTGAATGCGGCGATCAAGTGGATGGGCTTCGAGCCCGTCGCTTTCCTCTCCAACCCCGTTCTCCTTATCCCTACCATGGCGCTGATGGGCGTCTGGCAGATACTCGGCTTCAACATGGTGCTGTTCCTTGCCGGTCTCACCGCCATTTCGAAGGATTTGCACGAGGCGGCGCGTCTCGATGGCGCCAAGAACCCGGTGGACCGCTTCCTGACGGTGACATGGCCGATGCTCGGACCGACGACCATGTTCGTTGTGGTCACCACCTCCATCTCGGCCTTTAAGGTGTTCGAGACGGTGGCAGTGCTGACCAAGGGCCGTTTCGGATCGGAGACGTTGCTGTTCGATCTCTATCTCGAAGGTTTTGAGTATTCCAACACCGGTTATGCCGCCGCGCTGACGGTGATCTTCCTCGCAATCGTACTGGTGCTTTCGATCGGCCAGACGCTGCATATGGACCGGAAGGTGCATTATTGATGGCCGCACTCCGCAAATATCTTCCGCATCTTGTGTTGGCGCTCGGCGCTTTCCTGATGCTCCTGCCGTTCTACTGGATGGTGCTGACGTCAATCCGTTCGCCGGCGGAAATATTCAACGTTTCGCTCTGGCCGATCCCGGAGAAATTCGACGCGGCCGATAATTACACCCGCGCAGCCGGGCAAGTGCCCATGGCACGCTTCATGCTCAATGGCGTCATCGTCTGCTTCGGTATTCTTTTCGTCCAGATACTGACATCTGTGCCGGCGGCCTACGCTCTGGCGAAACTGCGGTTCCCGGGCCGCAAGCTGCTTCTTGGCCTGGTCGTCGCCGCGCTCTGCGTCCCCATCCAGGCCCTTGCCCTGCCGCTTTTCGTCGGTCTGGCAAAGACGGAGCTGCTGAACACGTATTTCGCGATGATGATGCCCTTCTTTCTCTCCGTCTTCGCCATCTTCCTGTTCAATCAGTCCTTCCGCAGCTATCCGGATGAAATCATCGAAGCGGCACGCATGGACGGCTTCTCTGAAATGGAGATCTGCTGGGGGCTTGTGCTGCGTGGTTCGCTGCCTTCACTCGCCGCCTTCTCGGTCTTTTCGCTCGTCGCCCACTGGAACGACCTTTATTGGCCGATGATCGTTATCTCTGACACCAATCTCGCGCCACCGCCGCTTGGCATGATGTTTTTCGCCGATGTTGAATCCGGCGCAAATTACGGCGCGCTGATGGCGGGCGCGACACTGATTACCGCGCCGATGGTGCTGTGCTTCCTCCTGGCACGGCGGCATTTCATCGCCGGTATTACCATGACCGGCGTCAAGTGACGCCGTTCAGACTTCCTCCTCCCAACCTCTCTGGAGACTGACATGAAACTCAACCGACGCGCTGTGATGGGCGGTCTGGCCCTTGGCATGGCTTTTGCGGGCCTCGCTCAGCCGGTTTTCGCCAACGAAATCACGCTCAATGTTCTCTACAACCTGCCGGGCTTCACGAAATTCCATCAGCCGCTGGCCGATGAATTCATGAAGAAGAACCCGGACGTGAAGATAAACTTCCTCGCTCCGGCTGCCGGTTATAACGAAGGCCAGCAGCAGGTTCTGCGCTCTGCCGTTACCGGTAATCTGCCCGACGTTTATTTCTCGGGCTACAATCTGACGGCGGAACTGGTGCACACGCTCGCACCGCGTAACCAGATCACCGATCTCGGCCCGTTCATTCAGGCTGAAGGCGGTCAGGCGTTCCTCGACAAGAACTACAGCCCGAAGATGGCGGCACTCGGCCAGATCGACGGCAAGCAGTATGGTCTGCCGGTCAACGCTTCCTCGCCGATCATCTACATCAACTCGGACCTCGTCACCAAGGCCGGCGGCGACCCGGACAAGATGCCGACGACCTTTGCGGAGCTCATCGCTCTTGCCAAGAAGATCAAGGCTCTCGACCCCAAGTTTGCTGGCATGAGCTACGATATCAACGGCTGGCCGGATGACTGGCTGTGGCAGGCGCTCATCGTCGAACAGGGCGGCAAGCTCGTTGACGAGAAGGCCAAGACCGTTGCCTTCGACAACGAGATCGGCCTCAACGCCCTGAAGATGACCCGCCAGTTCGTCACCGAAGGTGGCCAGAACCTGCTCGATTGGGACCAGTCCCGCCAGCAGTTCGGTGCAGGCCTCACCGGCTTCATCTTCTCGACGCCCGCTCACGTTCAGACGATCCAGGGCCTGGTTGGCGATCGCTTCAAGCTGAAGACGGCGACCTTCCCGCTGGACAACAAGGAAGAGGGCGGCGTTCCGACCGGCGGTAACTCTGCCGTTATCCTGACGCAGGACAAGGCCAAGCAGGATGCTGCCTGGAAATACCTGAAGTGGATCACCGGTCCGGAAGCGCAGAACACCATCGTTCGCATCACCGGTTACCTGCCGACCAACAAGCTGGCAACCGGCCCGGACTTCCTCGCTCCTTATTACGTCGAGAACCCGAATGTGAAAACCGCTTCGCTTCAGGCTGACCGTTCTCTGCCCTGGGCCGGTTACCCCGGTGGCGATTCCGTCCGCATCTGGCGCACCCAGCGCGATATCATCGGCACCGTCATGCGCGGTGAGGTGACGCCGGAAGCCGGTCTCAAGCAGATCGTCGAGCAGACCAACGCCCTGCTGAAATAATCAGCACCATCGAGAGGCTGCGGGAAATCCGTTCCCGCAGCCATTTTGCGCAGGAAGCCCCAAATGAAGATTATCCAGATCACCGATACCCATCTTCTGCTGCCCGGCGTCGCCATAAATGGCGTCGACCCGGAAAAGCAGCTGCGCGCGGCAATCGCCGATATCGTTGAAAAACACGCCGACGCCGATCTTCTTGTCATGACGGGCGATCTTTGCAATTACGGTGAGCCGGAAGCCTATGAGCTGCTGCGCGGCATCCTCGCGTCGGTCTCCATGCCGGTGCGGCTGATGCTCGGCAATCACGATCGCCGCCCGGAATTCGTGGCCGCCTTTCCCGAACAGCCGCGCGACGATAACGGTTACATCCAGTCCTTCATCGACACCGATTTTGGTCGTTTACTGTTTCTGGACAGCCATGAAGCCGATGTCATAGGCGGCATGTATGGTGAGGATCGTCTGGCATGGCTGGAGAGCGCGCTGGAAAGCGCGGGCGAGTTGCCCGTGACGGTTTTCATTCACCACCCGCCGATGGATTGTGGCATCCGCCATTTTGAACATATCGGCATGCATGATGACGGGGCTGTCATGCGCCTGCTCGCCGCTCACCCGGCCGGTGTGCGTCACATTATCTTTGGCCATATCCATGTGCCGATGGCAGGCACGACGGCCGGAGGCATCGCTTATAGTTCCGGTCAGGCCTGCGCGCATCGCTTTATCACTGATATCGACGTCGTCGATCCCCTGTGGACGGGCGGCAATCCCTGTTACCGGGTCATAAGCCTCGGTGCGTTCGGCCTGCGTGCCTATGATGTGGAAGTGGGGCAGGTCGTGCTTGGGCGGGCGCCTGTCTGCGAAGGCCCCTGACGAGTTGCTTTTTCCTCACTGCGATGACGCGAAGTGGGCTCGTCACTCCTCGCCGGTCACGGCGTAACGGAAGTCTCCTGCCGATCGCAGGGCCGGTATGGTGTGAGGGACTGCCAGCCTGTCGCGCCAATGCGTCACTTATTGTCGCTGAACGGGATTTGATACGCAGAAGTGATGGTTCCCTTCTTGCCCTTGATCTATGTCAGTTTCATCGATGAAATTGCACGCCATAGTCGCCGAATAGGTGGCCAGCCGAATGCCGTGCCATCGTGATTGCAGATCATGGAGAAGTGCATGCTTGAAAAGCGTATTCGCAACGCGTCCCTTTTGAACCGGATCGTCAGTGCCGAAGAGGCCGCCAGTCTCATTCGGGATGGCATGACTGTGGGCATGAGTGGCTTCACGCGTGCCGGCGAGGCCAAGGCGGTGCCGCTGGCGCTGGCGGAGCGTGCCAAGCTGCATCCCATGAAAATCACCCTGATGACGGGGGCATCGCTGGGCAATGATCTCGACAAGACCATGGTCGAGGCGGGCATGCTGGCGCGTCGCATGCCGTTCCAGTCCGATCCGGCTTTGCGCAAGGCGATCAATGACGGCAAGGTCATGTTCATTGACCAGCATCTCTCCGAGACCGTCGAGCAATTGCGCGGTGGTCAGATTCACGGCGTCGATATCGCCATCGTTGAAGCCGTGGCGATCACGGCTGAAGGTGGCATCGTGCCCACCACCTCCGTTGGCAATTCCGCGAGTTTCGCCATCCTGGCCGATAAGGTCATCGTCGAGATCAACCTGTCCCAGCCCGAGGTGCTGGAGGGGCTGCACGACATCTTCATTCCCGCAAAACGTCCGACCCGCATGCCCATCCCGGTGGTGGCGACGGATAGCCGCGTTGGACTGCCCTTCATTCCGGTGCCGCCGGAAAAGATCGCCGCTATTGTCCTGAGTGACAAGAGCGACAGCTTCTCGACAGTGCTGCCGCCGGATGATGAAACCAGGGCCATTGCCGGCCACCTCACTGAATTCCTGCTGAAAGAGGTGCGTCAAGGCCGTATGACCCACGAACTTCAGCCGCTTCAGGCCGGCATCGGCACGATCGCCAATGCTGTGATGCACGGTTTCATTGATACGCCGTTTCACGATCTCAAAATGTATTCGGAGGTACTGCAGGACTCCACATTCGAACTTTTCGATGCGGGCAAGCTGACTTTCGCGTCGGGTTCGTCGATCACCTTGTCCTCCGCCATGAATGAGCGGGTCATGCCGCGTCTGGCCGAATATAAAAGCAGGCTCATTCTGCGCCCGCAGGAGGTCAGCAATCATCCCGAAGTTATCCGTCGCCTCGGTATCATCGGCATCAACACGGCGCTGGAATTCGATATTTACGGAAACGTCAATTCGACCCATGTCGGGGGAACGCATATGATGAACGGCATCGGCGGCTCGGGGGATTTTGCCCGTAACGCCTATATGTCCATCTTTGTCACCAAGTCTATCGCCAAAGGCGGCGCCATATCGAGCGTCGTTCCCATGGTCAGCCATGTCGATCACACTGAACATGATGTCGATATCCTCGTGACCGAGACGGGCCTTGCCGACCTTCGTGGCCTTGCGCCTCGTGAACGCGCGGCGGTCATCATCGAGAACTGCGTGCATCCGGCCTATCGTGATGCGCTGACGGACTATTTCCAGCGGGCAGTCTCGCGGGGAGGGCACACACCGCATCTCATCGAAGAAGCGCTATCGTGGCATGGCGCCCTGCGTGAAAGGGGCACCATGCTGCCGCAGAAATAGCGGCGGACCAGGAAACCAGCCTGAGGTATCGGACGCGCCTACGCGAAATTGGGTCCGTTTGGACACACCGGAACGGAAATCATCCGCCACTTCGCTGTGGTTGCTGGCGCGTCAGTTCCGCCTCCGGTAGAAAATCCTCTCTCTCGGCAGCGACCCGGCTGCCTCAGGGTTGCAGGAGAGTGATGTGATGCCCATTCGCTTCGTCGCCATGATCGCGATTGTTGCCCTGCTTGCCGGTTGCGGTGGGCGGCCGATCGGAGTGATGACGCCAACGGGACAAACAGTGGCCGGTACGACGCCGGTGAATCTCCTTGTCGCGACGACACGCGCGCCGTCTGACAATCCCGCGGTTCTTTTCGGCGGCGAGCGGGGTACGGGGCTGAAGGTCGACGCGGTCACCGTCTCGATACCGCCAGACGCCAACCGCAAGGTTGGGCAGGTGCAGTGGCCGAAGAAGCTGCCGCCCAATCCGCTGAAGGATTTCACTACCGTTGCGGTCGAGCCCATCCGCTCCGAAGCCGAGACGCGAAGCTGGATCGGCCGGCATATTGAAAAGGACCGCCGCGTGCTGGTCTTCGTGCATGGTTTCAACAACCGCTACGAGGAATCCGTCTATCGCTTTGCCCAGATCGTCCATGATTCCAGAACCGATGTCGTGCCCGTCGTCTTCACCTGGCCGTCACGCGCCAGCATCTTCGACTATAATTACGACAAGGAAAGCACGAACTATTCCCGTGACGCGCTGGAAGAGATGCTGACGCGGCTGGCGAAAGACAAATCCATCCGTGAAGTCACGGTCATGGCGCACTCCATGGGCACCTGGCTTGCGGTGGAGGCGTTGCGGCAGATGGCTATCCGCAATGGCCGCGTCGATCCGAAGATCGGCAACGTCATTCTGGCAGCACCTGATCTCGACGTGGATGTCTTCAGCCGCCAGTTCGCAAGCCTCGGCAAGACACCACCGAAATTCACGCTCTTCGTTTCGCAGGATGACCGCGCGCTCAGCCTGTCGCGCCGCATTTCCGGCAATGTTGACCGTCTTGGCCAGATCGATCCTTCCGTTGAGCCCTACAGCAGCCAGCTGGAAAAGGCCGGTATCACGGTTCTCGATTTGACGAAGCTGCAATCGGGTGACCGCCTGAACCACGGCAAGTTTGCCGAAAGCCCGGAGGTCGTGCGTCTGATCGGCGACCGCCTCATCGCGGGCCAGACCGTGACGGATTCTGATGTCGGCCTGGGCGAAGCCTTGGGCGCCGTCAGCATCGGTGCCGCGCAGACGGTGGGAACAGCAGCGAGCGTTGTGGTCAGCGCGCCAATTGCTGTGTTCGATCCCCGCACGCGGGAAAACTACGGCAGGCAGGTGGAGCGGCTTGGCCGCTCGGTGGAAAATACCGTCGGATCGGTGGGTGATACGGCCGGCTCCGTGGTGGACGATCAGGCGCTTCAGTCGTCAAGGATCAACTGCGATGCCGCTGCCAATCGAAACCGGGCGGAATGCCGCAATCGCTAAACTGCGATGCGTTAGGGGCAGCGGGAACGCTAGGCGCTTTTTGTCACAGAGCGTCGCAGATTTGTATACAGCTTGTATTTTTATCTGTATGGTCGGTCGACAACCCCTTTCGGAGTAAGACCCCATGCGTTGGAAACGCACCCTCCAGCTTCTCGATGTTCATTGCGAAGGCGAAATCGGCCGTGTCGTCACCGGCGGCGCGCCGAAAATTCCCGGCAATACGGTGGCTGAACAGCTTCACTGGATGAATACCGACCCAAAGGGAGAGGCGCTTCGTCGCTTCCTGACGCTGGAGCCGCGCGGCACGCCCATGGGCTCGGTCAATCTTCTGCTGCCGCCGAAGCATCCGGATGCGCACGCCGCCTTCGTCATCCTTCAGCCGGACCAGGCGCATGCCAGCTCCGGATCGAATTCCATATGCGCGACGACGGCACTTCTGGAAAGCGGCATGGTGGAGATGCACGAACCGGAAACCGTCATCATTCTGGAAACGGCGGCCGGTCTGGTGAAGGCAACGGCCACCTGCCGTGACGGGCGCTGCGAAAAGGTCAAGCTGACCATGGTGCCGTCTTTCGTGCATGCGCTTGATGTCAGCATCGACACGCCCCAATGGGGCAAGGTGACGATGGACATCTCCTATGGCGGCATTTTTTATGCGCTGGTGGATGTGCGTCAGATTGGTCTAACGATCGAAAAAGCCAATGCCGCGAAGCTGGTCTCTGCGGGCATGATCCTTAAGGATCTGGTCAACCGCGAAATGACCGTTGTGCATCCCGAAATCCCCGCCATATCGGGCGTGGCCTATGTGATGTTCCGCGATGTGGACGCCGATGGCTCCATCCGCACCTGCACCACCATGTGGCCCGGCCGGGCGGATCGTTCGCCCTGCGGCACCGGCAATTCCGCCAATCTCGCCACGCTTTATGCGCGCGGCAAGGTGAAGGTGGGCGACGAGTATAAATCCCGCTCGATCATCGGTTCGGAATTTGATGTCGGCCTTTCCGCCGTCACCGAGGTGGCGGGCCGTCCGGCCGTCATTCCCACGATTGCCGGGCGCGGCTTTACCTTTGGTCTGCATCAGGTCGGCCTCGACCCATTCGACCCATTGGCCGATGGTTTTGCCATGACCGACGTCTGGGGTCCGGAAGCGGGCAACATCTGAAGCGCGCTTCAAAAAAATGACATTTACGGCTGCCTGATCGTGTCGGGCGGCTGTTTTCCCGCGACAAAAGATGCTAAGCGGGCGCAATTCCATCATGCTCCGAGGTATCCCGATGAAGTCGCTCACCCTGCGCCGCCCTGATGACTGGCACCTGCATCTTCGTGATGGCGCCATGCTGGAAGGGGTGATCGGGGATACGAGTCGGCATTTCGCCCGCGCCATCATCATGCCGAACCTGGTGCCGCCGGTCGTCACCACCGCAGATGCCCGCGCCTATCGCGACCGCATCGTCAAGGCCATTCCCGCGGGCGACAGCTTTGAGCCCTTGATGACGCTCTATCTGACCGAGGACACGCAGGCCGACGACGTGGAAGAGGGCAAGAAAAGCGGCCTGATTACCGCTGTAAAGCTTTATCCCGCCGGTGCCACAACCAATTCCCACGGCGGTGTGCGCGATTTTAACAAGGCCATGCCTGTTCTGGAGCGCATGGCGAAGATCGGCCTGCCCCTCTGCGTGCATGGAGAAGTAACAACGCCGGAAGTTGATATTTTTGACCGCGAGAAGGTCTTCATCGAGACGGTTCTGGAACCGCTGCGCCAGCGCCTGCCGGAGTTGAAGGTGACGATGGAGCACATTACCACCCGCGATGGCGTTGACTATATCAAGTCTTCCAAGGCCAATCTGGCCGGCTCGATCACCACGCATCATCTCATCATCAACCGCAACGCCATTCTGGTTGGCGGCATCAAGCCACATTATTACTGTCTGCCCGTCGCCAAGCGTGAGGAGCACAGGCTTGCGCTGCGGGCTGCCGCGACCTCTGGCGATGCGCGCTTTTTCCTTGGCACGGATTCCGCTCCGCACGTGGACCCGCTGAAGGAATGCGCCTGCGGTTGCGCGGGCATTTACACGTCCATCAATACGATGAGCTGCCTTGCCCATGTCTTCGAGGACGAAAACACTCTCGACAAGCTGGAAGCTTTCGCTTCGCTCAGCGGCCCGGCCTGGTATGGTCTGGCGCCGAATGAGGAGACGATCACGCTGGTCAAGCGCGACGAGCCAGTGTCATTCCCCGCCAAGATCGAAACGGGCGCCGGGCCGGTGACCGTATTCGATCCGATGTTCCCGCTTCATTGGGATGTAAACTGATTTTATGACCGCCGGCACTGCCGGCGGTTTTGTTATGGTCCGCCGGCACCTCGGCTGGCGCACGAAATACCGAACAAAGACGCGTGCTTTCCGAACACCGATCCGGGTTTTCGGAGCGAGAAACCAAGGCCTAAAAGGAGAACGCCTATGAACCACTTCACATTCACCGATCGCGCCGTCGTTGCCGAACTGGTTGCGAAAATGTTGTGGGAAATCAAGGCGGTCCATTTTAATTCCGAAAGCCCATATACCTTCGCGTCAGGCATGAAGAGCCCTGTCTATATCGACATGCGCAAGCTCATCTCCTTCCCGCGCATTCGCTCCGCAGCCATGGATTTTGCGGCGGCGGCTGTCCTGCGCGAGGCCGGTTTCGAGAAGTTTGACTGTGTGGCCGGCGGCGAAACTGCGGGCATTCCCTTCGCCGCTTTCCTTGCCGAGCGCCTCGGCCTGCCGATGATCTATTGCCGAAAGAAGCCGAAAGGCCATGGCCGCAATGCCCAGATCGAAGGACATATGCCCGAGGGTGCCCGCGTTCTCGTCATCGAGGATCTGACGACCGCAGGTGGCTCGATGTTTACCTTTATCGACGCCATTCGTGCGGCGGGCGGCATCGTCGATCACGGCATCGCACTCTTCTATTACGGCATCTTCCAGGAGGCGGAAGCACGCTTTGCCAACGGCAATGTTAAGCTGCATTACCTGACGACCTGGCGCGATGTTCTGGCCGTTGCCCGGGCTGAAAAACTGTTCGATGAAAAGACCCTCTCCGAGGTTGAAGCCTTCCTCGATAACCCGCTGCCCTGGTCGGCAAAGCGCGGCGGTGTCAGCGAATTGCCGCAATCCTAATTTCGGATGCGGGTGGCCAGCTTGTGGCTGGCCTTCCGATCCATCTTCGTCTAAATCGATTTAAGTCCATTTGATTTGCTGTTTTGAGGAGGACCGTAATGATCCTGTGTTGTGGTGAAGCCCTGATCGACATGCTGCCCCGGCAGACAACGCTGGGAGAGGCGGGTTTTGCCCCTTATGCAGGCGGTGCGGTCTTCAACACGGCCATTGCGCTGGGACGTCTCGGCGTTCCCTCCGCCTTTTTCACTGGTCTTTCAGATGACATGATGGGCGATATCCTGCGGGAAACCCTGAGGGCGAGCCATGTCGATTTCAGCTATTGCGCCACCCTCTCGCGCCCCACCACCATCGCCTTCGTAAAGCTGGTCGACGGCCACGCGACCTATGCCTTCTATGACGAGAACACCGCCGGCCGGATGATTACCGAAGCCGAGCTTCCGGCGCTGGGCGCCGATTGCGAAGCGCTGCATTTCGGAGCCATCAGCCTCATCCCCGAGCCCTGCGGCAGCACCTATGAAGCGCTGATGACGCGTGAGCAAGAAAGCCGTGTCATCTCGCTCGATCCCAATATCCGCCCCGGCTTCATCAAGGACAAGCAGTCGCATATGGCCCGCATCCGCCGCATGGCCGCCATGTCCGATATCGTTAAGTTCTCGGATGAGGACCTTGCCTGGTTCGGTCTTGAAGGCGATGAGGACACGCTTGCCCGCCACTGGCTCCACCATGGCGCAAAGCTGGTCGTCGTCACCCGCGGTGCGAAAGGTGCCGTTGGCTATACGACCGGCCTGAAGGTCGAAGTTGCTTCTGAACGCGTGGAGGTGGTGGACACCGTCGGTGCGGGTGACACCTTTGATGCCGGCATTCTTGCGTCGCTGAAAATGCAGGGCCTGCTGACCAAGGCGCAGGTGGCGTCACTGACGGAAGAGCAGATCAGAAAGGCGCTTGCGCTCGGTGCAAAGGCGGCGGCAGTCACCGTTTCGCGCGCTGGCGCCAATCCGCCTTTCGCGCACGAAATCGGCTTGTGATGGGTTAGGGTTGAACCATTTTGAAAAGATGGTTCAACACGCATCACGCCGCCAAAATCGTGAAAAACCGTTATTTCGGTATTATCAAGCTTGTGTCTGCTGTTTTTTCGAGAAACAAGCGTCGCATGAGTGTTTCAACAGCCCATCCCTTTGATTTCGATCCGACCTACGGCATGCAACGCGAGCAGTTGCTTGCCATCACGCCCCCGGAAGCGCCACCCGGTTTCGATGACTTCTGGGAGAAGCGCTATCGCCGCGCGCTTGCCACTGATCCGCGCCCGGTGCTGCGCCGGAGCAAGCTGAGCGATCCCCGTTGGCAGGTCCTCGATCTCACCTACACCTCCACCGACGGTTTCCGTATCGGTGGATGGCTGCTGTTGCCGCGCGAAGGACAGGTCCGCCGCGGCCTGGTCGTCGGCCACGGTTATGGCGGGCGCGGCGAGCCTGATTTCGATGTGCCGGTGGAAGAGACAGCCGTGCTGTTTCCCTGCTTTCGTGGACTGTCGCTGAGTGCCTGTCCGCCGATTTCATCCGATCCGGCCCTTCACGTTCTCTATAATATCGAGCGGAAAGACGATTATATTATCGGAGGCTGTGTCGATGACCTTTGGATCGCGGTCTCGACGCTTCTCAGCCTTTATCCCTGGCTGGAAGGGCAGGTGGGTTATAGCGGCATCAGCTTCGGGGGTGGTATCGGCGCTCTTGCGATCCCTTATGATAAGCGTATCGACCGCGGCCATCTCGTTGTGCCGACCTTCGGCCACCGACCGTTCTGGCTGACGCTGCCAACGGTCGGCAGCGCGGACGCCGTCCAGACCTATGCGAAGACGCACGCCCATGTGCTTGAAACGTTGCGCCTCTTCGATGCGGCCTGCGCGGCCGCCCGCATAAGCGTGCCCATGCTGATTGCGCCTGCGCTTTTTGATCCAGCCGTGGCGCCGCCCTGCCAGTTCGCGGTGGCCAACGCATTGCCGCCGTCAAAATTTAATGAAATCTTCATCCTCGACGCCGGGCATTTCGAATACCCTGACAGCGCATCGCAAGATGCGGTCCATAAGGACAAGGTCAGACGGTTTTTCAATGTGCCATGAAACGCGAATATCTCCGCTGGTATAGTCACAGGCTCCATCGCGACATGGAGCTCCTGATATTCGGTCATGCCGGCGCGAAGGTGCTGATGTTCCCGACACGCGACGGGCGCTTCTTCGAATATGAGGAGTTGGGCGTCGTCGAAAGTCTTTCCCACAAGCTGGAGGCCGGCCACCTCCAGCTTTATTGTATCGAGGGTCTGGCACGGGAAAGTTTCTACGCGGGCCACAACCACCCCGCTGACCGTCTCCGACGTCACGCCGCACTCGAGGCCTATATTCTGGGCGAAGTGCTGCCGCTGATGTCAGAGAAAAATCCGCACGGCAGCACCATCGTGCAGGGCTGCAGCCTCGGTGCCTTTCAGGCCGCCAGCCTCGTGTTCCGTCACCCGCATCTCTTCACCAAGCTCGTCGCTTTTTCCGGCCGCTATGACCTGACGATGGAGGTGGAGTCTTTCGGTGATCTGTTCGACGGCTATTATGACGATGACGTCTATTTCCACATGCCGAGCCACTTTCTTCCCGGGTTGAACTGCCCATGGCGGCTCGATCACCTGCGCCGCATCGACATGGTCTTCACCATTGGCGACGCTGACCCCTTTCTGGACAACAATCACCACTTAAGCCGCGTGCTTTCAGGCAAGCAGGTGGGGCACCAGATGCATGTCTGGGAAGGCCGCGCGCATCGGGCGGGTGCGTGGCGCAAGATGGCGGCGCTTTATATTTAATAGGTGAGTGAAGGTCGTTCGCCTTGCCCGGTGCTGCAAGGAGGCAGCGATAGCGAACTGACTAAGTTTGCACGGAGCCGGAAATGGCCTCATGCCCGCCATACGCTATTGTTTTCTGCCGGTCGCCCAATATCATCCTGTCCGGAAGGCGATCTATAGGAAAAAGAGATGCTGTCAGACCCTCAGCTGCGGCGTCGGCCGTAGCTTCCGGAAGGGCGTAAATCCCGGTTTTGGCGGCGAAAACAGCCAATGCAAACTTCAGGGAGTCGCCGACTGGTGAGAGGAATGTCTTTATTTCCAACTCACACAGCCGCACATTAATTAGATCGATGCCGATCTCCTCGTGGATTTCACGAAGAAAGGCCTCCGTGAAATCTTCGTTCTGCTCCACAGTGCCACCTGGCAGGGCCCAGCCGGCGTGCATAGTGCTGCGTTCGACCAGAACAACACGGTTCTCGGGTGTTCTAATAACGCCTATTGCTCCGCCCAAGGCATTACGGGAAAGATGTTTGTCCTTTTGAGCTTGGAAATCGCTCAATGAGACGGGTTGGAGGCCAGATGTGACATGTGTGTTTGGATAGGCATCAAGCAACGCCCGCATAGTGGGTTCAAACATGTCCATCTTATCCCCGCGTAAAATCGAAGTGATACTGACGGCTTAGCAACCTTGCTTATCAGCCTCGTGACAGCTTTTGCTAGTCGATTGTGAGCCGAAAGTATCCTCCCGGCTCTGATCAATATTGCAGAACTTACCCCGCCAGACCCGCCAGCGCCTTCACCAGGCCCTGCGTAGAGCTGTCATGGCCAGCGGCGCTTTCCTTGCCTTCGACGACCGGAAGCAGGCCGGTCGCCAGTTCCTTGCCAAGCTCCACGCCCCATTGGTCGAAGGAGTTGATGCGGAACAGCACGCCTTCGACGAAGACGCGATGTTCGTAAAGCGCGATCAGGCGGCCAAGCGCGAATGGCGTCAGCTTGTCGTAGACGAAGGTGATGGACGGACGATTGCCGGTGAAGACACGGTGCGGCGCAATGAAATCCGCATGTCTGTCATCCACGCCCTTGGAGGTGAGCTGGGCTTTTGCCTCAGCCAGCGTCCGTCCCTTCATCAGCGCTTCCGACTGCGCCAGGCAATTGGCGATGAGAAGCTGGTGCTGGTGGCGCAGTTCGGGCTCGAAACCGTTGGCTGCGATCATGAATTCCGCCGGGATGACGCTCGTGCCCTGGTGGATCAGCTGATAGAAGGCGTGCTGACCATTCGTGCCGGGCTCGCCCCAGACAACCGGGCCGGACTGGCCTTCGACCGGCGTGCCGTCGATGGTCACACCCTTGCCGTTTGATTCCATGTCCAGCTGCTGCAGATAAGCCGGGAAACGCGAGAGCCGCTGGTCATAGGGCAGGATCGCCCGCGTCGGGTAATTCAGTACGTTGCGGTGATAAAAACCGATCAGGCCGAGCAACATCGGCAGATTTTCACGGACCGGCGCCTCGCGGAAGTGGCGATCCATGGCGTGGGCGCCATCCAGGAACTTGCCGAAATTATCCGGACCGATGGCGATCATCAGCGGCAGCCCGATGGCAGACCAGATCGAGTAACGGCCGCCAACCCAGTCCCAGAAACCGAAGATGCGGTCGCTTTCGATGCCGAAGGCGGTAACCTTGTCCAGCGCTGTGGAAACCGCGGCAAAGTGATGCTTGACGGCGTCTTCACCCAGCTTTTCGGCGATGAAGCGGCGCGCCGTGGCGGCGTTCGTCATCGTCTCGATGGTGGTGAAGGTCTTCGACGCCACGATGAAGAGCGACGTCTCGGGGTCGATGAGCTTCAGCGTATCGGCGATATGCGCGCCATCAATGTTCGAGACGAAATGCGCCCGCGGGCCGTCATGGAAAGGTGCCAGCGCCAGCGTCGCCATGACCGGGCCGAGGTCGGAACCGCCAATGCCGATATTGATGACATCGGTAATCTTTTTACCGGTCGCGCCCTTCAGCGAACCGGAACGGATGGCATCGGCAAACTTGCCCATGGCAGACAGAACCGCGTTCACATCGGGCATCACGTCCTTGCCGTCAACGAGAACCGGCGTGTTGGCGCGATTGCGCAACGCGGTATGCAGGACGGCACGGTCTTCGGTGAAATTGATCGCCTTGCCGGAGAACATCTCCTCGCGCTTGGCCTCGACGCCGCCTTCTTGTGCAAGCTGTTCGAGAAGCGTGACGATCTCTTCATTCACGGCGCACTTGGAATAATCCATCAGCAGGTCATCGAACTTGGCGCTGAAACGGCTGAATCTCTTGTCATCGGCCGCAAAGGCGGCGCGAAGATCGGTTGCGGCTGTGCTGCTCGCCGTTGCTTTCAGTTTTTCGATGGTGGCCTGCATCTTGTGCTCCTCGGCTTCCGTGGAAGGATGAGGAAACTATTCTTTTTCAGGCGGCCAAATCAAGGCGGCTTCGATAAAAGAAAAGAGCCGGTCACCCGGCTCGATTTCGTTCAGTTCAGATTGCGCAATTCGCGCCGCAGGATCTTGCCGACATTCGATTTCGGCAGCTCGGTACGGAACTCGATGATCTTCGGCCGCTTGTAGTTTGTCAGGTTCTTGGCGCAAAACGCCTTGAGTTCCGCTTCCGTGAGCGACTGGTCCTTCTTGACCACAAAAAGCTTGACGGTTTCGCCGGAGTGCTCGTCCGGAACGCCGATGGCGGCGCATTCCAGGACGCCTGGATGGCTGGCGGCCACTTCCTCCACCTCGTTCGGATAGACGTTGAAGCCGGAGACGAGGATCATGTCCTTCTTGCGGTCGACGATCTTGGTATAACCGCGTTCATCCATGAAGCCCATGTCGCCGGAACGGAAGAAGCCGTCTGATGTCATCGCCTTTGCCGTCTCGTCCGGCCGCTGCCAATAACCCGCCATCACCTGCGGCCCACGAATGCAGATTTCTCCGACCTCTCCGGTGGGCAGGCTGTTGCCGTCCTCGTCGCGAATATCGATTTCGGTGGAAGAGATCGGCAAGCCGATGGTTCCGCTGAACTCCGTGGAATCGAGGCGGTTGACGGTGGCAACCGGCGATGTCTCGGAGAGGCCGTAGCCCTCCGCAATGGGGCAGCCGACGATGGAAAGCCAGCGTTCCGCGACAGGCCTTTGCACCGCCATGCCGCCGCCGAGAACCAGAATGAGCGACGACAGATCGAGCTTGCGGAAATCCTCGTTGTTCATCAGCGCGTTGAAAAGCGTATTGATGCCGGGGAAAATATGCGGCTGATAATGCGACAATTCTTTCACAAAACCGGGAATATCGCGCGGATTGGCAATCAGCAGATTGTGGCCGCCAAGCGCAATGCCCATCAGCGAATTCACCGTCAAGGCGAAGATGTGGCAGAGCGGCAGCGCGCAGATGAAGTTGAGAACTTCCGGGCGATCCTTTTGGCCGTTGAAGGCGGCGTCCAGCCACAGGCTGATCTGAAGCTTGTTGGCCAGAAGGTTGGCATGCGTGAGAACCGCACCCTTGGATACACCCGTCGTGCCCCCGGTATATTGAAGGAAAGCAATGTCCTGCGCCGTGAGGCTGACCGGCTTCAGCGAAAATCCCTGACCTTCCTTCAGCATCGCCTTGAAGCTGATGGAGCCGGGAATGGTATAGGCGGGCACCAGTTTCTTGACCTTGCGGACCACCAGATTGACGATATGTCCCTTGAGGCCGAGAAGATCGCCCATCGCCGCGACGACCACGTGCCGCACCGCGGTTTTCGGCACCGCCTGCTGCGCCACATGTGCAAAGTTCTCCAGCACGAAAAGCGCCTTCGCGCCGGAATCCTTCAGCTGATGTTCCAGCTCGCGCGGTGTGTAAAGCGGATTGACATTGACCACCACCATGCCTGCCCGCAGGATTCCATAGACCGCAACCGGATTTTGCAGGATGTTCGGCATCATCACGGCAACCCGGTCGCCCTTTTCCAGTCCTCTGGACTGCAGCCAGGCGGCGACGGCTCGGGTTTCAGCGTCCAGTTCCCGGTAGGTCAGCGACTTTCCCATGCTGGAAAAGGCCTTCCGGTCGGCAAACTGCACACAGCTCTTTTCGAGAAGATCGACGAGGGAGGCATTGGTCGATACGGGAATTTCGGAAGGAACGCCCGGCGGATAGGAAGACAGCCAGCGCTTCCCAATGACGGCGTTCTGCGGGTGTCCCAGGGACAATTCACTCATGCTGCTCCTCCCAGAGTCTCTTCGCGCCGCGCATTCTGTGGAACGCGTGAACAGCGCTTTCGGCTGCCTGATGTTCACGAGGCTCCCGCACCTGCCGGCATCTGCCGGCGTGAGGGAACCACTTGTGACGTCACCGGATCGACTGCTCCTCCCGCTCCCCGGTGACGAATGATAGACGCGTAATCCCTTGACGTCCATCTTGTCGGCGAAACCTATTTAACTCTAACGTAAACGTCAATATTGCTGCCGCACATCTCGCCAACTCGTGATGGAAAACGCATTTTCCCGGTCTTTTTTGACTTTAATCCTGATTTGAGCGATCAACATAATTCGCAAAGCAAGGCAGGATTGGAAATGGCAGGCAGCGCAGCGCTAGAACTGAAATCGGTGGGCAAGAAATTCGGCGATACGGATGTATTGTCCGACATCGATCTGTCCGTCGAAAGCGGTGAGATCATTTGTCTTGTAGGGCGTTCCGGCTGCGGAAAATCAACCTTGCTGCGTATCATCGCAGGCGTGGAGACACCCGATAAAGGCAGCGTTTCCCTGAACGGCGCTGTCGTGGCCGGGTCTGGAGCTTTCATCGAGCCCGAAAAGCGCAATATCGGTTTCGTATTTCAGGATTATGCGCTCTTCCCACATCTTACCGTCGAGCAGAACGTCATGTTCGGCCTCCGCTCGCTGCCGAAAGCGCAGGCCCGGGCGCGCACTGCGGAGATGATCGAACATGTGCATCTCAAGGAACTTGCGAAACGTTATCCCCATACGCTGTCGGGCGGTGAGCAGCAGCGCGTCGCGCTTGCCCGTGCACTCGCCCCGCAGCCTGGCCTTCTGCTGATGGACGAGCCTTTTTCCAATCTGGACAGGGGATTGCGTGACGATGTGCGCGAAGAGACGCTAGGTCTTCTACGCCAGCTGGGTACGACGGCAATCATGGTTACTCACGATCCCGAAGAAGCGCTTTCGGCGGGCGATCGCGTGGTTCTGATGCAGCGCGGACGGATCGTGCAAAGCGGCACGGGTTACGAAATCCACGACCATCCCAAGACCCGCTATGCCGCTGATTTTTTCTGCGCCTTCAACAAGATTGAAGGACGGGTAAGGCAGGGTCGCGTGGAAACGCCGCTTGGCCTGCTGGGGGATGCCTCCGATCTGCCCGATGGCCTCGCGGCGGTTGCCTATGTTCGGCCCAATGCGATTTCGATTATCGAAGACGCCGCGAAAGAAGGTATCACTGGCGAAATATCGAGCCGGGTCTTCTTGGGGGAGATCGAACAGCTCGGCATCGCCGTGCCCGGATTACCAGCTGATCTTCGCGTCAGAACAATGCAGCGTACAGCCGCCAAGACGCGGGCGATACGCTTCGGAATTGATCCGAAGGGCGTGCTGATATTTACCTCAAGTTGAATGATCGCATTTGCATGTTCTTTTTCTGCACGTTTTCAACTCTTGGTGATCAAAATGCGGCGGAAAATGGCGAAATAAAACTTGATTTGTATCATCATGTATGATGTCTGCTCCCCCTATTGCCGTTATCGGAGAGGGAGACAAAACATGAAGAAATTTACCGGGTTCGCCCTGCTTGCTAGCACGGTTGCCTGTGCAGCCGGCGCAGCCAATGCCGCTGAACTCAATATCTATACCACCCGCGAGCCGGGCCTCATTCAGCCCCTCCTGGACTCCTTCACCGCTTCGAGCGGCGTGAAGGTCAATACCGTGTTTTTGAAGGACGGCCTTGCGGAGCGTGTTCTGAGCGAAGGCGCGAGTTCGCCGGCTGACGTTCTGATGACGGTGGACGCCGGCAATCTTGTCGATCTCGCTGAAAAGGGCGTAACGCAGGCGGTCGAATCCGAGACCCTGAGCGAGGCGATCCCCGCTGAACTGCGCGATGCCAAGGGTCACTGGTTCGCGCTTTCCATGCGAGCCCGCGTTCTGTATGCAGCCAAGGACCTCGATCTCGCTTCCTTCAATTATGAAGATCTCGCTGATGTGAAGTGGAAGGGCAAGGTCTGCATTCGCGCCGGACAGCATCCCTACAATACGGCGCTGTTTGCGGACTACATCGCCCATTATGGCGCTGAAGACACCGAGAAGTGGCTTGCCGGCGTCAAGGAAAACCTCGCCCGCAAGGCAGGTGGCGGTGACCGCGATGTCGCCAAGGACATCCTCGGCGGCATTTGCGATATCGGTATCGCCAACTCCTATTATGTCGGCCTGATGCGCTCGGGCAAGGGCGGCGAGGAGCAGGTGAAGTGGGGCGACGCCATCAAGGTGGTTCTGCCGACCTTCAAGAATGGCGGCACGCAGGTCAATATCAGCGGCGCAGCCGTGGCGAAGAATGCGCCGAACAAGGCGGAAGCTGTCAAGCTTCTGGAATATCTCGTTTCCGACGAAGCCCAGAAGATCTATGCCGAGGCCAACTACGAATATCCGGTCAAGCAGGGCGCGGCTCTCAACGAGATCGTCGCTTCGTTCGGCACGCTGAAGATCGATAACAAGCCGCTGACGGAAATCGTATCGCATCGCAAGCAGGCGAGCGAGCTGGTCGACAAGGTCGGTTTCGACAAGTAAAGGCCAATCAGCGATAACATGTGAAAGGCGTTCGCAATTGCGGGCGCCTTTCCGCGTATTTTCCAGAAGCACATGAACCCAGACGCCACCCAGCCATTGTCACCTCGTGCCCGAGCCAGATTTTCATCCTCCTTCTGGTGGCTGTGCCTTTCAGTGCTGGCGGTTTGCAGCGCCATGGTTCCGGTTATGGCGCTTGTCTCGCAGGCGTTGCAGGGTTCTGATGGCCTTTGGTCGCATCTGGGCTCAACCGTGCTCTGGACGGCGCTTCCGGATACGGCGATCCTTCTTGCCGGTGTCGGGCTGCTGGCAGGTATCGTCGGAACCTGTGCCGCCTGGCTGGTCACCGCCTATGATTTTCCCGGCCGCAAAATATTGGAATGGGCGCTGCTGCTGCCGCTGGCCATGCCCACCTATATCGTCGCTTACGCCTATCTGGATATTCTGCATCCCATCGGGCCTGTGCAGGGCGCGATCCGCTGGCTGCTCGGCTATTCCAGCCCGCGTGAATTCCGTCTTCCGGACATAAGGTCCATGACCGGATGCATCGTCCTTCTGGGCTTCGTGCTGTTTCCCTATGTCTATATTCCCGTGCGCGCCATGTTCCTCACGCAGGCAGGCAACCTGCTGGAAGCGGCGCGCACGCTCGGAGTCTCCAGACGTGCGGCTTTCTTCAAGGTAGCGGTGCCGCTGGCGCGCCCGGCGATTGCGGTCGGCGTCAGCCTTGCCTTGATGGAAGCGCTGAACGATATCGGCGCGTCCGAATTTCTTGGCGTCCGCACACTCACCGTCTCCGTCTACACCACCTGGGTCACGAAATCCGACCTGCCGGGTGCAGCGCAGATTGCACTTTCCATGCTGTTCATCGTTGTCGCCCTCGTGGCGCTTGAGCGCTGGGCGCGACGCAAGCAGCGCTACGCGGTCTCTGCGCAGAAAAGCAGGCAACTGGAGCCGCTGCGGCTCAATGGCCTGAAGGGTTGGGCCGCTTTCTTGTTGGGCAGCTTGCCGGTCCTGATCGGTTTTATGGCGCCAGCCAGCTATCTCGTCACCGAGGCATGGAAGCGGTTTCGTTTCAACGGATTGTCCCCCCGTTTTGCCGATGAGGCCCTGAACACCATCGTCTTTGCCGGGGTGGCGACGGTGATCACCCTCATCCTCGGCCTTGTCGTCGCTTACGCCATGCGCCTTGCGCCGGGCCGCCTGTCGCTCTGGTCCTATCGTCTTTCGACGGTGGGATATGCTGCCCCCGGAACGGTCATCGCCATCGGCGTCCTGATCGCGCTCGGCGGCTTTGACCGCTTTGTCGACGAGACCATGCGCGACTGGTTCGGCCTATCGACAGGCCTCATCTTCATCGGCAGTGGCGCCGCGCTGATCTACGCCTATTCCGCACGTTTCCTTACCATTGCCGCTGGTGGGGTGGATGCTGGCCTCAGCCGCATCCCGCAGTCCTTCGATCACGCCTCGCGAACGCTCGGGCGATCCGCAACGCAGACATTCCGACACGTCCATCTTCCGCTTTCCAAGGCCTCACTTGCGGCTGCGGCACTGCTGATCTTCGTGGATTGCGTCAAGGAGCTTCCCGCTACGCTCCTGTTGAGGCCGCTCAATTTCGAAACCTTTGCCACCCATCTTTATGGCGAAGCGGCGCGTGGCACCTACGAGGAGGCGGCCATCGCAGCCTTGGCAATCGTCGTCATCGGCATGCTTCCGGTCATGCAACTTGCAAGGATCGGCCGGCGCAAGAGCTGACATCGAAGCTCCGCCGGATAAATTGCGGGCGAAAAATTGTGCAAGAGGCCAATAAGCTTCAAATCCACCCAGAAAACGACAAGCATCGGGCCTTAATCCTGATGTAAACACTCAGCTTAATTGAGGTGCTGCGACCCTTGGGATATCAATATGGTCGCGATGTTTTCGGGGCATATCTTGAAAAATTTGCATGGGATGTTTTTGCGCCATCTGGCTTTGGGAACGGCTGCCGTAGTTTTGCTGGCGCCTGCGATGGTGCACGCGCAGGACACAACCGTCCTTCAGCAGATTACCGTTGACGGGCAGGGCGCGGAAAACGCAACTGGCCCCGTCCGGGGCTACGTCGCGAAGAAAAGCGCGACGGGTTCAAAAACCGAAACGGAAACCAGAGATATTCCGCAATCCGTATCGGTCGTCGGCCGCCAGGAAATGAACGACCGCGGCGCGGTGACGAAGATCGACGAGGTGTTGCGGTATACCCCAGGCGTGACGGCGGAGCCCTTTGGCACGGATCCGGATACAGACTGGTTTTACATTCGCGGTTTTCAGGCCACCCAGACTGGGGTGTTTTTGGATGGGCTGAACCTGTTCAGTTACGGTTTCGGCGGTTTCCAGATGGATGCCTATGGTCTGGAGCGGGTTGAAGTCCTGAAGGGGCCTGCGTCGGTGCTCTACGGCGGCGCCAATCCCGGTGGCATCGTTGAGATGATCCGCAAGCGCACCCAGGAGGAACCCGTTCGCGAAACGGAAATCGGCATCAATAATTTCGGCAACGCTTTCTTCGGTTTCGATCTCGGCGACAAGGTGGATGATGAGGGCGTATGGAAATACCGCGTCACCGGCAAGGTCTCGGGCGGCGACAACTATACGAATTACTCCGAGGATTTGCGCGGCTTCATCATGCCGCAAGTCACTTTCGAGCCGGATGCGCAGACAAGCGCCACGCTCTATGGGTATTTTTCGGCGCTTGACCAGGTGCATGTGGGCAACGGTTTCCTGCCTTATGTCGGCACCGTGGCCGACGCGCCCTTCGGCAAGCTCAACCGTGAAGCCTTTTATGGTGAGCCGGACCTTGATAACGGCCGCGTCTATCAATCGATGGTGGGCTACGAGGTCAGCCATGAATTCGACACTGGCTGGAAGATCAGTCAGAACGCCCGCTATGGGCATCTGTACAAGCACGAGACCGGGCCCTATCCCGGCGGCTGGGCAAATGCCGATGCCAACGGCCAGCCGAGACTCGATCCGATCACCAAGGACTATATGCTGACCCGCTTCGGTTACGACGGCGTGTCGAAGGTCGATAGCTTCGGTGTGGATAACCGAGTGGAAGGCCAGTTCGATACCGGCGCTGTCAGCCATTCACTGCTCTTTGGTCTGGACTATAAATATTACCGGCTGGATCAGGTGCAGGCCTGCTGCGGGTCGAATGCGATCGGCGCGCTCAATCCGGTTTACGGTTCGGCGCAGGGAACGAATTTCGTTTATGCCGATAACATCGTGACCCAACAGCAGATCGGCATTTATGCGCAGGACCAGCTGCGGTTCGGAGATGGCTGGCTTGTGACGCTGAATGGCCGTTACGACTATGTCGATACGGAGCTGAACAACAGATTGCCGACGGGCCTGTCCCGCCGCTCCAGTGACGACGCGCTGAGCGGCCGCGCCGGCCTTGCCTACGAATTCGACAATGGCCTGACGCCCTACGTCTCCGCCGCCACCTTCTTTAATCCGCTTATCGATACGCTTGCAGACGGCACACCCGCCGTGCCGGAAGAAGGCCACCAGTTCGAAGCCGGCATCAAATACGAGCCGACGTTCTTCGATGGCAGCATCACCGCCTCGGTCTTCAAACTGGTCAAGGATAATGCTATCGTGTCGTATACGGCGGGTGGGGTGACCACCAGCGGCCAGTTCGGACAGGTCGAATCCACCGGCTTCGAGCTGGAGGCCAAAGCCAATCTCAATGAAAACTGGAAGGCACTCGCCTCCTATTCCTACACCGATATCGACATTACCCGCGATGCCAATCCAAATCTCATTGGCAAATCGCCATGGATCGTGCCCGCCCATACCGCGTCGCTGTGGCTGGACTATGCTTTCACCACGGATACACTTGACGGACTGAGCATCGGCGGTGGCGTGCGCTATCAGGGCAAATCCTGGGCGGATGCGGCGAATACATTGCGCGTTCCTGACGCCGCTGTTTTCGATGCCGCGGTCCGTTACCAGAAGGACGACTGGACCGCATCCATCAACGTCGCCAATGTCTTCGACAAAGAATACGTCAAGGGCTGCGCCGGTGTCTCCGTCTGTGGCTGGGGTGACAGCCGAACCATCACCTTCAAGCTTTCCAAGAAGTGGTAAGGCCTGGTCAAAGGCCGCAGTTGCGGGAAAATTGGTTTGCCACTATAAACATGAATAAACTTATCATGTTATAGTGGCGCCATGGCGCGCCCTGCGGGATCGAGAAGCCATGGCTTTCCGCGTGCGGATGGAAAATGAGATCGACGGTTTTGCCGTTATAGGCGGCCCGCGCTCAAGGGTCTGGAACGGCATCGTTGCCGATCTCTGGGACGTGCGTTGTGCACCGAAAGCAGGTGGACGTTATGTCGGCAAGGACCCGCGTTTTGTTTTTCTGCTGGAGATGGATGGAAAGGATGATGGCAGGTTCGTCATGAACGGCTGCCGCCGCGACAAGTATATTGCCTCCGAGGTGAACCGTATTTCCTTCGTGCCTGCCGATCTGGATGTGCATGCGGAGTTGAGCAACGTTTCCTTCCTCCGCCACCTCGATCTGCACTTCGACGCTGGACTGCTGGGGGCTCGGTTGGTGCAGGGTTTCGATCCGCACGGTTTGCTCGACCCGCATCTGATGTTCGAGGATGAGCGCCTGCTGGCGCTGGCGCGGTTGATCGCAGCCGAATGCGACAATCCCGATCCGCTGCACGATCTCTATGGCGAGAGCCTCGTGCTGGCGCTGCTGACGGATTTTCTGAAAGTGAGGCGGGAGCCGGTCAAAAAGCGCAGCAAGCTCGCCGCCTGGCAATTGAGGGCGGCGACGGATTATATTCGCGAACATTGCCTTCGGTCGATCCGTCTGGAGGAACTTGCGGAACTTACAAACCTGTCGCAATCCCATTTCAGCCATGCCTTCAAGGCCTCCACCGGCGTCCCGCCGCACCAGTGGCAGATGCAGGCGCGTATTGATCGGGTCAAGGATCTGATGATGCGAACCGAGATGGCGCTTACCGACATTGCCATCGCAGCCGGATTTTCCGATCAGGCGCACTTCTCCCGCGTCTTTCGAAAGATGGTCGGGGTGTCCCCCTCGGTCTGGCAGAGGAGCCGCCAGTAGCTGCCTTTTGTTCCGTTCTTTCTCCAAAAAATTCCCTGACGGCATCTGAAACGCACCGGAACGATTTCTCCGGCGACGGGTTTACAGACGTGACCCATTGAGGAAATCAAGGAGGAAACTATCATGTTGCATCAGGAACCCCGCGCCGGCCAGGACCCCTATGTGAAGGACACGCCCAGCCTCATCGCCAGCGACAAGGTTGAAGGCACCCGCGTTTATGGCGCCGACAGCAAGCATATCGGCTCGATCCAGCGCATCATTCTTGAGAAGCGCGGCGGCCGCGTAGCCTATGCGGTGTTGAGTTTCGGCGGTTTTCTCGGCATTGGCGACGATTATTATCCGCTGCCGTGGGAGAAGCTGCATTACGACGAAGAGCTCGACGGCTACCGCATCGACCTGACGAAGGAACAGATCGAAAATGCCCCGCATTTCGCCAATCTCGATGATGACGAATTGCTGAACGCAAGGGATCGTAAGGTCTACGACTATTACGGCGTCGCCCCCTACTGGATGTAAGGCGAATAATCTTGCCAATGGGCATTGTGGCGTTTTCGGCTCATCTTCAGCCGGAAACGCCTGACGAAAACGGCTCCTGTAGGAGCCGTTTTTTCTGTATTAATGTGGGTTCTTCTGCATGTCGGAAACCGCATCTGTGAAGCACTTACGCGCTTCCTCCGGCGATTTTCGCCCGTCTAGTGCAGCGCGGCAGGCACTTCTGGCTCTCACGAAACTCAATCCGCGCCGATTTGGCCAGCCTTCGGTCAACAATGTCAGTGCTTCGAATGGGCCGGCGACGACACTCTTGCCGTTCGCATCCAGATTGACCTCAACAGGCTCTGTCCATCTCTCGTTCTTCATCGTGCACCTCCCAGAGCAACGCGATCCCGAAACAAACCCGACAGCGGAGCAACCCATGAACGCTGTCCTGTGTCACTGCCGCCTAGGATAAGCGCAAGCAATGGAATTGACAACGGTGATCAGCGGAAGCCGAAAAACGATAGGATCGCCAGGACGATAACGACGAGGCCGACGATGTAGATGATCTGGTTCATGATTTTCTCCTTGTCTATGTCATCACCATAACGTGAAGGAGAAGATGCGGTTCCAGAAGCACATGATAATTTAATCACGTGCTAAAAAATTGCGGACATTCCATCGTCACGCGGTGCGGAACGTCACCTCCGCACGATCACCCAGATCGCGTGGATGATGCCGGGCACATAACCGCACAGCGTCAGAAGAATGTTGAGCCAGAAGTGCAGCCCCAGTCCGACCTGGAGAAATACACCAACCGGCGGCAGGATGATGGCGATGAGAATACGAATGACGTCCACGATGACAGGCCTTCCGGTTGACTGTTGACCAGCCGGAGAACGTGTGTGGGGCGGTTTGGTTTCACTTAAGCACGGACGTGCTTTTTGAGATGGATTTTTGTTTGAAAATGGTGCCGCTTACGTGACTCGAACACGTGACCCCATCATTACGAATGATGTGCTCTACCGACTGAGCTAAAGCGGCCCGGTTGTGATCCGTCTGTCACGGATCAGCTTCATGGCGGGCTGATACAGGCAATGCCGACGGATTTCAAGCCTTGAATGCGTGGCTTTTGAAATTTCCGCAAAAAGCTTTGCCTGTCCAATGTTTAAGGGGCGTATCAGGCTAAGGCGCAGATGCGGCCCCTCGCAACCTCGTATTCCTGGACCAGCCGATCAACCAGAGCCGCTACCGGCTCCACCGCCTTGACCGCGCCAATACCCTGGCCCGCGCCCCATATGTCCTTCCAGGCTTTTGCGCCGCCGGAAGCCGATTCGAAATCCATCTTTGAGGGATCCGCTTCCGGCAGCTTGTCGGGGTCGAGGCCGGAGGCGACGATCGAACTTTTCAGATAATTGCCGTGAACACCGGTGAAATAGTTCGAATAGACGATGTCTTTGGCCTGCGCATCGACGATTGCCTGCTTGTAGGCTTCGGATGCGCGGGCCTCCTGCGTGGCGATGAAAGGGGAGCCGATATAGGCCATGTCCGCGCCCATCGCCTGTGCCGCGAGGATGGAGCCGCCATTGGCAATGGCGCCGGCAAGCAGCAGCGGGCCATCGAACCACTCGCGGATTTCCTGCACGAGAGCGAAGGGAGAAAGTGTGCCCGCATGGCCGCCGGCGCCCGTCGCGACGGCGATCAGCCCATCCGCGCCCTTGCGGATGGCCGACCTTGCATGGCGATCGTTGATGACATCGTGCAGGACGATGCCGCCATAGGAATGCACGGCCGCATTGACTTCCGGCACGGCACCGAGCGAGGAAATAACCACCGGGACCTTATATTTCACGCAAAGGCCGAGATCATGTTCCAGTCGCCGGTTGGACATATGCACGATCTGATTGACCGCGAAAGGCGCGGCCGGACGATCCGGGTTGGCCCGGTTGTGCGCGTCAAGCTCTTCGGTGATCATCGCCAGCCACTCATCGAGCTGGCTTTCCGGCCGCGCATTCAGCGCCGGGAAAGCGCCGATGACGCCCGCCTTGCATTGCGCCAGCGTCAGTTGCGGGTGCGAAATGATGAATAATGGTGACGCTATGACCGGAAGACGCAGATTGTCTTTCAGTACGGACGGTAGCATGGCTCCTCCCCCAGATTACGTTTACGCGCACGTAAGTCATTATCGTGTTCGATGTTGGATTGGAAGCGAAAACAGTAACGCGAGGCGTCGCCGAACCTGCGTTCGTAGCGCCACAATAGATCGATTTTCCCCAAGACAATCCGGTCTTTATCACAAACGATGCTTGCGGAGGGGCGGCATAGCCGTTACCGAATCGTGAACCCATGGCGCAGCGCCGCATATTTTGCAAAGCGCATTAGAACAAGGATCGGTCGTGAGCGGACTGGAAACGGCAATCAGAAATGCTCTGGAAAAATCGGACAGATCGAACGCCGAAGTTCGTGCACGTATTTATCAATCGTCCCGTCAGGCGCTGGAAGCGGGCCTGCGCAAGCAGGGCATCGACGACCCGCAGATTGTTGCCCAGCAGCGCCAGCGGCTTGAAAGCCTGATCCACCTCATCGAGAACGAGGAACGCAACCGGCTTCTGGACAGGGTGGAGCAGCAATTGCGACCGCCCGTGCAGGAAAGCGCGGCGCAGGATGATGATTCCGTCTATCCCGTTTCGCAGCCGCCCCATCGGGATGAAGTGGCTGTCGAGCCGGAACTGCGCGGTGAAACGCGCGATGCGCGACCCGGTGCCGCCACGGCCCCGGAATCCCCCCGACCAGGCCGGCGCGGCGGAAAACCATCGAGGAGAGGTTCCAGCGCGGCTGACGCATCGCTTGCCTTCCGCCCCGAAGGTGCTGTTGGTCGCCGCAAGCGCCGCGGGCTTTTTGCCCGGCTTTTCATCTATGTCACGCTTCTGGCCTTTGTCGGTTTCGGCGCCTGGTGGGCCTATTCCTCGGGTGTCCTGCTCTCTCCGGAACAGCGGGATACCAGCGTGCCCAATCCGCCGGCGCAGGTGCAGGCAGAGGACTTTAATGGCGCCGAACCCGCCCCGAGCCTATCGGCCGGGCGTGGTTTTTCCGACGACTGGGTCGAGGTTTTTAACGCCGAGCGCGGTAATTCCGGAGTTTCGGCAGGTCCACGCGCCAATGTCGAAAATATCGCAACGCCCGCCGGCAAGGCAATTCGGGTGACGTCGAGGAGCGTGGCGCAGGATGGCGCCGTCAGCATCGAGGTTCCAGTCGAAGTGATGCGGGACATGGCCGGGAAATCCTCGACCATATCCATTACCCTGCAATCCTCCAGTGACCGGCAGACACAGGTGTCCGTCGCATGCGATTTCGCTACCTTGGGCGATTGTTCGCGCCACCGCTTTACGGCCACGGCCGAGCGCGCCGACATGCTGCTGAACGCGACATTCGAGCGTTCGCTGGCCCCCAACGCGCCGGGCAGGATTTTCATCAATAGCGATATCGATGGCAGCGGCCGCCCGGTCAACCTTTATTCCGTGCGCATCCTGCCGGGTCAGTAAAAGGGTACGAGCAGCCGCCAAAGGCGGCTCTCCTCATTTCTCTTCGGCTTTTCCGAGAAAATTCGGGCCCGCCCCCAATATCTTATTGTCGATCTCGCCGATCGCCTTCTTGTCCTTGCCTTCATAGTCCAGCGAATTGAGAATGTGGCGGATGAGATTGACCCGGGCCCGGCGCTTGTCATTGGCGCGTACCACCGTCCAGGGCGCGACATCGGTATGGGTCTTTTCCAGCATCTCGTCGCGCTTTTGCGTGTAGTCGTCCCACTTCGTCAGCGCGGCTATGTCCATGTCCGAAAGTTTCCAGCACTTCAGCGGGCTATGGCGGCGATCGTGGAAACGGTCGATCTGCGTTTCCCGTCCGATATCGAGCCAGAACTTGAAAAAGTGGATGTCCTCGTGGGCGAGCATCTTTTCCAGGCGCGGCGTTTCCTTGAGGAAGCGCTTATGTTCCTCGGGGGTGCAGAAACCCATCACCGGTTCCACTCCGGCCCGATTGTACCAGGAGCGATCGAACAGAACCAGTTCGCCTGCCGTGGGAAAATGCGAGATATAGCGCTGGAAATACCATTGCCCACGCTCGGTTTCCGTCGGCTTGGTCAGCGCCACGACGCGGGCATAGCGTGGGTTGAGATAAGACCGGATCGCGAAGATGGCGCCGCCCTTGCCGGCCGCATCGCGGCCCTCGAAAACTGCCATGACCCGCTTGCCTGTGGCCTGGAGCCAAAACTGGACCTTCACGAGCTCGATCTGCAGCGCCTCCAGCGCGGCATCGTATTCCTCGCGCTTCATTTTCTTGTCATAGGGAAAATTGCCGGCCGAGAGCTTGTTTTCCTCCACCCAGTCGGGAAGAACCGGATCGTCGATGTCAAAGCTGCGCAGCTTTCCGCCAACGGTAATCTCGACTGTCCGCTTCTTCGTTTCATCGGCCATGGTTTCCTCCGGCTGTTGTTGTGTAAAGGCAACTCGCCGCCAATGAGTTCACATCGCCCGGCAGAATTCAAGCGAAAGAGGATTGCTTGAGAAAGCTGTGGCGGTGTGACGATTGCAGCGTGGAATTTGCACATATACGCTGTGGAAAATATGCGGTGATGAATCTCTGTCATGAAGCTGGCCTATGAGATTTCGATGCGCTGTCGAGCGAGAGTGGAAAGCAGGCTGAAATGGCAGTCATGGAAGGCGATGGTGGATTAAGGCTTTTGGCAAAGAAGCTTGGCCGGAACTGGCTGCCTGTGCTCGTCGTCAGCATGCTCGCCATCGTGGCAGTTTCCGATTTGCACACGCCCTATATGCTGGCCGTCCTCTGGCTCTGCGCGGTCATCGCCATTCTGGCCGTTCGCGAAAAACCGGCCTTTTCCGAAAAGGCCAAAAACGCGGCCGGACAGGTGGATGAGCCTGATGTTCCGGCTGAAAGTGTCATTTCCGGCGTCAGGGCGGGCCTTGCCGTGCTGGATACGCCCGTTTTCATTCTCGATAAGAATGCCAGCGTGCTGTTTCAGAACGGCGCGGCCGAACGGGCGTTTGGTCAGCTTCCCGCCGGGGCGCATATTTCCGCAAGGCTGCGCTCGCCGGGCCTGCTGGATGTCATTCGCGAAACCATCACCACCGGTGAGCCCAATCAGGTCGAACATTCCGAGCGTTTCCCCTCGGAACGGGTCTTCATCGTCCGTATCGCCCGTGCGGATATGGGCGAGGGGGCGGGCCCGCTTTTCTACATCCTGTCATTCCGCGATGTCTCGGAACTTCGCCGCATCGACCGCATGCGCAGCGATTTCGTCGCCAATGCCAGCCATGAACTGCGCACTCCGCTGGCTTCCCTGCGCGGTTTCATCGAAACCATGCAGGGGCCGGCGCGCAACGATCCCAAGGCGCAGGAGCGTTTCCTCGCCATCATGCTCGATCAGGCAACCCGCATGAGCAGGCTCGTGGATGACCTCATGTCCCTTTCGAGGCTGGAGCTGCGCGCCAATATCGCGCCGGATCAGAAGGTCGATCTCGTTCCCGTCATAGGCCATGTGCGCGATACGCTTCTGCCGCTTGCCAACGAACTCGATGTCGATATCACCCTGCATCTGCCGGATGGTCCTGCGGAGGTGCAGGGAGATCGCGACGAACTGGTGCAGGTATTCCAGAACCTCGTGGAAAATGCATGCAAATACGGCCAGGAAGGCAAGATTGTTGATGTCTGGCTGCGGGCTGAGCCCGGCAAACCGGTAGAGGTGAGCGTCGTCGACCGGGGGCCGGGCATACCGGCCGAACATGTGCCGCGTCTGACGGAACGGTTTTATCGCGTCAGCGTCGCCGACAGCCGCTCCAAAAAGGGAACGGGGCTTGGTCTTGCCATCGTGAAGCACATTCTCACCCGCCACCGCGCTCGGCTCATCATTAAATCTGAACTGGGCAGCGGCACGGATTTTACCGTCAGATTCTGACATAAATACCCGTACATACAAAATATCACGTAAATTTGCATTTTAAATCAATTATTTAGCTTGTCACAAATCTTTCATCGAAGTGACATAAAAGGATGGGGCTACGGTGGTTAAGAAGAGGTCGCCGAGCGCATGCTAAGAGCGAGTGCCGCTATCGGCTGCGTCCACAAACAAGCCCACGACGGGAGAGACAAATGAACTTCGTTAAATTTTCCGCAGCAGCTCTGGTGGCTTCTGTCGCCTTCGCTGGCGCCGCCGCTGCTCGCGACCAGATCCAGGTTGCCGGTTCCTCCACGGTTCTGCCTTATGCCAAGATCGTTGCCGAGACTTTTGCCGAAACCTTCCCGAACTTCAAGGCTCCGGTCGTCGAGTCGGGCGGCACGGGTGGTGGTCTGAAGGCGTTCTGCTCGGGCGTGGGCGAAGGCACCATCGACGTCGCCAACGCATCGCGCAAGATCAAGAGCGACGAACTGGCCGCCTGTAAGGCTGCTGGCGTTACCGACGTTCAGGAAGTGAAGATCGGTTACGACGGTATCGTCTTCGCAATGGATTCTTCCAACAAGGACATCAAGCTTGAGCCGAAGGACCTTTACCTCGCTCTCGCCGCTGAAATCGTCAAGGACGGCAAGCTCGTTGCCAACCCCTATAAGAAGTGGTCGGAAATCAACAAGGAACTGCCGGATGTAGCGATCGCCGCTTACATCCCGGGTTCCAAGCACGGCACCCGCGAAGTCTTCGAAGAGAAGATCATGGCTGACGGCTGCAAGGAAGCCAAGGCGACCGACGTCATCAAGACGCTGATCACCGACGCCAAGCAGGCTGCTGCCAAGTGCGTAGCAGTCCGTAAGGACGGCGCTGCAGTCGACATCGACGGCGACTACACCGAGACGCTCGCTCGCATCGACGCCAACAAGACCGGCCTCGGCGTCTTCGGCCTCGCTTTCTATGAAAACAACGCCGACCGCCTGAAGGTCGCAACCGTTTCGGGCGTTGTTCCGTCCACTGAAACCGTTGCCAGCGGCAAGTACCCGGTTTCCCGCCCGCTGTTCTTCTACGTGAAGAAGGCTCACCTGGGCGTTATCCCGGGCCTTAAGGAATATGTCGAGTTCTTCGTTTCCGACGAAATGATCGGCCCGGATTCCCCGCTCGCAAATTACGGCCTGGTTGCCGCTCCGGACGCAGAGCGCGAAGAAATCCGTGCCAAGTTCTCGGCCGGTTCCACGATGTAATGAAGAAGGAGGGGTGCGGCCTGCCGCGCCCCTCATACCATCCGGTGCCTCTCCGCTTGGGCGAATGTCTCCGGTTGACAGTTCCTATTCATCGTCGTCCACATGATTGTCTATGGATTACAGATGGATAGGATGTATCAACCTTGACGCTTGCCGGACTTTGATACAGTCACTTGGCAGGCATTCCGGGATGGTCCAGCGGTCTCGTTTTGATGACTTTTTGATTTGCCCTATATCGCACCGTGCTCCTGCGGCACGCCGAGGGAACTCTAATGAACACATCGATCCTTTTGCTGATACTGGCGCTGATCGGCATCGGCAGTTATCTGCTCGGCAGCCGCCGTGCCGTTGCCCTGTCTGGTGGGCGTCCTTCCAGCATGCATTCCCGAGCCGGTTATCACGGTTCATACGCGGTCGTCTGGGCGGTACTGCCCGCGGCGTTCATTCTCAGCGTCTGGCTGATTATCAGCCCGCTCATCGTGACGTCAGCGGTCCGCGGCGATTTCCCGGAAGACATCCGGGCGCAATCCGAGGCGCAGCAGAGCCTGACCTACGGCATGGTAACCTCCATCGCCCGCGGCCTTCAGCGGCTGACACCGGAAGAAACGGCGCAGGTCGATGCGGACACAAGCGCGGTGAGGCCTCTGCTTGCATCCAAGGGCGTGGCGATTGCCGGTGATCCGGAACGGTTCATGGTTGACGCCGCCCAAACGCTGAACACCATGACCGCCACGAGCCGTCTTGCGATGATCGCTGTCGTGCTGCTGGCCGCGCTTGGCGGCGCCACCTATGCGCTGCGGGCGATTGCACCGCGCTTCCGGGCACGCAACAAGGTCGAAAAGGTCATTCTCGGCGCTCTTCTTGTCGCATCTTCCATCGCTATCCTGACAACGATCGGCATCGTTCTGTCGATGCTGACGGAAGCGATCCAGTTCTTCAACATGGTTCCGGCTCACCAGTTCTTCTTCGGCACGGTGTGGGATCCGCGTTTTGCGGCTGCCGGTGCGACCGATTCATCGGGACAGTTCGGCCTGATCCCGCTGCTTGCCGGCACACTTTATATCGGCTTCGTCGCCATGCTGGTTGCCGTTCCCGTCGGACTGTTTTCGGCGATCTATATGTCGGAATATGCTTCACCCCGCCTGCGCTCGGTGGCAAAACCGCTGCTCGAGGTGCTCGCCGGCATCCCCACCATCGTCTACGGCTTTTTCGCGCTGACGACGGTCGGTCCTTTCCTCAGAGACATTTCTGCGCAGATCAACGGGCTGGCGACGGGTAACTACGCCAACTTCATCCAGGCGCAGAGTGTCATCACCGCCGGCTTCGTCATGGGTATCATGTTGATCCCCTATGTGTCGTCGCTGTCGGATGACATCATCACCGCCGTGCCGCGTTCGCTGCGCGATGGTTCGCTCGGACTTGGCGCCACGCGCTCCGAAACCATCAAGAGGGTCATTCTTCCGGCTGCTCTTCCCGGCATCGTCGGCGCCGTGCTGATGACGGCGTCGCGCGCCATCGGCGAAACCATGATCGTGGTTCTGGCGGCAGGTGTCGCTGCCCGACTGCAGCTTAATCCCTTCGAGCCCATGACCACGGTGACGGTCAAGATCGTCAGCCAGTTGACGGGCGACCTTGAATTCACCTCACCGCAGACGCTGGTTGCCTTTGCGCTTGGCATCACGCTTTTCGCCATCACGCTTTGCCTGAATATCTACGCGCTTTACATCGTGCGCAAATACCGGGAGCAATATGAATGACCGACATCGCCTCTCCCGCAGCTGGTGCGAACGCCGTCAAGGCGACGCGTCGTGATATCGGCATCAAGCGCCGTTATGCCGCGGAACGCCGTTTCCGTGCTTATGGCATGGCAGCGATTTCCTTCGGCCTCATCTTTCTCTTCCTTCTGCTTTTCTCGGTTGTCTCCAAGGGTTACACCGCGTTCCAGCAGACGATGATCACCGTTCCGGTCGAGTTCTCCGAACAGATCATCGATCCCAAGAACGAGCGTGCCACCAATCCGGCCAAGCTTATGACGGCCAATTATCCCGTTCTTGCCCGTGATGCGGTTGCCAAGGTTCTGGGCGTCGCGCCAACGGACCGCACCGGTCTTCGCGCCGTCAACCTTCTGATCTCCGATAGCGTACGTACGCAGCTTCGCGATATCGTCGTTGCCGACCCCGCCGTTATCGGCACCACCCGCACGGTGACGCTGCTGGCCTCGGGCGACGTCGACAGCGCCTTCAAGGGCCAGGTCGATCTGACGGCGGATGAAGCCAATCGCCGTATCTCGAACCAGCAGCTCGGCTGGATGAACCAACTCGCCGAAAGCGGGCAGCTTGGCAAGCATTTCAATACCGGCATCTTCATCAACGGCGCCTCGAGCCGTCCCGAAGCGGCGGGTGTCGGCGTGGCGCTGATCGGCTCCTTCTACATGATGCTGATCGTGCTGGTGCTGTCGCTGCCGATCGGTGTTGCAGCTTCGATCTACCTTGAGGAGTTTGCTCCGAAGAACCGTCTGACTGATCTCATCGAGGTGAACATCAACAATCTCGCGGCTGTTCCCTCGATCGTTTATGGTCTGCTCGGCCTCTCCGTCTTCATCAACTTCATGGGCTTTCCGCGCTCGGCCTCGCTGGTCGGCGGCCTCGTCCTGACGCTGATGACCCTGCCGACGATCATCATTGCGACCCGCGCTGCCCTGAAAGCCGTGCCGCCGTCAATCCGCGCCGCCGCCCTGGGCCTCGGCGCGTCCAAGATGCAGACGATCTTCCACCACGTGCTGCCGCTCGCCATGCCCGGCATCCTCACCGGCACCATCATCGGCCTCGCACACGCGCTGGGCGAAACTGCGCCGCTGCTGCTGATCGGCATGGTGGCATTCGTAGCAAATTACCCGACAACGCCGATGGACCCGTCCACGGCCCTGCCGGTGCAGATTTACATGTGGGCGAATGAAGCGGAGCGCGCCTTTGTCGAAAGGACTTCAGGCGCTATCATCATCCTGCTTTTGTTCCTTATCGTCATGAATGTTGGCGCAATCCTGTTGCGTCGCCGCTTCGAACGGCGCTGGTAAAGGGAGATTGAGCAATGAACATGTTGTCGGAAGCAGCAGTTGAAAAGGCGCTGGACAAGAAAATGAATGAAGTCTCATACAAGATGATCGGCAAGGACGTTTCGGTTTATTACGGCGAAAAACGCGCGCTTTACGACGTGAACCTCAACGTTCGCGAAAATACGGTAACCGCGCTTATCGGCCCGTCCGGCTGCGGCAAATCCACCTTCCTGCGTACCCTGAACCGTATGAACGACACGATCGACGGTTGCCGGGTCACGGGCAAGATCACGCTCGACACCGACGATATCTATGATCAGGCGATTGACGTCGTGGAGTTGCGCGCCCGCGTCGGCATGGTGTTCCAGAAGCCAAACCCTTTTCCGAAGTCGATCTACGAAAACATTTCCTACGGTCCACGCATTCACGGTCTCGCCCGCAACAAGGCGGATATGGACCAGATCGTTGAGCAGAGCCTTCAGAAGGCGGGTCTCTGGAACGAGGTTAAGGATCGCCTGCACGAATCCGGCACCGGTCTTTCCGGCGGTCAGCAGCAGCGTCTGTGCATTGCACGCGCCGTTGCCGTCAGCCCGGAAGTGATCCTGATGGACGAACCCTGCTCGGCGCTGGATCCGATCGCCACTGCCAAGGTCGAGGAACTGATCCACGAACTGCGCACCAATTATACGATTGTTATCGTCACGCACTCCATGCAGCAGGCGGCACGTGTTTCCCAGCGTACGGCCATGTTCCATCTCGGTCACCTTGTCGAGGAAAATGAAACCGACAAGATGTTCACCAATCCGGATGACCAGCGCACGCAGGATTACATCATGGGCCGCTTCGGCTGATCGCGGCCGGCGCTTTATCGCAACCCAACAAGACTGGTGCCGCTGCGGCCCCGCTTCGGGCGGTCGCATGCGAGGCCAAGCCGGAGGAATAGACCGTGAACCAGACAACGACCCATTCGCATATTCTGTCTGCTTATGATGACGAACTGAAGTTCCTGACGCGACGCATCGCCGAGATGGGCGGTCTCGCCGAGCAGATGTGTGCCGACGCCGTGCGTGCGCTCGTCAATTCCGACGCCGCGCTTGCCCAGAAGGTCATTTCCGATGACGCTATCCTCGATCATTCCGAGCGAGAGATCGGCGACAAGGCCATCGTCACCATCGCCAAGCGCCAGCCGATGGCGGCAGACCTTCGCGAAATCATCGGCACCCTACGGATCGCCGCCGACCTCGAACGCGTTGGCGACCTCGGCAAGAACACCGCAAAACGCGTCATCGCGGTCGCCGGAACGGGCGTGCCGCGCAAACTCGCCCGCGGCATAGAGCACCTGTCGGAGCTGGCGCTGGTGCAGCTGAAGGAAGTCCTTGACGTCTATTCGACACGTTCCGCCGAAAAGGCCAATGCCATTCGCGAGCGCGACGAGGAAATCGACGCCATGTATACCTCGCTCTTCCGCGAGCTTCTGACCTACATGATGGAAGATCCGCGCAACATCACCACCTGCACGCATCTTCTGTTCTGCGCCAAGAATATCGAGCGCATCGGTGACCATGCCACCAACATCGCCGAGACGATCTATTACATGACCACCGGCAGCCAGCCGGAAGGCGAGCGTCCGAAGGACGACAGTTCCAACACGCTCGGTTCGGTGACCGAGTAACAGACAAGCAGCGGCTTGCGGAGTTAGCATATGGTGCCCAAGATTGCAGTTGTGGAAGATGAGGAAGCGCTGAGCGTCCTGCTTCGTTACAATCTCGAGGCTGAGGGATATGACGTCGACACCATACCCCGTGGAGACGAGGCAGAGATCAGGCTGCAGGAACGTATTCCGGATCTGCTCATCCTGGATTGGATGCTTCCCGGCGTTTCCGGTATCGAGCTGTGCCGTAGGCTCAGGATGCGGCCGGAAACCGAGCGCCTTCCCATCATCATGCTGACGGCGCGCGGCGAGGAAAGCGAACGGGTTCGCGGCCTCGCCACCGGCGCGGACGATTATGTGGTCAAGCCGTTTTCCACGCCGGAACTGATGGCCCGCGTCAAGGCCATGCTGCGCCGGGCCCGTCCGGAGGTTCTGTCTTCGGTGCTGAAGTGCGGCGATATCGAGCTGGATCGCGAGACGCATCGCGTTCACCGCAAAAGCCGCGAGGTGCGTCTCGGTCCGACGGAGTTCCGCCTGCTGGAATTCCTGATGACCTCTCCGGGCCGCGTGTTCTCCCGTTCGCAATTGCTGGACGGCGTCTGGGGTCACGATATCTATGTGGATGAGCGGACGGTTGACGTGCATGTCGGACGTCTGCGCAAGGCGCTCAATTTTTCCCATATGCAGGATGTCATCCGCACCGTGCGCGGTGCCGGATATTCGATGGAAGCCTGATCGGAACCGAACTGAGGGTTCCCCTCAGCATGACGTTCCGCCAAAATAAAAAGGCCCGAAACCGGTCTGGTGTCGGGCCTTTTTATTTTGAACCTTCCGCAAGCACGATAATTTCATCTCTTTGACGAGCGGTTGAGAGTCCACCGAAATTCGATTGAGGGGCGAAACCCGACGACGATGAATAAGCCTTGATGTTCTGCTGTCGCTGTCCGGGAAGCGCGGTATTTTGTCACAAAAAAACGGGCCCGAAGGCCCGTAGTTTTTGAGTGTCAAATGTGTGCCGCAACACTCAAGCCTTGCGGCGCTCGCTGACCGGTTGGTAGGCGAGTTTCGCATGGAATTTGCAATAAGGCGAAGATTCCAGCGCTTCACAGCCGCAGAAATGGAAATCATCTTTCAGGGGGTCGCCGACCGGCCACTTGCAGGTGCGCTCCGTCAGTTCCGTCAGCGTCAGCCGGCGGGAGATCGGAGTAACGACGTTTCTGGAAGGAACGTAATCGAGAATTTCCGCAGTTTCGATGCCAACCTCTTCCTGAAGAGCGGTCGCCGCGTTGGCGCGGGTCAGGATCCGAGCAGGTGCAGCGTTGACGCGGCCAGCGAAATTCGCCGTGCGCGGGGCAGGTGCAGCAGTCCGCTTGGGCGCAGAACGCGCCGACGTCACCGGGCCGCCAGCCTTGACGCGTCCGGGCAGATTAAGACGATGGACCTTGCCGATCACGGCATTGCGGCTGACGCCGCCCAGCTGAGCTGCTATCTGGCTGGCGCTCAGACCTTCGGCCCACAATTTCTTGAGTTTCTCGACCCGCTCGTCTGTCCAGTTCATGCCGCTTCTCCGCTTTTCGCGCGTATTTCGACAGAATCCTTCTCCGTCTCGCGGGCATGCCGCGAGCGTGGTTTCTGCCTGATTTTTGGTGACTAGTTCCGCCGCAATGCAGTCTAGTAATTAGCGATTAACCTAGTGCCACGCAGACTCCGTGGCAAGAGTCGCGGGAATCATCTCGAATCGATTTTCCGGTTTTCCCCAACTTGCTGGCGAGTTGAGTCAGAAAGGCAACACCTTGGGCCTTGCGACCTGCCACCTACTAGGGCTTGAGAAGCCTAGGAAATACGGACTTTTGTTGACATCGGCAAGCGAAGTGACAATAGTGCCCCTGCCGCCGCGAGGCGGCATTTTTGATTTTCAGGCGAGGGATAACCCTTGAAGCCTATTGACAACCGTCTGACAGCGCATCCGCGCAAGGAGTGATACAGCCATGGCCGAAGCCGCCGCGCCATTGTTCGATACATTTGCAAGAGCCCCCCTGCGCTTCGAGCGAGGCGAGGGCGTCTGGCTGTACACGGAAAGCGGCGAACGATATCTCGATTTTGCGGCCGGCGTTGCCGTCAATTCGCTGGGCCATGCCCACCCACATCTTGTCGACGCGATCAAGACGCAGGCCGAAAAGGTCTGGCATGTCTCGAACCTTTATGAAGTTCCGGGCCAGGAAAAGCTTGCCAAGCGCCTGACGGAGGAAACGTTCGCAGACAAGGTCTTCTTCACCAACTCCGGCGCGGAAGCACTGGAATGTGCAATCAAGACCGCGCGTCGTTATCATTATTCCAAGGGCCACCCGGAAAAGTTCCGGATTATCACCTTCGAAGGCGCCTTCCATGGTCGTACGCTTGCAACGATCGCAGCCGGCGGCCAGCAGAAATATCTCGAAGGTTTCGGTCCCAAGGTCGAAGGCTTTGACCAGGTACCTTTCGGCGATGTCGATGCGCTGAAAGCTGCCATTACGGCCGAGACGGCAGCGCTGCTTATCGAGCCCATTCAGGGCGAAGGCGGTATCCGCGCGCCGGCCAAGGAATTCCTGCAACTGCTGCGGTCGCTCTGCGACGAGCATGGCATGCTGCTGATTTTCGATGAGGTCCAGACCGGCGTCGGCCGCACGGGCAAACTCTTTGCCTATGAGCACGCCGGTGTCGCGCCCGATATCATGGCAGTTGCCAAGGGTATCGGCGGCGGGTTCCCACTTGGCGCCTGCCTCGCAACGGCGGATGCCGCTTCCGGCATGACGGCCGGCGTGCACGGCACCACCTATGGCGGCAATCCGCTGGCCATGGCTGTTGGCAATGCCGTGCTCGATGTCGTTCTCGCCGAGGGCTTTCTGGACAAGGTCCGCGATGTCACGCTGGTCTTCCGCCAGGGCCTTGCCTCGCTGAAGGATCGCTACCCTGACGTTATCGAGGAAATTCGTGGCGAAGGCTTGCTGCTTGGCATTAAGGCAAGAATTCCCTCGGGCGAATTGCTGCAGGCAATGCGTGCGGAACATCTGCTCGGCGTGCCCGCTGGCGACAACGTCATCCGCCTTCTGCCGCCGCTCGTTACCACGGCGGAAGAGGCCCGTGAGGGTCTGGCACGCGTGGAAGCGGCCGCCGCATCCCTGACCGCAAAACAGGCGAAAATCGCCTGAGGAAACATTAAAGGGCGGGCCTCTTTGCCGGGGCTCGCGAGCATGGGACAGTTTGAAATGGCTTCACCTAAACATTTTCTAGACCTGTCGGCCGTCGGCTCGCAGGATCTGCGGGCGATTCTTGATGATGCCCGCGCGCGCAAGGCAGCCACCAAGGCCGGCACGGCGGAAAAGCCGCTTGCCGGCAAGATGCTGGCGATGATCTTCGAAAAGCCTTCCACCCGCACCCGCGTCTCCTTCGATGTCGGCATGCGCCAGCTTGGCGGTGAGACGCTTTTCCTCTCTGGTACTGAAATGCAGCTCGGTCGCGCCGAAACGATCGGTGATACGGCGAAGGTACTGTCGCGTTATGTCGACGCCATCATGATCCGCACGACGGATCATTCGCGCCTGCTCGAGCTTGCCGAACATGCGACAGTGCCTGTCATCAACGCCCTGACGGATGACACGCATCCATGCCAGATCATGGCTGACATCATGACTTTCGAAGAACATCGCGGTCCGGTCAAAGGCAAGACGATTGCGTGGACAGGGGACGGCAATAATGTCCTGCATTCTTTCGTGGAGGGCTCGGCCCGTTTCGGCTACCGCATGACGATGGCAGTGCCGATGGGCTCCGAACCGCATGACAAGTTCCTGAACTGGGCCCGCAACAATGGCGGCGAGATAATGTTGTGCCACGATGCCGACAAGGCGGTGGCGGGCGCCGACTGCGTTGTCACCGATACCTGGGTCTCAATGAATCAGGAACACAAGGCGCGCGGCCACAACATCTTCCAGCCCTATCAGGTCAATGAAGCCCTGATGGCCAAGGCGGAAAAAGACGCGCTGTTCATGCATTGCCTGCCGGCTCACCGCGGCGAAGAGGTGACGGATGCGGTGATCGACGGCCCGCAATCGGTGGTCTTCGACGAGGCGGAAAACCGCCTCCACGCGCAGAAATCCATCATCGCCTGGTGCATGGGCGTCATCTGAAAATATCACCCGTTTGATCAACGTCGGGCGGGTGCTTGAACTTCTCGGCAGCGATTACCATCTGTTGGACTTCGAAGAGGCTCGTCGGTTTTCTGGCGGGCCATCGTCACAATTTGCACGTTTTTCCCCGGAAGCGGTTTCTCTTCCCGGGTCTCTGTGCGACAAGCGGAAAAAGCACATTTCGAAAGCCGGACTTTTGGACGGTAGCGGCGCCACGGCTGCGCCAGGGAGTATGACATGGCAGATGTAACGGTTGAACTGGACGATCTCGATTTTGCTGGCGACGACAAGGTCGTGCCCTTTCAGGTCGAAGGTCTGGATGTGCGCGGCCGCGCCGTGCAGGTGGGTCCGCTGCTGAATGCCATTCTCGAGCGCCACGATTACCCGGCTGCGGTCGCCCGCCTGCTGGCGGAAGCGACCGTTCTGACGGCGTTGATCGGCACATCGCTCAAGTTTTCCGGCAAGCTGACGGTACAGACCAAGGGCGACGGTCCGGTGGACCTGCTGGTGGCGGATTTCACCGCGCCGGAAAGCATGCGCGCTTATGCCCGTTTTGATGAGGAGCGGCTGGCGGAGGCGCTTGCGGCAGGGGCGACTTCGCCGGAACAATTGTTGGGCAACGGTATTCTGGCCTTCACGATCGATCAGGGCGCGGGCATGCAACCCTATCAGGGCATCGTGCCACTCGATGGCTCGTCGCTGGAAGACATTGCCGGGGTTTATTTCCGTCAGTCGGAGCAGCTTCCAACCCGTGTGCGCCTCGGTGTGGCCGAATTCTTCGATCGCGACGGGGAAGGCAAGCCGCGTCATGGCTGGCGTGCGGGCGGCGTTATCGCCCAGTTCCTGCCGCAGGCGCCAGAGCGGCTGCGTATGCGTGACCTGCACGGCGGCGATGGCGATGAAGGCGGTCACGATGTGCAGGAGGACGATGCCTGGACGGAAGCCGTGACGCTTTTGAACACCGTGGATACGGACGAACTGACGGATCCGCAGGTGCCGGCGGAACGACTCCTCTTCAGGCTGTTCCATGAAAGCGGCGTGCGCATCTATGATCCGCAGTCCATTTTCGATCGCTGCAGCTGCTCGCGGGATAAGATCAAGGGCGTGCTCTCGGGTTTTACCGCCGAAGAGATCAAGGCAAGCGAGGAAGACGGCGCGATTGCCGTGACCTGCGAGTTCTGCTCGACCACTTATCGCTACGATGTCAGCGAATTTGAAAACGCCTGAATAAGGGCCGCGCCTGTAAAGGCGCGGTTTTCATGGCCTGCGGGTCAGTTCAAGACCCGCATCAGCCCCGGAGAATCCAGCGAAAAAGCCGGTATGGTGACGTTGAACACTTCTCCGCTTTCCGTTTCCATCTCGTAATGTCCGAACATAAGGCCGGACGGCGTGTCCAACGGGCAGCCGGAGGAATATTCGTAGGTGTCGCCGGGCTTGAGATGCGGTTGTTCTCCCACGACACCCGGTCCGTAGACTTCGTCCACCTGGCCGTTCTGGTCAGTGATATGCCAATAGCGATTGACGAGAGTAACGGGAACATCCGAGTTATTCGCGATCACGACCTTGTAGCCCCAGACGTAGCGGTCGTCATCCGGGTCGGATTGTTCTTCGAGATAATACGGATCAACCGTCACCTCGATATCCCTTGTCAGAGCACGATACATACGCGCCACACCTCGATATTTTCCCTGCCCGTTTATCCTACACTATAGGCTCTGGCTATCGTCAAGAAAATGAATGACTTGAGGGGCAGGAGCTGTCTCCCGTTGCGCTGTTTTTTACCGTTAGGGATAACGGAAAAGGTAAATAATGGTTGCCTGATACTGGCTTTCGAGGCCATCAAACGCGACATGGCCCGGCGTTCCCGCGGGGCCATGTCGATTATTGAATATGAATGTCAGGCCGAAACGGCTGCCAGACCCTTTGCTAGATCCTCCAGCAGATCGTCCGTATCCTCGATGCCGCAGGAAAGGCGCAAAGTGCCGCCGGAGATACCGAGTTCCGCCCGTGCCTCGTCTGTAAGGTTCTTGTGCGTCGTGGTGCCGGGATGGGTGATGAGGCTCTTGGCGTCGCCCAGATTGTTGGAAATCTTCACGATCTCAAGCGCGTTCTGCAGTTTGAAGGCCGCTTCCTTGCCGCCCTTCAATTCGAAAGCCACCAGCGTCGAACCACCGGACATCTGCCGTGCAATGATGTCGGCCTGCGGGTGATCGGCGCGGCCGGGATAGACGACCTTGGCGACCTTAGCGCTATCGGCAAGAAAGTCCGCGATCTTCGAGGCGTTGGCCGTCTGCTGCTTCACGCGCAGCGGCAGCGTCTCGATGCCCTTCAGAAGCGTCCAGGCATTGAACGGCGACATGGCCGGGCCGGTGTGGCGGAAATAATCCTGCAGCTCTTCCTCAATCCATTTCTTGTCGGAAAGGATCACGCCGCCGAGGCAGCGACCCTGGCCGTCAATATGTTTGGTGGCCGAATAAACGACGATATGGGCGCCGAGTTCGAGCGGCTTCTGGAAAAGCGGCGTGGCGAAGACATTGTCAACGACCACTTTCGCACCGATCTGGTTGGCAAGCTTCGCTACGCCGGCGATATCCACCACTTCGAGTGTCGGATTGGTCGGGCTTTCGAGGAAAAACAGCTTGGTGTTTGGCTGGATTGCCTTTTCCCAGTTGCCGAGATCACGTCCGTCGATCAGCGTGCATTCGATGCCATATTTCGGCGCGAGCGTTTCAACCACCCAGCGGCAGGAGCCGAAGAGGGCACGGGCGGCAACGATATGGTCGCCGGCGCGCAGCTGACACATGATGGCGGCGGTGACGGCGGCCATGCCCGAAGCAAGTGCGCGGGCGTCTTCAGCGCCTTCCAGCAGGCACATGCGCTTTTCGAACATGTCATTGGTCGGGCTGGCGTATCGGGCGTAGATAAAGCCGTCGGTTTCACCCTTGAAGCGCGCTTCGGCTGCTTCAGAGTTTTCGTAGACGAAACCCTGGGTCAGATAAATCGCTTCCGACGTTTCACCGTAAGGGGAGCGTAGCGTACCGCCGTGAACGAGCTGGGTTGCCGGGCGCCATTTATTGCTCATGTGATCACCTTCAAAACAAAAAAACCGGCCGCAAAAGCAGACCGGTTCCTAGCACCCGGTCTTTTTAGCCACTTGTTTAACGTGGCTGCAAGCCGACCGGCCAAATCACCACGGGATAAGCTTGCCATACTGCCGTTACCGGCTTGCGTCAATGCTTTCCTTTTGGTTTTGTCGCCGTAAAAAGGAATGACGACCATGATGAGAACCACGGGCATTTTGGCGGATGGCGCAATCCGCGCGCTGTTTGCAGGCGGCAAGCTGAAAAGCGAGGCCGATCTCGATGTCGATCAGGTGCAGCCCGCCAGCCTCGACCTCAGGCTTGGCTCCAGGGCCTATCGTGTTCGTGCAAGTTTCATGCCCGGCCCCGGAACCAAGGTCATCGACAAGCTCAATCGTCTCAGCCTGCACGAGGTGGATCTCAGTCAGGGCGCGGTGCTGGAAACCGGCTGTGTCTATATCGTTCCGCTGATGGAAAGCCTTGCGCTGCCGGCGGACATGTCGGCCTCGGCCAATCCTAAGAGTTCGACCGGTCGCCTCGATATCTTCACCCGCGTCATGACCGACAATGCGCAGGAATTCGACAAGATACCGGCGGGATACACAGGTCCGCTCTATCTGGAAATCAGCCCGCGCACCTTCCCCGTGGTGGTTCGCCGTGGCTCGCGCCTGTCGCAGATCCGTTTCCGCATTGGCCATTCGCTGCTGAATGAAAGCGAGCTTCTGAAACTGCACGAGACGGAAACGCTGGTCGCCAGCGAAAGCCCGAACGTGACGGGCGGTGGTATCGCACTCTCGATCGACCTCAAGGGATTTGGCGAAAACGGGCTGATCGGTTATCGCGGCAAACACCATACGGCGGTGGTGGATGTCGACAAGAAGGCCCAGCACGATGTTCTCGACTTCTGGGAACCGCTCTATGCGCGCGGCCGCGCCGAACTGATCCTCGACCCGGACGAGTTCTATATTCTCGTTTCGCGCGAAGCCGTCCACGTGCCGCCGCTTTATGCGGCCGAAATGACGCCCTTCGATCCGCTGGTGGGCGAATTCCGTGTGCACTATGCCGGTTTCTTTGACCCCGGCTTCGGCCACGCGCAGGCGGGGGGCACCGGCAGCCGCGCCGTGCTGGAAGTGCGCAGCCACGAGGTGCCCTTTATTCTCGAGCATGGCCAGATCGTCGGCCGGTTGGTTTATGAGCATATGCTGCAGAAACCGGAAGGCCTTTATGGCACCGGTCTCGGCTCCAACTATCAGGCGCAGGGGCTGAAGCTCTCCAAGCACTTTCGCGCCGCATAATGAGCCCCGGCGGGCGCTTGACACCCGCCGCGAACTATCCGATGTCTTGTTTGTGGGTGCGGGTGTAGCTCAATGGTAGAGCAGCAGCTTCCCAAGCTGAATACGAGGGTTCGATTCCCTTCACCCGCTCCAGTCTCCCTTGATCCCCTCGCCAAAAAGATCGGCCCCCTGTCTGCTGCCACGTCGGTGGCCGCGGGACTATGTGATTTTGCTTGACTACGATTAAATTGCACGTAATAGTTGATCCAGTCGTAACATGATGGGGAAATGTTATGAGTCGCAAACTTCTTTCTGAATTTTTGGGAACCTTCTGGCTGGTCTTTGGTGGCTGTGGCAGCGCGGTTTTTGCTGCTGCTTTTCCTGAACTCGGCATTGGCTTCCTGGGTGTCGCGTTCGCCTTCGGCCTGACGGTTCTGACCATGGCCTACGCGGTTGGCGGTATTTCCGGCGGGCATTTCAATCCAGCTGTTTCGGTCGGCCTGTCCGTTGCCGGTAAATTTCCGGCAGCAAACCTACTGCCCTATATCGTTGCGCAGGTCTTGGGGGCGGTCGTTGCCGCGGCGGCTCTTTACGTGATCGTTACCGGCAAGGCGGGGGCGGACATTGGCGGTTTTGCTGCCAATGGCTATGGGGAGCATTCGCCGGGGGGATATTCGCTCCTGTCGGCGTTGCTGATCGAGGTTATTCTGACGGCGTTTTTCCTGATCATCATTCTGGGGTCGACGCATGGCAGGGTGCCGGTCGGTTTCGCGCCGATCGCCATCGGTCTTGCGCTTACTCTCATTCATCTGATCTCCATTCCGGTCACCAACACGTCGGTCAACCCGGCCCGCTCCACGGGGCAGGCCCTGTTTGTCGGTGGATGGGCTCTGCAGCAGCTGTGGCTGTTCTGGCTTGCCCCGATCGTCGGTGGGGCGATTGGCGCTGTAATCTGGAAAATTTTCGGTGAGGAAGAGAAGGTCGGCCATGCCGGCTCCATCCAGCCCCCACAGACGTGATTAGGAGGCTTTGTTTTTCCGAATGGTCGGGAAAACAAGTGAGGAGGATGACATGGATCTTGCTTCGATATTGGCCCAGATCATCGGCGGTGCGGCTGGTGGGACAGCCGGTGGAAAGATACTGAAGGACTCTGACCTTGGCGCGCTCGGCAACCTGATTGCCGGCGCCATTGGCGGTATTGGCGGTGGAACCGTGCTCGGATCGCTGCTTGGGGCGGCGGGAGACGCGGCGGCTGGCGGTGTGGATATCGGCGTCCTTGCCGGCCAGCTCGTTGGCGGCGGTGTCGGCGGTTTGATCGTCCAGGTCATCGTCGGCCTGATCAAGAACAAGCTTGTTGCACGATAACCGACCGCGCTTGAAATGAAACGGGACGTCTGCCGGACGAAGCGCTCCGGCAGACGTCGATTATATGCGCATCGGTGGGCGAGTTGCGTAAGGCCGGCTTCGGTTTTGCAAATCGCGACGATATCGGCAGAAAATAGAAGCCGCCTTCTGCGACCAGGTAAAGGATCGAAGCGGCAACCGTTTCAGGTAGTGTTGCTAACGCTTGGTACGTGAGGCGTCTTGTTCCAGACGAAAGGTTTGGTTTTTAACTCAAGCACGGCACGCCAGGCCGCCAGAGACAATATCAGCCAATAAAGCGGAATTGCCAGCCAGCGTTTTCCCACCTGCCTCCTCTCGTAATCGATCATCCTGTTCCTGCCCATCAGCACGAATATGGCGTAACTGCCGGCGATGTTCAGCGTATCGGTAAGAAACAGAACGCCCTGCCACGAAAACAGCATGTCTGCACCGCTGTCCCCGATAGCCGTGGCCATCCACGCCACGGAAACGAAGAGCAGGGGATGAGCCATCGACGACACCAGCATGCCGCCGATCAACAGTTGGAAGACGATATAGGAGAGCCATCCCATGCGGCGCGCCGTCGCAACGGGCGCGCGGGTCATCACCAGCCAGCTCTGCAGCCAACCCTTGTACCAGCGTGCCCGCTGGTTGAGCCACACGGGAAGCGTGGTGGGCGCGTCCTCCAGCGTCTGGCGGTATATGACGCCGCATCGATAGCCGAGTTGGTGCAGCCTGAGGCCAATATCGGCATCCTCAGTCACATTGTAAGGATCCCAGGCGCCGACGCGACGCAATACGGCGGTGCGGAAATGGTTGGACGTGCCGCCAAGCGGCAGCGGTAGCCGGTGCGCCGCAAGCACGGGCAACATTGAACGGAACAGACCGGCATATTCCAGGGCGAAACAGGCACTGATCCAGGAAGAGCGCGCATTGCTGATGATAAGCGGCGCCTGCAGGCAGGCCACGTTCTCCGGCTGATGGCGGAAGGTCGCATAGGCTTCACGCAATTGCAGCGGATGTGGCCGATCTTCCGCGTCATAGATGGCAACGAACGCCCCACGCGCGCCGGAGAGCGCATAGGTAAGCGCCTTGGGCTTGGTCCTCGGCAGGGAAGGCGGCACTCTCACGATCTCAATATGCTGTCCGGGATTTAATCTAAGGATGGCGTCGATTGTGGCCCCGTCATCTGCCTCGCAGACGAGCTTGATATCCAGTCGGGATTTGGGCCAGTCGAGCCGCTCCAGCGCGCCGATGAGCTGGCTGACGATGGCGTCCTCACGATAGAGCGCCACCAGAATGGTATAGACCGGCAGATTTCCGTCGGGTTCGAGCGCAGCTGCGGTCGTCGTGTCTTTCTCTCCTGAAGTCTGCATCAGCACAAACAGCCTGAACAGCAGTGTGAAGAAATAAAGCATCGTCAGGGCGACGTGGATGACGGCCATGGCCGTCTGTGTGTGAAACAGCAGCGAGAGCGTCAGCAGGGTGACGACGACACCGCTATAAAAGCCCTGATGACCTTGAAGCGTGATCCTGGCAGAGTACTGCGGCGCGGTGTTGAAGAGTTGCTGGCGAGCCTCACGACAGCGGCGTGTTTCACCCGCCTTCCAGATCGCATCGCGCATGGCATGCGGCGTCGTCACCACGAGTTCGTCCAGAAGATGCGGATGTCGATCCAGCAGGCTTTTCAGTAATTCCATCCGCGCCAGCTCTGGCACGATCAGAAGTGCTGGTTTACCGTTCGTAGGCGTCAGCCGTAGCAAGCGCGGCTCGGCTAGCTGCGTATCGAGACGATGGACATCTGCGATCCGGTCCGGATCGATCTCCGCGACAAAGGGTAACCGCAAAAACCTGGCGAAAGCGCCAAAATAGGCATCCGTCGCGACAAGGCCGCCGGCCAGCAGTTCCGCTTCCAGCGTCGAGCCGTTTTCCAGCGCCAGCCGTTCGCACGCGCTGATGTAGGGCTTGCCAAATCCCAGCGCCCGAAGGAAGCGCATGTGTCCGGCTTCACCCCGATCAGGAACCGTCTGGGGTGGATTGTCGCGTATGCGGGAAAATACAATTTTTCGCCCGGCAGACGTCGTGCGAAACGATTCTCGTGTATAGTGTCGCAAATAATCCATGCACTGCCGCCACCGTCATGGTAACGCCCCACTTCCTGCTGCGGATAGTATAGATGAGAATGACGATTGTAACGCGAAATATAATTCTTGTTTTTACTTTAGTGTTCGCTTTGCAAGTTGTCGGTATTTTCGAAAAGCTTCATGCGGAGGGCCTGTCGGACGGGAACCGCATGCCAGTGCTTTTCGACGCTCAGGAGCGGTTTCCCGGTGGCGACCTTTCCTCCGTCCCCCGCATCAGGTTTTTGATGTCGGTGGATTTTCCGCCCTTCAATTTTACCGATCAGGAAGGCCGGCTTGCGGGTTTCCATGTCGATCTCGTCCGCGAGGTGTGCGCGCAGCTCAAGGTGGAGAGCAAATGTCAGGTACAGGCCTTACCCTTTGACGAGCTGGAGGCGGCTCTGGAGATGGGAGAGGGCGAAGCGGTGATTTCCGGTCTCGCCGTCACGGCCGAGCTGCGCAAGAGCTTCACCTTTTCGCGGCCCTATCTTCTGTTGCCGGCCCGGCTGGCTGTCAACAAGGCGACGAAACTTGCCGGCTCCGGCGCCGATGCACTGTCTGGCAAGAAAGTGGGCGTGGTGACCGGTTCCCGGCACGAACAGATGCTCAAGGCATTTTTTCCCAAGGCGGCGGTTGAGGGTTTTGACGGCTACGAACCCATGTACGGTGCTCTGAAGGCCGGTAAGGTCGACGCCATCTTTGCCGATGCCCTGCGCTTGCCGTTCTGGGTTTCAGGAAGCGCATCCGAAGGCTGCTGCGCTCTTTTTGGGGGGCCTTATATGTCGGACAGGTTCCTCGGCGAGGGCCTTTCCATCATGACGGTCGATCCGGATAATGTGCTGGTGCCGGCCTTCGATCAGGCGCTTGCCGCTCTTTCCCGCAACGGCCGGCTCGAAGAGATCTATCGTCGTTATTTTCCCTACGGGCTCTATTAGGAGAGACCCGGACCGACTCGATTCAACTGAATGAGGCGGGCTCTATTTGACCGCAGCGAAAGCCTCTTCGTTCCGCCGCAGCCGTAGAAGCGCCACCCACACAGCTGCCGCTATGGCGGTTTCGACGATGAAATAGCTGCCGATCGTTCCCGAAATGCTGAAAGACCAGGTGAAGAAGGCAACGACGACGGAGCCTATGAGATTGCCGCTGTTCCATATCTTGGCGCGGATATCCTGGCGCCCGGAGGCGCCCAGCGCCTCCAGCGCGGTAGCCGCCACGGCCATCGGCAGTACGGCCCAGCAAAGCACGCGGGTGATGGTGGGAAGCGAAACATATTCGTCGCCAAATAAAAGCGGCAGGAAGGGCGCGATGATGAAGATTGCCAGCGCACTGCCTGTCGCGATGAACAGCGCCGCTTTCAGCACATTATAGGCGCGTTCGATGGTTTTGCTGATACCCTGCAGCGCTGCAGAGGCGGATCCGGGATAGATGAGCCGGTTCAGAGCCTCGACGGAAAGATAGGAGCTGTCGAGAATCCGCCGGGCGATGGAATAGCTGCCCAGGACCTCCGCACTGGCGATGGCTCCAAGGACGAGAATATCGGCATTGCCGCGTACCGCCTTGAACAGGAACTGGGTGGAAAACAGGATGCCGATGCGAATTTCCTCCCGGACGATCCGAAAGACCGGTCGGCCGAGCCTTCCTATTGCCTTGACGGAAATCACGGCTGCAATCGTGTGGGCGGCGAGGTTCCAGAGTGCCCAGGCCTCGACCGTTTCCACCTTGAAGACGAGGCAGGCAACCACGGCAGCAATGGTGCGGGCGATGGCAAACATCACCTCCAGCTTGTTGGCCGAGGCAAAGTCGGAATGGGCGATGAAGCTTTGCGTGGAAAGCGAAATAACCTTCAGGAGAACGAGGTTGGTGAACAGGATCAGGAAAGTGGTGATCAGCGTGTGCAGCAACGTTTCCGACGTCGGGAAAAACACCGGGATCGTCACCATGCCGATGAGCGTCAGGACCACACCCGTTGCCGCGCTGAGGAGATAACTGTGGCCAAGCATGACGGGGAACATGCCGCGATCCTGCGCCACGCGACGAATGAGCGATTCCTGTGAGCCGATACCGCAAATCTGAACGCCCAGATTGGTCACGGCCGTGATCGAAGCGTAAAGCGCGAATTGTTCGACACCCAGATGGCGGGCTAGCAGCGCGAAGGTCAAGAGTTGGGCGGCGCTGGACATCAGCAGCGCGCCTCCGGATGCCATATAGGCCAATCCAAGTCTGACAAGATGGCCGAGCCGCGGCGTGTTCAACGACACCTCATTCTCCGTTTTTTCCGGCATTGCCGGGCGAATTCAAAAGGACTGTCCCTTTTAAAGTCTTACGAACTGAAAGGGCGGCAACCGGGCGGTATTCGACACCGACGACCTGAATGAATGACAGTTTCTCCTGTCTTAGCCCTGTTGAGGTAAGAGAGGGTTAAAGCAATTACACAATAATGATGATAATGACTGTTTATGGTTATTAGGACATCGCCCGGTTCAGAAGGGTTTCGTTGTTCGTTGCAGGGCAGGTCCATGATCCGATTTTCCGTTCCCGAAGCAGGCTACCATGCCGCGTTTTGCTGATACGCGGTCCATTTCTGCGGAAAACAGCAGTGCCATGTCCCTTTCGGGCGGCCGTCGCGACGCGATTTTTTTTGTCGCAACGATGCTTTACATCTGGATTTCTGTCGCGCCCTTTGAAAATCTCGCGGCGCCGCCCGTGCCGCGCGCCGCCGCCAATCAGCTGACCGGTCTGGTGATCGCGCTCATCCTCGGTGTCTTCGCACTGCGCCATCGTCTGACGGGGCTTTTGCTGAGGCCCCGCTTGCCAATCCTGCTGCTCTTTTCCTGGCTCGCGCTTTGTTCGGTCCTTGGTGCGGAGCCCGGCACGTCGTTGCAGCGCCTGATTTTCACGGCGCTCCTGTGTTTTATCACCAGCGTGCTGGTCGTCATGCCACGCGACAGGCGGCAATTCGACCGGATGATGGCCGTTTTCGCCATTCTCCTGCTGGCGCTTTGTTATCTCGGGGTTATCTTCCTGAGTTCGCGCGCAATCCATCAGCCTTACGATCTCGATGAGAAGGCGCTTGCAGGCGATTGGCGCGGAATATTCAATCATAAGAACGCCGCCGCGCCGGCAATGATCATTCTTTTCATGGTGGGCCTTTATCTGCGCAATGCCTGGTCCACGCTGGGCGGAATAGCGATCACGCTGCTGGCCGGCTTTTTTCTCTGGAAGACCAACGGGAAAACTGCAGCGATGCTTTTGCCCGTCACCATCGCCCTGGTCTGGGTCATGGAGCGGCATGCCGGGCGGACATTGCTGATGATCGGTGGCCTTCTGGCGTTTCTCAATATCGTTGCAATCGGCTCCACCTATTTCCCGAGCATACAGAGCCTCGTCGAAAGCCTGGGCATCGATTCCACGTTCACTGGACGGACGGATATATGGCGCCTGTCTTTCGACACCTTTGCGCAATCGCCGATCTTCGGACAGGGATTCCAGGCCTTCTGGACAAGCGACCGGCTTCTGTCACAGGCCGATATCTCCGAGACTTGGGCGGTCACGGCCTTTCACGCGCATAATGGCTATGTCGAGAGCCTTTTGAATGGCGGATTGCCCGCCTTTGTCCTCACTCTCATATGGCTCGTGATCATCCCCGCAAATGATTTCCGAACAGCGGTGGACAGAGGCACGGATCCCGGCCTGACGCGGCTTTTTGGGCGAATTTGGGTATATGCGCTGCTTTCTTCCTGTCTTGAGAGTAATTTCTTTACCGGAACCGGGCCTATCTGGTCTTCTCTTCTTATTGCGATCTATTGTTTGAGACATCAGGCTTACGACATACTGGAACAGGGACAGTAATTTGCACGGCGGGCCGGGGGGCTAGTATGACGCAGAAAATCGGAACGATCGCAGACCGGGTTAATAACCGGCTGGTGCGGTATTTCCCTGGACCGACGGCGCGGATCGAGACATCCGAACCGATTGTCTCCTTCACATTCGACGATGTTCCGGCGAGCGCCTGGACCAGCGGTGCCCGCATTCTGGAAAACGAGAATGTTCGCGGGACCTTTTATATTTCCGGGGTCTTCATCGACAGGCATGACGAACCGCAGGACATGATTTCCGCGAGGGGCTGTTCGGAACTGGCTACGGCCGGTCATGAGCTCGCCTGCCATACCTATTCCCATCGCAAACTCTCGAGCTTTTCACGGCGAGGGCTGGAAGAGGATCTCGATCGTAATGAAAAGGTGCTGGCCTCGTTCGATGAAAACGGGCACAGGCGGAATTTCTCCACCCCCTTCGGCATGGCTTCGCCACTCATGCAGCCTATGCTGCGGCGCAGGTTCAGGACCGCCCGCGGGATCATGCCCGGCATCAACCGCGGCAGCATCGATCCGCATAATCTTGCTGCCGTCGAATTGCGGCCCGATCCGAACTATCTCGATGCCGCTGATCGCTGGCTTGACGACGTCCTGCAAAACGGCGGCTGGCTCGTCATTTTTACCCATGACGTGTCGTCTGCGCCAAGCTTTTACGGTTGCCCGGAAGACAGGTTTCAGGGTTTCGTGCGTAAGGCGGCATCCGGTGGCGCAAAAGTCATGACGGTTGACGCGGCCGTGACGGCACTCGGCCTCTAAGGCACGGCACAGTGCTGCGCGCTTTTAGCCGTCGCAGTGAAAGCGATTATGACGTGTAGGCTATCGGCCTACTGGCTGGCCCATATGATGCGGGCGATCCATTCCACATCGGCCATCTCGAAGCTCCGATTGGGATGCTCAGGATTGAGCGAAAGAAGTTCGATGCTCTTGGGGCTTTGCCGCGCCAGCACCTTGGCCATCACTTCACCGTCACGGCTCTTCAACACCACGCGGTCGCCGCGCCGTACCTGCGCGCCAGGCTCCACGATGAGGATGTCGCCGTCGCGGTAAAGCGGCATCATGCTCTCTCCCTGCACTTCCAGCGCGTAGACTCCCTGTTTGCGTTCGGGAGACGAGGGAAACTCAACCACGTCCCAGCCCTGACCTGCCGGAAAGCCGCCGTCGTCAAAAAAACCGCCGGAACCGGCCTGAGCGAAACCGAGCAGGGGGATGGCACTTTCCGCACCGGCAGGTCGCGTCTGCGCCTTTCCGAAAGCATAACCGAAAAACTGATCCACGCTCGCTCCCGTTGCTTCGAGCACCTTGGAAACGGACTCCGTCGAGGGCCAGCGTTTGCGGCCGTCCGGCCCGAAACGCTTCGACTTATTGAATGAAGTAGGGTCGAGACCGGCACGCTTCGCCAATGCCGAAGGCGTCAGCTGATGGCGTTCGGCAAGCGTATCGATGGCGCTCCAGATCGTCTCATGTGAAAGCATGGTAGAAAGCCCGCAAACGGAGCCGATAGCGGAAAAGCTCCTGTCGTTAACACCTCGAAATCTAGACCATATCCGGTCCGGAGTAAAGGAAGGAAAGGAATAAAATCCTTGCTTACGCCACAAGAGCCGATGTGTTGATCTTGGCGAGCTGGATGACCGCCTGCGTGCGGCTGTCCACCTTGAGCTTCAACAGGATCGCGGAGACATGTGCCTTTATCGTCGCCTCCGAGACATTGAGTTCATAGGCGATCTGCTTGTTCAGCAGGCCTTCTGCCAGCATGCCGAGAACACGGCTCTGCTGCGGCGTCAGCGTTCGCAGCCTGCCGATGAGATCGGCGACATCCGGATCGTGCTCCTTTTCGCCGTGATGGCCGGCCGGTACCCACAGGTCGCCTTCCAGAACCGCGCGGATGCCATCACGGATGTCATCGATGCCGGAGGATTTTGAAATGAAACCGGAAGCGCCGAGTTCGATTGAGCGGCGGACGGTCGTCGCGTCATCCGTCGCCGATACGATGACGATCGGCAGGCTGGAAAACTCTGCGCGTAGCGCCATGAGGCCCGAAAACCCGCTGACCCCTGGCATGGCAAGGTCAAGCAGCATCAGATCCGCATCGTTGCGGGCTGCGGCTGCGCGTCTGGCAGCCTCGAAATCACCGGCTTCAACGATGGTCTGGTGTCCGTCGAGGCCGGATACGGCCTGTTTCAGGGCACCGCGAAAAAGTGGATGATCATCTGCAATGATAATGACAAGTTCCGACATTCTGGCCCCCTCCCAAGGGCATTATGCGGTTCTTTTCCAGTTATTGACTCACTCCCTTTGCCGGTGGTCGAAACACGCCCGGCTCCTCCGCCAAAGGTTGCGCCAATCGGTTCCTCTTTACAAGGAAAAGCTTGTGGACAGGCGGTCTTTCAGGCTTTCAGCAATAAAAATACCGTGGAAACTGTGGACAATCCCCCAGCTTTACGGCAAACCGCGATGGTTGGAAAGCCATGGAGAGCGCATGCAGGAAACGCCCGCGATCATCTATAAAATCGTGCCGGAGACGTTGTGGAACGAGGCCAGGGCAAAGGGTGCCTTCGACGGCGCCGCCATCGACCTGACCGATGGCTTCATCCATTTTTCCACGGCCAGGCAGGTGGCGGAAACAGCCGCGCGGCATTTTTCCGGCCAGGCCGATCTGCTGCTGATCGCAGTCGACGGCGCGGCCCTCGGCGACAAGCTGGTCTATGAACCCTCAAGAGGCGGCGATCTTTTCCCTCACCTTTATGGGCCTCTTCCCTTGACCGCCGTGCTCTGGGAGACGCCGCTTGCACTCGATCACGACGGCCAGCACCAGTTTCCGGAGATTTTGTGATGAGCGGATTATTTTCCTCGATCGGCCGCAAGGGCCTGTTCCTGGTCGATCCGGAAAAGGCCCATGGGCTGTCCATTGCGGCCCTGAAAAGCGGCTTCCTGCCCACCTGCATGGTGCCGCACGATCCGCGACTGCAGCAGACCGTGGCGGGCCTTGTCTTCCCCAATCCGCTCGGCATGGCGGCGGGTTACGACAAGAATGCGGAAGTACCGGGACCGCTTCTGAAGCTCGGTTTCGGCTTCACTGAAATCGGCACCGTCACGCCGCGGGCGCAGGCCGGCAATCCGAAGCCGCGTATCTTTCGCCTTGTGGAAGATGAGGGCGTCATCAATCGCCTCGGTTTCAACAATGAAGGCCATGCCGCTGCGCTGGAGCGTCTGAAGCAGGCGCATCTGCGTGGCATTGTCGGCGTCAATATCGGCGCCAACAAGGACAGTGAAGACCGTATCGCCGATTATGTGCAGGGCATCGAGGCGTTTTATTCGGTCGCATCCTATTTCACCGTCAATATTTCGTCCCCCAACACACCCGGTCTCCGCGACCTGCAGGCACGCGAAAGCCTTGCCGCCCTTCTCTCGGCCGTGCTGGAACGCCGCAGGGCGGAAGCTGAACGTTTCGGCAGACGCATCCCCGTCTTCCTCAAGATCGCTCCCGATCTGACCGAAGAGGGACTGGACGACGTTGCTGAAGAAGCGCTTGCCCATGATCTGGACGGCCTGATCGTTTCCAATACCACCCTCTCACGCGACGGCCTGCGAGCCAGCCCGCACAAGGGTGAGGCGGGTGGCCTTTCCGGCAAGCCTCTCTTCGAACTCTCCACCACGGTTCTGGCCAAGGTGCGCCGCCGCGTCGGCGTCAATTTGCCCATCATCGGTGTCGGCGGCGTTTCGTCCCCGGAAACGGCTTTGGAAAAGGTAAGGGCAGGTGCGGATCTGGTACAGCTGTACTCCTGCATGGTCTATGAAGGCCCCGGTCTGCCATCTGCCATCGTCAAGGGCCTGTCGAAGCTGGTTGCCCGTGAGGGCGTGGAATCGATCCGTGATCTGCGTGACAGCGCGGTTGACCGCTGGGCGGATCGTAAGCTCGGCTGACAGCGGGCCTGGAAGGTCGAGGCAGCGCTTCCTCAGGGGCTCTCCTTCCTCATCCCTGTGCTTGTCACAGGAGTGAGGGAAGAGGCTGGTTTCCCGCCCTTTACCTCAGGCGCAGAGCACCATAGCCCAATAGGGCCGGTTGCGGCTGGTGGCATCGTAGGCGACCGCCACGCCGAGGCCGTTATAAGGCCCAAGCATGTTTTCGAGGTGGTGTTTGGAGCCGATCCAGGCCTTCACCACCCGCTCCACGCTATCCTGACCGGCGGCCACATTCTCCGCCGCAGGAAGCGGCACATTCCCCTCCTTCATTCGGATCAGGAAACTGTCGGTCAGTCCGATCAGATGCGCCATCTTCTGCGCCTTGACCATGCGTCCGGCCTGATAGGCGGCGGCGCTGCTGGCTGCACCATTGATGGAAAGCGGCGAAAGTCCTTTCGAGCGTCGCAGGTCGTTGACCATTGGAAGCGCCGCTGCGGTCTCATCGCGGGTGCCTGAAGGTACGCCCTTGTTGGTTGGAACGGAAACGCAGGCTGAAAGAACCGAACCGGCGGAAAGCAGCACGAAACCGCGCCGTGTAAGCGTCTGGAGAGAAGTGTCGGTCATGTCAGCGGCGATAGCTCAGAAGGCGCAGGATGATGAAGACGGGAATGACGATCGTGGCGCCCAGGATCAGATAGTCGCCGATCGCCCCCAGCGCATGGAAACCGCTGCGCCACAGGTCGACGACGAAGTCGCGCGCGCCGTAAATGATGTTCCACGGCGTCAAGCCGAAGATCGCCATCAGAAAGCCGACGAGCAGTGAGACCACGAGCAGCTTCACCACCGTTCGGGCCACTGTGTCGCCCAGCAATTTGTTGACCTCACCGGCCATCAGCAAGTCTCCTGTTTTGTCCTGACATATGAAACGGACCACATCGATGCAAGTTTTTGCGCACTATATCGCGCATATCAGCCAATTCCACGAGTGCGCCATGAAATAGGACTTGAGTTTTTTTATGGCTTGATAAATGACAGCGCGCATCTTCTCAGGAATCTTGAATGGCCCCAAACCAGTTTTCTTCCGGTGACGTCATTGCCGACCGCCGGGCGGACTATGCCCGCATGTTGGCGGAGGGCGGTGATTATCCCGCCGCCGCCGAACTCATGGAACAGGCGCTGGAACTAGCGCCACGGTGGACGGCGGGCTGGTTTCGCTTCGGGGAATATCACGAAAAGGCGGGGGAAACGGACAAGGCCGTGGCGGCTTACGAAAAGGTCGCCGAGATGGATGAGGAAGGCCTGTTTGCAGCCGAACTGAAGCTTGCGGTTCTCGGCGCCGCAGAAACACCGGAACAGCCGCCGAGCCGTTATGTGGAAGGGCTGTTCGACGATTATGCCGATCGTTTCGAAACTTCGCTGGTCGAAAAGCTCGATTACAGCGTGCCGCAGAAACTGGCGGAACTGATCGAGAAGGCGGCGGATGGCCGGGTATTCGACACTGTCGTCGACATCGGCTGCGGCACGGGACTCCTCGGCGTTGAAATCAGAGCCTTCGCAAAGCGGCTGGAAGGTTTCGATATTTCACAGAACATGCTTGCCAAGGCGGAGGAAAAAGATCTCTACGATCACCTCGGCCAGGCCGATCTTTCCCTCGAAGCGGAAACTTCGGGGCTCTTCACCACGACCCTGGCGCCGAAGCGCGCCAATCTCGTCGCCGCCGCCGATGTAATGATGTATCTCGGCAGTCTCGAAACCGTCATGCCCCTCGTTTCCGCCCTGTTGGCGCCCTCCGGCTTCTTTGCCTTTTCGGTTGAGGATGCGGCAGGGGAGGATGGTTTCGTTCTGCGGGAATCCCTTCGTTACGCCCATTCGAAAACCTATGTCAGCGGTCTTCTGGAACGGGCGGGTTTTGATCTCATGGAAATTCGCAAGACCACCATTCGCAAGGATGCCGGAAAACCCCTTTCCGGCATTCTTTTTCTTGCCCGGGCCAAGGTCTGAACATCTCATTTCTTTCCATTTTCTCGATAGGTCAGCCTTCCTTACGTATCCATCTTGATCGGGTTCGTTTTGCAGTGCAAAATATGAAAGAAACCGAGGGCAAAGCTTGAGAACGAGAAGCGTTTACGGCATGTGGAGTTCCGATCCGGCCAGACACGCGCCGGTGGAAGACGTGCAGGGCATCGTCACCGGCGCCATTGTCTCGGCGCTCGGCTTTTATCTGCTGAACAAGGTCGGCCTTTTGACGGGCGGGACCGCCGGTGTCGCCTTTCTCCTGCATTATGCCTTCGGCATCAGCTTCGGGCTGCTGTTCTTCCTCGTCAATCTGCCATTCTATTACCTGTCCTTCCGTCGGCTCGGCCTCGCCTTTTCCTTCAAGACATTCATCGCCATCGGCCTTGTTTCGGTGCTGACGGAAGTGGAAGCGCGCTGGATGGTGATCGACAGCATCAATCCGCTGTGGGCGGCGCTGCTCGGCGGTCTGCTGCTGGGTTACGGATTGCTGGCGCTTTATCGCCACCGCGCCAGCCTTGGCGGCATCGGCATTCTGGCCATCTATATTCAGGATCGCTTTGGCATCCGCGCCGGCCTGATCCAGCTCGCCTTCGATGCCTTCGTCATGCTCTGTGCTTTCCTCGTCATCGATCCGGTCACGGTTGTCTATTCGATCGTCGGCGCCTTTGTCCTCAACATGTTTCTGGCCATCAATCACCGTTCGGACAGATATATCGTCGTGCGCTGAGCGAGGGTGGTTGAAATCTCCCGCACTTCAGCGCAATAGCTCGGCAGGGCTTGGTATTCAGGGGACAAGGCATGGACGATACGAGCGCGCGAAGGCGTCTTAATCTTTGGGCCTCCGCGCCGGATCGTCATTCGCTGCTGGAAGATGCGCAGGGCGTTCTTGCGGGCAGCATGCTGGTATCGCTCGGCGTCACGCTGTTTTCCGCAGCCGGTCTTTTGACGGGTGGCACGGTTGGTCTGGCGTTCCTCGTGCATTACGGTACCGACCTCAGCTTTGGTACGGTCTTCTTCATCGTCAATCTGCCGTTTTATTATCTCGCCTTCCGCCGCCTCGGCCTCGCCTTCACGGTCAAGACCTTCTGCGCCATCGCTTTGACAGCGCTGCTGTCGGAATATATGCCCGGCTTTTTCGCCTTTCAGAGCATCAATCCGGTTGCCGCAGCACTTTTCGGCGGATTGACGGTTGCGGCGGGCATGCTGGCGCTGTTTCGTCATCGCACCAGCCTCGGCGGTTTCGGCATTCTGGCGCTTTATCTGCAGGATCGTTTCGGCTGGCGCGCCGGCCTCGTGCAGCTCGCCTTTGACGGCATGGTGCTGGCCTGCTCATTCTTCGTTGCCACACCTTTTGTCATTATCTGCTCCGTTCTCGGAGCACTGGTTATGAACCTCACGCTTGCTATCAATCACAGGAACGACCGCTACATTGCCATGTAGCGGCCGCCGGTCGCGGGTTTGCGAGGTCAGGCCGCCTTCGCAGCCGCATCAACCGGATGCTGCGAGCGGAAACCGACGGCAATACGGTTCCAGGTGTTGATGGCGCCGATGGCCACCGTAATCTTCACGATTTCCTCATCGGAGAAATGTGCTTTCAGCGTTTCGAAGGCATCGTCCGGAGCTCCGGTCTCAGCAATCTTCGTCACCGCATCCACCCAGCCGAGCAATGCGCGTTCCTGCTGTGTATAAACGGGAGATTCCCGCCACACGCTCATCAGGTTGATCCATTGTTCGGAAAGCCCGTCATGGCGGCTTTCCTTTACATGCATATCCACGCAGAAGGCGCAGCCATTGATGATCGAGGCACGCAGCTTGATGAGGTGAACGAAACGGCGTTCAAGTCCGCTGCCCTGAACGTAATTTTCAAGCGCCATGACGGCCTTGAAGGCTTCGGGGGATGCTTTGGCATAGTTGATACGGGTTTTCATGGGTCTCTCCGTTGGTTGGGTCAGTTTGAAGTCATGCGTCATCAGTCCGGAAAGCGACGAAGCCCTCCAGCGTAGATCGGTTTTTCTTCGGAGCCTGTTTTCCAGTCTCAGCGCGCTGCTGTCTTGCGCTCGTTCAACTCCAGGAAGGCACAGCCACGCGCAGCAATCCCACCATCGTCAGTGGCGGCAAGATCGCCCAGAATATCGGCAATGGTGGTTTTGGCGAGTTCCGCCCTATAGACCTTCTCCGCCTTCAACATCGCTGCATTGATACCACAGGGCTTGGTGAAATACCGGCCCGGCAATGGGTTTGGACCGCGTTGCCGGATTTCCGCGCAACGGAAAGCCGGCTGCGGCCCTTCAACGGCCAGAACGATGTCCAGCAGGGTGATCTTGTCAGTCGGTCGCGCCAGACGATAGCCGCCCTTCGGCCCCGGCACCGTGGCAACTATTCCGGCGCTGGACAATGATTGCAGGTGCTTCAGAAGATAGCTGGTGGAAACGCCGTGGAATTCCGCGAGCGCGGCTGCGGACAGCACGCCGCCTTCGGAAAGTCCCGCCAGCATTCCCACGCTGTGAATGGCCTGTTCAACGCCGTCCCCGAGTTTCATCGGTCTTTTCCATGTCTTGTTGCTGCGCTATCATGGATATTATTTATCCATGATTCTGTTTTCCTGTCAAGCGGCCCTGTTCCGCCCTTCTTTTTCTCAGGTTTTTCACTACGTTAAAGGCGTGAAACACACCGAGTCCCCCATTTCCGGCATAGATGTCGGCACCTTGCCCCTTTCATTCCAGAAATGGTTTGTCGAAAAAGGGTGGTCTCCGCGCGCCCATCAGCTGGAGCTTATGGCGCGGGCACGGGGCGGCGAGAACATGTTGCTGATCGCGCCCACCGGTGCTGGCAAGACGTTGGGCGGCTTCATGGCCTCGCTCACCGACCTGGCAGAGCGGGGCAAGATACCGCCTGGCTCCGGCTTTGTCGGCGTGCACACCCTCTACATCTCACCGCTGAAGGCGCTTGCAGTCGATATCGAGCGTAATCTCACCAAGCCCGTTTCCGAAATGGGTCTGCCGATTGTCATCGAAACCCGCACCGGCGATACGCCCCAGGCGAAACGCCAGCGCCAGAAGGTGCGCCCACCGGATATCCTGCTGACCACACCGGAACAGGTCTCGCTGCTGCTCGCCAACAAGGAGGCCGAGCGCTTTTTCCGTGACCTGAAATATGTGGTGCTGGATGAGCTGCATTCGCTCGTCACCTCCAAACGCGGCCATCTGCTGTCGCTGGCGCTCGCCCGCGTGCGCCGGCATGCGCCCGATGTCCGTTTCATCGGCCTTTCGGCCACGGTGGCGGAGCCGATGGATTTGCGCCGTTATCTTGCACCGCAGGGGCAGGGGAAGCCGCCCGCCGGTTTGATAACCGTCGAAGGCGGTGCAAAGCCGGATATTTCCATCTTGCACACGGAAGAACGCATCCCATGGTCCGGCCATTCGGCACGTTATGCCGGAAAGGACTTATACGAAGCGTTGAAGCAGCATCAGACGACGCTGGTGTTTGTCAACACACGCTCGCAGGCGGAAAGGGTCTTTCAGGAGCTCTGGACGATCAATGACGACAATTTGCCGATCGCACTGCATCACGGCTCGCTGGATGCCGGGCAGCGCCGCAGGGTGGAAGCGGCCATGGCGGAAAACAGGTTACGTGCCGTCGTTGCCACCTCCACCCTCGATCTCGGCATAGACTGGGGTGACGTTGACCTTGTCGTGCATGTCGGCGCGCCGAAGGGCGCTAGCCGCCTCGCTCAGCGTATCGGCCGTGCCAACCACCGCATGGATGAGCCGTCAAAGGCGATCCTCGTTCCCGCCAACCGCTTCGAGGTGATGGAATGCCGGGCAGCGCTGGATGCCAACTATATCGGCGCGCAGGATACGCCGCCGATCGCCGAAGGCGCGCTTGATGTTCTCGCCCAGCACGTACTCGGCATGGCCTGTGCCGAGCCTTTCGATGCGGATGAACTTTATCGCGAAGTCACCAGCGCCTCGCCCTATGCCGACCTGCCGCGTGCCACCTTCGATCGGGTGGTGGATTTTACTGCCACCGGCGGCTACGCGCTGCGCACCTATGAACGTTATGCCCGCATCCGCCAGATGAAGGACGGTCGCTGGCGCGTGTCCAATCCGGCGGTAGCGCAGCAATATCGCCTCAACCTCGGCACCATCGTCGAGGCGGCGGAACTCAATGTCCGCATGGTCAAGCGCAATGCCAAGGGCACGGTCGGTCGCGGTGGCATGTCGCTCGGCAAGGTCGAGGAATATTTCCTAGAGCAGCTGGTGCAGGGCGATACCTTTCTCTTTGCCGGCAAGGTGCTGCGGTTCGAGGGCATCAGGGAGAATGAATGCCTGGTTTCACAGGCCTTTTCCATGGATCCGAAGATACCCTCCTATGCCGGTGGCAAATTTCCGCTTTCCACCTACCTGGCAGATCAAGTGCGCTCCATGCTGGCAGACCCGACACGGTGGCATGCCCTGCCGGATCAGGTTCGCGACTGGCTGGCAATCCAGAAGGAGAAGTCGATCATTCCCAAGCGCGACGAGCTATTGGTGGAGACCTTCCCTTTCCGCAAGCGCTTCTTCATGGTCATGTATCCCTTCGAGGGACGGCTGGCGCATCAGACACTGGGCATGCTTCTGACGCGGCGGCTGGAGCGGGCCGGGGCAAAACCGATGGGTTTCGTCGCCACCGATTATTCGCTGGCCATCTGGGCCATGGAGGATATCGGCATGCGGCTGAAATCCCGCCGCCTGTCGCTGGCCGACCTTCTCGATGAGGACATGCTTGGCGACGATCTGGAAGCATGGCTTGACGAATCCTTCATGCTGAAACGCACCTTCCGCAATTGCGCAGTCATTTCCGGGCTGATCGAACGCCGCCATCCCGGCAAGGAAAAGACCGGCCGGCAGGTCACGGTGTCCGCCGATCTTATTTATGACGTTCTTCGTAGCCATGAGCCGGATCATATCCTGCTGGAAGCGACGCGACGCGATGCCGCAGCAGGACTTTTGGATATTGGCCGCCTTGGCGATATGCTGAAGCGAATCAAGGGACACACCACGCATCGCGCGCTGGAGCACGTTTCGCCCCTCGCCGTTCCGGTCATGCTGGAAATCGGCCGGGAGACGGTGGCGGGCGAAGCGATGGACGATGTGCTGGCGGAAGCTGCCGATGAGCTGATCGCCGAGGCCATGTCCTGAAATATGCCCATGTGCTGAAGTATGCATTGAAGGAACAACGACAAAAGTGCTGAGCCGGCTGACATTGAGCGACAGGTTTTCCAACGGCTTCGAATGCCTGGGCAGCGAGACCGCCATCAACGGCGTTTCCGCCTGGTGCGACCCTTTGGGTGGGCTCTACCTGCCCGACCTGTCGCTGCTCGTCGTTTCCGACCTGCATCTGGAAAAGGGTGCGGCTTTTGCAAGGCGTGGACGCATGCTGCCGCCCTACGACACCATCGCCACCCTCAAGATACTGTCTTCCCTCGTCAGCCGCTACGATCCGAAGATCGTCGTCAGCCTCGGCGACAATTTTCATGATCGCGTTGGCTCCCAGCACCTGCCGCTGCCGTTGCGCGAACTCATCCGCGAGATGGCCCGCGGTCGCGAATGGATATGGATCAACGGCAACCACGACCCCGATGGCACGGTCGATCTGCCGGGTTCTTCGGTGGATGAGATGTTTTACGGCAATCTCGTTTTCCGCCACGAGCCTAAGCCGGGCGATGCGGCCGGTGAAATCGCCGGTCATCTGCATCCCTCCGCCACTGTGCGACGCCGCGAGAAGACAGTGCGGCGGCCCTGTTTCGCCACCGATGGTTCGCGTCTGTTGATGCCGGCATTCGGGGTCTTGAGCGGCGGGCTGGATTTGCGCCACAAGGCAATGCGCGGCCTGTTCGATCATGCCGCTCTCGTCGCGCATCTGATGGGGAGAGATCGCATCTACTCGGTGCGGTTTTCCAGTCTGCTCGGCTGAGATTTTAGCGCAGCCTATTGGCGGTAGACCAATACCGGTATCTTCGAATTCTTCAGCACCTTGGCGGTCACACTGCCGAGCAGCATCTCGACGAAACTCCTGCGCCGGTGCGAGGCCATGGCGATGAGGTCGCAGCCGGTCTTGTCGGCTATTTCAATGATCGCCTCGTCCGGCCGCCCCGCCCGCGCCAGCAGGGCCTCGCAATCCAGCCCCATGGCGGTGGCATGCGCCTGCGTATCGCGAAGCAGATGCTCCGCCTCTTCGCAACGGTGGAATTCCTCTTCGGCAATGGCGGCAATGTCCTCGACATCGCTGGCAATCACATGAAAGGGTTCCGATACCGTCACCACGGTCACCTTTGCGCCTGCCTCCTTGGCGAGAGCGAACCCTTGGTCGATTGCGATCTGCGCCAGCGGCGAGCCATCGGTGGGAATGAGAATGTGCTTGAACATGACATTTCTCCTTTTCATCCCCGTTACAACCGCACTTGCCGCCATCAGCTTCGTGCGTTTGTAACGCCTTGAATTTTACAGCAAACCCCGGAAGGAAGCGAATGCTATCTTTGCCCGTGCGGGTGGCAGACGCTCTCTTTTGCGCGATTGAAAACGCTCAGTCCTTGCGGAAGATGATGCTGGCGCCCCAGCCGGTGACGACGGCGAGCAGAACGCAAAGCGCGCCGTAAGCAAGCGGCGTCTGATGCGCAGCATCGGTGATCGCCTGTTCCATGCCGGTCTTGACGACGCGCAGTTTTAATTCGCGCTGGGCGATGAATTTGCCGCTCTTGAAGAGATAGGCGCGTGCCGTGTGCACCCCGTTTGGGACGTTGGCGGGCAGGCGCAAGGTCGCCCAAAACAGGCCCGTGCGTTCCAGCCGCACCCCTGTCGTGTCATTGCGGTAGATGCCGCTCGAAAGCTTGAGCCGACGATAGGCCTCCTGAAAATCGAAGACATTGTCGGGCACGCCCGAAAAGACAGCGCTTTTGAGCGATAGATGGTCGACGCCGAGCCCCATGGCGCGCAGCGTTCCGGGGGAGGCGACATCGCTGATATTGCGGGTGCTGGCCATGGAGTAGGATTCCGGCAGCGGCGTGAAGGTGATGGCGCTGGTATTTATCCAGATGCCTGCCACACGCTCCTTCTTGCGCACGGTCATGTAGTCGCTCGGTCCCTCCAGCGTCACCACGATGTCATATTGCCCGATGGCCAGCAGCAGCTGGTCGGTATTGTTGAGCGCCCCGAAGAGCGTGAAATCCGCCCCGCGAAAATCCGAGGCTATCGGAATTTCCGTCGTCGAAGCGCCGATTTCGATGTTTTCCTGCAGGGGGCGCTGCTGCGGACCCGGCGGCAGCGCAAGCGGCGGCGTCTGGGCGGAAGCAGTTTGCCCGAAGGCAAGACAGGAGAGCAGGGCAAGGGCGGCAAGCAACAAATAGCGGGTCAATAACCTAACCCCCCGACGGCGACCGAAAACAGATCTTCCGGCCGCACCACCAGCGACACCGCAAGGCGAAGGGCGACGGCGAGGACAAGAAGCGCCAGCAGCGCACGCAGCTGTTCGCCGCGCAGTTTCTGGCCGACGCGTACACCATATTGCGCGCCGATGACGCCAGCCACCATCAGGATGAAGGCCAGCACCACATCGACGGAGTAGTTGGTCGCTGCCTGTACGACGGTCGTGTATGCGGTGACGAAAATGATCTGGAACAGTGAGGTGCCAACAACCACACTGGTGGGAATGCGTAATAGATAGATCATCGCCGGCACCATGATGAAACCACCGCCCACACCCATGATAGAGGTGAGTATGCCGATGCCGAAACCGAGCGTGACGACTGGAATGATGCTGAGATAGATCTTCGATTTCTTGAACCGCATTTTCAGCGGCAGGCGGTGTACCCAGTTGTGGTGTCCCGGCCGGCGCAGCGTCACCGTCTCGTTGCGGGCGGCGCGGCGAAGTGCCGAAATGCTTTCCTTCAGCATCAACCCGCCTACGGTGCCGAGCAGGATGACGTAGAGCAGCGAAACGATGAGATCGAGCTGGCCGATGCTGCGCAGGAAGGAGAATATCCACACGCCGACCGTCGCCCCCAGAAGGCCACCGACGAGCAGAACGCTGCCGAGCTTGACGTCGAGGGTTCCACGCCGGAAATGGGTGATCGAGCCTGAAACGGAGGAGGCGACCACCTGGTTCGCACCGGTCGCCACGGCCACGACTGGCGGAATATTGTAGAAAATCAGCAGCGGGGTGATCAGAAAGCCACCGCCCACACCGAACATGCCGGACAAAAAACCGACGGCCGCGCCCATGCCGAGAATGATGAAAATATTCACCGACAGTTCTGCGATCGGCAGATAGACAGTCACGGCTCGGACCTCGGGCAAATGGTTCCGGGCGGCATGGCTTGTCCGGTGAGGGGGCCTTGCCGCGATTTATACTTTCTGTCTGAAAAGACCGGGCATGCCCAGCCTTCATCCGTCATGCCCGCGAGGGCCTAACCTGTCAACATTCAACGGTAAATACGTTGATAATTTGGAAAGATAGAGGTCTGGCGAAGGCAGCCGCCCACATTCCTGTCAGGCGTTGCAAAAAAGCGGCCGGGGGCCGCTTTTTGGGTTTCAGAACCATTATTTATTGCGGGCGAGAAGCGCTGTCACCAGTTCGTTGGTAATGCGCCCGTCCGGGGTCTGGCCCACGGATTTCTGAAAGTCCTTGATGGCCGTCACGGTGTTCTTGCCGAGCTTGCCGTCCGGCTGCCCGGCATCGAAGCCGTTCTTGTTGAGGATCGCCTGAATGTTGCGGATCGCCTTTTCCATGTCCACGGAGGCGGTTTTCACGCCTTCCTTGCCAGCCCACTCTTCCGGCGGGTTGACGCTGTTGGCATCTTCCGAAAGCGGCTTGACCTTCCACGCCTCCACCTTGGCCTTGGCGCTCTGGAGCTGCTGCGGGTTCAAGGCCCCCGCCACTTCGTCGCGCTTCTGGGCGGCATCGGCATCGCCATCCTTGGCGGCAATGGCGAACCACTTGTAAGATTCCTCGATGTCCTGCTTAACCCCGCTGCCGCGGGCATAAAGAATGGCGAGGTTGAACTGGCTGTCGCGGACGCCGAGTTCGGAGGCCTTGATGAACCACTGCGCGGCGGCAGCAAAATCCGGCTGGCCAGCCGCGTCGGAAGCGAGCAGGACGGCGAGATTGTGCATGGCCCCCGCATTGCCCTGTTCGGCGGCCAGCGTGTAATAGCGCTTCGCTTCCGGAAGGTTGCGTTCGACGCCGTTCGCCTTCTCGTAGAGATTGGCGAGACGATATTGCGCGGGCGCAAGACCGCGATCGGCAGCCAGTTTGTACCACTTCGCGGCTTCGGCACGGTCGGCGGCAACGCCGCGACCGTCGGTGTAGCGGGCTGCGATTTCGAAAAGCGCCTGCGTGTCGCCCTTGGCGGCGGCTTCAGCAAGTGATGCGGGCTCTATCCCGGCGGGAACGACGATGGCGCCGTCGGCGGGAGCGGCCGTGACGACGGCCTCAGCCGGTTTCGGCGGTTCCGCCTGCGCGACGGTGCCGGATTTTGCGGGATCCACGGCGGGAACATCGGCGACCGGCGGCTCCTCGGGTAGCGGCGCACCGCCAATGGTCCGGTGGTCAATGGTATTCTGTGCCGGAGCGGAGTTCTCGATGCTGTCGGCCGGGGCTGCCTGCTCGGATCCGATCGCGAGGTCAGACGGTATGGTGACGGCCTTGTCGCCGGTTTCGGGAAGGGCGGAAACCGGTGCATTGTCCATCTTCTGTTCAATCACCGGCGCCGGGGCTTCCGTGCCGCTGATCAGTGTCTTGACGAGGGGCATGGCCATCATCGCCAGAAGGATCGCGCCGATACCGAGCAGCAGCGGCCGGCGATAACGCGAAAGAGCCGAAGTTTCGGTCTTTCTTTTCTTTTTGCCGGTTTCAAGCTTTTCCGGCGCTGTTTCCATCGCGGCGGCCTGCGCGGCACGGCGGGCGGCGGCGATAAAGTCCGTCCGTCCTTCCGCGTCCACGGCCTTGCCGGTGGCGGCCATCTGGCTGGCGCGCACGCGTTCCAGGATTTTCTTGATATCAGGCGCGCCCGAACCGGGCTCCAGGAGTTCGTTCTCCTGACCGGCTGGCAGAACGTCGATCGGATCAAGCGACGGGGCAGGCTCAACCTGGGTGCGGGCGGAAGAGGCCGATACGGGTTCTTCCTTGGTCTTTGCGGGCTTCGCCGTGCTTGTTTTGAAGCGCTTCGTCAGCCCGGCGAGCAGGCTCGTTTTCTCTGCTTTTGCGGGCTTGACGGCAGCGGGCGGCACGATGGCGGTCGCGTCGTTGTCGCTGACATCCTCGAGAATGGCCTGCTCTTCGGCTATATAGCCCTCTTCCGGGAATATGGCGGCCGGCATCGCGACGTCGTCGCGGCCTGCGGCAACAGCCTGCTGTGCAACGTGACGGGTGGGCTCTTCGCGGTAGGGCGTTCCGTTGTCGAGATTATCCAGGCGGCCGGCAATCTGCACCAGCGTTTCGTGCAGTGCTTCGAAGGTGCGGTGCGTGCGCTCTTCGGTGTTGCGGCTCAGCGCTTCAAGGTTGCGCAAATCGGCCGCAAGGTCGGTCAGCATCGACATGTCGGCGATGTTCGCGCCGGCCGAGAGGTTGTTGCGGGTATAGGCGTCGAGAACGGCCTCGGCTGCCTGCCGGGCCGCTTCGATGATATATTCGTCGTTCGAAGCCATATAGTCTTCGATCGCCGCCATGCGCGCATCGAGTTCAGCCGACATGCCTGCGGCCTGCATCTGCACCGGCTGGCTGATCAGCGTCGAGAGATGGGCGATCTGGTTTTCAAGGCTCGCCAGCGCATGGCTGTCAGCGGGGGCGGCATGGGCGGTCTCATCCAGTCGCGCGGCGATAGTGCCAAGCCGCTCTTCCAGGCGCGAAAAGGCGCTTTCACTGAGGCCCGATGCCAGCTGCGGCTGGCTATAGCGATAATCGAGCTCCTCGATCTGCCGAGAGAGCGTGTCGAGCCGTTCGGCCAGACCCTCATTGACGGTGCCGTGGTCGAGCGCATCGATCTTGCGGGAAATGTCGCTGAGGAAAGACGTCAGCTCCGCCTGCTGCGAGGGGCGCTGCGACCGTTCCAGAAGCAGTGAAAGCTGGTCCAGTCTCTCATGCAGTTGCGCTGCATCGCGCGCGGTGCTCAGCTCATCGATCTTGCCGGCCAGCGCTTCAAGGCGCGCAGTAAGATCAACGGAGGGTTCCGGTTTTGCGGCGGCGAGGCGGTTGATATCACCGAGCTGTTCGGCGAGGCCGTTCAGGCGGTTTTCCAGTCGCTGGGCGAGCGCATTGTCGGTTGCCTGCGCATTGGCGCGTGTGCCGGTCGCCGCAATGGCGCGGCTGATTTCGTCCAGCCGCTGATCGAGACCGGAAAACTGTTCGCTGAAGACCGCTTCATTCGGCTGCATGTGCTTGCCGAGTTGCTCGACCGCGCTGGCGATCGCGATCAGCTTCTCCTCGAGCACGCGAACGGCCGGATTGTTGCTCATGCCGCCGAGTTGCGTCTTGATGTCATCGAGACGATAAGCGAGCGAGACGATTTCATCCTGAAGGGCGCCGGCATCGAAACCGCGCAGCGTGTCTTCCACATTGTTCCAGCGGCTTTCGATCCGATGGACGCTGTCTTCGCGCGCCAGCTGGTCAATGGTGAGGCGCAGGTCCTCGAATTCGTTGCGCAGCGCATAGACATCCGGAGATGCCAGATTGCCGAGCTGGTCGATGCTTCCGGCAAGCCGTGCGATGTCATCGCGCAGATCGCCGATGAATTGCTGGTCTTCCGCCGCGGCGCGGATATTGCGGATTTCCGCGCGCAGTCCCTGCGCCTCCCGCGCAACGCCCTCGGCAATATCGTGCTTCAATTCGTGGCGAAGGTTGACGAGTGCCTGCGCGATTTCCTGCAGGGCCGCGTCATTGCGTGGCTCCTGATAGGGCGGGATGGCGCGTGCGCGCGGTGCGGCCTGAGGAGCCGGCTGGGGCTCCCTCTGCCGATATTCCGGCGCGAGCGGCCGTGTGATCGTGCGTTCCGCGCGGGCGGCAGGTTCCTGCGGTCGCTGGAAGCTGGTCTCCAGCAGACGCTGGCGCTGGCGTATTTCGTTGACGGGATCAAGTTGCGGTGGCGTCACGCTTGTGCGTGGCTCGCGTGGTGCGGCATAGGTTTCGCTCTTCGTTTCCGGCGGGGCGCCAGCGGCCCGCTGGTCGCGCGGAAACTTCTGGCTCATCAACCCTTCGATGCGGGCTTCAAGGCCTTCAATGGTGCGATTGAGAGCATCAAGAGACGACCTGTCGCTTGGCTGTTGGGTTTTCGATCGCAATCCGTTCATCTTTTCGCTCGCTTCGCTTCCGCCCGCCGTGCCCGGTTATCTGTCGCGACGTTGCCTGTTTGGACACGCCGTCGCCGCAACATGCAGCAATTCTAGAGCCGGTATTTGCCCCCGTGGAGGAAAATGCGCCGATGAACGAAGCAGTTACCTCCATCGGGAGAATTCACGAAACGTGGTAAAGAAGTGGTTAACCAAGGTCGGAATTTTTTAACTTTTGCGGTGCAGGCCGAGCTCCGCGGTGGTGCGGAGGCCAATTACGCAAAAAGGGATAGCGATAACCCCATGGAATTTATTTGACGTTTACGCGCACGTCAAATATTGTCACTCGATATCTGCCGGATTATCTCCGGCGCCCACGATGCGGAGGAACATCGGTAATGCCTGTTTACAAGGCCCCAGTTAAGGACACGCTTTTTATCCTGAATGACGTTCTCGGCCTGGAGCGGTATAACAACCTGCCCGGCTTCGAGGATGCGACGCCGGACATGATCGAGGCAATCACCGGCGAAGCGGCAAAGCTTGCCGAGGAACGACTTTTCCCGCTCAATCTTTCCGGTGACCAGCAGGGTTGCAAGCGCGCCGATGACGGTTCTGTCTCCGTGCCCGATGGTTTCAAGGAAGCCTATGACGCCTATTGCGAAGGCGGCTGGATCGGCCTTGCCGTTCCCCAGGAATTTGGCGGGCAGGGCCTGCCCTATACGCTGCATGCGGCGATCGGCGAATATATGTCTTCCGCCAACCTGTCCTTGATGATGTATCCCGGCCTGACACAGGGCGCTATTGCCGCCATCCTCGTGCATGGCACGCAGGAACAGAAGCAAACCTATCTGCCGAATATGGTTGAAGGTACCTGGTCCGGCACCATGAACCTTACCGAACCCCATTGCGGCACCGATCTCGGTCTCCTGCGCACCAAGGCGGTTCCGCAGGGAGATGGCACTTACAAGATTTCCGGCCAGAAGATCTTCATCTCGGCTGGTGAACATTCCATGACCGATAATATCGTCCATCTGGTGCTCGCCCGCATCGAGGGCGCACCTGAAGGCACGAAGGGTATTTCGCTTTTCATCGTGCCGAAATTCCTGGTCAAGGAAGACGGCACGCCCGGTGAGCGCAACGGCGTCACCTGTGGTGCGATCGAGCACAAGATGGGTATTCACGGCAACGCCACCTGCGTCATGAATTACGATGATGCGACGGGTTATCTGCTCGGTGCGGAAAACAAGGGCCTTTCGGCCATGTTCGTGATGATGAACGAGGCGCGCCTCGGCGTCGGCCTGCAGGGGCTTTCCGTGGGCGAAATCGCCTATCAGAATGCGGTGGAATATGCCCGTGAGCGCATTCAGGGCCGCTCTCTGTCCGGTGCCAAGTTCCCGGACAAGAAGGCCGATCCGATCATCGTGCACCCGGATATCCGCCGCACGCTGATGACCATCAAGGCCTATAACGAGGCTGGCCGCGCTTTCCTTTTGTGGACAGCGCTGCAATCGGACATCGCCCACCGCTCGACCGATGAGAAGGAGCGGCAGGCGGCAGACGACCTGCTCGGTCTCGTCACGCCGATCCTCAAGGGTGTTCTGACTGACAAGGGCTTCGACCACGCCGTGATGGCGCAGCAGGTGTTTGGCGGTCATGGCTACATCGAAGAACATGGTATGAGCCAATATGTCCGCGATGCGCGCATCACCATGATCTATGAGGGTGCGAACGGTATCCAGGCGCTCGATCTGGTCGGCCGCAAGCTCGGCATGAATGGCGGCCGCGCCGTCATGGCGCTGTTCAAGGAAATCGGCGATTTCTGCGAGGAAAACCGCGGCGATGAAAAGCTCAGCCTCTACACCAAGGGTTTGAAGAAGGGCTTGAACGATCTTCAGGCCGCAACCATGTGGTTCATGCAGAACGCCATGGCAAAGCCCGACAATGCCGGTGCCGGCTCGACCGACTACATGCATCTCTTCGGCATCGTGGTGCTGGGTTACATGCAGGCGCGCATGGCGAAAGCCGCCAGCGAAGCGCTTGCGGCAGGCAGCGCCTCGGATGAGGATTACCTCAAGACCAAGCTTGTCACGGCGAAGTTTTACATGGAGCGCATCATGCCGGAAACGGCGCTGCGCAAGGCCCGCATCGAAACCGGTGCGGACACCATGATGGAACTGGCCGCGGAAGCATTCTGAGACATCTGGCGTTTCTGACGCCACAGGGAGAGAGTTATGACCGACGTATTTATCTACGACCATGTCCGCACCCCGCGCGGACGCGGCAAGAAGGATGGCAGCCTGCATGAGGTGCCGTCCGTTCGCCTTGCCGCCAAGACGCTGGAAGCCATCCGCGACCGCAACGGGCTCGACACTTCCGCTGTCGATGACATCATCATGGGCTGTGTCGATCCTGTCATGGATGCCGGCGCCGTCATCCCCAAGGCCGCCGCCTTCGAGGCCGGTTACTCCAACAAGGCGCCGGGTATGCAGATCTCGCGCTTCTGCGCCTCCGGTCTCGATGCCATCAACTTCGCAGCCGGCAAGGTCAAGGCCGGTTCGGACGATATCGTCATCGCCGGCGGTGTCGAAAGCATGTCGCGCGTCGGTATGGGCATGTCGGGCGGCGCCTGGTACATGGACCCCTCGGTCAACTTTCCGGCCTTCTTCATGCCGCAGGGCGTGTCGGCCGATCTGATCGCCACGAAATACGGTTTTTCCCGTGACGATGTCGATGCCTATGCCGTCGAAAGCCAGAAGCGCGCCGCGCATGCCTGGGAAAAGGGCTATTTCAACAAATCGGTCATTCCGGTGAAGGACCAGAACGGCCTGACGATCCTTGACCGCGACGAGCACATGCGCCCCGGCACCGATATGCAGGCGCTGGCTTCGCTCAACCCGTCCTTCCAGATGCCCGGTGAAATGGGCGGCTTCGAAGCTGTCGGCATCATGGCGCATCCGGAAGTGGAGCGGATTAATTACGTCCATCACGCCGGCAACTCATCCGGCATCGTTGATGGTGCTGCCGCCGTGCTGGTTGGTTCGAAAGCGGGCGGCGAGGCAATGGGCGTGAAGCCGCGTGCCCGTATCAAGGCTTTCGCCAATATCGGCTCCGACCCGGCGCTGATGCTGACCGGCCCGGTGGATGTTACCGAAAAGCTTCTGAAAAAGACCGGCATGTCGCTTGCCGATATTGATCTCTTCGAACTCAACGAAGCCTTCGCCGCCGTGGTCCTGCGCTACATGCAGGCTTTCGACATCGATCACGACCGGATGAACGTCAATGGCGGCGCAATCGCCATGGGTCATCCGCTGGGTGCAACCGGCGCGATGATCCTCGGGACGGTGCTGGATGAGCTGGAACGGCGCGATCTGAACACCGCGCTCGTCACGCTTTGCATCGGTGCAGGCATGGGTACAGCAACCGTCATCGAGCGGGTTTAAGGCAGCGGCTACGGCCCGCTTCCGTCATCCTCGGGCTTGACCCGAGGATCTATCCCCGGTGCTTGGATCCTCGGGTCAAGCCCGAGGATGACGAGGAAAGCGAAGCGGCCATTACGATTCAGGGAAGAGGAATCCCAAATGAGCACTTACACCAATTTCACCATCGAGACGGACGCAGACGGCATTGCCCTCGTCACCTGGGACATGCCGGAAAAGTCCATGAACGTCTTCACGTCAGAGGTGATGGACGAGCTGAACGCCATTCTCGACGCCACCGTCGCCGATAGCGCCGTCAAGGGCGTCGTCTTCACGTCGGGCAAAAGTACCTTTTCCGGCGGCGCCGATCTGTCGATGATCAAGTCGATGTTCTCCTTCTACAATGACGAGAAGACGAAGAACCCGGATCAGGCGGCAGCAAAGCTGTTCGAGCTGGTGGGCCGCATGACCGGCCTGTTCCGCAAGATCGAGACCAACGGCAAGCCCTGGGTTTCCGCCATCAACGGCACCTGCATGGGGGGCGCTTTCGAACTGTCACTCGCCTGCCACGGCCGCGTGGCCTCCAGCGCCAAGAGCCTCAAGATTGCACTGCCGGAAGTCAAGGTCGGCATCTTTCCAGGTGCTGGCGGCACGCAGCGTGTGCCGCGTCTGACGGACGCGCAATCCGCCTTGCAGATGATGACGACGGGCCAGTCGCTGACCGGCGCGCGCGCCAAGGCCATGGGGCTGGTGCACCAGGTAGTCGAGCCGGATCAGCTGGTTCCAACCGCAAAGCAGATGATCAAGGACGGTCTGAAGCCGGTCGCGCCCTGGGATGAAAAGGGCTTCAAGGCGCCCGGCGGCGGCATCTGGACGCCCGCCGCTGCCCAGCTGTGGCCCGCCGCTCCGGCGATCCTGCGCCGCGAAAGCGCCGGCAACTATCCGGCCGCACTCGCCATCCTCAAATGCGTCTATGAAGGGCTGCAATTGCCTTTCGATACGGCGCTGAAGGTGGAGCAGCGTTATTTCACCGAAATCCTTCGCTCGAAGGAAGCCTTCGGCATGATCCGCTCGCTGTTCATTTCCATGCAGGAGCTGGGCAAGGGGGCGCGCCGTCCGGCCGGCCAGCCCAAGACGGAGTTCAAAAAGGTTGGCGTCGTCGGCGCGGGCTTCATGGGGGCGGCGGTCGCTTACGTCACCGCCGCAGCGGGTATTCCCGTCACGCTGGTGGATCGCGATCAGGAAGCCGCAGACAAGGGCAAGGGCCATTGCGAGGAAAGCGTCAAGGCCGCCATCGGCAAGGGCAGGCTGACGCAGGATGAAGGCAAGGCCCTGCTCGATCTCGTCACCCCAACGGCGGATTACACTGCATTATCTGATGCGGATCTCGTCATCGAAGCCGTCTTTGAAGACCGCGACGTGAAGAAAGCCGTCATCGAAGCCGTGGAAGCCGTTCTGCCCGAAGGCGCAATCTTTGCCTCCAACACGTCCACCTTGCCAATCACGGGGCTGGCAAAGAACTCCAGGCGTCCGACCGATTTCATCGGCATCCACTTCTTCTCGCCGGTCGAGAAGATGATGCTGACGGAAGTCATCTTGGGCAAGGAAACCGGCGACAAGGCGCTTGCCGTCGCACTTGATTATGTGGCCAAGATCAAGAAGACCCCGATCGTCGTCAACGACACCCGCGGCTTCTTCGTCAATCGCTGCGTGCTGCGTTACATGGCCGAAAGCTACGACATGCTGATCGAAGGCGTGCCGCCCGCAATGATCGAAAATGCCGCGAAATTCGCCGGCATGCCGGTGGGCCCCTTGGCGCTAAACGACGAAGTGGCGATCGATCTTTCCTACAAGATCCTGAAAGCCACCGTCGCCGATCTCGGCGAAAAGGCGGTCGATCCGCGCCATATGGAGCTGGTGAAGAAGCTGGTGGAAGGCGAGGGCCGCTTTGGCCGTAAGAACGCCAAGGGCTTTTACGACTACCCGCCAAAGCCCGCCAAGAAGTCCCTCTGGCCTGGCCTGAAGGACCTCTATCCGCAGCAGAAGCCTGAAGACGTGGATATGGAGGTGCTGAAGCAGCGCTTCCTCGTCACCGTGGCGCTGGAAGCCGCCCGCACGGTGGAAGAGGGCATCGTCACCGATCCGCGTGAGGCGGATGTCGGTTCCATCCTCGGTTTCGGCTTCGCGCCCTATACCGGAGGCGCGCTGTCCTACATTGACGGCATGGGCGTGAAGAGCTTCGTGGCGCTCGCCGAAAAGCTCAGCGAGACATACGGACCGCGCTTCCAGCCAACGCCGCTGCTGAAGGATATGGCCGCCAAGGGCGAGACCTTCTACGGTCGCTTCGATCCCTATGCCAGCGCCGCGAAGGCGGCCTGAGGCTCCAGCGAGATGATTGAACAGGCCCTTCGGGGCCTGTTTTATTATGCCTGTCTACCCGCTTTCCATGCATCCTTTGCCGGGCTGAGGCGTTGAAAAGTCTGACCGGGCAAAAGCGCCCGCCGCCGCAATTCAGCACGCCTCAGGAGACAGCGATGAAAGCACCACTGCGATCCCACGGTTTCGATAAGCCATCAGACCTGGACGACGAGTTGGCCGAACTGGACGAAGAGGCGGAAGCCGTGGCCGCCGAAGAGACGGTGGAAAAAACCGCAGCCAGGAGGACACCTGCCGCCAATACCATCGACCCGGCGCTGCGTGCCGAACTGGACGAACTTCGCCAACAGGTCGAAAAGATCCGGCGTGATGTCAAGCGGCTTGAGGCGGCCGAGATGTCCCGCCACAGGCCCGCACAGCCCCACCATGAGCGCGACCGCGAGAATTCCCGCCTGATGACGGTCGTGCGCTCCGTAGCCGTCACCTCGCTTGCAAGCCGCATCTTTGCGTCTTCGCCCGTCATGGCGGCGCTGGTAGCCGTGGTGCCTTTCGCGCTTGGTTTCGCAGCACGGCGCCGCGAAGGGGCATAGCCCCACCTGCCATGCTGCGCCCGCCACCGGCCGGGATCGGTCCCTCGCAAACATGACGGCGGGCAAATGCGCTCTGGCATCAGTAGGCCATACAGTGAGTTTTGCTGCGTGAACCGGCCTTCGCCCTGCGCTCTTTCCAGCCATCCACAGGCGCCGTGAAAAAACTGTCAAAAAACTTCGGAAGGACGCTTGCCATGTTCGAACAAGATGTTATAACCCCGCTCACTTTCGGGGCGCAAACGACCCCGACCGCGAAAAGCGGAGGTTCTTCAAGGACCTGAAGTGCCCGGATAGCTCAGTTGGTAGAGCAGCGGATTGAAAATCCGCGTGTCGGTGGTTCAAATCCGCCTCCGGGCACCATTAAATCTCCAGACTGATAAATTTATATAGGTGCGTGTTCGGACCGATCCGATCTAATCTTGTGGGATTCAACGATAGCCATAATGGCAATAAACATTTGTGTAGCCGGACGCGAAAATCCGGAAATTTGACAGCTAAATCCGGAAAAAATGGATTTCCAGTTCACGTGTCAAAAAATGAGTTAAGCGCATTCAAGGCAGTCTCGAAGTGCCCTCAAAGCCTGTTCCAGCGCCGATAGATGTTGTCATGAGGGCCGACGTCTAGAGCCACGTAGCTGTTGTCATCCAGTTTCTGCAGGATGATTCGATCGCCACGCTTCACGTTGATGATGAAGTAACCTTTCGAGCCTTGAAGCTGCCGATAGTTAAACCTCGGCCGAGCCGGCTCTTGCATGAACAGCTCGATGGTCTGTATCGCCGCCTTTGCCCTATCTGGCGGAAGCGACTTCAGGCCTTTCTTAAAGCTCTCACGAACTGTGACATTACACTTCATGCAATCAGCGTGTTCAGGTACGCGCCAAGTTCCTTCGCATCTGAAAAGGACCCAATCGTGGGGTTCTGCGGATCGTACTCCGCTCTTAGCGCTCGCATGAACAGTGCCATGTTGCTGTGCTCATCAATCTCCCGACGGCTTGAGGCGATCATTCCCTCATGCAGAGCCCGCAGTGCTTTGCGACCATCTTCCGAGAAGTAAGCCTCTAACTGTTTGAACATGCCTTTGCCGCGCTTGAAAATCCCCTGCAGCTCGTCGGACAAAAGCTCGGCTTTCTGCTCGATGACAGAGATCATTGCAGACAGGTTCTCGATGTGATGAGCCTCTACCAAGTTGGTCGAGAACGCCTGTTCTAGGCCACGACGGGCTATCTCTCCGCGTTCTTCGAAAGCCTTAACGTCCTCCAGCGTAGCGGCTAGCCGCGCCCGGTTCTCTGCCAAGAAAGCTTCTTCCTTATCCGCAAAGTCGAAATAGGGCCGAACGAGCGCGGGCGGTGATGTCGTTAAAGCTGCGTTGAACAGGGCTTGATCGATGGTGAGATCGGCGAGCATGGACTTTGTCTCCTTTGGTCGGAAACTAGCACAACGCGCAAAGGGTTTCACCTGCGTTGCCTCAAGTCTTCGCCGCACACTCCAGTGTCATCAGCCAGCCGCCGCTCTCATCAAAGGTGAACTCGTGGCTGATCGTCGGCGTGACCAGACCGAAGGCCGACCAGGCACCAAAGCCCGTGAGCGAAACCGGAGCTCCGGCCATCGCTTCGGGCCTTCCTTCGACCACAACCGTTCCGGTGATCGTCGCACGCGCCAGATCCAGCGCCTCGGCCTCGCCGCGCTTGACGGCTTCGGTCGCGGACGCGGCCGGATGAAGGGCGAGGAAGCGCGCCGCTCCGCCCAGGCCGGGAATGCTCTCCAGCAGGGACACGCCCTGCTCAGGGTCGAAGAAGCCGGCTTGGATTTGACCGTGGCGCGGCCGCTCCTCGGCCATCAGTTCGGTTCCGTCCATGATCTCGGAAGCATCAATGATGATCGGCGGCATTGTGGAGCCAGATGCCGTTTCTCCGCTGTTTTTCTTGGTCACCAGCCATTGCCCGTTCGCCGGTTTCAGAGACGCACCCAGTTCGTCGGCCAGCGACTGGGCGAAGCCAAGCGGTGATTGCTGGTACCGGAGCCTGAAGGGGATCTCGACATCGCCGATCGAGGGGTGAACCTTCGCCGCCTTGCCGACATCGGAGGCCAGTCGCTTGAAGATATCGCCCGCCGTGGTCTCCTCGAAATGTTCACTGTCGGCCGACTTGTCCGCCTCAACGAAATCAGCCGATCGAGCGACGATCGTCATCGTCCAACCAGAGCCCGGCGATGGTGTCAGGCGGGCGTTCTGATAGGTGAAGAGCCCAGCATCGCGCAGGCCACCGCCTTCCCATCCATAGGAAAGCCGGTACCGCGTGCCGGCGGCAGGTGGCCCTGGAAACGGGGGGGAAACCGAAAACTCGATCTCGATCTCATCGGCTTCACCTCCCTCATTGTCGGTGAACCGGACTGCGATCAGATCGCTGCCCCAGCTTTCGACCAGGTTGCGTCCGGACTGCCCGATCACTCGCACCACAGGTTTGCGCATCGATCACTCCCAGGCCAGCGTGAAGCTCTCGACCGGATCCGGCTCAAAGGCCTCCGGCACCTCAATCACAGTGCCCGCCGGCACCACGCCGTCGACCAGGCGCGCAGCAAGATCCGGGTTCGTCCGAAGAAGAGCCTCGACGGTGCCGCGCTTTTCGGTCTGCATCAGTTTTTTGGCCAGGCGATCGAGCCGCTCGCCGCCGAGCTTGACAGTATACCGGCTCATCGGATCAGCCCTCCGAGACTTGAGACATCGAGCCGGCCGCCGAGCGCTGCCTTGTAGGGAACAAGCAAGAGACCAATCACCACATCCACCTCCCGGCCGACGCCGTCAAACGGATGCAGCCGCTCTTCATCCGTGTCGAGCGTCTCGATGGCGCAAAGGCCTCCGGCCTCGCCCAGATAGTTGCCGCGCAGCCGCACATAGGGAACGACGGATTGTGCCTCGTGATAGCCCTTGAGCACCGCATAGGCGTCCAGCCCGCCCACCACATGGGGAAAGGTCTTTGCCTCGATCGTCACGCGCTGCGCGTCGAGCCCCGTCTTCTGGATCCGAACCCCGGATTGCACAGGATGCACCGGAAAACGCGCCGTCGATGACAGACCGATCCGCTGCGGGTTGAGCCCGATCGTGTAGAGGATCGCGCCGCCGATCGAGATCAAAGCACCATTGGGCTGAAAGACGCTCACGCAAGCCTCCTGCCGGTATCATAGAGCGAGCGCGCCTGTGCCTGGCGGATCTCGCGGGCCTGCTCGCGGCGCACGCGCAGTGCCGCCTGTTGCGGATTGGGAGCCGTGATCGTCTGGTTGATCCGATAGTTGCTCGGGCTGATCGAAGACTGCTGGCCCGGCGCTGGCGACGGTACAGAAGATGCCGGCGGCAGGAAGTTCGGTTGAATAGTCGGCTGCGCCGTGAAGTTGAGGATCCGCTGCATCTCGGCAGCCTTCTCAGCTGAGATGGCAATCGCCTTGTCGAGTTCCTTGCCGAGTGTGTCATTATACCCAGTCATCGCCTTGTCGGCCGCGCCGGAGAGGTCGCCACCAAGCTTCTGCTCTATTGGCCTCGGAGATGGAATGGGGATCTTACCCGTACTGACCCCGAGGTCGCCATTCGGCGAAACTGTTGGCGGCGGCGCATTGTCCTCATCGGCGGCATCGCGTGCATTCTGGATGATCGCCGCCTCTTCCTCGGCAAGAGTGCTGAGCTGCTCGCGCAGGCGATTGATCTGTGGCCCGAGTGCCGTTCCACCGCCGCCCATGTCGCGCTGCATGCCTTGCAGACGGAGCAGCTCGTTTTCCAAACGAAGTCGTTCTTCGCCCGTTTCTTTCAGCCGCTCAGGCTCTTCCTCGATTGTCCGCAGCCGGTCATATTCCGGATTAACCAGCCTCACAACACGATCAGCCAGCGGGCTCATCTGCCGGTCGTAGACTTCGCCGACCTTGTTGCCCGTGACCTCTAGCGCAGCTGCTCGACGTGCTGATTTCTGTGACTGCGTAGTCTGCCGAAACGCGAAGTTGTCGTCGACCATGCCGGTCGAGCCATCTCGGATTTGACTGAGCCATTCATCGAATAGTGCACGATTGTCGATCAACGGCGCGAGGGCCATCTTCGCCTCTTTGTCGCCGAATAGCTCTCCGATGCGAAACTCGTTTCCGCCCGTCACCCGCATGACTTCGTCGACGACGTCAAGCATATACGGCGTGCCGCGTTCTACTGACCTTTTCTTGATTGCTTCGATGTCTACACCGGCATCCGCGAAGTTTTCGACCGTGTCCGGCGCGGAGAGTTTGCCAATGAGGTTATCTAAATTGTTCGCCGCGATGTCTTCAGATCCGGATGATCTCATGACCACCTGAGCTGCAGTAACCAGCTCAGCCAGGGCGGGCAGACCTTTCCGGCCAGTGCCGGCATACATGGTGGCAAGTTTCGGTAGGTTCTTTGCGAAAGCCTCGACCTCAAAACGGCCCAGATCCGTCCCTTTCGCCATCATATCGAGAGCTTGGGGCACTTCCGTTTCCTTGATGCCAAGGTTCTGCAGCATCGAGACAACCGACGTTGCGACAGTTGATGGCGATGCATTCTGCGCAACCGCAGTCTTCAGTGTCGGATCCAGCACCTGCTCCTGCGAGTCAAAGCCGATTCCGGCTGCGGTGTAGTCAGACCTGGCCGCGTTGACATCCGTTTGTGACAGGCCAAACCTAATCCCGAGCTTCTCATTCGAAGCTTTAATGCGCGCCATACCCTCGGGAGATTTCATGTCGGCCGTGATTGCGACGCCGGCAATCTCCTTGTTCAAGGCTCGGAACCGATCGGCCAGCGTTTCAAGCCCCCGAACGATGTTGTCCACCGAAGCGAAGGCAACAAGCCCACTGATCGCGCCCATAGCACCGGCACCAATCAGGCCAAGCGCACCGCCTAACCGCCCGGCGGCAAGGTTCACCTTGTCGATCTTGTTGACATCAGTTTGTCCGACTTCGCGTAGTTTGCCATGCAGGCGATTCAGCTGCTGCTGTGTCTGCGTCGCAGCGGTTCCGATGCCCTTGATCTCGCGCTGTGTCTTATCGGCCGAGATGTTGCCAATCCGACGCGCCTGACGATCCAGGGCCTCGATCGGGCGCTCAGCACGCCCAGCCTCTCGACCGATCTCCCGGATATCACGGCCGAGCCTATCAGCTCCATTTCCCTTGCCGAGTCTGCGGGCTTCATCTCCCAACTCTTTTAGATCGCGCTCTGCGACCTTGGCATCTTTGGAAAGCTGATTCTGCAGGCGGAGCCTGAGCGACACATCAAGCGTCATGCTTCACCTCTCGGCTGAACCGACTGCGGCAACAGCAGGCCAAAACTCTCTCTGTGGATCATGCGCGCCTCCTCGTGCCAAAGCAGAACCTCGTCCCACCACATGGCCGCAATGACCGGCAGCGGTGTGTGCAAATAGGCTGCGACGCGAGCGGCATAGGAGCGCCAGTTCCTCAGCTCTCCGAAGACGCGGGTACCGGACGCAGAGATGGGGGCAAAAAATCGTAGCACGCGTCGGTGACTGCATCGCCGTCCTCATCCACCAGGCCGCGAAGGACAGACGCCGGAAACCCGGTCATCTCGGCATAGACTTCAAACGTCGAAAAACTGCCAAGGCCCGCGCGCCTGATGAAACGATCAACATCTCCGATGCGAAGCCGCTGAACAATGATTTCGGTCTTGATGTCACCTTTCCAGCGAAAAGGATGCGCCAAGTGTACGATCTTGAGATGGGCATCGCCGACAAAATCAAGCTCCTCGATCGGATCGGTCGGAATGGCGTCCGCCTTCTCCGCCACCTTCTCCGGCTCGGCGTTTCCCTTGCCGCTGTTATCCAGCTCATCCCACATTTCCGGCGGGGGAAGCTCGATCTCGACGAACTTCACGTCGGTCGGATCATCCTTCGACTGCGGCTCGGAAACCTTGGCCTTGAGCGCTGTTTGACCGGGGTTCGAAGTCATCTTGAAGCCTCTTTAAAAGGAGCGGCTGGCCGCGCCACCGCGCGCCACCAGCCTCAAGTTCCGCGCCGGTCGGTGGGCGCGCCGGGGTATTCGCCTCAGGCGCTAGGCCGCGATGATCCTGTTGTGCTCGGCGGTGTAGTTCACGCCGTTGATGATCAGGATGTTGTTCTGGATATCGAGCTTGTGGACGATCACGCCGTCCATCATGTCCTGGTAGAGCACGATGGTTGACCAGCGCAGCCGGGTCGGGGCCGTGGATTTCTGACCCTTGACGCCGCCCTGGGCATAGCCGTTCAACAGGCCCTTCATCGTCACCACGCGGCCGCGCAGCTGCGGACCATTGCCGGGGTTCACCGAGCCGTCAGACGAGGCCGGGAAAACGTTGAGAAGGTTCTCGTAGTAGGCGAGCGTGGTCCAGTCGCCCGGCTCGCGGCCGAAGCGGGTTTTCAGATCCTCGTGCACACCGTTGACGGCCATCTCGCAGGTGAGCGGTGCGATCTCGGCCGGCAGCTCCATTGCAAACCAGCCGCCGCCCATGACGAAGGGCAGCATCTCGCGGGAAAGCTCCGGCAGTGTGGTTTCGTCAATACGCTGGCGCTGGTTGATCTCGCCGCAATACCAGTTTGCGCCTCGAATGATGCGATCCATGATGGCTCTCCTTAAGCGGTAACGCGGATGTTGGTGGAGCCGAGCTGCGAGAGCGCGCTGGCGATCGCCGCGTTGAGCACGTCGAAGGCCTCAGGCATCGGCTCATCATAGAGCTGCAGATCCACGAGATCCGGCGTCTCTGCCCAGCGCATCTTGGCCCGGAGCCCCCCGGCCTCCAGCAGCGTCGACGGGTTGAACGCCTTCGACCACAAAAGCTCGTAGTCGATGATCGCGCCAAGCGTGACCAGGTCAGACAGGAACTGGTCGGCAGCACGGTAGATCAGTGTGACCATGTGCGGCGTGATGTCCTCGGATACATATTGGCGCATGGGGCGCAGCATGGCCTTGGAGACGGCGAGGCGCGTCCGGATCTTCTTGACCGAACGCCAGCTTTTCACGGTCGGATCGATCGCGGTTGTGAACGGCGCCCAGAGCAGATTGCCTTCGATGATTGTGCCAACGCCCGCCTGCGCCAGGAGATTGGCCTCGGAGCCGACGTCGCCGTCGGTGTAGCCAACCGGCACCGAGGGGCCGAGAACACCCTGCAGCGGCCGGTTCCAGCAGGCCTTGTAGGGTCCACCGGTTTCCTTGTCGCGGCGGATCATCCGGCCGACATAGGACGCGGAAAGGGGCCGGACGACGTTGCCAGCTCCGAAATTGTACGTGCCGCCTGGATAGAGCGCCACGACGTTCAGGGCGGTTGCGAAGTCTTCTGCCCACTCGATCGCCGCTTCGCGCGTGTTCGAGGGCGTGTCGGCCACCACAAGGCAATCGATGATGCGATCGGCCACGATGCGAGCCGCAGCCGCAACCGGGTTTGCGGCGTCACCCAGGCGGGCACTCATATAGCCGGGAGAGATGATCGCACCTGGCTCGAACTTCAGTTTGCTCTTGGCATCGAGCAGCGCGTACATGCCGGTTTTTGCACCGGCCGAGCCGACGATGCCGTTGATTTCGGCTTCCAGCTTGTCCGCTGGATCGGCCTCCGTGGAATGCGGTGTGCGGACGAAGGCGACGTCGGTGACGATGCCTTCCATCAGCAACTGATCGCAGGCGTCGCGGGCAATGCCGGCACCCAAGAGCCCGAGCTGCTCGGGATTGTCGAGCGACAGCGAAACGAGTTCATTGAGCGGAAAAGCGTCTTCGTCCGCAAGCGGCGCCGGCACGACCATGGCAGGCCGGGTGCTATCGCGCGTGTCGATCTTGGCGACGGTCGAGAGAAGATTGGAAAACCGGCGTACGCCGACGAAATCCGTGGTGCCTGACATCGGTCATTCCTGTCTGTGAAGTGCAAGACTGGAAGGACGTTAGCGCTGGAACGCGAAACCCCTCGGCTGACAGCTGTCAGCCGAGGGGTTTCTGCGAACGATCTGGCTAGGAGGTCACCAAGGCTTTAGCATGCGCTTTCGACAGCCGAAAATCAATACGATCACGCCGCCGCCTCAGTTAGCGGGTACGTTTTAGTCAGCTGTATCGCCAGAGAACAACGGCGAGGAACATCACGAGCCGTCGCCATCGCGGGGCGCCGTCTGCCTTCAGCGCTTCGTGGGTCCGATCCGACGGGGATCTCAAATCCCCGCCGCCCATACCCAGAGCGCGTCCACCTGCTCGGGTGGTAGCTGCATAGCCGCCGCAACATCAGCGACAAGGGGATGATCCCGCTTGTAATGCGTGGCGTCTTCCCATTCGATCAGGGCCGCTGCCCTGTCTACCGGGTCCGTGATATCGGCGATATGGGTCTCGACGTGGTCAGCGGTCACACCGATGGACAGCAGCGCTAGACGTAGCTGGCGGCGAGTGAGCGGGGGAAGGGTTGGCGGCTCTGGCGGGCTAGGAGGTGCCGGGGTGAAATACTGCTTGATCTCAATCGCGCCATTGCCATGGGTGATGCGGACAAGATCGCCGTCAACAGGATCAACGCCGGGTGATGTGAGGTTTTCGATCATCATCGGCTTAATCCAGTATGTAGGTTGCGCCGCAGCGGCCGCCGTAGGTCTGCACCGTGTAGACGTCTGTCACCTTAACTTCGACTTTGAGGCTTGCATCGAAGCGCACGTAAGGCCCTAATCCATGCGTAACGATGCTCTCAGGTGCGAGTAGGTGAGCAGCCGCACCGCTCCCAAACGACCTGAAAGATTGGATGGAGGCGCTCGACGCATTGCTTGGGAAACCTCTCAGCCATGTTCCATTCGCTGCATCGTAAAAGTTTGCGACACTACCACACGCCCCTAAGACCACGCGGCGACCGTTATCACTGACCGCGGAAGCCCATGTCTGAGTTTTTGCGATGACATATTCAGTACCATCCACGGTAATGCGGAAAGTTACATCATCTGTGACATTAGTGATCGCTTGGGAGATTACCTGAAACAGAAACCCAGATCCGGTTATGTCGCAAACAGTGTTGTACGTATCGTCTGTTGAAGACGCCGCAAATGCTCCGTGCCAGCCAATGGAATCCCAGAATTGAAGAGAAGCGACAGTACATTGGGCTCCGGTGTTCGCTTGCCTCAATTCCAGCACTCCCGTTGCATCATAACAAGGCAACAGCCTCGGGTCTTTCGTCATTCCCCCCGGCAATGATCCACCACCACTCGACGGGAAAAGATCGCTCAGATTAGGCATTGACGATACTCCTGCGCTCGATCTTCCAGACCGTCCCGCGCAACGTCAGCGTGAGCCCGACATTCGGCTGGTCGATGGTGATGGAAGAATGGCCCTCAATTGTAGTTGCGGCCCCGGCCGGGTTTGGCACAACGGAAACGCCGAATCCCACCGGATCAACGTCAACCGTCGCACCCTGTGCGGCGTCTTGCGGCAAAGTGACGTTGAACGCGCCGCCCGTGCTGTCGGCTTGGACGCGCTGGCCTGCGACAGCCGTATGAGCAGCCGTAACCGTGATGACAGGGCGGATCGCCGTGAAGCTGATACCGGCAATCGCCGCCGCAACATCCGTCTCGATCTCACCCAGCGCCTCGGCTAGGCCCGTGATGTCGTCCACGATCTCGGCAAAAGCAGCCTGCGCGTTTGTGGCCGTCAGCCCATCAATCGCAGTCAGAGAAACGCCAGTCGCGGCAAGGCCGCTTGCAAGCAGCGCCGCGATCTGATCCTCGACGCCGTCGGCCTGCTCTTGCAATGCATCCAGCTGCTCGCGCGCGGCTTCGATCTGCGGCGCAAGGTTTTCGGCAATGACCTGCAGGCCGAGATTGTTGAGGTTGTCGATCGCCGCCTGGTAATCGACAACCAGCGCCTCTTGCGCAGCAATGCGGTCATGGATGCTCTCCATGATGCCGCTAAGGGTGGGCGGATCGAGCGGCGTGTCGGCCTCAAACCGATACTTGTTAGACTGGCTCGGCGGTGTCGATGGCATCTGCGCCCTCCAATTCAACAATGCGGTTCAAGAGCGCGCCCTTGCCCTGGTGCTCATCCATGCGGGAAAGACGCACAGGCGCCTTCACCGATTTCAGGAGCCGGAAGCGGTAGGTCGTGTCCGGCTCAAATGTCGGGGTTGCAGCTTTTGCCATTGTCTTGTCCTCAATCCGCCATCACGAACAGGCTTTCGCCAAACCACTCATCGACGCCCGTCTTCGTGCCTTCGATCTGAACCGCAGCCGACGTTGTCGACGGGATGCTGTCGAAAACTGCCGTCAATCGGCGGCGCAGTGGATTGTCCGGATCTTGCCAGGTGCTTGTCGCAAAGGCGTCTCGCGTGACACCGCCGGAAATCAGCTTGACGACGGCCGTGTGCTCGGCGTTAACCCAGCGATCAATCGTCAGATCGACCGTGACCTTCGTCGTTGTGACCCCGAAGTTGATGACCTCGGTCAATGCGCGGATGTCGCCACGGGTACGCCCCGTTTCACCGCGCGCCTTGTTGTCGAGCACGATGGCCGGGGCAAGGTCCGTGGTTCCGACCATGACCAGCCTGAGCCGGATCAGCGGCGGCAAGCCATAGAGGATGTCAGCATTCTCGGGGCTGAGGTCATACCATTCGGTATCGCCCTGCGGCTGCCACTGCCAGATCTGGCTTGTCCCTGATGGTGCCCAGCCGGCCGCTACAAGCCGCAGATAGGACATGCCAGCATCAAGCGTCAGTGCGTCGAACTCAACGACCGTGCGGGTCGATGCGAACTTTGCGCCGAGGATGTCAAATTCCAGATCCTCGGTGGCCGAGCCCTGCGCCCAGATGCCGTCCGTGATCTGGAACAGCGAGCCCTGCGCGAACTTGTTCTCCGACACGAAGGCAATCTGGTGATTGCCGGTGGTGGTCAGGAAAAAAGCATATCGCTTGCCCGGTTCCAGCAGCATCGGGCGGAAGCCGAAGCGCACCTTGCCGACAGACAGATTGGCTCGGGTCACGGTCGCCCGCTCCAAGACGCGATCGGTGCGCGGGGCACCGTCGTCGCCCACCTCACAGACGCAGACATGCACATCGCCGTCCGTGCCCACGCGGGTAAAGCGCAGGTTGAGGCCGGTCATAATCATGGCCTGGCTGTTCAGGAAGGTCTGGCCGTAGACCGAACCGTTAAGGCCGAATGTCTCCGTAACGTAATCCCAATAGACCTCAGTCCATGTGGAGACGGACACCGACTGCACGTCGTAATTCTTGTGGCCGGTAGAGGCCGGGTCGGCATTCCATGCGCCGCCGACGCCGCTCGAAGACTGGCCAACGACCTGGAATGTTTCGCCAGCAACCGCGAGTGTTGCCCCGGCCCTCGCGTCGGCAAGCCCCGCCGCCGCCCAATCCTGCTGGTTCTGGCAGACCTGAACGATCGGCCCATAAGACACGGACGATCGCGAGATTTCGCGCCGGATCGCCGTGACTTCCGTGTGGACCAACTGCGATATGTTCTTCGAGCCCGTGCCGCCGGAGACCGAGAGCTTTACCTCTTCCGTCCACTTCGGCAGCATCAGATTGTTGGTGATGGTCACATCCGGGTTGGCCGGGTTGGCAAGCGCCAACTGGCTATCGCGGAAATTGGCGAACTGGAACCGGATGCCTTCGGCAATGCGGGCAAGCCACAGACTGTTGTCGGTGTCCCATCCATCCTTGACCAGCGCCGGGTCGTAGTATTGCGCACGCGGCTCATTCTCGAACACGCGCAGCAATCGCTTGATGGCCGAGATGTCGAGCCGGACCTGATTGAAGATCTCTGGTCGAACCGCCTCACGCTGCTTTGCCGAGATGGCCGACAAGTCGGTGCGCAGCGATGCCGCCACCTGCTCGATCGAATCCATGCGGGCTTCGAGGATCGTCACCCGCCCTTCGACTTCGTGAAGCGTCTTGACCCGGTGCGGGGTGTGCATCTCGATCGACTGAATGCCGGTCTGTGACAGCAGCACCCAGGCAACGATGCACTCGCCGGCGGCCACAGTAGGCTTCAGCGGCGTCGGACCGGGGATACCTGATTGCGGAACACACTGGACGGTCAACTTCTCCGTTTTCGGTACGACTTGGTTGACGGTCGCGCCGGTATCAGCATCGACACGGACGTTGCGCAGCGCCGTTTCAGTTTCCGTGGCGCCGCGAAGAAGCAGCGCCACCCAGACGGTATCCCCAAGAACCAACGGCAGGCGCTCCGTCAGGTCGAGCGAGAACGCCTCGTCCAGGTCATAAAGCTTGTCGTTGATAAACAGCCGGCCCGGGTTGATGACGGCCGTCACCGCCGATCCCTCGCTCACCGTCACCGTCGCATAGTGGTTGGGGTAGCCGATGGCGTCCCCTACGATGTTCCCGGTCGTTTCCTTGGCGTGAATCCCGACGTCCGTCAGATCAGGAGACGTGATCTTTTCGTTCAGGTTGAAAATCTTGCGCTTGCTCAAAGCTTCGTCCTCGCAATGTATTGGCCGGCGGTATATCCGCCGCCTGCGGTCAGGCCGTCGCCGGCTGTGATGACGCGGAAGGTCGTGAAGTCGACCAGGATTTCATTGTGTTCGGCCTTGGCCGCGCGCAACGCCGCAAGGCATCGGTCATAAGGCTCGGTGATCGGCGCCTCTGCGAATGCCTCGCCTTCATAGCCCTGGTCGGCATAGGTGCCCTCAGCATCCAGCACCTCGACGCCGACCAGATAAGTCGCAAGGAACGGCGGGTGGTCGATGATGGCGGAATCGCAGAAGGCATCGTCGGCAAAGGCCGGCGCGGGATAGGAGACCGCATCGACAACGGTGCCGTCGACAAGCGCAAGATACCGGATCGCTCCGCCGCGCGTCGTCTTCAGTGCCGCAAGCTCGCCGTCGTATAGCTCAGACAATCCAGCCGCCTGGGCGATCGCCTCACGCTTGCGCGCAAGTGGCCAGTCGTCAAACCAGAGGTCTAGGCTGGCATTGGCACCAAGCCACGCCAGCAGATCTTCCCGCGTGGTGTAAGGGTCGAAAAGCTCCGCATAGGGCACCGGCAATGTGTCGGACATGCCGGCCGCAATCGCGCGCTCGAATGGCCCAGAAGATGGCGGGAGGATTGCTTTGACGTCAGACATGGCGCACCGCCAATTCATAGCGAGCGCCAGCCTTGATGATGACTGGTTTGTCAAACCTGGCCAACAGTTGTCCATCGGTCTCAACACAAGGAGCACTAGCGACGGTCACACCGTCCTCAAGCAGATCGAAGAACAACGATTCCGGCGCATTGCCGCGCCTGGTAATGAGAGCGGATGCGGAGGTGATGACCTTTTGAGAAGGTGCTAGCTCAGACATCACCGCACCTCAACCGTGACTTCCACAGCCGTCATGACCGGGATTTTGTAAGGGTCAGGCTCGATCAGCACCGGAGCGAGATCACGAACCTTGATGATATTGGGGCCGTAGGCAGCACCAGCCAGAAACCCTGCGGGGATCTCGCCACCGATCAGCAGACGGTCCTTGGCAGCAGCATTGACGCGAGCGAGGGCTTCCTGCCTGATAAGCTCCGGCGCGGGGCCGAACTGCGGAACCTCGACCACCAGCGACACGGCATATTCAACACGCACCGCACCGAGCACCGTAATTGCCACGCCCTCCGGCGCGCGGTTGATGTCAGTCACGGCATTGCGCACTGTCAGGATCTGCTCCGTCGTTGGGACAGCGCCACCGGGGCCGGTAATGACAAGATCAATGTCGCCGCGCCGGCCGTGCACCGCATAGCCATTCACGCGGGCATCGAGCATTCCAGACACGTCGCTGACGTGCGGCCAAGCCGTCCAGGCGTCGAACAGATATCGTCCTGCAGATCCCGCCGCCGGAACGTCGAAAGACAAGAGATACCGCCGCAACAGGCCGGTATCGCTTTCCATAATTGCAGCCGCAGTAGACGTCGCCGCGACGATGGTCTGCCGCTCGATGTTGCGGCCGGCGGCGATGGCGTCGAGATTGCTGCCGCGTGCACGCGCCGCCAGCAGGGCCTCGAAGACGTCGTTGACCCGCTGGCGATCGTAAAGCCTGAGGTTCGACCAGGTGCGCAGCTCGATGATGACGGGATCGGTCTGCAGCATCTCTACGCTATAGGCCGGCAGAGACGGATCAAGCGCGCGCGCACTGGCATAATCGGCAACGAACCGGTCGATGGCGCCCTGCAGCAGCACGTCGAACGACAGTGGCTCGATTGCGGTCGGCGCCGGCAGCCGGGAGAGATCGATGGCGGTCGGAGCAGAGGTCATGAGCGCACTCCGACGCGCCGGGGATCGAGCGCAAGTGACACGGCCAGGTCATAGTTTCCGAACCGCCCTTCAGGATAGTAGAGCCCGCCATGGCGCAGACCGAGCGCACCGCCATCGGTCAACCTCACCAGCTGTACCTGGCGGATTTCGTATTCGGGCTCAGAACGGGCAAACGCAGCGGCGATATCGGTGTAGATGCTGAGTGCGAGCGCCGGCGTCAGATCTTCCGAAAGGTAGGATCTGAGATCCATCCCGAAATCCAGAAGCATCGGCATGGTATCGAGGCGGGTGTCGATGATCTTGCCCAGCGACTGCGCAAGATGGCGCGGACCGGAGATCATCTCCCCGGTGCGCTGATCTCGTCCAGTCCTGTAGCGGATCTCTCCCGCCATCTTCAAACCCCCTTCAAAGCTCACTTATCGGCGTCTTCAGAGCCCTTGACGGCAAGCGCCGGCCGGATGTGCTGGGCCAGCAGCTCGCCGCGTGCCTGCTCTTCCGACAGCGTGATCGTCTGCCCCTTTTCGACGCGCCGCCCGGCGACATGGCTGGGCGCAGCCTCATTGACGATGTAATCCTCAAGGCCTGCCGGCAGCGGGCTGACAGGTGCGGCACCTGAGGATGCGGAGGCCGAGGCTGGGCGTTTCGGTGTCTTGACCAAGGTCTTTCTCCTTTAAACGGGGCCGCCGGGGATGCCGGGCGGTGCAGATACGTGGCCGTGGGTATCGCCCACGTTCTTTTCGTTGTGCCGGAAGGTGCCGTCGCGCGCCTGGAAATCACCCTTGATCTCTACCGGACCTTCAAAGAGGAAGCCGTCGGTTGCGACCAGGTGAAACTTGCCGGACTTCCGCTTCATCACGGTTTCGTCGCTGGCATCGGATGGCGACGGGTTGTCCTGATCGAAGCTGCCGGGGACGACGAACGAACCGGAGCCAATTGTTCCGGACATGGACACCATGACCATTTGCTCATTTTGCTGTGGCTCGCTGTGGATCGAGAACACACCAACACCTGCCTCCTGCCAGCGCACCCAGGGGCCGAGCACGTCCTCACCCTTGGAGTTGGTACCGAACTTAAGGCGCAGCTTCCGCTTTTCCCGATCGACTGCAGCGACCTTGCCGGTCAGCACGGTCTGGGCAAGCCGACGCTCGGCCGCTTCGATCCGGGCCACCTGGCGGCGCAGCTCAAGGGCGACGGGATCACGCATCGTCATCCACCTCGCGGGCCGGGATGAAACGTGCCATTTGCTCGATCGAGGCAGGATCATCATAGAGGATCAGGCCGCTTTCCTCGTCATAGCGGCCGGCATCATCAGGGAACACGCTCATCCCCTGGTCGGCCATGATCTGTGTCCAGGTCACCGTGTAATAGGCCACGCCCTGCGACTGATCCTTGATCGTGAAGAGGGGTTTAAGCTCAGCGGGCGGCGTCGTCTCAGGTGGGAAAACGCCGGTGCGTCCCCAGAGCGAGGTTTCGAGGTCGGCGAGGATCTCCAAGACCCGCCCGCCGATCGCGAGACCCACGGCTTCCTTCTCGACGCGCCTCGCGCCAACGACCTTGGCTTCGGCCACCACATAAGCGACCCATTCGATCACCAGCCAGAAGTGCCCGTCTGACTGCTGGCCGGTCTTGATCTTCGAGAAGCCGACGCCGATTCCGGGCGACTTGACGACGGTCTTGTTGATGAGTTCGGAGATATCGACCTTCCCCGGATGGGCCGTGACGGTCACGCCCGGATTGAGCGTGGCAAGCGTCGAGACGATCGCGGCCTGCAGCGGCCCGAGCGCATCGGTGGCGAGCAGCTGATCGAGGGGCTTCGGCGCGATCATTGCATCACTCCGAAGTGGTCGGTCACGACGTCGATGATCTCTTCGATGTTGTCATCGGAGAGGCCGACAAAGGGACGCGGCGGGATCGTGACTTTCTTCGCATGGATCACCTGGGCGTTGCCGCCGAGCGTGAACACGAGCGACTTGCCGTTCTTCGGCACGATCGTCATGCCCTCCTGGTGGACATGGGCATATTCCCAGGCAGCGCCCCATTCGGCCTGCTCAGCGGATGCCGTCCAGACCAGCGACGCCAGAAGATGCTGGCCGGTCTCCATCAGGATCGACGTGCGCTGCGTGTTGGGCAGCCAGGGCGTGCCATCGGGCGCGGTCTTTTCCTCTTCGATGCGCCGGCGCGTCTGGCTGTCGCCGAGCGCGCCGATCGCGGTCATCAGCTCGGAGGGTTCGAACTCGAAGATCGGGCGCAGCCGAACGAAGGCTGTGTCCAGCTCGGAAACGTCGATGGTGATGGAGGTGCTCATATGCTGCCCAACCGGTCTCGGGTGAACATGCGCTCCGGCGCCTGCAGCACGACTTCGTTCTGGCCGATGTCGCCGGCATCGATCGTGTCGCCACCGCCGGAAGGCGCGCTCGATGTCAGTGCCCCCTTGCCGGCCGCGATCTGTTCCAGCCGCTTGATGGTCTGGTCGTAGCGCTCCTTGATGTTCTCGGTCGATCGCGAGAAGTCGAGCGCGATCCGGTAGAAGGCCACGTCGATGCAGTAGAGCCGCAGAAGCGAAAGCGAATCGGCGTCGAGGCTGGCAAGCTCGGCCGGCGAATAGCGGCCGGCGAGGATACCGCGGATCTCGATCGAGGCGTCGAGCAGCCCCTTCTCGATGCGGAGATCATCGCGCAGGCCCGTCTGCTCATCGGCCGCCACCAGCGTGAGCTGATCGCGGAACCGGGCTTCGATATCTGCGATGGTGGCGTAGGGCTGCATGGCGTCCTCTTGAAAATTGGTGCCGGTCTCTCCCGGCTGTCACGTCCATTGTCAGACGTTGCAGGCACCGTGCGCGCGGGCCTCGCCTACGCGCAGCGATAACGTCGCGGTACCGATAGGCCTGCCAGCCAAGATAGACGATCGCGACGGTTGCGATGCCGAGACCCACGAGCGTGGCAATCTGATCGGGAGCGACAGCGGTGGGATCAACGGGTGCTGGCCCCGTGACCGCTCCCGCCACCTGGTCGCCGCCAGCCACACCCGCGCCGCCGGCCGTGGCAACGGAGCCTTGAGCGGCTTTCGAACGGGCATCGAGTTCGCGTTGAAGAGTGGCAAGCGTGGCCATCCCGACCTTGCCGTCGACTGTCAGGTCATGCGCCTTCTGGAAGAGCTCAACAGCGACGCGATCGATGGCTCCCGTGGGTGCGCCGGCATTGTAGCCAAGCTTCACCAGCGCCTTCTTGGCCTCTTCGATCTCAGCCGTGGTCAGTGAAACGACGATGGCCGCATACGCACCCGGCTTCGTCTGCTGAAAGCCGATGACCGAGCGTTCGATTTCGGCCGGGAAGCGACCGTCGAGCAGTAGGGTCGCCTCTTCACCCCGACGACGGGTCAGCCCAGGCAGAACCCGGCCGTTGCCCTTATTCCACATCAGCAGCCGGCGGCGGGTATCGACGGGATCATTCGCGAGGAAGGATTTGACCCAGGAGGCTGAGTGGATCTTGCCGGTGTTGTAATCGAAGCTCGTGCTGGCATCGAGCGCGTGCTGGCTGCAGCTGTCGCCAAGAGCCTTCAGGACGCGCGGCAGATAGTTGCGCTTCAGCGCAAGGTCGACGAGGCGATCGTTCTCTTCCTCGGTGATGACCATACCGGGCTTGACGATGATGACGCCAGACGCCGTCGTCAGGCCCGCGCCGATCGTCCAGATGCCGGCCGGGCAGCGATAGGCCTTCTTCACCACACCCTCGTGAGCGTAGAGGAACTTCCGCCCCTTCGGGCTCACAGAACGTGTCATGATTGGCTCCAGAAATGCGAACGGCCGAGGGGCGGTGATCTGGAGCGACTATGCAATCAAGGGGGGATTTGCGGGGCTGACAGCTGTCAGCCGGTCAGAAGAGACTGCCTTGGGCGTCGTCGTCTTCGTCTGCTTTCATGCGCCAAATTGTGCGCTCGTGCAAGCCCGAGATGCGGGCGGCTTCTCGGACGCTCACGCCTCTCGCCAGTGCCGTGCGCGCCTGCCGGCGTGCAGCTTTGAGGACCGCCGCAGGTCCTTTCGGAATAACCTCGTGCTGCACGCCTCGCAGCTTTCCATCCGGATCGAGTGTCGCCAGTCCCTGGCAAATCTTGTCGGCCGTCTCGAAGCCGACAAGTTCTGTCAGCCAGTGTCCTGCAACAGCGCGCGGAGGAATGGAAACACGCGTACCACCGTGGCTACGAGCAATCTCATAGGCGACGTCGGTACCAGCGATATCGGCAATGTCCGCGAGGATTCCTGGAAGGCTAGTCATGTTCGCCCCGCAATCCCAAGCCTAAGCTCGATTTCAATCTGCCGGGCGGTAAGGACGCGCAACTGCTCTTCCCGGTGAATGCGGGTGCGGGCAGGCGCGCATAAGTCTCGCCTTCGTGCTCGAACAGCTCGTGACCGTCGCCCTTGAACTCTTCAATGAGGATGGTGCGGATGCGCTCCCGGCGGGTGAACTCGGTCATGCTTCACCTGCCTTTCTGGCTGCTCGCGCTTCCGCACAGGCTGCGCGCTCTTCTGCAGACTTCATCTGCGGCCTGTGCGGATTGACCGTGACCTTAGCGCGATGGCCGATTGACGGGTTGGACGCTGTGCCTACCGGCAGCTGCCCGGTCACCGGCACAGCGTCCTCGCCATCGCACTCCGCTGTCCGGATCTGGTTACCGGGAGGCGTTGGCATCTGAGAATCGAAGGTTTTATTGAGCGCTCGGACGGCCACATAACTCGGCGCCGGGCACGGTGTGCCGATGACAATCTGACCGTTGGCCGTCTGCAACTCGCTGCCGCAGGCGAAAGTGGCCGAGGCGAAGGCGACGCCGCCGCCTCCGCTCGTGATCTGGCTTCCACAAATCGGGCAGTTGCTCTGTGCAACGAGGGTAATGACGGCCGAGGTCATGGAAAAATCGCCCCTGCCATCAATACTGCGACGAGCAGAAACCAGCCCCAGCTGGGCTTGTCGGTGACGACAAGGAAGCCCGCGATCAAGATGGCGGCGAAGACGACAAGCATGCCAAGGATTTTCAGAGTATTGATATCCATCGCCCCGCCCTCACGCCTTGGCGAGGTCGATCGTGATGGCTGACCAGCCGTCCTCGATCGACTCGCGGGTGTAGAAGCGGACGTACTCTTTCGAGCCGGTGACCCTAATCGACGACCGGATCGCGTCCATCGCCCGGTTCCAACGATCGTCCGCGATCTCCAGCCGAAGCAGCATGAACAGCTCCGACTTATTGATCTGGCCTTCTTTGTCGGTATTGAAAGCCCGTGTGACGATCGACTGGATCTCCGGCCGGCTGTCGGCCGACCATTCATTCAGGCATTCATCGATCAGAGCCTTCGCGATCTGCAACTGAGGACCAAACGCGATCTGATCGGCAACCTGCACCTGGACGCGCATCAGGCCATCGAAGCTGGAGTAGGTTTTGTTGCCCTTCTTGCCTCCGACTGTCGCACCATACTCTTGGGCAATCAGCTGATCGAAGGCGGTGATATCGGCCATGGTATGATCGCGGAAACGCGTGATCTGAGCGCTGAGGTCGCGCGCAAAGCCAATGATCTTGCGGACCATCTCGTCTTCGAGCTTGTCTTCAGCCTTGATGTTCACGACGGGAACGAGGTGACCCTTGGAGTCGTGCATGTATTCGCGGCCGGTCACTACGACCACACCGGCTTCTGGCTTTTCTTCAATGATGACGGCTTCCATGATCAGGACACCTTGTGCTTGAGGTAGGACGTGCGCAGCCGCAGGAGGGAATCATGCAGGCGCTTGCGGGCTTCCTTCTCGCCGGCGGTACCGCTGGCGAGCTGTTGGTGATCGAAGGCGGCGACGACCTGTTCGACGCGCTGCATGACAAAGAAGGTGCGGCTCTTCTTGCTGCCGCTCTTCGGATTGGTGCTAGCGCCGACCAGTGTGGTGGAGACGCCGGCCCCGACCTGATCGATGATGCGATCAAGCGGGATGCGGACTTCAGCAAGGACGAGGATGTGATCGTCGGTCATGCCGCATCACCTCCGTCGGGGCTGTGCTCAATGGTCCGCAGACGCGTCGGCAGCCGGATGACATTGCCACCGATCTGATCGAGGCCATTGGTCACGCGAACACTACGGCGACCGATGTCAATGCGTGACATCTCTATCTGGATAGCCAACTCCTGCTCGGTATTGGCGGCGACCTCCTGGATGGTGCGCAGGTTCCTGATCAGCGTGTCCACCGCCTTCGGAGCAAGGATCATACCGGTCTCGCGGTGGGGCCAGAACGCCTGGATGACATTTCCAATAAGGTCTGAAGCGAAGGGATCGGTCATCATGATTTCGCTCCTTTCCGGAAGCTGGGCCGCACCACGTTGTCGCCCCCCGGCGCGCGCAGCGCCTTGATCTGGTCGGCAGTCTCGCGGTCAAGGCTCGACCGGATCTCGCGTCCAGCTTCCATGTCACGGAGAAGGCGGACTTCAAGTTCGAGGTTGGCGGCAAGGGAGTGCGAAGCGCGCAGAATGTCTATGAGCCGTTCGAACTCGCCTGCATCCAGAGTGACCGAAGCTCCGACAGCGGGGACGCATTCAAAATCGGACACAAGGAGAGCAAGGGTTTCGCTAAGGTTATGAGGCGCGTTGCTCATGAAATGTCTCCCATGTCGCGGTTGCGCCAGGCGGCATTCAGGTAGCTGAGGTTAAGCTCCTCGCCGTTTCCGAGCGCTGCCATCATCGCGGCTTTGATCGTCCTGTCGATGTTTCGCAGGGCACCGGGTTTCGTCGCGATATTGTGCAGGAAGCGCACGCAATCATGATCGGTGATACCCCAGGCGGAAATCAGCATGGCGGCGTCGTGCACGGGGTCACGCTCCCGTTTCAGACGGCGGTCAAAGCGTGTCGCCACCTGGGCGCGGCTTGCGACCGATCCCTTGTCCTTCACGAAGGAAACGGCTGTATCCTCGTTGCCGATAAGGGCGACGCCGCATTTGTTGATGTCCACGAAATGGCGGATTTGGTTGACTGCGTCCGGCACAAGGTTCTGCGCCTCGTCTATGATGAGAAGCGTGCCGTCGCCCAGGCGCTGCAACTTCCTGCCGATCGCCCTGACCAGCTTGGTCGGGTTGTTTTCCTGAACGTCAAGTTCGGCGGCAAGCTCGATGAGCATCGCGTGCACGGTTTTGGTGTGCGGGCTGATCGTGGCGATCCAGGCATGAGGGCGGGTATTGCAGAAATGCCGCGCAGCCGTCGTCTTGCCGGAGCCGGAGGGCAGGGTGATTGCGGTGAAGCCTGCCGTGATCTGCGTGAACAGCAAAACATTATAGATGTCGGCCCCGACCATGGTCTTGACGAAGGTAGGCGAGACCGGAAGGCTTGCTGCGATGCTGGCGCTCTCTTCCAGCGCTTCCAGCCAGTTGCTGACCTGCTCGTTGATGTTGGCGAGAACCCCCGGATAGTTACCATTGGACCACTGCGAGAAGGTGCCGTCCTTGATGCCTGCGCGGCGGGCAACTTCGGCCTTGTTCCAGGAGTTTGCATTGGCCGCGTCGATGACGCGGCTCAAGAGCTTTCGCCATGTTTCGACATCCGGTTCCGGGTGGCGCTGAAGAAACTCAGGCGCGGGCGTCGGGAAAGTCCAGTTTTGCATTGTATTCTTCGGCTTTAGCATTTAAGGGTTCCTGTGCTTTTGATTGTCGGGCGGGTCACTTTGACCCGCCCTCTTTTTTTCGGTGGAACCGTACGCACTACTTCTCGGTTCTCGGTCTGCGCCCGAACGCACCACTTGTCGGGCGATCCCCTCTCGGGAATTCGATGATGGCGGCATCGCCACCTGCCACGCGGGCAAGCCCGCGGCTGAATGCGTCCTCGTACTGATGCTCGTCGACGGTCACCTCCGGCACCTCCACAACCTTGGTTGCGACAGGTGTGCGGGTGATCAGCCGTGTGACGACGGGCGCTGCAGGTTTCGGCTTTGCCGGCTTGCGGCTGCCGCTTCGGCCCGTCAGCTCCTTCAGTTCGAGATCGGACAGTTTGCGGGCACTGTTCAGCGCCGCCTGCTGGTCTTTCTTCTTGATGGCGCGGGCACGGGCGATTTCGCGCGCGGCGTCGGCGCAATCGAAGCCGGTCTTGTCCACGCACTCGGCATCGCAGAGGAGCCGGCCGTCAGGTGCGTAGACCTTGACCGCGCCATGCAGGTCGGACGGATCGAACAGGACCTTGAGCTTCTTGCCGATCCAGTTGTTGAGCGCCGGGTGGAAGTACCGGTTGTCGAAGAGGTGGATCGCGCCGTCAGGCTTGCGGGCCGTCACATTGACGGCGGCGAGCATCCACAGCGCCCGCTGCGACGGGCTGGCAAAGCGCACATAGGTATTGGCGGGGTTCGCAACACTCTCGGCGAATACCGCGTCGAAGCTCCGGCCCTTGGCCGTCTCGGTCTTGCGACCGGTCCTGGCATTGTGCTCCTCGATGCACATCGCCACATGCCGCTCAAGCTCGTCGATTGGGACTGCCCGTGAGCCGTAGTTGTCCGGCTTGTGCTGCGTGCTGCGGCCCGTATAGCAACCGGCCATGGCCGGATGCTTGGCGATGTTCTCGGCAAGGTCACCCCATCCGCGCTCGATCGGCTTTGACTGGCCGGAATAGGGATTGACGAAGCGGGCATCAATTCCGAGCGTCTTCAAGAGCCCCGCCACCTCGTCTTCGGTGATCTTGAACCGGTTGCGGCGCTTGGCCTTGCCGGAGATCATCTTCGAGGCAAAGGCGCGGCCGTTGTCCATGTAGATGCGGTCGGGAATGCCATGGGTCTCGACCATGTTGCCGATAACAGTGCGCACCGCTTCCCAGGTTTCGGCCTCGCACAGCACCCAGGAGAGGATCTTGCGCGAATAGATGTCCTGGATCGCCATCAGATAGACGCGGCCCCACTTCTCACGGCCCGGAAAGGAGACATGCAGGTCGAGCTTGTGACCGTCGGTGTTGACCATCTGCATCGCGTGGAGATGGGCGACCGAGCGCCGCAGGGCCGGAATGAGCCTCTTGGCGGCTTCCTTGCCCTTGCGCGCAAGTTCCTGCACTGCTTTGGGGATCTGAATGTCGATCCGGCGGCGAAGCGTCCGCTCATGCGGGATCGGTTCCCAGCCCTTCCGCTTGGCCACTTCCTCCATGCGCCGGTAGCATGCGGCAAAGGCCGGGCCTTCCGGGCGCAGGTAATCCGAAACCAGCATGTCCCAGGCGTCGGGATGCACAGGGGCGAGATCGGCGACGACACCTTCGGCAATCTTCGATGAGGATGGAGCAAGGGCCGCAAGCCAGTCCTGCCGGGCATGACCTTCGACCAAAGACTGCCACTGGTAGTAAGTGGAGACGGAGATATCGGCCTTGCGGCTGACATGCTTGATCGCGTCGAGCGCCCTGATGCCGGACTTTTTCATGTCCTCGACAGAGCAGATGATCGCAAGTCGCTCCTTACAGACGGTCTTTTGTGTCTCCGTCAGCGCCTCGTATTTGCGCCACAAAAGCGCGGAGCGGTCGCCGTCACCGCCGACAGGGGCCGAATGCAGGAAAGCAAGCTTCTGCCGGGCTGGATCGGGCAAAAGTGAGATATGATATTCGAAGCCACCGCCGCCTTCGCGACCCTCGCGCTTGCGCACTTTGCCAATGGCCCGCCACCCATGGCGGATGATGTATTTGTCATAGCCCTTGATCGTCCAGGGCATGTCGGGAAGCTTGGCTTCCGCCAGATCGGAAAGGGTGAACCACTCTTTCATGCTTCACCTCCCTTCGAACGGGAAACCATGTAGGCGCGGATATCGGCCTCGTGCTCGCGGCAGAACATCAAGGTTGCCCGGATCGCGTAGGCGCGCTCCATCAGCATGTCGGCTTCCGCCTGGCGCATCTTGCCGGTGCGCACCTGCTCGGGATAAACCCGCTGGCGCATGGCAATCTCGCGGTCTATTTCGGCGATCTGTCCGATGATCGAAATCTTCTTCACCTCAGGTCTCCCTTGCGGCGAATGGTGACCGGGGTTGAGGTCAGGCGGTTGAGCTCGCGTGTCAGCGCCCGTTGCTCCTGGCGCAGACGCGCGATTTCCGCGAGCCGCGCCTCGTCGCCCTCAAGCAAAAGCAGCCCGTCATCCGACAGCACGACATCCCATAGCCAGCTTGCCCCGGTGGCGCGCACAAAGGCCTTGAACCTGACGAGACTGATATCGTGGCCGGTCTTGCTCTCGGCGGTATAGGCATCGAGAGCCCCCTTCGAGACGGCTTCAAGCCGCAGATAATGGGCCATGCGGGCCGCAATCGTCGGGCGGTCATGCGGGCATTCGCGAATGGCGCGTGCCATCTCCCGCTTGAGCCGCGAGCGGAAACGATCAAGGTCGATCTGTTCCTTGGCGGCGCGAACGGGGAAGACCGCCGAGGGCCAGAAATCGAATTGGGCAGGGTCGCGCTTCATTCTGCGGCCTCCAGGCTGGAGGAGCCGCGCATGTCGACAATGTGGTCGAGCACACGCCGGACCGTGGTCTCGTCGGCTTTGGCGAGGAGCGCGACAATTCTGTTGTAGGTCTCGTCCTGCAAGGCTGCGGCATTGAGCTGGACCTTCGGCTTCAGCCAGCTCCAGATGGTCTTGAGATCGGCGCCCTCGCGCAAACCGGCAGCAACGCGGCCCTGATCGTCGGCGGGCAGCTTGGCGAGCTTCAGCAGCTCCTTCTGGTCGTTCTCGGCTGGTGTGCCCCGTACCGCAGCACGAAGCGCAGGCGTCAGCTTCTGCCCAATCCGGGTCGCACGCTTATAAGTGTCGGGGCCAATACCAAGGCGCTCTTGAACGTGCCGAGACAGCTCCCGCCCAGGTGAAAACACCGAAAGTGCATCGTGCCCCTTCGGGAGATTTTTGCCGACCTTGAGGTTCCTCGTGCGATCAATCTTTCCGAACTTCTCCTCATAGACCTCGCGAAACTTCAGAACGAAGAGCGCGCGATCAAGGGGAGTGAGCTCGTTGCGGTAGATGTTCTCGGAAAGCTCGATCAGCTGCGCCTCGACAGCATCTGCAGAGACGACGATGACATCGATCTCTTCCCAGCCGTTCAACTCGGCCGCACGAAGGCGATGACCACCAGCCACCAGTGTTAGCGGGGTTTTACCGCCATTGGCAGCCGGTGTTGAGCGAACGGTGAGCGGGTTGATCAGCCCGCGATCCACCATGGATGCAGCGATGGCGGCGGCGTGATCCTCGTCGATCGGGCGAGCCCGTTCGCCGACATGGATCGAGGCAATCGAAACGGTCTTGAACGTTGCCATTTATGCCGCCTCCTCGTCGCGACGGGCGGCGTCCTGCAGCTCGGCCATGAACAGGTCCTTCGCCCGCGCCGAGATCCGCTGATAGGCCCGCTCGAACACGGGGTCGTGCATCCGCTCGTCGACGGTGCGAACAGCGCCCAGGATCGTGGTGCGCGCAACTGTCAGGATCATCACCAGTCGGCGGCGCGGGATTGAAAATTCGACATTCAGGATATGGATGGCGATCTGCCGGGCGAGCTTCGCATCGAACATCTCGCGCGGCGGCGCGATGATGTCGCGAATGGCGATGTGGTTGAAATGCGATCGGCTGGCGCGGTAGCAGGCCGAAATCATCGCCTGCAGCCGTTCGTCTTCTGAATAGGGATTAAGCATGGGGCCTCTCAGAACTGGGCGAGAAGGAGGACGAGGCTCGCCGCAAGCGCACTCGCGACGATGGAAAAGATCATGATCAGGTCCGCGACCTGGCAGGCCGGACAGGGGGAGGGAATAAACGGGTTGCGGTTGGCGATTTCGCCACCCGCTTTCGCCATTGGCAGCGCACCCAATTTGACGGAAGCTCGGGTCGTGACGCTGGCTGGCCGGGTCTGTCCGCCGGGGATCAGATCCCTGCGAACCGCAAGGTAGAGGGCGAGAACAGCGGTGCGGCTGGCGTCACGCATCACGCAGCCTCCCGTTGCTCGTGCAGCGCGTCCAGCCTCTGCCAGTAGCGACCGACCGAGCTTCGCGACGGCACTTGCGCCGCCCCGAACAGGTGTCGCACCCGCCACAGCGCCCCCTCGATCGTCATTTGCCGGTGCGCGCTGGTGAGAACGGCCCTGACGCCGATATGGCTCCACCACTTTGGCCGGCGCCCATTCGCCCAGATCGGCTTGTGTGCCATGGTCTCGGCGACCGCGATCTCCTCGGGCGAAAGATCGCGCTCCTCCATTTCCATTTCGTCGAACCGGTTGATCGAGGCGGCAACGTCATAGGTATTGCCCGCGCGCACGCCGCTGATCATGTACTGGATGTCCATCCCGCAGGTCGCCATGCTGAACAGCAGATACCCGTCGGGATTGATGCGGCCTGTCCGGATCTTCTCGATCGCCGATGGCGTCAGGGTCAGGCACTCCGACAGCTCGTCGTCGCGCCAGCTGCCGCACTCTTCGCGGAACCGCTGACCGAAGGATTGAAGGTCGAAGCAGGTAATTCTCTCGTCGCGTTTTGTCATTGATCGACTCGCGGTAAAGATGAAGATAGGCCTGCAGCGGCGAGAGCCGCGCAGGAACGATCAGGCGGCCTTGCCGGACGTCTGGTATTCGCGGGCGAGGATCTTCGCGGCGGTCTTGGGGTAGCGGTCGGGGAACAGCTCTTCGACTGGCACGCCAAGAAACTCCGCGATCGCCCGTTCGGACTTCTCGTTCTGGCGCGTCCAGATCGTGCGGAACCCGCCGGGAGAGATCCCGCGAAGTTCTGCAAGCTTGCTCATCGTCATGCCTCGGCGGCGCAATTCGCCGAGAATGGAATGCCGGTCCCACTTGGGCTTGGTCATCTGTGTACTCCTCAGGAAGCCGGTGTTGGCGCATCGGCTTTTTGTTGAATGGTTTGGATCAATCGAAGCCGTATCAAAGCGGCTTCATGTGTAGTGTGCATAATTCATTTTGCATGTCAAAAGTTTTATGCGCCCCGAAGGGTCGAATATGGATTTTGAGGTGATTGGCGCCCGTTTCGCGCAGGAGCGTGAGCGTCTGGGCTATACCGCATCGAGTTTTGCGCGGTTGCTGAACGTCACGCGAGTGACGCTGGCGAATGTCGAGTCGGGGAAAAATGAGTTCAAAAGCGGAGTGCTTGTGGCCGCTGCTGCTGCCGGGATGGATGTCCAATATGTGCTGACGGGCGTTCGCTCGACTAACGTCGAAAAAGTTGCCGACGAGGTCGGCTTCGAAAAGCAGGTCATCCAGGGCAATGTTTCAGGCGTCGGCTTTGCCGGAGCCGGCGCGAACATCAGCATCGTCAACACCCAGACCCACCGCACCACGGTCCGCCCCGAGACAAAGCCGGGTGAGGAGCATATCTCGATCGAGCAGCGTGCCGTTTTGACCGAACTGGTAAACAAGGTCGTCGAGAAGGAAGAGCTTTTGAAAAAGGCGCCCAAATCCTATAGGGCTGTCTGGGCCGCGTTGAACAAGCACTGCAAGGTGAACAGCTATCAGCTCATCGCGGCGGCGGACTTCGAAAAAGCCCGCAGCTATTTGAACCAGTGGATAGGAAGCCTGCACGGCATGCGCTCGGCGCCGCTGAAGGATGGCGAGGACTGGCGCAAGCGCAAGATCCAGGCAATCTGGGCCAACACCAAGACCCCCGATGATGAAGCCGCGCTGCGTGCTTATGCTCTGAAGAATTTCGGGAGCGAGAGCATCAAGGAACTGGCCAACGACGAGCTTGAGAGGACGTACAAATATGTCGCCTCAAGGCGCAGTCGGAAGCGCTGAAATCGCGGCAGCCAGGAGGAACCTTGCGGGGCCTTGAAAATCCCTCGAATTGCGTACGAAAGCATTAAAAAAGCCCGGAAATCCGGGCTTTTCTCTCTCTCAGCCCCTCCGAAAATCTGAGGTTCCGCCTCAGTAGGGAACCTCAAATTGGAATTTCGCCCCCCAAGAGGCGTCATCCAGACCGCTAGGCGGACTATGCCAAAATGCCTCGGTCATTATTTTTCAATGGCTTGAAGCCGCCTCAAAGGCATCTCGAAGATTTTTGAGGCTTTTCTTGAAGCGACGCGTCTCCGCTGTCGATTTTGCCTGTTCCGAACGTTTCTGCCCAAAACCTCGTGTCAGAAACCGCAGCGCGTGGCCATAACGCCAATCGCCTCAAGGTATTGTTTTTCCTTGCTGGTTATCAGCTGTTATCGGCTGTTATCACCTGTTCCCATTATTCCGGTTCTATGTGTCAGACAACAATTTGCCTCGTGGGGGGGTAGGCGAAAATCCTCGTAAATATGTTTTTTGGGTGAGTGTATTTCGTCCGCTAACATTATCCTAGAAATATCAAATGTTTGGCAGATACTTAACCTCTGCTTAATGGATTTTTTGCCCAGCTTGGCGATTTGCCATTCCCGTGACCGTTCGGCGTGAAATGCTCGTGACAACAAAATTGATCGCCGTTTTCTTGGGAGTGCCGCAGCCCATCTTTTGAGCTCCGGCAAAGTTGCAATTACTGTCGTAAACAGTTCTCACTACGATGGAGCCTTTGATATGGATCGGGCTGCTGAACGCAGTGGTTTTGCCAGGCCGGTTGCGTACCCGTTTCAGTTTTCCGACTATCCGGGATACGGATATTGTGAACGGGGTGAAGACCGTTCGAAGCAGGAGGATTTCCCTGACTTTTCGTAAAGTCATTGCTTCAACGCGCACCTAAGCAATTACAAATGCTCTCGGTTATCCGAATTCTGCTCCGCCCGGTCCCGATAAAGCGCGGCCCGCCCCAGCAGCATCAGGGAAACCGGCGTCGTCACCGTCATGAAAATGCCGATGAAGATTTCGTGGAAGGCGAAGCGGCCGCCGGAGACGGAGAAATAGATGATGGAGGCCATGACGATGCCGCCGGTCCCCCAGCTGGTGCCGAGTGTGGGCGCATGCAGGCGTTCATAGAAGCTGTTGAGCTTGGCAAAGCCTATGGTGCCGATCAGCGTTAACGAGGCGCCCAGCAGGACAAAAAAAGCTACGGCGATGGCGGCCCAGAGCGGAAATTCTGCGGCGTTGCTCATTCTATGACCTCCCCGCGCATCAGGAATTTGGAAAGGGCGACGGTGGACACGAAGCCCAGAATGGCGATCAGCAGCGATGCCTCGAAATAAATGTCGTTGCCGGTGCGCAGGCCGAAGGTCAGCAGCAGCAGCATGGCGTTGACATAGAGCGTATCCATGCCGAGCACCCGGTCCTGCGCGCGCGGGCCAATGGCGATGCGATAGACCGAAATCGTCATGGCAATGGCCAGCATCAGCTGCGCCAGCGAAAAGGACCAGAAAAGGATAATCGAACTCATTCGAATATCTCCATCAGCAGTTTTTCATATCGGTTCTTGATGAGGCTTATCCACGCGGCCTCGTCCACGTCGTCGAGGACGTGGAGCAGGAGCGTGCCCTGACTGGAATTATATTCAAGCCAGGCGCTTCCCGGCGTCGAGGTGAGGATTGTCGCCAGAACGGCCAGCGCCATGGGATCGCGTATATCGAGCGGCACGGCCAGAAAACCCGATTTGCGGTCCCTTTCGCGCCTGAACAGAATGATCTTCGCGACCGAGAGATTGGACCTGACGATATCGTAAAGCACGATAAGGATCAGCTGCACCAGCCGATGCCAGTTGCGGATGCGGGGTTTTGCCGGCCTCAGCGACGCCATCGCCCAGGAAGCGATGAGCGCCACCGCAGTTCCGAGCAGCAGATGCCCCGGCGAGAAACTGTTGATCGTCATCCAGAAGAAGATCAGGGAAACGGTCAGTAGCGGGTAGGGCAGGACACGGTTCATCATGGCTCTGCCTCCGGATTGCCGCCCGCCCGTGGCGCGGAAATGACGCCCTGGATATAGCTCGCGGGCAGATCGAGGATGCGCGCTGTTTCCTGCATGTAACGCATCACCGGCCCCGCCTGAACGGTCATGGCGAGTGTCAGGCCGAGAAGCAGCATGATGGGTGCGATTTCGATGACGAGCACGCGCGGCACGGTGCCTTCGATGGAGGCCCAGAAAGTACGGATGCCGGCACGGGTCATCGAGATCAGTGAAGCGAAGCCGGAAAAGACGATCAGGAAGACGATCCACCATGACAGGGTGGAGATGCTGTCATTGGCGCCGAGACCGGACGGATTGAGAATGGCCGATAGCATCGAGAATTTGGCAATGAAGCCGGAAAGCGGCGGCAGGCCGGCGAGCAGGATGCCGCAGGCGGCAAAGCATGCGCCCAGCACGGCCATGGTGGCAGGCATGGTCACGCCGATTTCCTCTTCCTCGTCTTCTTCCTCGCCTTCGCCATAAGCCTCCATGGTTACGGCAAGAACGTTTGCGCCCGCATCCTGCCCGCGCTCGACAAGTTCGATGAGCATGAAGAAGGCACTGATGGTGAGGGTGGAGCTGACAAGGTAATAAAGTGCGCCGGCCGCCACCGTGGGATTGCCGGTACCCATGGCTGCAAGCAGCGTTCCCGATGAGACCAGAACCGAAAAGCCGGCAAGCCGTCCCAGCGCCTGCGACGCCAGAACCCCGATGGCACCGAAGATGATGGTGGCGATGCCGCCGACCAGCAGCGCATCGTGGCCGAAACCGGCCGATTCCCCGGCCGTCTGCCCGAACAGCAGGAAGGACAGGCGGGCAATGACATAAATGCCGACCTTGCTCATGATCGCGAATAGCCCGCCGACCGGTGCAGATGCCGCACCATAGGCGGAGGGCAGCCAGAAATTCAGCGGCCACATGCCGGCCTTGACCAGAAACGCGATGCCGAGGATGGCCGAGCCGGTTTCCAGCAGCATGCGCTGGTCGGGGTTCAGCCCCTCGATCCGGTGGGCGAGATCACCCATGTTCAGCGTGCCCGTCACGCCATAGATCAGACTGACGCCAATCAGGAAAAACAAGGCGGCAACGAGGTTGATGGCGATATAGTGCAGCCCCGCCTTGACGCGTTGCTGGCCGGAGCCATGCAGCAGCAGCCCGTAAGATGCCGCCAGCATCACTTCGAAGAATACGAAGAGGTTGAAGAGGTCGCCGGTCAGGAACGCGCCGTTGACGCCCATCAGCATCATCTGGAACAGCGAATGGAAATGGGCGCCCGCCTTGTGCCATTTCGCCATCGAATAGATGAGCGAGGGAATGGCGAGCAATGCGGTCAACAGGACCATCAGGCCCGACAGGCGGTCGGCGACGAGCACGATGCCGAAGGGTGCCGGCCAGTTGCCGAGCAGATAGACGCCGCTCGAAACCACAGCAGCGATCTCGGTATTAACGGTTGAGTTCACCTCGCGAAACAGCAGAATCGCAACCACCAGCAGCAGCACCGTGGAGGTGAAGCTGATCGCGGCTTTGGCCACACGCTGGCGCTCGTCAAAGAACAGCAGCAGCGCGGCGGTAATGAGCGGCAGCAGGATGGGTGCGATGACGATGTGGAAGGGGAACGACATCATTTCGACTCCCTCCCATCCACATGGTCAGTGCCGGTGAGGCCGCGCGCTGCGAGCAGCACGACGAGGAAAAGCGCTGTCGTGGCAAAGCCGATCACGATTGCGGTCAGCACCAGCGCCTGCGGCACCGGGTCGGCAAGCGTCGAACTGTCGACGCCGTTCACCAGCACCGGGGGTGCGTTGGTCTTGATGCCGCCGACGCCGAAGATGAACAGGTTCACGGCATAGGACAAAAGCGAAAGCCCGACGATGACCTGATAGGTGCGCGGGCGCAGGATGAGCCATACGCCGGAGCCAGTCATGATGCCGATGCCGATTGAAAGAATGAGTTCCATTACACGTCCTCCGCTTTTGCGGCGTCAGGCGTGCGAACGCGGTAGTTGCGCAACGATTGGTGTGCCAGTGCTATCAGGATAAGAACGGTGGAGCCGACGACCAGCGAAAAGACGCCGAGATCGAACAGCAGGGCGGAAGCCGTCGGCATTTTGCCGATATAGGGTATCTCCGTATACTGGAAATAAGAGGTCAAGAACGGGTAGCCGAAGTACCACGAGCCGATACCCGTCGCCGCCGCCATCAAGAGGCCAAAGCCCATCCAGCGCAGCGGCAGGATGCGGATGCGGTCCTCGGCCCAGCGCGCCCCGCCGGCGAGATATTGCAGAAGGAAGGCGATCGCCATGGTGATACCGGCCGCAAAACCGCCGCCCGGCATATCGTGGCCGCGCATGAAGAGGAAAATGGAAAAGGTGATGATGACGGGGAACATCCACTGCATCACGATGGATGGCACGTAGAGATAGTCGCGAACGGTATCGCCCTTGCTGCGATCCGGGCGCTCCGCATCGAAGGCGTTCTGCATCTGCTGCTGTTCCGGAAGTCCGATGCTTTCATGGGCGGGACGGAAACGGCGAAGCAGCGCGAAGACGGTGAGCGCCACGATGGCCAGAACCGCGATTTCGCCGAAGGTGTCGAAGCCACGGAAATCGACCAGGATGACGTTGACCACATTGGTGCCGCCGCCTTCGCTGTAAGCGCGTTCGAGGAAATAGGTCGCAATGGCATTCGGCACTGGCAGCGTCATCACCGCATAGGCGATGACGGACATTCCAATGCCGCTGGCGGCTGCCAGCAGGAAGTCGCGGGCACGGCGAAGCTGCGCCGGCAACTCGTCGCTGCTGTCCACTTTTTCGAAGCGTTTCGGCAACCACCTGAGGCCGAGCAGGATGAGAACGGTGGTGACGATTTCCACCAAAAGCTGGGTAATCGCCAGATCCGGTGCGGAAAGCCAGATGAAGGTGAGGCAGGTGACGAGCCCCGAAACGCCAAGCATGACAAGGGCTGCGAGGCGATGATATTTCGCCTGCCAGGCAGCACCCATGGCCGCAATCATACCGATCAGCCACAGAATGGCGAAGATCGGATCGAAGGTTGTTACCCGCGGCAGCGACAGGGAGAACTCCGAAAGGAAGAGCGGCGAGAAACCGGCAAGAAGCGCCACGAGGATAAGAAGCCTCAGCTGCGGCTGCAGGCGCCGGGTGCCGAGCGTGCTTTCCAGCCACCGCGCCCACTTCCAGGACACGGTGACGAGAATGCGCTCGAAGATGCGCTGACCCCGCAAATGCCGGAAGATCGGCGGACCGTCATCGCAGCGCGAGAAATAACCGCCGAGCAGGACGTAGATCGTTACCCCGCCGATCAGCGCCGCGATACTCATGATCAGCGGCAGATTGAAACCGTGCCAGATCGACAGGCTGTACACGGGTGTCTGTGCGCCGAGAACGGAAAGCACGGCCGTATGCAGGAACGGGCCGATGGAAAGGCTCGGAACGATGCCGACGATCAGGCAGGCGAAGACGAGGAATTCGATCGGAAACCGCATCCAGCGCGGCGGCTCGTGCGGATTGGGGTTTGGCAGGTCGACTGGCTTGGGGCCGAAGAACACCGTGTGAATGAAGCGCAGCGAATAGGCGACGGCAAATGCGCCAGATAATGTGGCCACATAGGGCAGCGCGCGGTCGAGAAGCGAGTCGGCATGGGTTTCGACGGCCTCGGCAAAGAACATTTCCTTGGAGAGGAACCCGTTGAACAGAGGAACCCCGGCCATGGCCGCACTTGCCGCCATGGCGAGTGTCGCCGTTGCCGGCATATAGGTATAGAGCCCGCTCAGCCGCCGCATGTCACGTGTTCCGGTCTCATGGTCGATGATGCCGGCCGCCATGAAGAGCGAGGCCTTGAAGGTGGCATGGTTGACCATGTGAAAGATGGCCGCCACCGCAGCGAGCGGGCTGCCAAGGCTTAACAGCGTGGTGATGAGCCCGAGATGGCTGATGGTGGAATAGGCCAGCAATCCCTTCAGATCCTGCTGGAACATGGCGAAATAGGCACCGAGCAGCAGAGTTATGACGCCGGCCGCGCCGACCAGCCAGAACCATTCCGGCGTGCCCGCAAGCACCGGCCAGAACCTTGCCAGCAGGAAAACACCCGCTTTCACCATGGTAGCCGAGTGGAGATAGGCGGAAACGGGTGTTGGTGCCGCCATGGCATTGGGCAGCCAGAAGTGAAAGGGAAACTGCGCGCTCTTCGTCAGAGCGCCGCCGAGAATAAGAATGAGCGCAGGCACATAAAGCGGATGCGCGCGAATGGCGGCGCCGGCCTCGATGATCCTGTCGAGATCGTAGCTGCCGGCCATGTGACCGAGGATCAGCAGACCCGCCAGCAAGCTGAAGCCACCAATCCCCGTCACTGTCAGCGCCATGCGAGCGCCGTCGCGGGCGCCGGCATTCTGGTGCCAGTAGCCGATCAGAAGGAATGAGAAGATGCTCGTCATTTCCCAGAAGATGGACAGCAGAATGACGTTGCCGGATAGGACGACGCCGAGCATCGAACCCATGAAGGCGAGAAGGAAGGCGAAGAAGCGCGGTATGGGGTCTTCAGTCGACATGTAGTAGCGGGCGTAAAGCACCACCAGCAGGCCGATGCCGGTAATCAGCATCGAGAAGATCCAGGCAAATCCGTCGAGCCGCAGTGTGAAGTTCAAACCGAGCTGCGGCAGCCATTCCACATCGTATTTAAGAACGGCGCCCCCGCTGACGCTGGTATAAAGGAAAATACTGCTGACCAGCCCGAAAAGGGCAACTGCCCCCGCAACGGAAGCGGGAGCTGCAGCAGCACCCTCGCGCGGCATGAACGCCGTCAGGAGTGCGCCGACGAAGGGCAATGCGACAATAAAAGGAAGAATGGTTGCAAGTGTCATATGCGGCGGCGGTTTTCTCTCTGGAATGGGAGCTTGCGGCGGATTTCCGACGACTCCAATCCCTCAGGATTCCAATGAATCCAATGATGATGACCGCCGGAATGACTAGTACATAAGATGCGGAGGCGCGCGTGGTACCACGCTGGCAAAGTCTCGGGACGCTTGTGGCGCGACGGCAACAGCAACGAGCCGCGCCTTTGCCTCAAGGTCAACACTGACGGCGGTTAAGGAAAACGCGTCGTGACCAATACCCGGGGCCGCATTGCCTGACCGGCAACCGAAATCACCGCCGTTGTCGCAATCCTTGTCGCGAAGCGAAAGGGAGCGGCCAAGATCGACGGTCTGCATGCGTTCGAGGCGGCTGGTCTTGGAAAGCGGCTTGATACCCGAAGGCGCCTGGAAGCCGATCATGAGAAGAAGGCTGGCGACCACGAGACCGATCAGCACTTGCGGATGGCGCCTTGAACTGCGGCCTTTCTCCATCCATTGCAAGTTGGCATCTCCTTGATCGAAAACGTCTCTTTAAAGCATCACCGCTGCGCGAATATCCCGTTGATTTGTTTTAGGGGAAGCCACCCGCGCTTGTCCAGCACAGAGGCCGGAAAAACCGCCCGAAGCGCTCGATTCCTTTTTGTTTTTGCTCATTTGCGGCAAAGTCGGGGCAGGGGCCGTTAAAAGACTTTACAAATTTTACCGTTTGACCCGCAACGCCGCGTTTCTTAACTTTCAAGCAAGGAATTAACCATAAAGATTGGTGGTATTTCCACGGCGGAATGGGGTCTCTCCCCTTCCAGGCATGACGCCGCACTGCCGTACCGGTGCCGATCCGGTATTTCGTTTCTTGGTTCAAGAAGGTCTGGCAAGCGTCGATGCCGCATCGTCCGCGATGGGTGTGTTCGTTCAAAAATCCCCTCAGGGTGCTGGCGTTCTGAACCTTGGCAAATTGGCCGGGTGTCACCGGCCGTCATGTTGTTGGGGACGTCGGTTGGGGCAGGACTTGCCATCAGATCAAGCGCGCAGATCGGCAGGCGGAAGCCTGGCGGGGCGGTTGCGTTTTGCCGGCCTCGATGAGACGCAATCCGACTTCCTGCGCAGCTATCGCGGCATGCTGGAGCCTTACGTCAAGGCCGGCCTGCGCGATGTGATGACCCGTTTCCAGTCCATGCCGGACTGTTCCCCGTCCTTCGACAGCGAAAACCAGCTCGAACGCCTGCACGATCTGCAATCGTCGCACTGGAGCGTTTTGACGGATGCACGTTTCGATGCGCTCTATGCCGAGCGGGTGAAGGTGCTTTCCGACAATGCCAGCCGCATGGGTCTCGATCCGCGCTGGCAAATCGCCAGCCACGCCGTCGTTCTGGAGCACCTCGTTGGTGGACTGGTGGCGGAACACGCACCCCGATCCATCCTGCCGGGTAGCCGCAAGAAGAGCCGTGAGCTCGCCGAAGCGGTAAAGAATGTCGTTCGCCTCGTGATGGTCGATACCGAGATAGCGGTCTCGCTGCGCTTTAATGAACTACGCCTGCGTCATGGCCGCGAACTTCAGGAACAACGCGACAATGACCGGGCTGAAGCGGCAAACCTCTTCGGCGTCGCGTTGAAAGCTTTTGCGGCAGGCGATTTGCACGCACGGATAGACGGTGACGTTCCAGACGCCTATCGGGATGTCGCGACAACATTCAACACGGCCCTTGAAACCATAGGCGCGTCGTTGACGGCGGCCCATAACAGCGTCGGCGAGGCGGAGGCCTTGAGCGGACGTTTTGCCGATATCGGCCGTTCCATTGCCGAGCGTTCACGCCAGCAGGCCGAAGCCCTTGCCGAAACCTCGCATGCGATTCAGGCCCTGATCGGGAACGTTGCCGAAAACGGCGCTCGCATTGCGGCGACGGAAAAGGCGGTTTCGAGCGCCCGCGACGCGGCGGTCGAAAGTGGCCGTGCGATCGGCGAGGCGATCGACGCCATGTCGGACATCGAACAATCCGCCGAACAGATCGGCAGGATCATCGGTACGATTGACGAGATCGCTTTTCAGACCAACCTTCTCGCGCTCAATGCCGGCATCGAGGCGGCGCGTGCGGGTGAAAGCGGTCGTGGGTTCGCTGTCGTCGCACAGGAAGTCCGGGCGCTCGCCCAGCGGTCTGCAGATGCCGCAAGGGAGATCAAGAGCCTTGTCGGAACCACGAAGACCCAGGTCGAGGGCGGCGTCCGCATGGTCAACCGCACACAGGACGCAATCGGCGGCGTCGTCCGGCAGGTCTCGGGCATCAACGACATGATCGCTGAAGTCTCGCGGCTTACGGCCGAGCAGGCCGGTGAACTGCAATCTGTTGCCGCCGATATTGGCGGGCAGCAACGGCAGGCGGACCGCAATGCCGTCGATATCAGCGCGAGCGCCTCCGAGGCCGACACGCTTCAAACCGTCATTCTGGAACTCGGCCGCACCGTGCGCGAATTTCGTATTGCCCGCCAGGAACATTTCGCTGCCGCCATCGGTGCGGATCGGCAGCAATCATCATTTATGGCCCGTGAGGATAGCCGCACGGATTACCGCCAGGATTACCAACAATTCAGACGTCAGGGAGTCATGTAATGGCAGCCAGAAAAGCAGCTGAGGCGACGCTGAAACTGTCACCGGTGCTGGACCTCAACGAAGCATCGGCCCTGCACGGCAAGCTGATGACGTTGCGGGGAGCACCGCTGTCGGTGGATGCGTCAGAGGTGGAACGTATCGGCGCCCTTTGTGCGCAGGTCCTCATGGCCGGCGCCAAATCCTGGGAAGAGGACGGCAAACGCTTCGGCTTTGCCAGCGTGTCCGATGCATTCGACAGGACCATGAAACTGATAGGCGTCGATATCGATCATTTGCTCCTGAAGGAGATGCAAAAGTGAAGAAAAAAGTTCTTACCGTGGATGATTCCCGGACGATCAGGAACATGCTCCTGGTCACGCTCAACAATGCCGGTTTCGAAACCATTCAGGCCGAAGACGGCGTCGAGGGCCTCGAAGTGCTCGAGCAGAGCAACCCCGACGTCATCGTGACTGACATCAACATGCCCCGTCTCGACGGTTTCGGTTTCATAGAGGGTGTTCGTCGCAACGAAAAGTACCGTGCGATCCCTATCCTCGTTCTGACGACCGAAAGCGATGCAGAGAAGAAGAACCGCGCCCGCCAGGCCGGTGCGACGGGCTGGATCGTCAAGCCGTTCGACCCTGCCAAACTCATCGATGCCATTGAGCGCGTAACCGCCTGATACGGGACATTTCACGATGGATATGAACGAAATCAAGGAAATCTTTTTCCAGGAATGCGAGGAGCAGCTCGCCGAACTGGAATCGGGGCTTCTTAAATTGAATGACGGCGACCGTGATCCGGAAACCGTCAACGCCGTTTTCCGTGCCGTTCATTCTATCAAGGGCGGAGCAGGTGCCTTCGGTCTCGATGATCTCGTGGCCTTTGCGCACGTCTTTGAAACGACCCTCGACTGCGTGCGTTCCAATAAGCTGGAACCGACGCAGGATGTTCTCAAAGTCATGCTGCGCTCTGCCGACGTGCTGGCAGACCTCACCAATGCCGCAAGAGACGGTGGCAGCGTCGATGAAAGCCGCACCCGTGGCCTCGTGAAGGAACTGGAGGCGCTGGCAAACGGCGAAGCCGTTCCGGCATCCGCGCCCGCTCCCGTCGCAGTAAAGGCGCCGGAACCCGTGAAGGCCAAACCGACGGATGAGAGCGGCTTCGAGCCGATCCCCTTCTCCTTCACGGACTTTGCCGACGAAACCACGCCGCTGATGGAAGCGCCATCCTTCCAGATCACCTTCAAGCCGCATGCATCGCTTTATTCAAAGGGCAACGAGGCGGCACTTCTGCTGCGCGATCTTTCCCGCATTGGGGAGATGAGCATCAATTGCGACATGTCCGAGCTGCCTTCGCTCGACAAACTCGATCCTGAAGCATCCTATCTCTCCTGGACGGTTTCGATCACGACCGACAAGGGTGAAGAAGGTATCCGCAGCGTCTTCGAATTTGCCGAATGGGATTGCGATCTCGAAATCACGCCAGTTCTTTCGGAGGCCGCTGCCGACGAGGAAGAACTCCCGATGATCCCCGTGCCGTTCGACCTTTCGGCGCTTGATAGCGGCGCGGAAGAGCAGCCCGTTGTTGAAGTCGCCACGGCGGAAGCGTCTTATGTTGCGGCAGCTGTCGAAACGGCCGTCGCAACGACGCAGATCGCCCAGAGCGTCAATGCCGCCATCGAAAAGCGTGAAGCTGCGGCAGCACCTGCCGCAGCGCAGGCAAACGCCAATGCCGCTGCCAATGCAAGTGCCGGCCAGACCATTCGCGTCGATCTCGACCGTGTCGATCGCCTGATCAATCTCGTCGGCGAGCTCGTCATCAATCAGGCGATGCTGTCGCAGAGCGTCATCGAAAACGATGCGAGCGGTACGTCAGCCGTCAATATGGGTCTCGACGAGCTGCAGCAGCTGACGCGCGAAATCCAGGACAGCGTCATGGCGATCCGTGCGCAGCCGGTAAAACCGGTGTTCCAGCGCATGTCGCGTATCGTTCGCGAAGTCGCCGACATGATCGGTAAGCAGATCCGTCTTGTCACCGAAGGTGAGAACACCGAAGTCGACAAGACGGTCATCGACAAGCTGGCCGAACCGCTGACGCATATGATCCGCAACGCCGTTGATCATGGCATCGAAACGCCCGAAAAGCGCGAAGCCGCTGGAAAGAACCCGGAAGGCACTATCAAGCTTTCGGCCAAACACCGCTCCGGCCGCATCCTTATCGAGCTTCAGGACGACGGTGCCGGCATCAATCGCGAGCGCGTGCGCCAGAAGGCGATCGACAACGATCTCATCGCTGCCGATGCGAACCTGACGGATGAAGAGATCGACAATCTCATCTTCGCCCCCGGCTTCTCGACCGCCGACAAGATTTCCGACATTTCCGGCCGCGGTGTGGGCATGGACGTGGTCAAGCGCTCCATTCAGGCGCTCGGCGGTCGCATCAACATCTCCTCGCGCCCCGGCCAAGGCTCCACCTTCACCATGAGCCTGCCGCTGACGCTTGCCGTTCTCGACGGCATGGTGGTGACGGTTGCCGGCCAGACACTGGTGGTGCCGTTGACCGCGATCGTGGAAACCCTGCAGCCGGAAGCGAAGAACATTCACTCGTTCGGTGCGAACCAGCGGCTGATCTCCATCCGCAACTCCTTCTGCCCGCTGGTGGATGTCGGCCGCGTGCTGAATTTCCGCCCGACGCAGGCCGATCCGGTCGAAGGCGTCGCTCTTTTGGTGGAATCGGAAGGCGGCGGCCAGCGTGCCCTGATGGTCGATGCGATCCAGGGTCAGCGCCAGGTTGTCATCAAGTCGTTGGAGGCCAACTATACCCATGTTCCGGGCATTGCCGCCGCAACGATTCTCGGCGACGGGCGCGTCGCTCTCATTCTGGATGTCGATGCCATCGTCAGCGCCTCGCGCGGACAGCCCTTGAAGCAGGAAATGTCGCTCGCGGCGGCGGGTTGAAAGCGGATCATTCATGGCAGCACTTAATTTCAACGACCAGCGCCAGTCTCCGGATGACGTTCTTGCCAGCGGTGAATACCCGCTGACGAGACGTGACCTCTCGGAAATCGCGGCGATGATCTATGCCGATGCGGGCATCTATCTCAACGACACCAAGGCGTCGCTGGTTTACTCCCGCCTGTCGAAACACATCCGCAATCTCGGCCTTTCGGGCTTTCGTGAATATTGTGTTCTGGTGTCATCTCCAGATGGCGCGCAGGCGCGGCGCGAAATGCTGTCGCACCTGACCACGAATTTCACCCGCTTCTTCCGCGAAAACCATCATTTCGAACATTTGCGTGACGAGGTTCTTCCTGGCCTCATTGCAAGGGCTAAGAGCGGCGGGCGTGTTCGCATCTGGTCCGCCGCTTGCTCCGACGGACAGGAGCCCTATTCCATAGCGCTCACCGTGCTCGCCATGTTTCCGAATGCAGCCGATTACGACTTCAAAATCCTGGCCACGGATATCGACCCCAAGATATTGGCGCAGGCCCGTGCCGGGGTCTATGACGATAATGCGCTCGAAACCGTGTCTCCCGCCATGCGCAAGCAATGGTTCACGGAAGTGGATGCTGGCGGCCGCCGCAAGTTCCAGATCGACGACAAGGTCAAGCGCCTCATCACCTTCAATGAATTGAACCTGATGACGCAATGGCCCTTCAAGGGCAATTTCGACGTCATCTTCTGCCGCAACGTCGTCATCTATTTCGACGAGCCGACGCAGATGCGCATCTGGTCGCGTTTTGCAGGCCTGCTGCCGGAAGGTGGTCATCTTTATATCGGTCATTCCGAACGTGTCTCCGGTGACGCCAAGAACCTGTTCGATAATACGGGTATCACCACCTATCGCTACATCGGTCACGCTTCGGGGAGGAAGGCATGAGCGCACTCGCACGGGTACTCGTCGTCGATGATAGTCCGACCATGCGCGGCCTGATTTCGGCTGTTCTCAAGGCCGATCCGGAGGTCGAGGTCGTCGGGCAGGCCGGCAACGCCATGGAAGCGCGTGCCGCCATCAAGCAGCTCAATCCCGATGTCGTGACACTCGACATCGAGATGCCGGAAATGAACGGGCTGGAGTTTCTCGAAAAGATCATGCGCCTGCGGCCCATGCCGGTCATCATGGTCTCGTCGCTGACACATCGCGGGGCGGACGCATCGCTCGCGGCACTCGAAATCGGCGCCTTCGACTGTGTCGGCAAGCCGGCACCAGGCGATGCGCGCCCCTTCGGCGATCTGGCTGACAAGGTGAAGGCTGCCGCGCGCTCCCAACACGCTGCTTACCGCGCGGCGCGGCCGGAAGCCGCAGCCGCGCCGCAGCCGGTTCCGGTCAGCGAATATCGTGCGGGGCGCAAGGTCGTGGCCATCGGTTCGTCCACGGGGGGTGTCGAAGCGTTGATCGCGGTGCTGCAGAAATTCCCGGCCAATTGCCCGCCGACCGTAATTACCCAGCATATGCCGCCCACCTTCACGAAGAGCTTCGCAGAACGGCTGAACCGCATCTGCGCTCCCGTGGTGGAAGAGGCGACGGATGGCGCCCGCCTGCAGACCGGCAAGATCTACCTCGCGCCGGGCGGCGAGCGTCACCTGCAGATCGCCAATCGTTCGGCGCCCTGCTGCCGGCTCGTGGAGCGCGATCCCGTCAACGGCCATCGGCCCTCCGTCGATGTGTTGTTCGACTCTGTAGCCGAACTTGCCGGACGCAACGCCGTCGGCGTCATCCTGACCGGCATGGGGCGCGATGGTGCCGCCGGACTTCTGAAAATGCGCCATGCCGGTGCGCGTACCGTCGGCCAGAATGAAAAAACCTGTGTCGTCTATGGCATGCCCCGTGTGGCCTACGAGTTAGGCGCGGTTGAACAGCAATTGCCGCTGGGCTCCATCGGCGAAGAAATCCTCAAACTAACCACTGCCCGCAAAGAAGGTGCTGACTAATGTCTCTCGCAGAAAAGATCAAAGTTCTGATCGTTGACGATCAGGTGACCAGCCGGCTGCTCCTCAGCGATGCGCTGACACAGCTCGGCTTCAAGCAGATCACCGCCGCAGGTGACGGCGAGCAGGGAATGAAGATCATGGAGCAGCAGCCCCATCATCTCGTCATCTCCGATTTCAACATGCCGAAGATGGATGGTCTCGGTTTCCTGCACGCCGTGCGGGCCAACCCGACCACCAAGAAGGCCGCCTTCATCATTCTCACCGCGCAGGGCGACCGCGCGCTGGTGCAGAAGGCTGCCCAGCTCGGCGCCAACAACGTGCTGGCCAAGCCCTTCACCATCGACAAGATGCGCGCTGCCATCGAAGCGGTTTTCGGATCGCTGAAATGATTGAAGCTGCAGCCAAGCGCGTACATATCATTCAGGGCGAGTATAAGGTCGTCAGCGATCCCGATGTGGTGCTGACGACGATACTCGGTTCGTGCGTGGCTGCCTGTCTGAGAGACCCCGTTTCCGGCGTTGGAGGAATGAACCACTTCCTGCTGCCGGGAACCGGTAGCGTGACCGGCGGAGATGCGACGCGTTATGGCGTGCATCTCATGGAACTTCTGATCAACGGCCTGCTGAAGCAGGGCGCCCGTCGTGACCGGCTGGAGGCCAAGATTTTCGGCGGCGCGAAGACGATCGCCAGCTTCTCCAATGTCGGTGAGCAGAATGCCATATTCGCCATGAAGTTTCTCAAGGATGAAGGCATTCCAGTCATAAGCTCCTCCACGGGCGGGGAACATGGCCGCAAGATCGAATTCTGGCCGGTCTCGGGCCGCGCCCGCCAGCATCCGCTCAGCGGCGCGGAAACACAGAAGACGGTGGCCATGGAAACGCGTCCGGTGCCGGCGCCCAAACCCGTCGCCAACGATATCGAATTTTTCTAGTACGGAGTTTCCAATGCAGCTTGCAGAGCACACCGCCACCACTCCGTTCGAAGAAGCCCTGCCGGATGTTCTGATGCGTGTGGTATCGGAACTGCACGATGTCGCCTATCTCATCGAGCGCATCGAGCCGCAATTGCTTGAGGTGACCAGCGGCCAATTGTCGAGCGAAGGCGTCAAGCTGCTGCAGGGCATCGACCTTGCGGTCCAGAAGACGCGTGGCCTGGCCGAGTTCATAGACACCATCACCGGCTCCATCCCGGGTGACTGGATCGTGGATGTCTCCACCGCGCTCAGCCTCGTCAAGCTTGCTGAAATGCAGAAGGCCCTCGGCGCGGCCTTCCGCCACGGCCATTCCCAGCCGCTCGACAAGGCCTCCGGCGACTTCGACCTCTTCTAGCGCTGTTTCCAGCGGCGCCTGCCTCTTCGCAGAATGCGGAGAAAGGCAACGCTCGCGCAAGCTTCGCACCCTATTGTCATCACGGGGCCAAAAGGTCTCGGACTCTATGAATGACGGTGCGGAACAGAATGAATCTGTTAAATCAAATCCCTCAGGTCTTGAAGAATGTCGCGGCGCTGGGGCAGACGCGGCTGCTGATGTTGGGCGGCGTGGGCGTTGTGTCCATGGCCATTATCCTCGCTGCAGCGCTTTATGTGAACCGTCCCGCTTACGAGACCCTTTATGTGGGGCTTGAAAAGAGCGACCTCAACAAGATCAGCATTGCGCTCGCCGAGTCGGGTCTGGACTTTCAGGTGGGGACCGATGGTTCCAGCCTTCAGGTCCCGGTCGGGCTTACCAGCAAGGCGCGGCTGCTTCTGGCTGAACGTGGCCTGCCCGACAGCGCCAATGCCGGTTATGAACTTTTCGACAATGTCGGTTCTCTCGGCCTGACCTCCTTCATGCAGGAAGTGACGCGCGTTCGCGCCCTTGAGGGTGAGATCGGCCGCTCCATCCAGCAGATCGATGGCATCGCAGCCGCACGCGTGCATATCGTCATGCCCGACGTCGGCAATTTCCGACGCGGCGAACAGAAGCCCACCGCATCTGTCATGATCCGTGCGAGCGCCTCCGCCGGCCGCAAGGCCTCCGCTTCCATTCGTCACCTCGTTGCATCGGCCGTTCCCGGCCTTGAAGTCGATGATGTGACCCTGCTCGATTCCACGGGTCAGCTTCTGGCGTCCGGTGACGACGTCACCAATGCCGCCATGAACCGTTCGCTGACGCTGGCGCAGAACGTTCAGCAGGAAATCGAAACCAATATCGACAAGGCGCTGGCGCCCTTCCTCGGCATGGACAATTTCCGCTCGAGCGTGACGGCGCAGCTCAATACCGACAGCCGCCAGATTCAGGAAACCGTCTACGATCCGGAATCGCGTGTCGAACGGTCGGTGCGGACCGTCAAAGAAGACCAGAAGTCGCAGGAAACGCAGCCCGACACGGCCGCGACCGTGGAGCAGAATGTTCCGCAGGCCGCACCTCAGGGCGGCGGCAGCACGCCGCAATCGTCGGACGAATCGGCGAAGAAAGAAGAACAGACCAACTACGAGATCAACTCCAAGACGGTCGCCACGGTGAAGAACGGCTATACGGTCGAAAAGATTTCCGTCGCGGTGGTCGTCAACAAGGGGCGTATCGCAAAGATGGTCGGTGAACCCGCCGATCAGGCCAAGATCGACGCCTACCTCGCCGAAATGCAGAAGATCGTCACCTCCGCCGCCGGCATTTCGTCCGACCGCGGCGATATGGTCACCTTGACTGCAATGGATTTCCTCGAAACCCAATTGCTTGACGAGGCCGCCAGCGGACCGGGTGTCATGGAAGTGCTGAGCCGCAATTCCGCCGGCATCATCAATTCCCTCGCCTTTGTCGCGGTCGCCTTCCTTGTCGTCTGGCTCGGTGTACGCCCGCTGGTCCGCACGGTTACCGGCAATGGCGCGGCCGCAGGCCAACTCAGCCAGGAAGCCGCCGGTCTCGAACTGCCGGACTTCTCTCCCGGCATGGATGCGGGCGCGGGCGGTCTCATGGAAGGGTTCGGGGCGGATTTCGGCTTCGACAGCACCGACGATCTTCTGGCGGGCGGCGATGGCGAAGGCACCTTCAACCGCCGGGTACGCGAAGGGCCCGAACGCAGGCTCTCCCGCATGGTGGAAATCAGCGAGGAAAGAGCCGCCAAGATTCTGCGCAAATGGGCAGTGGAAAAAGCAGCGTAATATCGAAAAGGCCGGAGTTTTACCCGGCCTTTTTTCCGTTTTTGGGCTTTTCGCTATCCTTGGCGGACGCATCGTGGCAATCTCGTTTTAGGACAGTGTTTACAAAAAATTCAGCAACGATACAGTTTGCTGGGAATTGGCTGAGAATGCCGTTTATGGATTGAACAGCTTTTCAGTATGTTTTTTTAGCAATAGACGAACGGTGAAATACGTGGAAAGGCTGGTGTCAGGTAATGGCAAATCCCAGTCCGTTCCATAAAATGAAATGATTCGGTCTCCGGGGGCTTGCCGTCCCATTTTGGTAAGCTTCTCGAATGGAATGATTCCATCCCGAGGTATAATCTCCCACTGGGAGCAAGAGGGCGTAGGCGATTGAAAGTCGATGTTGATATCCGCAGGCTGTCTGCCAAGCCTATGGAGGGCATGGGTAAGCCCCTGCCGCGTGATCAGCTTGCCAAGAACGTCGCAGCCACGGCTGCTGCCGGTAACGTTGCAGGCGCGCTTGATTTGCTCGTGACTTACGCTGGCGCCTCGCACTACCTGCTGGCGCGGGATGACCTTCTCGAAGAAACCGGGCTTAAATTCATAGTCACATCCGATTGGCCTTTCGATCTGGTGCGCCGGTTGGGCGTTGAGCTTGCCAATAGCCAGAACCGTTCGAGCGAAATGGAAAAATGCCTTTCGCTTCTGCAGCCGCGGCTGCTCTTGCTTCCAGAGGACGTTTCGGTTCCCTATGGCATAGACCGGCAGTATTCTGCGCTCTCTTTCTGCGTGGGGCGCATTCGCCTTTCTCTCCTGCTGCTGTTCCCCGAGGAAGCGGTTCCGTCGCCGGAACGCCTGCGTGAAATCGCGCTTCTGACGGGCTATTGCGTCAGTTTCGGCATTGCCAGCGAGGCAAAAGCCGTGCGCGAATCGACGCTCACCGAGCGCGAGCTGGAGTGCCTTTTCTGGATCGCGGAAGGCAAGACGAGTGACGAAATTGCGATGATCCTTGGCATTTCACGCAATACGATCAATAATTACATCACAAGCGTGATGCGTAAAACTGCGACAAAAACCCGCTCGGAGGCAATTGCCTACGCCGTGCGCAACAACCTCGTATGATGGTCGGACGGATGGTACAGACGAAAGACAATGAGGGTACTGGTCAAACGGGCATGTTTTACCGCAGCCCTGTCGTGACGAGCCGGTCGGATCTGTTTCCGAAGCTTGTCGCCATGCAGAAGCTGGTCGGCGCGCGCAATTTCGTGGTGACGAAGGCGGCCGCTTCCGGTTTCCCCAACAAGAAGAAGCTGACCTGCGAGCTGGAAAACTGGGGCATGAATGCCGCGGAGCAGAGCACGCAGTTCATTCGCGCTGTCGGCGATATTCTTCTCGATCACATCGAGACGTCGCTTCTGCCGGTCATCTGGCGCAACAAGAATGCCGGCGGTTTTGCCGATCTCCCCGACGTGCCTGCGCTTCTGCGCCGGATCGAGAATGATACTTTGCCCTATGCGGGTCTGGCGCTACCGGTGCGCCTCGGCACCATCGGTAACGGCTATATCGTCTTCTGCGGCACCAATCTCGTTCTCGACAATGAAGTGGTGATCGAACAGCACATCAAGTGCTGCGAGATCATGGTCGATATGCTGGCGCTGGACGAGCGCAAGGCGGCGCCCTCGGAAGCGTTGAGCGAGAGGGAAATCGCCTGCCTGCAACTGGCGGGCGATGGCCGTATCAGCGAAGAAATCGCGGTCAAGCTCGGGCTGTCGGTCCACACCGTCAACGCCTATCTTGGTTCGGCGACGATCAAGCTTGATTCCGTCAACCGTATCCAGGCGATCGCGAAAGCCATCCGGCTCGGCTACATCCATTAACGGCGGGCGGGTCTACCGCCCCCTTCGCCGGCACTTCGCGTTTTTTTAACAGTTGCCCATTAGAACTTTTATAAGTTTGGCTTTGGGGAACTGTTTCATGCACAACCGGCTCTTTAAGTCCGTTGCTGGCAAGGTCGTAGCTTTGACGATCGGTCTGATCGCGCTCAGCGTGGCGGCGGTTGGTTTTTCGACTTACATTCGCTTGAAGGACAACATCATCACCACCGCGCTGCGTGATACGCACAGCGCAATGCGCAGCATGGCGATCCTTTACGAACTGAAAGTTGGTGGTGTTGCCCTCGAATTGGTGGATGGCGACCTCAAGAGCGTGGGCCGCGCCAGCATCGGAACGATGCGCGATAATGATCTCGTCGACCGCACCGCAGCCGGAAACGGTGGCATCTCCACTGTTTTTGAAGCCAGAGGCGGCGAATTCATTCGCATGACCACCAATCTGAAGAACGAAAAGGGCGAGAGAGCAGCAGGAACCAAGCTTGCGACCGATCATCCCGCTTTCGAAAAAGTCTCCAAGGGTGAATCCTATTTTGGCACCGCGACGCTGTTCGGCACCAGCTACATGACGGGTTATATGCCCGTTACGAACAAAACCGGCGCAACCGTCGGCATTCTGTTCGTGGGTGTTCCCATGGATGTCTACGATGCGCAGATATACAGCCTGCGCGACATGATGCTGATCTGTGGCGGGCTCGCCATGCTTGGCGTCGGTTTGCTCGCCTATTTCGTCATCAAGCGTACGCTTCAGCCCCTGGGCAAGCTGACCGATGCAGTGAAGTCCCTTTCGGACGGCAATCTCGATACACCGATCCCCTATGCCACCAACACCAATGAGTTTGGCAACATTGCCCGCGCTTTGGTGATTTTCCGCGAAAATGCACTTGAGAAACTGGCGATTGAGGGCAAGAGCGCCGAGGAACGTGCTGCGGCCGAATCCGAACGTTACCGCAATGACGCCGAGAAACGGGAGCTGGACGGCCAGATCGAATTCGTGGTCGACGAGATTGCGTCCGGTCTCGGCAGGCTATCGCGTGGCGATCTCAGCCGTACGATTGATACGCCCTTCTCGGGTCGCCTCGACCGGCTGCGCACGGACTTCAACAGTTCCCTGCTCAACCTGCGGGATGCGCTGGGTCAGATCCGGGAGCGCACGCTCATCATTCAGCACAGCGGTATCGAAATCGAGCAATCTTCGGTCGATCTGTCGAAGCGGACCGAAAACCAGGCCGCCTCGCTGGAGGAGACCGCTGCCGCTGTCGAGGAAATCACCGCTACCGTCAAGTCATCGGCTGAAAGGGCGCGCGAGGCCAATGAGGCCGTTCGCATTACCAAGCAGAGCGCCGACAGCTCCGGTTCGGTCGTCAGCAATGCCGTCGACGCCATGGGCCGCATCGAAGATGCCTCACGCAAGATCGAACAGATCATCGAGGTCATTGACGACATTGCTTTCCAGACCAACCTTCTGGCGCTCAATGCCGGTATCGAGGCCGCACGTGCTGGTGAGGCCGGCAAGGGCTTCGCCGTCGTGGCGCAGGAAGTGCGCGAGCTTGCCCAGCGCTCCGCCGACGCAGCCCGCGAGATCAAGCAGCTCATCAATCAGTCGACGCATGAGGTCAGTTCCGGGTCGAAGCTGGTGCAGGAGGCGGGCACGGTTCTTTCCGCCATCAGCCAGCAGATCGTTACCGTCAGCCAGCATGTCGAAACCATTGCGACGGCAACGCAGGATCAGTCTTCCGCACTTCACAACGTCAACAGTTCCGTCAACCAGATGGACCAGATGACCCAGCAGAACGCGGCGCTTGCCGAACAGTCAAGCGCGGCCAGCATGATACTGTCCGGTGAAGTCAAGGCGCTTCTCGAACTCGTGCAGCGGTTCCAGATGGAGCAGGGCTCGGCGACAGGCCGAGACCGGTACAATCAAGCGGCCTGATACGCCGGTTTTTGAAGATAGATACCGCTCCCGGATCGCAAGGTCCGGGAGTTTTTACTCGGCCGCTGCCCGCACGGTACTGGATATCTGGTTGATATAGGCGCGCAGCGCCGCCGGTTTCACCGGTTTGTGCTGGACGGCAATTCCGTATTTTTCGGCATCGCTGCGCACTTCCGGGCTGCGATCCGCCGTTACCAGCAGAGCCGGGATCGTTTTGCCATAAAATGTCCTGATGAGGCGGATGGCGCTGATGCCATCGCCATCATCAAGATGATAATCAGCGACGATGACGTCGGGTGCTGCGGTCAGAGAAAGAAACGGTTCTTCCAGCGCCGCCACGGATCCCGCTGGTAAAACGTCGCAGCCCCATCCCGTCAGCAACAGCGTCATGCCCTCAAGGATTTTTGGCTCGTTGTCGATGCACAGCACCCGCACGCCCTGGAGGCGATCGCTGGCAGCAGGATTGGCGATGGGGCCGCCCGACTTCGCGGGTGCGACACGATCTTCCTCACGCGTGAGGTGAATACGGAAGGTCGTGCCCTTGCCCGGCGTGGAAATCAATTGAACCGGATGGTGCAGCATGCGCGACAACCGGTCGACGATGGAAAGACCAAGGCCGAGCCCCGAGGCCGTTTTTGCACCTTCGTCCAGCCGGGCGAATTCCTTGAAGACCGTGCGGAACTTGGAGGCGGGTATGCCGATGCCGGAGTCCGTCACCTGAATGACCACTTCGCCGCCCCGGCGGCGCGCGCCGACAACCACTTTGCCCTTCAACGTGTATTTGATGGCGTTGGAAACCAGGTTCTGTATCAGACGCCGCAGGAGGTTGGGATCAGACCGTACCGTCAGCGAAGTCGGCATGACCACGAGGTTGAGGTTCTTCTCCTGCGCCATCGGCGCAAAATCGGTCTCGATCCGCTTCAGAAAGTCGTTCAGCGGAACGGATGTCATGCGCGCCTTCATCGAGCCGGTGTCCAGACGGGAAATATCGAGCACCGCGCCAAGGATGGTCTCGACCGATTCCAGCGCCGAGTCGATATTCTGCACGAGTTCGCTTTCTCCCGATTCTCCGAGCCGTTCGACCAGCGAGGATGAGTAGAGACGGGCGGCATTCAGTGGCTGGAGAATATCGTGGCCGGCGGCGGCGAAAAACCGCGTCTTGCCGATATTCGCCTCGTCGGCTGCCGCTCTCGCCTCAGCCAGCGCGCGGTTGACGCGGGTCAGTTCGGCGGTCCGCTCCACCACGCGCTGTTCCAGCGTTTCATTCGCCTGTTTCAGCGCCTGATCGCTTGCCACCCTCTGGGTAATGTCGGTGAAGGTTGCGACAATGCCCTTGTCCGGCATCGTGTTGGAGCGCACCTCGATGATGCGTTCGCCGCCCGCCAGCACCAGAGGGAATGGCAGGTCCATGGTCAGAAAGCTGGTGATCAACTGTTCCGTATCACCGGCCGGCATGTCGCCTCGTTCCTGCAGCATGGAGACGATGTCAGTTAGTGGTACGCCCACCTGGCCGAACTGCTCGGGCAGGTCCAGAAGAGTGCGAAAGCGCCGGTTCCAGATCGTCAGCTGCTGGGAGCTATCGAAAACGGCGATACCCTGGTCCATCTGCGCCAGCGCCGTCTGCAACATGTCCTGATTATACTGCAGCGCTTCGCTTGCCTGGTCGAGCAGCCACGCCGTGTCTGCGCTGGTGTCTTCCGCCTTCTGCAGAATGATCGAGAGCACCAGGCGGGCGGAGGAAGAGCCGATGGCGCTGCCGAGTAACTGTTCGGAGAAGTGGATCAGCGCCATGTCCGCCGGCTGGTCGTCATTCAGCTTTCTGCCGGCCGTTTTTTCATAGGTGGCCAATGAACGGAGCATGCGCTCTTCGCCGAGATAGCGGGCGATCGCGCTTTTCAGATCGCCGACGCTGACACGGGTTTTCCAGCCGCGGGTAGCGAATTGCGATTTTGAATGACGCTTGACGAAGATGCCGGACTGAATGCGTTCTACCGGTCTTGGATTGCGCGAAAGCGAGCCGAGTACAAACGCCATGCTGTTGACGAGAAGACTGAGAATGACTGCATTCACGAATGGATCGGCTTCAGGCCCGTTGAACACGGTGCTGCCGGAAAACAGGAAACCGAGAATATTCGCCGCAACCTCGGAATTGTCAGGCCCGCCGAAGCTCGGCAGGAAAAGCAGATAGGCCCAGACGAAGAAGCCGGAACTCAACCCCGCGATTGCGCCGCGCGCATTGGCCCGCCGCCAGAAGAGGCCGCCGAAAAGGGCAGGGGCCATCTGGGCAATTGCAGCGAAGGCCAGCAGGCCGATGGAGGCGAGACCCGTGGCGCTGTCGGCGGCGCGATAATAACCATAACCCAGCAGCATAACGGCAAAGATCGCCGTTCTGCGGATGTTGAGCAGGGTCTTGGCGAAGTTGTCCCGGTGCGGTGAGCGATTCAACAGCTTCTGTCGCAGGAAGATCGGCATGACAATGTCATTGGAAATCATGATCGACAGCGCGACCGACGCGACGATCACCATCGCGGTCGCGGCCGAAAAACCGCCGATGAAGGTGATCAGGGACACGACCGGCATCTGATGGTTGAGCGGCAATTGCAGCACGTAGAGATCGGCGTCGCCATTGGCGCCGAGCGTCAGAATGCCGGCAAGAGCGATCGGCAGTACGAAGATGTTGATGGCGATGAGATAGAGCGGTAGCAGGAACCCCGCCATGCGCAACTCTTCCGGCGTCCGGTTTTCCACGACTGTGACATGGAACTGACGCGGCAGCAGGATGATGGCGAAGCCGGAAAGCAGGGTCATGACGATCCAGCGGCTGACGGGCGTGTGATAGGAGATGGCCTGCATCGCCTGTTCATTGGCGGAGGCGAGCTGCCATAGATGCACGGGACCATCGAAGAGCACGAAGAGCACATAGAAGCCGACGGTGCACATGGCGACGAGCTTGACCAGCGATTCCATCGAGATCGCCAGTATGAGCCCGTCCTGATGTTCGGTTGCATCCGTGTGGCGGGTGCCGAACATGACGGCGAAGCCCGCCATGACAATGGTGACAACAAGCGGCAGATCGAGGAAATAGAGGTTGCCGCTGCCGATGCCGTAATCACCGGGGTCGACCATCGTCGCCACCGAGCTGGAAACCGCTTTCAGCTGCAGCGCGATATAGGGAATGGCGCCGACGAGCGCGATGATGGCGACAATCATCGCCACGGTGGAATTCTTGCCATAACGGGCGGCAATGAAGTCTGCAACCGAGGTCAGTTTTTCCGTTTTGGCAAGCTCAACGATGCGTCGGATGATTGGCATGCCAAGGGTGAAGGCAAGGATAGGCCCGGTATAGATGCCAAGAAATTCCAGTCCCTTGTCGGCTGCAAGCCCAACACCACCGAAATAGGTCCAGGAGGTGCAATAGATCGCAAGGCTGAGCGCATAAACGAACGGACGCCCCTTTTTCGGCGCGTTTCTCTTACGGCTCTTCCTGTCCCCGTAGCTCGCAACAGCAAACAGCAGCAGGATATAGGCGAAAGCCGAACCGAATATGATCCACCCAGGAAGCACGCATCCTCCCATGCAAGAGTTTCCTGATATCAAGCATAGGCGAAATCCGCGCCATTGAGAATGAGCGCGGTCTGATCATAAAGTTCAAGATCAGCGCGCAAAAAACCCGATAAATGCAATCTTGACGAATTCCAAAAGTGTAAGGGAATCTGTATGGTTGAAGGTGTAGGGACAGTCACATAGCTTCAGCTCGCAAAGCACGAGAGGGACAATCTGAATGCTTAACGAATTTAAAACCTTCATTGCCCGCGGCAATGTCATGGACCTTGCCGTGGGTGTTATTATCGGTGCCGCTTTCAGCAAGATCGTCGACTCCGTCGTCAACGATCTTATCATGCCTATCGTCGGCGCAATCTTCGGCGGGTTCGACTTCTCGAACTACTTCCTGCCACTGAGCTCTAACGTCAATGCCACCTCGCTCGCCGCAGCCCGCGAGCAGGGCGCCGTTTTCGCTTACGGTAACTTTCTGACCGTTCTCATCAACTTCCTCATCCTCGCCTGGATCATTTTCTTGATGGTGAAGGGCGTCAATAAGCTTCGCGATTCCGTCGAACGCAAGAAGGTCGAGGAAAAGCCGGCAGCTGCCCCGCCGCCGGAGGACGTGAGGCTCCTTACCGAAATTCGCGATCTGCTGAAGACGCGCTGAGCCAGATATATCTGGTTTAACCGCCGGCCCATGCGGCCGGCGATCTCCTGCCGGGATGATCCATAAAGAAAATCCATGGCCGCCTCACGGATTATCATGCACATGGCGGGTGCGATGCGATAAGAAGGCACCAAACGGAGTGTCTTTAATGTCCATTTTGAACAGTCTGAGTGCACGCTCTCTTGCGGCTCCCGAGAGCGGTATTGTCGAAGTCGTGAATTATGCCCGGGGGCGGGACAACCTCCTGCCGCTGTGGGTTGGCGAAGGTGATCTGCCAAGCCCCGACTTCATCAATCAGGCCGCCATCGATGGTCTGAACAATGGCGAGACCTTCTATACCTGGCAGCGCGGTATTCCAGAACTGCGCCAGGCGCTGAGCCGTTATTACGAACGCCATTTCGCGGCATCGCTGCCGCCGGAGCATTTTTATGCGACCGGTTCAGGTATGCAGGCGATTGTGCTTGCCGTTCAGGCATTGACGTCACCGGGCGACGAGATGGTGTATCTTTCACCCACATGGCCGAATATCGTTGCCGCCATCGGTGTGGCAGGGGCGAAGGCGGTTCCGGTCGGCATCGATTTTCGTGATGGCCGCTGGGATCTCGATATCGACAGGCTGGAAAGCGCGATTACCCGCAAGACGAAGGCGCTTTTCATCAATACGCCTTCCAACCCGACTGGATGGACAGCGACGGCAGACAATCTCCGTGATGTTCTGGCGCTTGCCCGCAAACATGATCTTTGGATCGTCGCCGACGAGATTTATGCGCTTTATCATTATTCCGGCAGCCGTGCGCCGTCCTTCCTCGATGTGATGGAGCCGGACGACAAGATCGTCTTCGCCAATTCCTTCTCGAAGAACTGGTCGATGACCGGCTGGCGGGTCGGCTGGCTTGTCGCTCCGCCAGTCATCGGCCAGGTGATCGAAAACCTTATCCAATATTCCACGTCAGGCGTGGCGCAATTCATGCAGCGCGGCGCGGTCGCGGCCCTCGACAAGGGCGATGGTTTCATTCGCGAGAATTACGAGCGCGCTTTGACCTCACGCGATATTCTCTGTGACGCCTTGATTGCAACGAACCGCGTCGAAACTCTGAAACCGGATGGCGCTCTTTATGCCTTCCTCAAGATCGATGGAGTGACGGACAGCCGCGCAACCGCGATTGATATCGTCGATAAGACCGGCGTCGGCCTTGCGCCCGGAACTGCCTTCGGCCCAGGGGGAGAATTGTTCCTCCGCGCCTGCTTCCTGCGCAACCCCAGGCAGATAGAAGACGCGGCCGACAGGCTGGCCTCTTACATCCTTAGTCGGTAAGCCTCGCTCGCCGGCATCTCTGCCCTTTCACGGCGCCTACATAGCATCGGCACGACTCTGTCCGGCGCGCCTTTGGGCATCACGCCGAAGCGCGAAAATTACAACCCCACGGCGTAGCCATCGACGTGCGGGTTTTTTTGTGCTAATGCGCCCTCGTTCCGTCTATGAGAACATTTTCATACAATAAATAAAATGCCTTGCATCGCACTAACCAATCGTAAGCCACCTTTTCACAGAGGCGGAGGATTGGCTGGGTATTCGCTGTGCAAGTAATCAATGATGAAGAATTATTGGCTTTGATGAGCTCAAGAAAAGCAAACAGGGAAGTAGTGTCATGGCTGTTCTGGTCACGGGTGGGGCCGGTTATATAGGAAGCCACATGGTGTGGGCTTTGCTCGATGCCGGGGAAGAAGTCGTCGTTGTCGATCGGCTTTCGACCGGATCGCGCTGGGCCGTCGCGCCAGCGGCGCGTTTTTATCTCGGCGATGCGGCGGATCCCGCGTTGCTCGACCAGATTTTCGAAGAAAATCAGATCGAGACCATCTTCCATTTCGCCGGCTCCGTCAGCGTTCCCGAATCCATCAGCCGGCCGCTCGAATATTACGAAAACAACACCGGCACCACCCGCGCGCTTGTCGCTGCCGCGGTGCGGAATGATATCCGCAATTTCATCTTCTCCTCCACAGCCGCTGTGTATGGAAACAAGCCTTTCGAAGGCCCGGTGCCGGAAACGGCGGTCCTCAGCCCCGAAAATCCCTACGGTCTGTCGAAACTCGCTTCTGAAATCATGCTACGCGATGTCGTGCGCGCCCATGACTTCAACTACGTGGCGTTGCGTTACTTCAATGTGGCCGGAGCCGACCCCCAGGGTCGCGCCGGACCTTCGCCAACAGGCGTCGCTAATCTCATAAAGGTGGCATGCGAAGCTGCAACCGGGCGCCGGGATCACGTGGAGGTTTACGGGACGGATTATCCGACAGCCGATGGCACCGGCGTTCGCGACTATATCCATGTCAGCGACCTCATCGAAGCGCACATGCTGGCCATGGCCCATTTGCGCGCCGGCGGCGGCACAAGAACGCTCAACTGCGGTTATGGCGTCGGTTATTCGGTGCTTGACGTCCTGCATGCCGTGCAGCGGGAATCCGGACATGATTTTCCGGTCATCCACTGTCCGCGCCGGGCCGGCGACATCGCCACCATGGTGGCGGATTCGGGACGCATCCAGTCAGAATTTGGTTGGCGTCCGCGCTTCAACGATCTTTCGACCATCGTCCGCACCGCGTTGCAATGGGAGGCCAAGCGCCAGGCCCAGAAAAACGAGATAATTCCTCCAATACGGCGTAAACTGGCGGCGATAGGATGAACCGGCTGCGCATCACCTTGCCCTGTTTTTCTTGACTGAACGATAGTCAGTCGGGCGGTCTGACGCGCTGGCGGGGCGAAGCCATCGATCACGATCGAAGAAGCTGCGTGTCAGCTTCAGTCCGGCCGAAGTTTCGGTCGCGAGCAAAATCACATTCACGCGGTGCGGCGCGGTGGGTTCCGGCTTCACGGAAGCCGAAATGCCGAAGTGTCGCGCCTGATACTGTTGCATCTTCTGCGCCGGTTCAAGCACCGAGCCAATATCTCTCCAACGGGTCTGCTCGATAATCATGGCAAGTGCTGCCGCAAGCTTCGCGTTGACAGCGCGTCCGGCCGATGTCTGCGGTGCAACTGCCTTCAGCCTGACGGACCGGATTTCCCCGGAAACCTTGCCGCGGATTTCCAGGAAAAGCGACGCCGCGTCAGCCGGGTCCGCCGTCGTTGCCTTGCCCAGATCGGCCATACATTCGAAGCTGCGGTTATTCACCGGACTAGGATGCCAGCCTCGCGGGCTGGAGAAGCCTTCGGCCGTGAACCGGTCGCAAAGGTCTTTACCGGAGATGATGAAATCGCGGGCGAAAGACGCTCTGGCGCCATTGCGCTCGAATTTCAGCAGGTGAGGTGGCAGATAAATGGTTCTCGCGGCAGGCTTCTGCCGTTTGACGGGTTTTGCCCTGGCAGATGGTACGGCGGAAAGAGGAGCGGGCGCCAGATTGAGATAGGTGAGCAGGCTTCTCAGATGCTTTTTGTCATTGGCGAGCAGAACCGTTGCCGATATGGCGGAACAGACGACGAGCACCGCAACAAGCAGCGCGCGGAGACTGACTCTCTTTTGCGGGCCTGCGTCCATCATGGGACCTTGTTGGCTGTCTGTTATAGGCATCAGCCGGTTTGGAGCGAATTATCGGACCATTGGCGGTCCGGCGAATATCAATTGCGAGTAAAAGTTCTAAAATATCTGGTTCCGCCGGAATGTCCGGCGGACGTCCTCAGTCGGAGGAATTCTTGTCACCATCCCGTCCGCCGGCGCTGCTCTCATCATCCGCCACGGGAATGGCGTAGGAACCGTTCAGCCAGCGGGCCAGATCGAGCGAGCGGCAGCGATCCGAGCAGAACGGGTAGTCTTCCCGCGTCGATGGTCGGCCGCATTCCGGGCACGGTTGGGATTTGCGGAGCGGCGTAACGTTTCCAGCGCCTTCGGTGGAGGATTTTGCCATAGCCTATCCCTCCAGCCAGCCAGACGTCACCTCGAACCCTTCACCGGCAAGAAGCGACATGGTCTCATAGAGCGGCAGACCGACGACATTGGTGTAAGAGCCCGTCAATTTCTGCACAAACGCGCCGGCGATGCCCTGAATACCATAAGCGCCCGCTTTGCCGCGCCATTGCCCGGAGGCGATATAGGCATCTATCTCACGGGTCGACAGGCGTTTGAAGCGTACCTTGGTCTCCGCCACTTTCTGCCGGATCTTGCCGCCCGGGGTTACGAGGCAGATGCCGGTATAGACCCAATGGCTGCGTCCGGAAAGAAGATGCAGGGCCGCTGAAGCCTCTTCCGTATATTCGGCCTTGCCCACGATACGTCGACCGACAGCAACGACCGTGTCGGACCCCAGAACATAGGCGTCCTTCCAGGCCTGCTCGTTTTTCAGCGCCGCCTGCGCCGCTTCCGCTTTCTGCAAGGAAAGACGGCGGCAGAGCGTTCGCGGATGCTCGAGCTTGACGGGCGTCTCGTCAATATCCATCGGCATCAGGCGAGCCGGCTCGATGCCGATCTGATGCAGCAGCTCCAGACGCCGCGGCGATCCAGAAGCCAGAACGAGCTTTTGTTTTGAATTCGTCATTGCGCTGCCGGGCGTAGGATGCGGAAACGGATTACTTGAAGCGATAGGTGATGCGGCCCTTGGTCAGGTCGTAAGGCGTCATTTCGACCAGAACCTTGTCGCCTGCGAGAACGCGGATGCGGTTCTTGCGCATGCGGCCCGCCGTATGGGCGATGATTTCATGGTCGTTCTCAAGCTTCACGCGGAATGTTGCGTTCGGCAGCAATTCGGTTACGATGCCCGGGAATTCAAGGACTTCTTCTTTTGTCATGTAAGGGTTTTCTTCCTGTTGATAGTGCCGGACCGTGTCCTGTCCGGGAAAATTGCGCGGAAACTACACAATCCCGGCACATTTGTGAACCTCTAAAGCATCGGCTTGAAAATCGCGATCGATTTTAACAGGCCGAGGCAGTTTTCAGTCTTTTGAAAGCGTATCCGCCACCGGCTGTTGCCGCTTCGGCAGGCGTTCGGCAATCAGTTTTGCAAGATGGTCCCGCACCTCACGATAGGCGTCGAGTATTTGCTCCCGCGTGCCAGTGACCACCGTCGGATCCATGGTGGGCCAATAGACCACATCGAGAGAGTTCGAGCGCGTCAGTTCCAGTGCGGCGTGATGAGCTTCTGGTGTTAATGTAATGATCAGATCGAAAAAATCATCCTCGATCTCGTCCAGAGTACGCGGTTTGTGCTTGCCGAGCGAAAAACCCTGCTCCTCCAGCACCGCATCCACGAAGGGATCGCGCTCGCCCGCCCGCACACCTGCCGACTGGATGTAGATGCCGGGCGCGACCAATCGTTTGGCGATCACCTCGGCCATGGGGGAGCGGATGGAATTCATGCCGCACATGAACAGGACCGATTTCGGCGCTCGTCCCTCGTTTGGCGCTGCGGCAGGATCGCTCATCTCTAACCCCGCCAATAAAGCACACAGACAAGGGTGAAGAGCCGGCGCGCCGTGTCGAAATCCACCTTTATCTTGCCGGACAGCCGGTCCATCAGCGTCTGCGACCCGTCATTGTGGATGCCGCGCCGGCCCATGTCGATCGCCTCGATCTGGCTCGGCGTGGAAGAGCGGATCGCCTCGTAATAGCTTTCGCAGATCAGGAAATAATCCTTGATGATGCGACGGAACGGCGTCAGCGACAGGATATGGGTGGAGACATCCCTGTCGTCCTCGGTCTTGATGGAGAAAACCAGTTTGGAATCGACGAGCGATATATAAAGCCGGTACGGCCCGCCGTCATGTCCGGCAGGCTCAAAGGTATTTTCTTCGATCAGGTCGAAAATAGCGACGGCGCGTTCATGCTCCACGTCGGGCGTGGACCGGCCGATGCTGTCGTCCAGTACCACGTCGCAGAGCCGGAAGTCGCCTGACGCCATCGTTTAACTTTCCGGGTTGAGGCGGATGGAGACGGAGCGCGCATGCGCGTCCAGCCCCTCGGAACGGGCAAGGGTGATGGCTGCCGGCGCAAGCTGGCGCAGCTGCTCGGGACCAAGCCGCAGGATGGACGTGCGCTTGACGAAGTCCAGCACCGAAAGGCCTGAGGAAAAACGGGCCGAGCGCGCCGTCGGCAGAACATGGTTGGAACCGCCCACATAATCGCCGATCACTTCGGGGGTGTGGCGCCCGACAAAAATCGCCCCGGCATTGCGGATGTGGGCCATTAGCGCATCCGGGTCATCGATGGCAAGTTCCAGGTGTTCGGCGGCGATCCGATTGGCCAACGGGATGGCATCGGTGAGCTTTTCGACCAGAACGATCGCGCCGAAATCCGCCCAGCTCGCCGCTGCTGTTTCGGAACGCGAGAGACGCTTCAGCTGCCGCTCGACGGCTGCTTCCACCGCCTTGCCGAGCTCGGCATCATCGGTGATCAGGATGGATTGCGCACCACGATCATGCTCCGCCTGCGCCAGAAGATCGGCAGCAAGCCAGTCGGGGTCGTTATCCCTGTCGGCGATAACAAGCACTTCGGAAGGGCCGGCGATCATGTCGATGCCGACAGTGCCGAAGACCTGACGCTTGGCGGCCGCCACATAAGCATTGCCCGGGCCGACGATCTTGGCGACCGGCGCGATGGTTTCAGTGCCATAAGCCAGTGCCGCCACGGCCTGCGCGCCACCGATGCGATAGATTTCCTCGACGCCCGCAATACGCGCGGCAGCCAGAACGGCCGGATTGACCGCGCCGCCATTCGCGGGCACGACCATGACGATGCGCTCCACACCGGCAACCTTGGCGGGCACGGCATTCATCAGCACTGAGCTTGGATAGCTGGCCGTGCCGCCGGGCACATAAAGGCCCACGGCCTCGATTGCGGTCCAGCGCGAGCCGAGGCCGACGCCGATATCGTCCTCGTAAATATCGTCCTTCGGCATCTGTCGCGCATGGTGTTTTTCGATACGCCGGGCTGCGAGTTCAAGCGCTTCGATCACGCTCGTGTCGACGGCGGCAATCGCCGCATCGATTTCATCAGTCGTTACCCGCATCGGCACCGCGGCAAAATCGATGCCGTCGAATTTCCGGGAGTAATGGGCGAGGGCCGCATCGCCGCGATGTCGGACATCATTGATGATGTCGCGAACGGTCGCATTGACGTCTTCGGAAACTTCTCTCTTGGTTGTCAGGAAGGCAGCGAATTTCTGTTCGAAATCAGCCGATGCCTGCTCCAGCCAGATTGCCACGCCATTACCCTTTCATTGTCCCCACGGGGTGCACGACTTACCGCAGAACGATTGCAGCTCTGGTATGTGGCATAAATCGAAACGGGACGGAAAGGCAACCGTCCCGACAGTCCGGAAAGCTTATTCGCTGTCGGGATGATGCGGTTTGGTGGCGGTTTCCCACGCACCGCTCACATCAGTCAACTGCGCCTCGATGCATTCGACATCAAGCGCGATGGTGCCGCCGCCGGAAAGGGCCAGTTCCACAAGGCCATCCGGGCCTTCGCCATTCGGTGTGAAACGTATCGCCAGAAGCGAAAGAACCTGCTCCCTGTCGGCCAGGTTGATGGACTGCGAACGAACGGCGGAGACACGCTTCAGGAAAACAACTGTGCGGCAGCGTTCCGGTGGCAGGTGCTTTTTATCGGCGCTTTCCCAGACGAAACGGTTGGCGGAAAAGGTGAACTGGCCGTGTTTCGGCTCGAAGGCAACATCCTTCAGCTTGAAGACACTGTCCTGCATATGGGTCGAGATGACGGAGAGATCTTCAGTATCCAGCGCGAGCAATTTCAGGCCGCTCATCTTTTTCTTCCTTCTTGTGCGGTGAGGACCGCTATTTCCATGACTTACAATGGAAATAGGCAGTCCCGGCCCGCTGTGCAACGGGTAGAAAACGGATGAGCGGCGATGAATGGATCAATCGCTGACGCGCTCGACCAACGCGCCGCAGCGGGTGAGCTTTTCCTCGAGGCGTTCGAAGCCGCGGTCTAGATGATAGACGCGCGACACCATGGTCTCGCCCTCGGCCACGAGGCCGGCAATGACCAGCGACACGGAAGCGCGCAGATCGGTCGCCATCACAGGCGCACCCTTGAGGCGGGAAACGCCTTCGATGCGAGCCATCTGACCGGAAAGCGAAATCTTCGCACCGAGCCGGGCAAGCTCCTGCACATGCATGAAGCGGTTTTCGAAGATCGTTTCGGTAATGTGGGAAACGCCTTGGGAACGGGTCATCAGCGCCATGAACTGCGCCTGCAGGTCTGTCGGGAAGCCGGGGAACGGTTCAGTGACGACATCGACCGGCTGAATGCCGTTGCCGTTGCGCACCACGCGCAGGCCGGTTTCCGTCTCGCTGATCGTAGCGCCCGCGAGCCTGAGCGTATCAAGTGCATTGTCGAGCAGCGATGCGCGCGTCCCTTCCAGCACGACATCACCGCCGGTCATGGCCACTGCCATGGCATAGGTGCCGGTTTCAATACGATCGGGCAAAACCCGGTGGCGCGCGCCGGAAAGCGAGGTAACGCCTTCGATGGTGATGGTGGAGGTGCCGGCGCCTTCGATCTTCGCGCCCATTGCGATCAGGCAGTGCGCCAGATCGACAACCTCGGGCTCGCGGGCGGCGTTGTGGATGACGGTTGTGCCGCGGGCAAGGCTTGCAGCCATCAGCATCACATGCGTCGCGCCAACCGAAACTTTGGGGAAGGTATAGACCGCGCCGATGAGGCCGCCCTTGGGGGCCGAGGCATTGATGTAGCCGCCATCGATCTCCATCGTCGCGCCGAGCGCCTGCAGGCCCTCGATGAACAGGTCAACGGGACGCGTGCCGATGGCGCAGCCGCCAGGCAGGGAGACGCGGGCGCGGCCCTCACGCGCCAGAAGCGGGCCGATGACCCAGAAGCTTGCACGCATCTTGGAGACCAGCTCGTACGGAGCGGTGGTATCGACAATGGTGCGGCAGGTGAAATGCACGGTACGGGAATAAGCTTCGCCCTGGCTTTCCCGGCGGCCATTCACGGAAATATCCACGCCATGATTGCCGAGGATACGGATCAGCTGCTCCACGTCAGCCAGATGCGGCACGTTTTCGAGCGTCAGCGTATCGCTGGTCAGCAGCGATGCGATCATCAGCGGCAAGGCGGCGTTTTTGGCGCCGGAGATGGGGATGATGCCGTTGAGCTTGTTGCCACCCGTAATTCTGATGCGATCCATGCGTCCCTACGGGCCTGTGCCCGCCTTTCTTTATCGTGCCTTGCGGAAAGGCGCGTCCTTAGACGAATTTCCGCGGCGTTTCAATTTTATGCTGTGAATTCTCTATGAGGATGATTCGTCCGTTTTTGCGGCAGGCAGGCCGATGGTGTCGTCTGCGTCGCCAGCACGGCGCGCGCGAACCTGTTGTTTGCGCTTCAAAAGATTTTCGCGAAGTTTCTTCGCGGCACGCGCCTTCCGTTCCGCCTCGCGCTGGCGCGCCTTTTCGCCGGGCCCCGCCTGCGGCTTGCCGCTGGCCGCCGTGTCGGATGCGCCCGTGGAAAAGTCCCCGCAGAGCGCTGTCTTCACCTGTTTGTCGTGATGTTCGGTCATAGATTCAGCAATATCTGAAAAATGCTGTTTTCAACAGGGGGGGCGCTTTTTTGCGCCGCTTGATGAAGAATATCGTTTTGCGACTTGCGCTCGTCAAAAACCTGTGGCAATAGGCCGCCACGCTTGATGCTGAAGCGATCGCTTCGGCACCGGATGCTGCTATAGCTCAGGGGTAGAGCACTCCCTTGGTAAGGGAGAGGCCGAGAGTTCAAATCTCTCTAGCAGCACCATTTTACCTCGACAATTCAAGAAGTTGCGCGCTTACTCAAGCCCTACACCCTGCATGTTGCTCACCGTATTCCGGAGTGTTGCCGCTTCGTGAAAGCTTCGCAAACGGGAAAACCGCGCCCATTGCGAAGCGCGGTTTCCACATCCGAATATTCTGTTGCTGCCAGAGCGGGACGAAACCGCCCGTAGCCAATGGGCGCCGCTTACTGGCGGAATAGCGACAGGATATTTTCGGAGCTGGTATTGGCGATGGAGAGCGACTGGATGGCCAGCTGCTGCTGCGTCTGGAGCGCCTTGAGCTTGGTGGATTCCTCGTTCATATCCGCGTCGACGAGGCGGCCGATGCCCTTGTCGATGGAGTCGGTCAGCTTGGAGACGAAGTCTTCCTGTATGGCGATACGCATGGAGATGGAGCCAAGATCGGCAGTTGCGCTGGTGATTGCCTCTAGTGCTGCGTCGGTTGCACGAACCATGACGTCGAGCTCTTCGTTGCTCAGAGTTCTTATGTCGACGGTGTCGAGCGATGCCGCGGCTGTTACAACCGTTCCTGCGGGAATGGGAGTTACATCGACTACCCACTGGTTGGCGCCAGCATTGCTGGTTGCGGCGATCTCCTGCCCGGGGTTGGAAGCTGCTGCGACGGCTTTAACCCATACGCCGTTTACCTTCACATAATCGCCCGCTGCTGCACCACCTGCAACGGCCGTGGTGACGTTTGCATAGTTCCCTTCGAATGTGGCGCCGGATTTGATGAGGCTGTCGACGGAATTGGTGAGAACGGCATGCTCGCTGATTGTGCCGCCGGTGTTGATCTTCAAGGTCGTGGACGCAGGAGTGACGTTGAAGACGCGATCGATAATACCGAGCTGGCCCCCTTCGTCAAAAAGTACAGTCGTGCTGTCCAGTTGATAATCGATCTTTTTAACAGATACGGAGCCGTCTGCCGTGCGGATGAAGGAGCCAACGACGTTTTTGGTAACTGCATTGCCGGTAGCTGAGGTCAGATCCGCCTGAAGCCAGTTTTCGCCGGAAAAGGAGGCAGAAGAGGAGATACTGCGTAACTGTTCTTGCAGTTGCGAGATTTCTTCCTGGATTTTGCTTCTGTCTACGCCTTCTTCCGTCGCTGCGACCATCTTCGCCTTGACCTGCTTTACGACTTCGACAGCCGATTCCATGGCGGAATAAGCCGTGTCGACCTTTGCCGCGCCAAGACCGAGAGCGTCCTGAACTGCGGAGAGCGCCATGTTGTCAGAGCGCATTGTGGTGGCGATGGACCAGTAGGCCGCATTGTCGGAAGCCGTGCCTACGCGCAGGCCCGAGGAAACGCGGCTTTGTGTCGTTTCCATTTTCGCATCGATAGACCGCAAGGTCTGGAGAGCTGCCATTGCGGAGATATTGGTCAGAATGCTGGTCATCTTTGTGCCCCTTGATTGGCTAATGGAGAAGGGACATTCCGGGATCGCCGGGAACGATTGAGCGGCCTGATGCCTGTTAACCTCTTTTTCGCCTTGGTTAACCAATCGTTTCGATGGGCCTTTTCTAAGGCTCGAATGGTTAACAAAACCTAAAGCGCAAACTGGAAAAATTAATAAATGTGAATGGCGACGATCCGGGTAAACAAAAAAGGCCGCGCTTTCGAAAAAGCGCGGCCCGTTTTTTTGGATTTTGTGCCGATTAACGGAAGAGCGACAGGATGCTTTCCGAAGAGCTGTTTGCGATCGAAAGCGACTGGATGGCCAGCTGCTGCTGAGTCTGCAGAGCCTTGAGCTTGGTGGACTCTTCGTTCATTTCAGCGTCGACCAGACGCCCAACACCCGAGTCGATCGAGTCGGTCAGCTTGGAGACGAAGTCTTCCTGCAGGCCGATACGCATGGAGATCGAGCCGAGGTCTGCAGCGGCGCTCGTCATGTCCTTCAGGGCGGCGTCAACGGCCTTCATCATCTGGTTGATCTGCGTGCCGGATAGGCCGATGATGTTGATACCGTCGAGAGAGGTTACGGCAGGCGTCGTGGTCGGTGCATTGGCCGTGGCGACGATCCAGCTTGCTGCCGCCGGCGTAGTGGTGGTAGCAGCGATTTCCTGCGTGGGAGCGGTGGTTGCGTTAGCAGCCAGAACCCATGTGCCTTCGACCTTAACGTAGTCGCCGACACCTGCGCCACCAGCAGCGGCGGTCGTTACGCTTGCGTAGTTGCCCTGGAATGCAGCGCCGGATTTGATGAGGCTGTCGATGGAGAAGGACTTTACAGTAACTTCGGAAGTCACGCCGCCGGTGTTGATGCTGAGCGTAACGCCGTCTTCTGCGACTGTGTAAACCTTGTCCAGGATACCGGTCTTCGTGCCCGTTGCACGGGTATCGAAGAGAACGCTATCGGTGTCGAGAGTGTAGTCGATCTTCTTGACGGAAACGATACCGTTGGCATCACGAACGAAGGAACCGACGACATCTTTGGTGACGGTGCCACCAGCAACGGAAAGGTCTGCCTGCAGCCAGTTTTCGCCAGAGAACGAAGCTGCTTCGGAAATGCCGCGGAGCTGCTCCTGAAGCTGAGTGATTTCTTCCTGAACCTTGTTCTTGTCAACGCCGTCTTCAGTGGCGGCTACAAGCTTGGCCTTGATTTCCTTAACGACTTCGATAGCCGATTCCATACCGGCATAAGCCGTGTCAACCTTGGCTGCGCCGAGGCCGAGAGCGTCCTGAACGGCGGAAAGCGCCATGTTGTCGGAACGCATGGTGGTCGCGATAGACCAGTAAGCAGCGTTGTCGGATGCGGTGCCAACGCGCTGGCCGGAAGAGACGCGGCCCTGAGTGGCTTCCATGTCCTGACCGATAGAGCGCAGGGTCTGGAGCGCAGACATTGCTGCGATGTTGGTGAGAATGCTCGTCATGATAAAGGTGCCCCTTGAATGGCTGATTAAAAAAGGGACATTCCGGTTTCACCGGGAACGGCGCGCAGCGTCATGCCTGCTAACCAGCTGATTTTTAAAGGTTAGCTCGCCGTTTCGATGGCCTTAGCTAATCCCTGTTTGGTTAATGAACCCCTAAGCAGACAAGAAAACATCACATCTTTTGATTTAATTTTTCCACCCTTGCGTGCGCGCGTGCGTATCAAAAAGACATTAAAAAAAAGATAAGGCCGCCCCCTTTTCAAGGGGCGGCCTTATTTTGATTTGGCTGGTTCAGCCTTCCAGCCATTTCTTGTCTATCTCGTTGATTGTCCGGTCAGCCCCCGAACAGTCAGTTCGATATTAAATCCCCCAGCCCCAATGGGCTACGAGAATGCCGTTTATTAACGGAACAGCGACAGGATGTTCTGCGAGTCGCTGTTTGCGATCGAGAGCGACTGGATCGCCAGCTGCTGCTGGGTCTGCAGCGCCTTCAGGCGGGTAGACTCTTCGTTCATGTCGGCATCAACGAGACGGCCGACGCCCTTGTCGATGGAGCCCTTCAGCTTCGACGCGAAGTCTTCCTGCAGAGAGATACGGGAAGAGATCGAACCGAGCTGTGCGCCAGCGCTGGTCAGTTCGGTAAGAGACTTATCTACCGCCTTGACCAGAGCAGAAAGCTGCGTGCCCGTCAGCGAGGAGATGTTCATGGAAAGAACCGAACCGGAGGCCGCAACCGTGCCTGCGCCGGCGTTGGTCGTGTCCACCATCCAGGTACCTGCCGTGATAGTGCCCGCAGCCGTGGTCGTGGATGCGATTTCCTGCGTTCCGGCGGAGGCAACTGCTTTAACCCACGAACCTTCGACCTTTACGTAGTTGTCGGTAGCGGTCTTGGCGAAGTTACCCTGGAATTCTGCACCAGCCGTGGTCAGCGTATCCAGCGAGTAAGCCTGAACCGTGTGCTCGCTCAGGGTGCCGCCATCATTGATGGTCAGCGTTACGGTGTCGACGCCAACGTCCTGAACCTTGTCAAGAATACCGGTCTTGGTGCCCGTAGCGCGGGTATCGACGAGAACCTTGGACGCGTCCATGAGGTAGTCAATCGTCTTGACCGAAACAGTGCCGCCTTCGCGAACGAACGAACCGACGACAGACTTGGTGGTTGCAGCAGCAGAAAGGTCAGCCTTCAGCCAGTTTTCACCAGAGAACGAAGCCGATTCGACGATGCCCTTCAGCTGGTCCTGGAGCTGGGTGATTTCGCCCTGAATCTTGGTCTTGTCAGCAGACGATTCCTGAGCCGTTACCAGCTTGTTCTTGATCTGCTTGACGACGTCGATGACCGATTCCATACCGGCGTAAGCCGTGTCAACCTTGGCAGCGCCGAGGCCGAGTGCGTCCTGTACAGCGCCGAGCGCTTCGTTGTCGGAGCGCATAGTGGTCGCGATCGACCAGTAGGCAGCGTTATCGGAAGCGGAGCCAACCTTCAAACCCGAAGAAATGCGGCTCTGGGTGTCTTCCATGTTGGAAGAAATCGAACGCAGCGTCTGGAGAGCAGACATGGCGTTAATGTTGGTGAGAATGCTTGCCATAATAAATGTGTCCCTTGTTTTTACGAGATACTGGAGTGGGGACATTCCGGACTTGGTATTACCGGCCGCAACGTTTCGGCTTCATGCCACTCGGTTCAGAATTATTATGTTCTGGGAACCAAACACGCTGCGTGTGAATTGGAGTTTCCCAGCGAAAAATTGCACAATTCTTAATTTTGGAGCTCGCTTTTGTGACGAATTACTTATGGTTATTTTAATGTTATTTAAAATGGTTACTTCTTTCCTGCGGTATATGGTTATTTATTGCTTGGCAAAAATGGTAACCAAAGCATTAAAACGACAAAACCCCGCGGCCGTGGGGCTGCGGGGTTAAGAAACAGGGTTAATGCGTGTCAATGCGGCACGGATGCCCGTCAGTTGAACGATCTGACGAGGCTGCCGACAAGCAGGTTCCAGCCGTCGATCAGCACGAAAAACAGGATCTTGAAGGGCAGGGAGATGGAAGTCGGCGGCAGCATCATCATGCCCATGGCCATGGTGATGGTGGCGACGATCAGATCAATGACCAGGAACGGCAGGATGATAAGGAAACCGATCTCGAAACCGCGCCGGATTTCCGACAGCATGAAGGCCGGAACCAGCACTCGATAATCGACGACGTTGTCGGTCATCACTTCCTGGCCGCGTTCGCGGGCAATATCCACGAACAGCTTCAGATCCTTGTCACGCGTATTGGCGTTCATGAAGGTGCGAAAGGGCTCGGCGATGCGCTGCACGGCCTGCTGCTCGTTGATCTGGTTCTGCAACAGCGGTTGCACGCCATCGGTCCAGGCTTTGTCGAAGGTGGGCGACATGACGTAGAAGGTCATGAACATCGCCATCGACAGAAGGATCATGTTCGACGGCGTGGAAGCGAGCCCCATGCCGGAGCGCAGGATAGAGAAAGCGATCACGAAGCGCGGAAAGCTCGTGACCATGATCAGGATGCCGGGCGCGACGGAAAGAACCGTCAAAAGCCCGAAGGTGCGGATGATCCATGCCGCGACAGACCCGTCTATCTGCGTGTTGAACAGATCGGACGGAAATTGCTGGGCATTGGCAAGGCCCGGCAAAGCGAGGAGGACGGCGATCGTTACAAGAAATCGAATCATTCGATGACAAAGGTCCGGAACATGACCTTGGATACGCGCCCTTGAGAGCGCAGGTCAACTCGTTCCTGAATGTCATCCTTAAGATATTGAAAGCCGCGCGGCCCTTCCAGCTGCTGAAGGGAAACGGTGCGGACATAGGCCATGATATCCTGATGGATATCCTCGGCCAGTCCGACTTCCACCGGCCCCTTGAACATCAGCGCCACCTCCAGCCGCACCCAGTTCGTCGAGGGGTAGGCGAGATTGGTGGTGATGGGATCGAGCTGGACGATACCGTTCGGTTCGGCCGCGATTTTCTCGACACCCTCTTCCTTCTTCTCGCCATGACCACCGGCCGCAGCGGTGGCATGGGCCTCGGTTGCGGCAATCTTCGGTGCGATCATGCCGCCGACGAGCCAGCCTCCGCCCACGCCGAGTAGGGTGAGGATCACAACACCTGCGATGGTCATGATCAGAGGGGAGGATTTCTTCTTGCCCTCTGCCTGTTCGTTTTCCATGGATCAGTCCGTTCCCCGTGTGCGGCGTCAGAGCGGCGAGAACAGGTCGACGACCTGCTGCCCGACCGGAGGCTGCTGCACTTCCGTCAGACGGCCGCGACCGCCGTAGGAGATGCGCGCTTCGGCAATGCGCTCGTAGGAGATCATGTTCTGAGCATCCACATCCTGCGGCCGCACGATGCCGCCGACGTTGAGGATGCGGATTTCATGGTTCACGCGCACTTCCTGCGAGCCGCTGATGATGAGGTTGCCGTTTTCGAGAATACCCGTCACGACGGCGGCCACGAGTAGCGTCAGCTTTTCAGACCGCTTTGTCTTGCCCTTGGCCTGGGTATCGGTGTCGGAGCCGTATTTGATGTTGGAATCCGCGTCCGGCGTCCAGCCAAGGATCTGGGCTTTTGCCTTCCAGTTCAAGCCGCTGGAATTGGTGCGGTTACGCTCGGTTTCGTTGTCGAAATCGGCCTTGTCGTTGATCTGGATGTTGACGGTCAGGATGTCGCCGATGTTCAGCGCGCGCAGGTCTTTGAAAAGTGCGCCCTGGCTGTCGCTCCACAATGAATAGCCGCTTGCCATGTGTTTCGGCTGCTTGGGATACATGCCCATCTGCGGTGTCTGGCTGAATTGCAGACCGCTGCCGATCGGGCTCATCGCCGGTGCGTTACCGATTTCCTTCAGGGTCTGGTTGTTCTGGCAGCCTGCCAGGAGAGCGAGCGGCAGGAGGAGGGCCGGAAGACGACGCGTGCTCATGAAGGATCCTTCGAAGTGTTTTTGTCGATTGCCTGCGACATGATGCCGGCGACGGTGGCAGCTTTCTGCGCGTCCATCTCGCTGAGGATGAGGCCGGATTGACGCGGCGGCAGCTGCATGATGATGGCGGCAGCAATCTCCACATGCATCTTCTCAAGCTGCGGTGCGGCGGCATCCGCCTTCATCGTCTTGTAGATGTCGACGAGGTTGCTTTTGGCCTGGTTGAGGAAATGTTCGCGGCGCGCCAGCCAGTCTTCATATTCAGCCTTGCGGTTTTCCAGCACGGAAATGCGCTCGTTCACGTCGGACTGGAGCTTCTCAAGCTCCTGCTTCTGCATCAGGTAACGCTGATCCCGGGCCGCATCGGCAATGTTGGTGCAGAATTTCTGGATTTCATCCTGCGTGCTGAGTTCTGAAACCACGTTCTGCTGGCTCTCCGCGCCGGCGGCCGGCAGCAGGAACAGCAGCGACGCGACCGCCGCGAAGCGGACGAGGCCATTCGAAAGCGGATTTTTGGTCTGACGTTCCATCATTGCAGCACAAGCTCCGCCTGAAGGGCGCCGGCGGATTTGATGCCTTGCAGGATGGCGATGATACCATCCGCCTTGAGCCCGATGCTGTTGAGACCGGCAACCAGCGTGCGAAGGTCAGGCCCTTCAACGATGGCGACCTTGCTGCCTTCCTGCATGGCCATGATATCCGTCTGCGGCTGTACCGCCGTTTGGCCACGCGAGAAGGGTGCCGGCTGAATGACCTGCGGTGATTCGGTCACCTGCACGGTCAGCGTGCCGTAGCTGACGGCGACGCGCGAAATCCGCACATCCGCACCGATGACGATCGTGCCGGTGCGTTCGTTGATGACGACCTTGGCCGGGGTATCCGTCTCGACGGTCAGGTTTTCGATTTCCGCCATCAGCCGGGTGAGATCCGCGACGCGAGGCTTTTGCACCGCGATTTCCTGCGAATCGCGCGGTTCGGCGATCGGATCGCCATAACGGGCGCGGGCAAAGGCGTTGACGACGTCTGCGACGCGCACGGCCGTCGAAAAGTCGGGGTTGCGCAGCTGTAGGACCAGATTGACCGAATCCTTGAACTTCGACGGCAGCTCCCGTTCGATGATCGCGCCGTTTGGCACGCGCGCCGACGTGGTGACACCTTGGGTCAGCGTTGCCGCATCGCCCTGCGCCGAAAAGCCGTTGACGATCAGTGCGCCCTGCGCGACCGCGTAAATCTGCCCGTCGGCGCCGGAAAGCGACGTCATGATGAGGTTGCCGCCGCGCAGCGAAGAGGCATCGCCGAGCGAGCTCACCGTCACGTCGACGCGGCTGCCGGGGCTCGCGAAGGGCGGCAGATTGGCCGTCACCATCACGGCGGCGATGTTCTTGGCATTCGACTGGCCGCCCTGCGTGGTGATGCCGAGATTCTGCAACATCGCGCGCATGGATTGCTCGGTAAACGGCGAAGAACGCAGGCTGTCGCCCGTGCCCTGCAGGCCGACCACGAGACCGTAACCGATGAGCTGGTTGTCACGCCCCGCCTGCAGCGATGCGATATCCTTGATGCGGGACGTATCCGCATGGGCTGCCGGAACGGAAAGGAAGGGCTGGGCCGAAAACAGGATGGCCGCGACCAGGATACGAAGCACTCTCATTTCGCCATCACCTGAATGGTTCCGTCCTTCATGACCGTGCCGTTGACGATGACGCCGGAATCGATGTTGCGTACCCGTACGACTTCGCCGAGCGAGCCATCAGTCATCGGTGTTCCCGAAGCCATCAGCGTCATATTGCCGATGGTGAAGACGAGCTTGACGCTGGTGCCGCGCGTGACGAGCGAGGGTTCGCGCAGGGCGGCAACGGGGATCGTGCGGCCGGGAAGCAGGGTCTGCTTGGAGATCATGCCTTCCACTTCGCTGATGTCGCTCGCGTAACCCGCGGAAATATTGGGATTGGTCACCTCCACAGGCTTCACCTGTTCGGACGTGATCGTCTCGCCCGGATAGATGGTACGCACGGGAACCAGCGCCATTGGCGCCTGGGAGAAGGCAGGCGCGAAAGCGCCGATTGAAAAGGCAGACGCCAGGCACATACGGGCGAGTGCCCTTTTGCAGCTGTTATTTTTCCGGCCAAACCTCATGTTCGCCTGCCTTTCCGTTCTTACTTCAGGTTCTTGCTGACAATCGAAGCCATTTCGTCAGCGGTGGTGATGACCTTGGAATTCATCTCATAGGCGCGCTGCGCCGTGATGAGGTCGGTGATTTCCTTGACGGCGTCGACGTTCGAGCCTTCGAGGTAGGATTGCTTGATATAGCCGTAGCTCGGATCGTCGGGCACGCCGATGACGGCGTCGCCGGAAGCCGGTGTCTGGGCGAAGAGGTTGTCGCCGAGCGGCTTCAGGCCGGCTTCGTTGGCGAAGTTGGCGATGGTCAGCTGGCCAAGCTCGGTGAAGTCGGCGGCGTTGCCGATACGGGCCGTCACCTGACCCGTGCGGGTAACGGTGATGTCCTGCGCGTCGGTCGGGATATTGATATTCGGAATGACGTTATAGCCATCCACCGTCACGAGATTACCATCGGCGTTCTTGTTGAAGGCGCCGGCGCGGCTGTAGAGCGTCGAACCATCGGCCGCCTCGATCTGGAACCAGCCCTGACCGATGATCGCGACGTCGAGCTTGTTGCCGGTCTCGATCAGGTTGCCCTGGGTGTGGATGTTGCGCACGGCCGAGGTCTGCACGCCGAGGCCAATATTGGCGCCCTCGGGCACGATCGCCTGGTTGGCGCGGTTTGGCACACCCTGCATGCGCTCGGTCTGATAGAGAAGATCGGTGAACTCCGCCCGCGCGCGCTTGTAACCGGTGGTGTTGATGTTGGCGATGTTGTTGGCGATGACTTCCAGATTGGTCTGCTGGGCGTCCATACCGGTGGCAGCGATGGCAAGAGCTCTCATGTCAATATTCCTGCTGGGCTAGATCTGCATCTTGGTAATGTCGAGATAGGCCGACACGATCTTGTCTCGGAGCGCGATGGCGGTTTGCAGCGACTGCTCGGCCGAAAGCATGGCATCGACGACTTCACGCGTATTCGCCTTGCCCTGAATGCCTTCAAAAGAAGCGACTTCGGCCTTCTTGAGGTTGTTCATCGCGTCAACGGAAACATTGCCGAGAACGCTTGCGAAGCTCTGGCCGGTCTGCTGCGCTGGTGTCGTCTTCTCGCTGCCGAAAATATTGTCGGTGAGCGAGGAAACGCTGCCGGCGCCGCGCGTCAGCGAGAGGGAGCCGAGTTGTTTGATGCCGTCGATCATTGCGATGCCTTCAGAAGGTCGATGGTGGAGGCGACGAGGTCGCGTGTCTGGCGGATGACCTGAAGATTGGCGTCGTAGCTGCGGTTTGCTTCGCGCATGTCTGCCATTTCGATCAGAATGTTGACGTTGGGCATCTTCACCATGCCGTTTGCGTCGGCGGCCGGATTGCCGGGGTCGTATTCGTTGATGAAGTCGCCGCGATCGACGCCGAGCTTTTTCACCGTCACGCGCTCGACGCCGCTGACACGGTCGAGTTCCGAACCGAAGGTGACTGTCTTGCGGCGATAGGGGTCCGCGCCTGGTGTGTCACCCGTCGATCTGGCATTGGCGATGTTTTCAGACACGATGCGCAGTCGGGTGGACTGCACTTCCAGGCCGCTGCCGGCGATCTTGCTCGCCGCACTCAAGGGATCCATGGCTTACCTCTTAACCGTCATCAGCATCATGCGATGGAAGGATTTGACGAGATTGGCATTCAGCTCGTACTGCCGCTTGATCTCGCCGGTCTTGGTCATTTCTTCCGCAAGCGCGACCGAATTGCCCGATTCCTGCATGCCGATCTCGTTGTTGACCGGGTTGTCGCGCACCGCGATATTGTCGCTGAGTGTGCTCTCGCCGAAGTGGGCAGGGTTGGTCCTCGCCATGCCGACCTGCTGGCTGGTGGCCTGCATGACCGCTTCGAATGGGCTGACATCCTTGGCGTGGAACTTGGGTGTGTTGGCGTTGGCGATGTTGGTCGCCACGACTTCCTGCCGCACGCTCAGCCATTCCGCTTGGCGGGATGCCAGTTCGAACAGTTGAATCGGTTGCATAGACTTCTCCATCTCGTATGCCCCGAACCTACGGGGCTAATCTTGCGTCAGACTTGCGGAGAAGACGAAGGGGTGCGACGACGGGAAAAGGCACATGGATGCGCGGCCTGCAAAAAGAAAAAAGGCGCACCAGCAGATGCCGCGCGCCTTTTGATCGGAAGAAAATTCTTTTATTTTTCGGGGTGATAGGTTTTTCCAGAGGATGTCTCTATCAACCACTCGCCGTTGCGTTGCTCGATTTTCGTCAGCAGCGCATTATCAGGCAGGGTCGAGCCGACCCTCACCATATACATGCCCGAACCGTCTTCGATCAGGGCGCGGCCGTTGGAGACATGCAGCAGACGGAAGGCGGTCTGGCCGGGGAAGGGCTGGTCCTCGACCCCGGCTGCGAGATTGTTCTGTTTTTCCTTGCCGCCTGCGTTCACGGTCGCCGTCGTCAGCATGTCGGGCAGTTCGGCCGGCGGTGGGGTGTCTTCCTTGTTGCGATTGGTCATCGCCATCGGAGAAACACTGAAGACTTCCCGCGGGCCGGTATGGGGCAGATCGCGGGTGCGGTCGCCGCCAGCCACCTTCATGCCGAATTTTTCCTCGTTGAAGAACACGTACCAGGGGAAGAAGGCCGCTGCAGCGGCTAGCGTGATGCCTGTCCATGCCAGAATACGGTCGGGTGTGAAGAAAACGGGCTTGGGCAGCACGTCTTCATCGTAGCTATCGTTATTCCGCTTTTTCTTCACGGTCAGCCTCTCATTCTCGGGGTTACCTGCGGCTGGCCGTTCTGCGCGCCGCCGCGCAATGCGGTCGCAAGGTCAGCATAGGCATCCTGTGCCGCCGGTTCGTTCGGCAGCTGTTTCAGCGTTTCATAGATGATCGGAACCTGCTTCACCGCCATGTCGAGGTCTGGGTCGGTGCCCGGCCGGTAACCGCCGATGAGGCGAAGATCCCGCGTTTCCTCGAAGCGATGCACCAGCGCCTTGAGGCGTGACACCAGCTTTTCCTGATCCGGCGTCCATGCTTTCTTGGCGAGACGCGAGATCGAGGCGAGCGGATTGATCGGCGGGTAGCGGCCTTCTTCTGCAAGGCTGCGGTCGAGCACAATGTGACCATCGAGAATACCGCGGGTCGAATCGGCGATCGGATCGTTATGATTGTCTCCATCCACCAGAATGGAAACGATGGCGGTGATGGTGCCCGTGCCTTCGGCGCCCGGTCCCGCCCGCTCGAGAAGACGCGGCAGCTCGGTGAAGACGGAGGCGGGGTAACCGCGCGCCACCGGCGGTTCACCCGAAGCAACGGCCACTTCGCGGATCGCATGGGCAAATCGCGTCACGCTGTCAATGATGAGGAGGACATTGTCGCCCTGATCGCGGAAATGCTCTGCAATGGTGACGGCGGAAAGCGGCGCCATCTTGCGCAGCATCGGGCTTTCATCGCTTGTCGCGACAACGGCGATGGACTTGCTCATGTTCTCGCCCATCGTGTCTTCGATGAATTCGCGCACTTCACGTCCGCGCTCGCCGACCAGTGCAATCACCACCTTGTCGAAGGCGTCAGCCTTTGCAAGCATGGACAGCAGCGTGGATTTGCCGACGCCCGAGCCGGCGAAAATGCCAAGGCGCTGGCCGAGACACAGCGGCGAAAAAATATCGATTGCCCGCACCCCGGTCTTGAACGGGGTCTCCACCCTCTTGCGGGTCATTGAGGGTGGCGCATTGTTGGAAATCGAACGGCGTTCAAGGCCAGCGGCAAGCGGTCCCTGACCGTCGATAGGTTCACCAAGCGCATTGATGGTGCGTCCGCACCAGCTATCATCAGGCGCGACACGGAAGGCGCCCTTGCGGATGACGGTATCGTGAATGCCGATCGGTTCGCCCGGCTCGATAGGGCACACGTAGCAGATATCCGGCTCAACGCGCACCACTTCGCCGAGATGGATGCCGGTCGGGCTGCGATGGGCAACAAACTCGCCGAGCCGCACATGCCGGGACAGGCCGGACACGGTATAGTGCCCGGCTGCGATGGTGCGAACGTGGCCGCCCGGCGCCACCGAAAATTCCGGATCGGCATAATGTCCGGCAAGGCCGGCCAGTTGGGCGAGCTTCGGTGAGATGGCTTCAGCCGAAAGCATGGATACCGGCATTGTCATTGGTCAATTCCTCAGCGCGCGCCACCAAGCGTCTTGATGCCCTCACCGAACGTCGATTCGGTATCGCGCATCAGAGAGGAGATGCTTTCGAAGGCACGGTTGACCTGGATGAGCTGCGTCATCTGGGAAATCCCGTTGACGTTCGACTGTTCGAGATAACCCTGAACGACGCCGACCTCGTGATTGTTGACGACGGGGACCGGCTGAGCCACGGGCTTCACGCCGCTATTGGGGTGGCGCAGGAAACCTTGCGAAAAATCCGCCTGGAAGATGCCAAGCGTGGCGACGATGTTTTCGTTCTGCCTGATGGCTCCGTCAAGACCCACGGTAATCGGGCCGCCATTCGGATTGAGCTGGATCGGGCCGCCGCCGGCGTCGAGGACCGGGTAACCGCTGGAGGAGATGAGCGCGCCGTCAGGCCGCATGGTGAAGCGGCCGTCACGGGTCAGAATCTGACCGTCGGGCGTATCCAGCGAGAACCAGGCATCGCCCTTGATGGCGAAATCGAAGGAATTGCCGGTCTGCTCGAAAGCGCCCTGGCGCGTGGAGAGATAGTCGTTGCCCTGGGACACGAAGGCGATCTTGGCATTCATGTCATTATGGTTCTTGGCGACCATTTCGTCGAATTTCACTTCGGAACCGCGGAAGCCGACCGTGTTCACATTCGCCATATTGTCGGAAATGGTGGTAAGACGACGCTCCAGCGCGATCTGCGAGGACAAGGCGACGTATAGTCCGGATTGCATATCATTTGCCTCCGAGTTTCAGGGAGTTGATGGATATCAGCAGGTCGGCGGAGATACCGTAGCCGCTGGAGGAGCCGAAGACGGCGAGGGGATCGTAGGTCGTCGAGGGGTTTTGCATTTCCCACATGATGGTGAAACGCTCGAGCAGCTTGCCGACCTTTTCAGGATCCTGCAGGTCCTTGACATCGATGGTTTTTTCGATGAGGGCGGCCTGTTTCTCGACATCTGCCCCGGCGAATTCGTCGGGCAGGTTATAGGCCGTGCGAAACACCTGCGCGAGCGCATCGTCGGCCAGAAAGTCGAGGCCGGATTTGATCGTCGGCGCCTTGCGCTCGAAATAAAGGGCGAGACGAACACCGTTATTGTCGTCGCCCGCTTCCTGTTCCAGCGTCTGCCGGGTGTATTTGGTAATGACGCCCGACTGGGCTGCATCGACCGAAGTCGCCGCCGCACCCAGATCCGCGAAATTCAGCGATTTCGCGAAATCCGCGTAACGGCTGTCAGAAAGCTTGTTGGCGAAGGCATTCTTGTCGGTCGTGCCTTCTGTCAGGACCTTGCGGATGAAGGCTTTCGCATAGGCCATATCCTCGAGCCCGTGCGCCTTGAGCGCGTAATTGTAAAGGCGGGTATCCGCCATGAAATCGTCTATGGATTTCACGTCGCCGATCTTTGCGCGGTAATATTCGGTCTCACGCGCCACGTCCGGCTGCTTCGACACCCGCTCAAGCGACTTGCCGATATCCTGACTGATCAGTCTGTAGCTGGTGTAGGTGGAAGTCACTGAACCGCCGCTCTCGTTTGATCCCGATCTCAAGGCGCACGTCCGCCTTTGCCGGCATAGTGCCGCGGCTTGCTTGTGCGAAACTGGCTGGAGGCTGAAGCGCGGAGAGGCTTTGCGGACAGGTTCACGCAAGCCACATTTTTTAGACATGGCGGCATGGAACACTGTTCGGGCGTGGTCGATCAATGAATATTGTAATTGGACTTATAATCACCTTCGGCTGCATCATCGGCGGCTACATGGCGATGGGCGGTCATCTGGACGTGCTGATTCAGCCGTTCGAATTGATGATCATCGGCGGCGCCGGTCTCGGCGGCTTCATCATGGCGAACCCGATGAAGGTCGTGAAGGATTCTGGCAAGGCGCTCGGCGAGGCCTTCAAGCACTCGGTTCCGAAGGAGCGCAACTATCTCGACGTGCTCGGCGTGCTTTATTCGCTGATGCGAGACCTGCGCACGAAATCGCGCAACGAGATCGAGGCCCATATCGACAATCCCGAGGAATCCTCGATCTTCCAGAGCGCGCCATCGGTTTTGAAGAACAAGGAACTGACCTCGTTCATTTGTGACTATGTCCGCCTCATCATCATCGGCAATGCCCGCAGCCACGAAATCGAGGCGCTGATGGATGAAGAAATCGAGACCATCCTCCACGACAAGCTGAAGCCTTACCACGCGATCACCACGATGGGCGATTCCTTCCCTGCCATCGGTATCGTCGCAGCGGTTCTCGGCGTCATCAAGGCGATGGGCAAGATCAATGAATCGCCTGAAGTGCTGGGCGGCCTCATCGGCGCCGCGCTGGTCGGCACCATGCTCGGTATCATCCTGTCCTATTCGATCTGCAATCCGCTCGCCTCGCAGGTCAAGATCGTCCGCACCAAGCAGCATCGCCTCTACATCATCGTCAAGCAGACGCTGATCGCCTACATGAACGGTTCGGTGCCGCAGGTTGCGCTTGAATATGGCCGCAAGACCATCTCCAACTACGAGCGGCCGTCCATCGACGCCGTCGAGCAGGAGATGATGAATCCCGGCGGCGAGAACAAGGCGGCATGACCATGGCAAAAGCTGCAGCGCAAAAAGCTCCCGCCATCGACACCGCCTTGCTCGCGAAACTCACCGGCGGGCTTTCCGACCGCAGGACGATCGCGAAGATCGGTTCCGATATCGGCCACCTCTACAGCGAATTCCTGCCGGATATTTTTCACAGCGAGACCGGCATTGCGATAGACGTCGAATATATCGGCTCCGAATCGGGGCTCATGACCGACCTGATCGCCAATGTCGGGCAGAATGTCGCGGTGGCCGATTGTTCCCTGCGCAACTGGTGCCCGAACTTCATGATGACGGTCGGTAATGGCTTCGTCATCGCGCTCATGGAGCGCATGCTCGGTGCAGCACCGGACAGCATCGGCGAACCCGATGAGCGCAGTCTTTCCCATATCGAGCTCGATCTGGCTGCCATGGTCCTTGGACGTATCGGTGGCGTGCTCCGTTCCGGAGTCAACGCGCCGGGCGGTTTTGAAGCGGCTATCGAGCCGCCGTTCAATTCCAATGGCAAAAGTGCCTTCGACGAGATGATTGCGGGCCTCTACGGCGTTAACATCCGCATGAAAATCGACATTGGCAAAGTGTCGTCGGAATTCTCGCTGATCATACCGCAGCGTCCGTTGCTCAAGACATCCATCGTCGCTCCCAAGGCTTCAGCGCAGGCGCTGAAGAAGCAGGAAGAGTGGATGGAGATGATCTCGGAACAGGTGAAGAGATCGCAGGTCACGCTTGAGGCGCGCATCAAGCTCGAAACGCTGACACTCCGTACGATTTCGAAGCTGGTGGCCGGCGATGTCATTCCGTTTCAGGCCCTCAACCAGGACGATATCGGCGTTGAGGTCAGTGCTAACGGTTCCAAGCTCTATAATTGCGAATTCGGCAAGTCAGGCGACCGCTACATGGTTCGGGTCAAGAACAATGTCAGCACGGACGACGAGATCTTACGACATTTGATGGGTTAAAATCCTGCCCGACCTTTTTGGGTTTGGGCAGGCTGACGCAAGTTTCAAAGGGAATAATAAGCGCATGGCTACGAAGAAAACACCTGTGACCGATGATGCGGCGTTGCCGTCGTTTGAAGACGGCGGCGACCTCGACCAGGCTATCGGCGATCTGCGTGGCGTCCTCAAGACGGATGCGGAAGGCTCGCTCTCCGATTTTGGCGACTTCGGCGATTTCGGAAGTACGGACGAGGTTTCTACGGATACCGACCTTTCCGCCTTCGGTGGCGGAGCGGCCGATTTTGCGATGGACGATTTTGCCGCCGCCCCGCAGGTTGTGGGCGTAAAGGCACCGCTGGGCAGCGGCCTGTCCGAAAACATCGACCTGATCATGGATATCCCGATCGATGTCCAGATCGTTCTCGGCACCAGCCGAATGCTCGTCTCGGGGCTGATGAGCCTGGAGGAGGGCGCGACGATCGCACTCGACCGCAAGATCGGCGAGCCGGTCGAGATCATGGTGAATGGCCGCCGTATTGCGCGCGGTGAAATAACGGTTCTGGAAGACGACGATACGCGCTTCGGCGTAAAATTGATTGAAGTACTGAGTACGAAGAAAGCCTGATCCCTGTGGGGACGGAGAGGAAAGACCATGATGGACTTTGAAGATTTCGGTAACCCAATTGCGGGCAAGCCGTTGTCTCAGGCCGACAAGGCGGCCGCGGTGCTTCTTGCCATGGGCAAGGGCGTCGCCGGCAAGCTGCTGAAGTTTTTCACGCAGCACGAATTGCAGATGATCATTTCCTCGGCCCAGACCCTTCGCGTCATTCCTCCCGATGAACTTGCGCAGATCGTGGCCGAGTTCGAGGACCTGTTCACCGAAGGAACGGGTCTGATGGACAATGCCAAGGCAATCGAGAGCATTCTGGAAGAAGGTCTGACCCCTGAAGAAGTGGACAGCCTTCTCGGCCGCCGCGCAGCGTTCCAGGCCTATGAAGCATCGATCTGGGACCGCCTGCAGGAAGCAGAGCCGGAATTCGTCGGCAAGTTCCTGCTGCGCGAACATCCGCAGACCATTGCCTATATTCTCTCCATGCTGCCCTCGTCCTTCGGTGCCAAGGTTCTTTTGACCATTCCGGAAGAGCAGCGCGCCGATATCATGAACCGCACGGTGAACATGAAGGAGGTGAGCCCGACGGCCGCCCAGATCATCGAGAAGCGTGTGGTCAACCTCATCAACGAAATCGAAGCCGAGCGCAATGCCGGCGGTTCCACGAAGGTTGCCGACCTGATGAACGAACTGGACAAGCCGCAGGTCGATACGTTGCTCAGCTCGCTCGAGACGCTCAGCAAGGAAGCCGCAAACAAGGTCAAGCCGAAGATCTTCCTCTTCGACGACCTCATGTTCATGCCGCAGCGCAGCCGCGTCATGCTGCTGAACGATGTGTCGGCCGATGTTCTGACGATGGCGCTGCGCGGCGCCACGATGGAAATCAAGGAATGTGTGCTTTCCAGCATCAGTCCGCGCCAGCGCCGCATGATCGAATCGGACCTTGCGGTGCCGCAGGCCTCGATCAACACCCGCGAAGTGGCGATTGCCCGCCGTGCCGTTGCGCAGGAGGCGATCCGGCTGGCCAATTCCGGCCAGATCCAGCTGAAGGACGCTGCCGCGGAAGAACAATCGGCGGCGGCCTGAGTGGAAGCCGGTTGATAACCGGCCCATCTGCTGCAGGCGGCCATTGCGGTGGCCAGCCGCCGGCGCTAGTTTCGGGACGACGGCCTGCCGGGATCGGCGGGCCTTTTTTTATCCCGGGAACGTGCCTTGGCAGACGATCAGGACAAGGACAGTAAAACAGAAGCCCCAACGGAGAAAAAACTCCGTGATGCGGCGGAAAAGGGCAATCTGCCCTTTTCCCGTGAAGTGCCGATCTTTGCGTCGTCACTGGCCTTTTACTGTTATCTCGTTTTCTTTCTGCCCGACGGTGCCAGCCGCATCGGCGAGACGCTGAAGGACCTGTTCGGCCAGCCCGAACAATGGGACCTGAGCACCAGGCCAGACGCCCTGTCGCTTTTGTACTTCCTCGGCACGTCCATGGCCTATCTGCTCATGCCGGCCATGATCATGTTCATCGTCTTCGGCCTCGCCTCTTCGTTTTTCCAGAACCTGCCGTCGCCGGTGCTGGAACGGGTGCGCCCGCAATGGTCCCGCGTATCGCCCGCCAAGGGTTTCACGCGCATCTATAGCAAGCAGGGTTTCGTGGAATTCGGAAAGTCCGTTTTCAAGATCATGATCGTCTCGACCATCATGTTCTTCGCTCTGCGCGGCGAGTTCTACAGCCTCATCGATCTGATGTTTTCCGATCCGCAGGTTATTTTTGTCCGGGTCGTCGAGATCGTCAAAAAGATGATGATCGTAATCCTGCTTTCGACCGCATTGCTCGCCGCCGTGGACGTTTTATGGACGCGCCATCACTGGTTCACCCAGCTGAAAATGACGAAGCATGAGGTGAAGGAAGAATACAAGCAGTCGCAGGGCGACCCGGTTGTCAAATCCCGTCAGCGATCGATTGCCCGCGACCGTGCCCGCCGCCGTATGATCAACAACGTGCCTCGCGCGACCCTCGTCATCGCCAACCCGACACACTTTGCGGTGGCGTTGCGTTACGTGCGTGAAGAAAGCGACGCGCCTGTTGTCGTTGCCAAGGGCCAGGACCTTATCGCATTGAAAATCCGCGAGATTGCGGAAGAAAATAATATCCCCGTTTTTGAGGACCCGCCGCTTGCGCGCTCCATGTTTGCGCAAGTCTCGATCGATAGTGTGATTCCACCAGCCTTTTATAAGGCTGTGGCTGAGCTTGTTCATCGGGTTTACGCCATGAAGTCATCGAAAATACGGGTTCAATAAGACCAATGAAAAAATCCGCCTATTCTGAACAGCGGGAAATGATCGTCGCAGAGGCGATCAACCCGATCGCTACAGAACTACGATTGCTAGACCCGGCCGACCTGATTTCGCTGCTCAGATTCGAGTGCTACGGCAGCATTGCCGATCTCGTGTCATCGGCTGCGGAGCTTTATTATCATCCCGGTACGATCAATTTCGGCGCCGGCGGTGAATATAAACTCGAATGGGAAGGCGCGCCGGAGATCGTTCTCGATCTCGAAATCAAACCGATCGGCGCCACGGTCTATGCACAATTGATCTTGGCCAATGAACATGCGGCGGTCGAAATCAATCATGTGTCGTTTCAGAACCCTTCGGAAAATCCGGACGAAAACACCGAGTTCCTCCGCCATAGCCTGATGGCCGCCCGATTCGTTTCGACCCACCAGGGCAAAGCGGCCTGAACCATCCGCCGAATACCCAGCCAATGACCCGTTGCGACTGCCGAAACGGCGGTCGCGACGGTTTTGCCTGATCGCTTTTTCACCCGACCTTGCCCGAAGCCTGCCACCGCGCGCAAAACCGTTATGGGAAAGCGAGGAACGCCTTGCAAATCAGCGTTGTTGTTTGGTACCTATCGAATTAACGATTTGTTAACGAACGGCAGGTCGCGGTGGATCATTTCAACCACCGCCGATGCGCATGATGCCTCTGCTCGTTTCCGGCGCAGCGCCGGATTTTTTCTTACATTTTGAATTGGGTGGAACCCATGACCAGCATTATGACCAATGCGGCGGCAATGGCCGCGCTGCAAACCTTGCGCATGATCGACAAGAACCTCGAGACCACGCAGGCGCGCGTCTCCTCCGGTTACCGCGTCGAGACGGCAGCGGATAACGCGGCCTATTGGTCTATCTCCACGACCATGCGCTCGGACAATGCGGCGCTTTCGGCCGTTCAGGACGCACTTGGTCTCGGCGCCGCCAAGGTCGACACCGCCTTCGAAGCCGTGGAAAGTGCTATTGAGACGGTCAAATCGCTGAAGGCGAAGCTGGTTGCCGCCTATGGCGTGGGCAGCAACCGCACGAAGATCCAGGAAGAAATCAAGCAGCTTCAGGATCAGCTGAAGAGCATCTCCGAATCGGCGTCTTTCTCCGGCGAAAACTGGCTCCAGGCGAAGATCGGCGACGGCAAGACGCCGCCCGCGGAAGAGCCGGTCATCAAGAAGATCGTCGCTTCATTTACCCGCACCGCCGCAGGCGCAGTCGGGGTGACGACGGTCGATTATTCACTCGATTCGAGCACGGTGCTTTTCGATCTGAGCGGCGGCAAGTTCGGCATTCTCGACACTGAAGCGCGATTCCTGCGCAAGAACGAGACGATCGTGACGATGCGCACGACCGATACGCCCGCGGCACCCGCCGCTCCCACCGTCACCGACAAGGATTATGTCGTTCCGACGCTGAAAGATAGCGAATTGGCGGCACTGGCAGGTTTTTCCGTCAAGGCGACCGGCATCTATACCAATGCCGCCAATACGGAGGGTTATTTGAAGATCGGTGATGGTGTGTGGGTAAAGCTCACCTCCACCGACCCGGCAGCGGCGGGCGCTCCGGCGACCGACAGCACGACCCCCGTCGCGACCACGACATCGCCGAGCACCAACTGGTATTACGATGTCACTGCGGCAATTGACCCCGACACTCGTAAACTCGGAATCTCCGTCTCCACGCTCGACATCAACAAGCTCACCGATCTCGCCCAGAAAATGGGAACCATGACGGGAGAGCAATATACCGAAGCCGACGTGCTGGATGCGATGATGTCCTTTGTCGACGGCCAGCTCGAAGCGATGACCAGCGCGGCGTCCAGCTTGGGCTCGCTGCAGAGCCGTATCGACATGCAGGAGAACTTCGTGTCGAGCCTGATGGACGTGATCGACAAGGGCATCGGTCGTCTTGTCGATGCTGACATGAACGAGGAATCGACCAAGCTGAAGGCGCTCCAGACACAGCAGCAGCTCGGTATCCAGTCACTCTCCATCGCCAACGCCAATGCGGAAAATATTCTTCAGCTCTTCAAGTAATGGAGCTTCCTCGCACGGGCATGCGCGGAAACGTGGCGCAGACGTGCTGAACAGTTCCGCCTTCATCCTCGCACAAGTTTGAACACCTAACGTCGGGGCAATATGGGGGCGGATCGCATGGCGCGGTCCTCCGGCAATCATGGAAGAGACGGGCAGGGTAGCAAGGATGACGGTGGTGCCGCCAAACGGCTTAGAGCATTTCCAGGAAAAGCGGACCTCGGTTTTCCGCCCGGAAATGCGACAGAACGTTCCAGATCGCAGGCAGCGAAACATGTCTCGTCCCCTGTTTTGCCGGGGGCGTGCATGACCACCTCCATCGCAAGATATCTGAAGGACTTCGGTGACGCTCAGCCGGCAGGACTGGCCTTCGGCGATCCCCTGGCGGATACCGATGGCGTTTCGCCATTTGCCGACGCTGCATCCGGTTTCGATGAATTCGAATCCGTCGACGTGGAGAGTGAAAGGCAGGCCGCTTACGCCCGTGGCCATGAGGATGCGACACGCGAAATCACCGAAAAGATGCAGGCGGAACGCGACGAGCTGCTGGCCGCCCATTCGGCTGAGCTGGAGGCGCTGCGATCCGCCTATCTCGAGGAAATCGCGGTCTTTCTGTCGCGCGGGCTGCGAGAGGGCATTGATGCGATTGCCGCCACCCTCAGCGAACAGACCGCCGCAATCCTTGCTCCGGTTTTGACGGAAGAACTGTCGCTTAAAGCAGTCTCGGCGCTGGCGGATGTGGTGCGCGCTTCCATGCCGGATGGTGACGCCGTCACGCTTGTCGTGAAAGGTCCGAAGGATTTGTTCGAGCAGTTGAAGACCCAGCCCGGCTTTGAAGAAGAGACGATGAAGTTTACCGAGACCGCCGATATCGATCTTTCAGTCGAGCTGGGTGAGAGCGTCTTCGTGACGCGCATGTCCGCCTGGGCCTCCAGTCTTCGCAAGGTGATGAAATGAGTGAAGGCGAAAACCATCACCACGGCAAAAACGAGATCATCATCGTCAAGCGCCATAAAGGTGGCCACGATGGTGCGCATGGTGGTGCGTGGAAGATCGCCTATGCCGACTTCATGACGGCGATGATGGCGTTCTTCCTCGTCATGTGGCTGGTCAATGCCGCCAATGAGGAAACCAAGGCCTCGGTCGCGAGCTATTTCAATCCGATAAAACTGTCCGATGAGAAACCCTCGTCCAAGGGGCTGGAAAAGCCCGTGGACAAGGAAGAGGGCGTCCAGAAAAAGGACCAGTCCAACATTCAGGCAGAGAAAGTGACCAAGGGATCCGCCGCGGCGACGGGCGAAGACCTGACGTCCCAGACAGGTGAACAGTCGAATTTCTCCGAAGCGGACTTTTTCGAAAATCCCTATTCCGTGCTGGCGGAAATCGCCCAGCAGGTCGGGCAGCAGGCCAACGTCAGCGCCAAGGGCGAGGGCGGTGCTGCCGATTCCGGCCCTGCAACCGGCGCAAGCGGCGGCGAGGCCTATCGCGATCCCTTCGATCCTGATTTCTGGACGCAGCAGGTGAAAATCACCCGCGCCGATCAGCAACAAAAACCGGTTGAGCAGCAGGCCGCCGAAAACAAGCAGGAGAATGCTGCTGACAGCGCTCAGGCCGTTGCGGTTAAATCGTCTCAGGCGCAGGAAGACAAGGCGCAAGACGGCAGGCCCATGGACGTCGCCGCCGTTGTGCCGCAGCAACGGCCGGATGCCGCCGAGCAGGCAGCGCTTGTACGGCCCAGGCCCGACCAGCAGCAAGAGGCGAAGGATGTTCAGCAAAAAGCGAGCGATGCTGAATGGGAAAAGGCCGATACGCTGCGCGAAGAAATCGAGAAACAGATATCCGGCATAACCGGCAGGCTCTCGGAAGGGCTGGTCGTTACGCCTGCGGAAGGCGGATTGCTGCTGACCATTTCCGACCAGACGGAAACACCGATGTTCAATATCGGATCGGCCGTTCCCCGGCGCGAAATGGTTCTTGCCATGGAAAAGATTGGCAAACTGCTTCAGGAGCGCGGTGGCAGCGTGGTAATTCGCGGCCATACCGATGGGCGGCAGTTCAAGGGCGAGGCCAACGACAATTGGCGGCTCTCCATGGACCGCGCGCACAGCGCCTATTACATGCTGGTGCGCGGCGGCCTGTCGGAAGAGCGGGTAAAGCAGGTTTCTGGGTTTGCGGACCGCAGATTGCAGGTCCCGGCAGATCCCCTGGCGGATGCCAACCGCCGTATCGAAATCCTGCTTGAGGCTGATCGGGGGTGAGTGTGACGAAAACCTCGAAACGCTGGCTTCTTCTTGCGGCGACGCTTTGTGGTCTCGGTGCCGGACCATTCAAGGCGTTTTCGCAGTCGCAAGACAATCTCATGCCCTATGCCATGCTGCGCTCCCTGCAATTCGTGCAGGATTCGGTTGCCAAGGGAGACCATTCGGCAACGGAAATGCAGCGGTTCCTGCTCCAGACCATTGACGAGCGGCTGAAGAGCGCGCCCTCGGCGATCTTCAAGGACCCACGCAATGTCGATGCGGCGCTGATCTATGCGATGAGCGGCGGCAATCCCGCCACGCTTGAATTGCTGGTCGCGCGCGATGTGGACGGCAATTTCGACAGCCGCGTCGCCGATATCCTGCGCAAGTATCTGTCAGGCAAGGGGACGCTGGTGGCGCAGAGCATCGCGGCAATGGTGCCTGAATATCGCGGCACCCGGATAGGCGCCTATCTGGCGCTGATCGGTGGCAATGTGACGATCCCGCGCGATCCTCTGGCCGCGCTCGGCTTTTACGACATTGCCCGGCTTGAAGCGCCCGGGACAATCGTTGAGGAGGCGGCATTGCGCCGCTCGCTCGCCATTGCGGTTGAAGACGGCGATGCAAAACGCGGCGTCGAATACGCACAGCGTTACGCGCGGCGGTTCCTGCATTCGCCCTATGCAAGCCAGTTCGCGGATCTTCTGGTCTCGCTGGTGGTCAAACGCTCTGATTCCCTCGGCGAAGACGCGATAGTGGAGACCTTCGCGATGATGGATGCGGAAAGGCAGAAGGAAGCCTATCTGCGTCTTTCGCGTCTTGCGGCGATCAGCGGCAAGGATTCGCTGGCCCGCATGGCGGCGCTTAAAGCGAAGACGCTGTCGTCCGCCGCGCCGGATCAACCGGAAGCGCAGGCCAATCTCTACGAAAGCCTTTCCAACATTGGAACACCCGATGTGGTGAGCGCGATCGAGACGATCGGACAAATTCCCGAAACACAGCTTTCGGACCGGGACAGGGCCCTCAGAGATGCCGCAAGGGCGATCGCCGAACAGGTGGTTCGTCCTCCCTCGCTATCAGGTGCTGATGTCGACGCGGCGGCGCAGGGCGCCAGACAGAACGCAGCCAAAAATGATGCGGTGGCTGGCGGGGAAAAAAGCATATGGCGGGTTGAAACCCACAAGGCCGACGATGGCGGTGAGAATGTCCGGCAGCTCGTGACAAGCGGCCGCAGCAAGCTCGATGAAATCGACAGCCTGTTGAAGAAAGGCGAGGGGGCACCATGATCGACGCAACCATCAATGCGCTAACGAATGCGCCACCGTCCGATCCGCGCGCAGGCAGTGCTGCCGCACGTGACGAGGCGAGAGGCGGCAGCTTTGGCGATGCCCTTTCCACGGTTCGTGACGAGCGACCGCCGCAGGCGCCGCATTCGCGGTCGGACGATTCTGGTTCAGCAGGGCAACAGCACGGACAGGCCGACGGCGAGGGGGAAAAGATGGATGTCCCGGTCAAACGGCCTGCAGCCTTCCTGAATGTCATCGTCAACGAGCATGCCGGGGATGGTCGAGTTCACGACACAGCTGCCGAGTTCCAGAACGCGGTCAAATCCTCGCGGGCACAATTGGGGGACGGCAAGCCTGGCAAGAAGCTTAAAGATGAGGCGGATAAGGATGCCGAGGCGATAACGGATACTCTCGATCCGAAGCTCGCCGAACTGCAGCTGGTTACGGCCAGCGCCGGGGCAATGGCCACGGCCAAGACGCCGCTGGAAGAAATTGCGCAGGCAATTGCCGGCAAGACCGACACGGTCAAGTCCGACAGGGCTGAACCTGTCCGCAGCAAGGCTGAACATCCGGCCAAAGACATGCCGACTGGGGTTGCAGCTGCCAATGATGCGGCGGGTTCGGCTTCGGAAAACGAAGGCGATGCCTCGTCATTCCGCTTCGCGTCTCCGCGTTCGGGTACAGCCCGCGCTCTTGATATGAGCACGGTTCAGCGCGAAGGCCGCGTGGAGTTCGACACGCGGGAAAGCAGCGGCAAGGCGGCCGATACCATAACGGTTCTCGATTCCCGGCGCTTCATCGGTCTGGCGCCCTCCTCCAATGCCTCGGCTCTGACCGGCCTGATCGCCAATGATCCGGAATGGGTCAGCGCCATGCAGCCCGGTTCAGCGCTGTCCAACGCAGCCGCCCAGAGCAGCACCGGCAAGGTCGTGCATACGCTGAAGCTGCATATGACGCCGATCGAACTTGGATCGGTGACGATGTCACTGCGTCTTGCCGGTGACGAACTCGCCGTGCACATGACTGTGGAGAGCGTCGCGGCCTATAAAAAGCTCCAGGAAGACAGCAAGAGCATCCTTGATGGCCTCAAGGCGCAGGGTCTGACGGTCGATAACATCACGATCAGCATCGCTTCTTCCGATAAGAGTGACCAAACGGGCACACAAGCCAACAATCAGCAAAATCAGCAGGCGCAGCAGCAGGGCCAGCAGGCGGCTGCGGGCCGCAACCGTGACGAGTCCGGTGCACGAGGCGGCCGGCAAGGCAATGGCGATAATTTGGGGGTGCATAATGAAGGCATGGACGGCGCTCTTGGCTCTGCCCGCACTTCTGCTGACAATGGCGTCTATCTCTGAGAACGCATCGGCCTCGGCAACGTCAGGCGTGTGTGAAAGAGAGATCCAGTCTGCGGCACGCAAATACGGCGTGCCGGAGGGAATTCTCTATTCAGTGGGCCTGACGGAGACTGGCCGCAAGGGGCGGCTCGACCCCAACGCCATGAATATCGAAGGAAAACCGGTATTTGCGGCCTCTACCGAAGAGGCCTTGATGACTTTTGAGGCTGCCAAACGCAATGGCGCCAAGCTGATCGACCTTGGATGCATGCAGATAAATCATTATTTCCACGGCGAAAATTTCACATCTGCGCGCGAAATGTTCGATCCGCGTCGCAATGTCGAATATGCCGCCATGTTCCTGCGTAACCTCCACAACAGACACGAGACTTGGACGATGGCGGTTGCCCGCTATCACGCAGGGCCCAATAATGACCCGGCCCAGAAGAAATATGTCTGCCGGGTCATCGCCAATCTGGTGGCGACGGGCTACGGGAAATGGACGCCCAACGCTAAAAATTTCTGCGAAGGATAACAACCTGAAATTGCTTTATCAGGGGTTGGGACTCGTTATCGGAAATGTGGCGAGACAAAGCCCGAAAAAAGGCGTTTCAAGCGTTTTTTAGCGATTTCGGAAATTTTTGCACAAAAATTTTGTGCCATATATGGTTAATACCCACTATATATAGATCAAATCGGCACAAAATGGTTAATCAATTATTAATAACTATCGATGATTTCCTACAGTTGTCGCTGAATCCCCCGATTCGTACCAATGCCTCATTGGAAAACACCACACTGATTCGGAGGCGGACGAATGATCGTAGTGGTTGATGAGCGCGAGCTCGTTAAAGACGGCTATACATCTCTATTTGGGCGTGAGGGCATTCCCTCGACCGGGTTCGATCCGGTCGAATTCGGGGAATGGGTCTCGACGGCGGCGGAAAGCGATCTTGCGGCTGTGGAAGCCTTCCTGATCGGCCAGGGCGACCGGAGCTTCTCCTTGCCAAAGGCGATCAGGGATCGCACGACGGCGCCTGTCATCGCGGTGAGCGACCAGCCCTCGCTGGAAGCGACACTCGCGCTGTTCGACAGCGGCGTCGATGATGTCGTGCGCAAGCCCGTTCACCCTCGGGAAATCCTCGCACGTGCGGCGGCTATTCGCCGCCGGCTGCAGGTCATTTCGAATTTCACCGACGCCGGTCCGATCCGGGTCTTCTCCGATGGACGCGACCCGGAAGTGGGCGGCGAGGTATTTCCCCTGCCGCGCCGCGAGCGCCGCATTCTTGAATATTTGATCGCCAATCGCGGACGCCGCGTTTCCAAGGCGCAGATTTTCAATGCCATCTACGGCATCTTCGATGATGACGTCGAAGAAAACGTCGTCGAAAGCCACATCAGCAAGCTGCGCAAGAAGCTGCGCAAGAAACTTGGCTACGACCCGGTCGATTCCAAGCGGTTCCTCGGCTACAGCATTGATTGGCAATGATTTTCATTGACCCGCGTGGTCTTTTTCAAACGCGGTATTTCAGACAGCTTCACGCAAGCCAAACGCTTTACCTTCTCCTTGAAAGATGACCACGAGGGTTTTTGAATGAGTATTTTCGGCACTATGCGAACCGGCGTGTCCGGCATGAATGCACAGGCGAACAAGCTGGGCACCGTCGGCGACAACATCGCCAACGCAAGCACCACCGGTTACAAGCGTGCATCGACGTCGTTCTCGTCGCTCGTTCTGCCCTCCTCGTCGGGCAGCTACGCTTCTGGCGGTGTGCAGTCCAACGTTCGCTACAGCATTTCGGAGCAGGGCAACCTCTCCTACACCACCTCGGGTACTGACCTTGCCATTCAGGGCAACGGTTTCTTCGTTGTCCAGGATGGTGCAGGCACGCCTTATCTCACCCGTGCCGGCTCTTTCGTGAAAAACTCGGAAGGCTATCTGGAAAACGCCGCTGGCTTCCAGCTGATGGGTTACCCCTACGGTTCCAACCCGCCGGCTGCCGTCGTTAACGGCTTCACAGGTCTTGAAGCCATTAACGTCAACAATTTCGGCCTGACGGCATCGCCCTCCACGCAGGGCAGCTTCCCGGCCAACCTCAATCGTGACGATACGGCCGTAGCGGCGGCGTCGCTCCCCAGCACCAACTCCGCAACGGCGAAGTTCGGCAACAAGACTTCGCTGACCGCATTCGATAGCGGCGGCGCGAAGGTGCTCTACGACTTCTATTACACCAAGACTGGTGACAACACCTGGGAAGTGGCGGTCTACCGTCAGGATCAGTCGACCAATGGTGGCTTCCCCTATACGGCGACTGCGCCGGCATCCCTTGTGCAGGAAAGCGTCACGCTGACCTTCGATCCTGCGACCAACAAGCTGACGACTACGTCTCCCAAATCCATCACCATCGACGACAACAACAGCGGCGTGGCGCAGGCGATCAACATTGACCTGTCCGACATGACCCAGTTTTCGTCGAAGTTCACGCCCGGCACGGCGATCCTGAACGGTAACGGTCCGAGCCAGATCAAGGATGTCGAAATCGGCAAGGATGGCGTAGTGACGGCAGTTTACCAGGATGGCGGCCGCCGCAACATTTACCAGCTGGCGCTGGCCACCGTGCCGAGCGTCGACAACCTGAGCCCGCAGAACGGCAACGTTTATCTTCCGAGCAACGAGTCCGGTGTCGTTACCATCGGCTTCCCGCAATCGGGCAGCTTTGGTTACGTCCAGAAGGGCGCGCTGGAAGGCTCGAACGTCGATATCGCCAGCGAACTCACCGACATGATTGAATCCCAGCGCATCTATACCGCGAATTCGAAGGTCTTCCAGACTGGATCGGATTTGATGGACGTCCTGATCAATCTGAAGAGATAGTAATTCCTACGGGGACAGATGAATGTCGCTCACGTCAGCAATGAATACTGCGCAGTCGATTTTCAATAATACAGGTAAGCAGACGGACGTTACCTCGAAAAACATTGCCAATGTCGGCAATGCGAACTACGTCAAGCGAACCGCCATTCTCGGCACGACCATGGCCGGAGCGAGTATCGTCTCCAATGGCCGTGCCCAGAATGAAAGTCTTCTCAGGCAGACGATTTCCAGCGCCTCGCTGGCCACCGGGCAGAACACTGTTCTGACCGGTCTCGAGGAGATGAAGAGCATTTTCGGCGGCAACGACTACGAGAGCGCGCCGTCCACCTACATGAAGGAACTGCTCAAGAGCCTTAGCGGCTATGCCGCCAAGCCGAGCAATGCTGCTCTTGCCGCAACGGCCGTGACTTCCGCCGCGGATGTCGCCAGCTCATTGAACAAGGCGTCTGCCGAATTGCAGGCGATGCGTCTGCGTGCCGACAAAGAAATCTCCCTTCAGGTCGACAAGCTGAACGGCCTGCTCGCGAAATTCGAGGAAGCCAATAACGAGGTCAAGGCGCAGACAGCGATCGGCGGCGATCCGAGTGACGCACTCGATCAGCGCGAGACCTTGCTGAAGGACATTTCGTCCATCATCGGCATCAATGTCGTCAACCGCCCGAATAATGACGTCGCGCTTTACACGACCGACGGCGCCACGCTGTTCGAGATCGTACCGCGTCCGGTAACCTTCAAGGCGCAGCCGGGCTACGACGCGACGACCACCGGCAACGCGATTTATGTGGACGGTGTGGCGCTCAAGGCCGGCAGCGGCAGCAACACGACGGCGGAAGGATCGCTTCAGGGTTTGATGCAGGTTCGCGATGAACTTGCGCCGACCATGCAGAGCCAGCTCGACGAAATCGCGCGCGGCCTGATCACGATGTTTGCGGAAAAGCCGATTACCCAGCCGGCGCCGCCTGCGACGCCTCTGACGGCGAAGCCCGGCCTTTTCACCTGGTCGACGGCAACCGCAACGAGCGAGATTCCTCCCGCCGGCGTCGTCGTCCCGGGGCTCGCTGCGACCATTACCGTCAACTCCGCGTTAATTATTTCGCAAGGTGGCAATCCGGAATTGTTGCGCGACGGCGGCATCAACGGTACCGCTTATATAGTCAATCCCGCAGCTACGGGCGGAACCGGGTTTTCCGCTCTGATCGACAGCTATGTGACCGCATTCGACGCGCCCATGAATTTCGCCGCGTCGACACGTATCGATACGAATACCAGCATCCTGAAATACGGCACCAACTCGATGGGTTGGCTCGAACAGGAACGGTCCGGTGCGACTTCGGCAAACGAAGCGAAAAGCGCGCTTTATGAGCGCTCTGCGACATCCTATTCGAACAATACGGCGGTTAGCCTGGACGAGGAGCTGTCGCTGCTCATGGATATCGAGCAGTCTTACAAGGCGGCCACGAAACTGGTGACGACCGTTGATGAAATGCTCAAGTCCTTGATGGACATGGTGAGGTAAAGGATGAAAACGTCATTCATTTCATCGCTGGCGATGCAGAACAGCATGCGCAGCACCATCCTCAAGGCTCAGCTTGAGATGACGAATCTCAATACCGAGCTGACAACGGGCAAGCACGCGGATCTTGGTGTGACGCTGGGTGCCAATACGGCCCGCAGCCTCGATCTCAACAGGGACGTGGAGCGGATTTCCTCGCTCGTCACGGTCAACTCCTTCGCCACACAGCGTCTTGAATCGTCGCAGACCGCATTGGACGGCATGGCAAAGGCCGCCCAGGAAATCCTCAATGTTCTGGTGCCGAATACGAGTAGCGAGCAGCCCACGCTTGCCACCGTCAACCAGAAAATCACGATCGCCTTCAACAATTTCACCAGCTTTGCCAACACGGCCGTGGATGGTGAGTATCTGTTTTCCGGTACGAATACGGATGTGAAGCCGGTCCAGGACTATTTCGCCGACGGTTCGCCGTTGAAAGCCGCCTATGACGCCGAACTGAACCATTTCATGGCGACACAGACGCCGGCCGTGGGGAGTATCTCGGACCTGTCCAAAGATCAGGTCAACGCCTTCATGACGCATATGGAAGGCGTATTCAACGGTACGACGACCGTAACCAACCCGCCACACAGCAGTCTCGCTGTGGGACAGAATGTCGATTTCTGGACGAGGTTCGGTTCCAACGCCAGCGATACCAACATGACGAGCCGGATCAGCCAGAACGAAGTGGTCGAAACGTCGACCAACAGCAATTCGCAGGGCATGCGTTACTTCGCGATGACGGCAATCACGGCGATGACCTTCCTCAAGGACAATGTTTCGAGCACGGTCCGCGAGGCGGTCGCCACCCAGTCGGTGACGACTATCGGCAAGGCGATCAGTGGGCTGAACCAGCAGGCAAGCAGTCTTGGCCTTTCGCAGGAGCGCGTCAAAAAGTCGAATGACTCTCTGGCTGCCCAGAAGAAGATCATCGAAACACATCTGTTGGATATCGAGGGGATCGATACCTACGAGGCGAAGACCCGCCTCGATCTGCTGCAGCAGCAGATTGAGATCGCATACAGCCTCACGTCGCGTCTGCAAAAAATGAGTCTGGTGAACTACCTCTGATGAACAGGGGTGGCGGCAGATAAAGGATACATGAATGTACCAGTTTTCCTACGCCGAAATCATGGAGGATGGTGTCGCCAACGCGAAAGACCGCGAGCGACAGGCGTTGACCAAATCGATCGAACTGCTTGCGGAGGCGAAGGACTCCTCTTCTCAGCGGCACACGATCGAAGCGCTTTTTTACACTCGACGGGTCTGGATCCGCTTCATTGAGGATCTCAAGCAGCCGGATAATCAACTGGCCATGGAACTGCGGGCCAATCTGATTTCGATCGCGATCTGGATACTGAAAGAGTGCGAACTGATCCGGAAACGTCAGTCGACGAATTTCCAGGGCATAATTGACGTGACAACCATCATCAGGGATGGACTGAAATGAAAAGTACACTTCGAATTTCGCTGAAGTCGGGCGAAAAGATTTTCATCAACGGCGCAGTTCTGCGTGTGGATCGCAAGGTGGCGCTGGAATTCCTGAACGATGTCACGTTCCTGCTCGAGAACCACGTATTGCAGCCCGACCAGGCTACCACCCCGCTGAGACAGCTTTATTTCATCGCGCAGATGATTCTCATCAATCCGGAGGGGCGGGAACAGTCCACCAACATGTTCCGCAAGTCCGTGAGCATGCTCTTGAATTGCTTCCAGCATGACGAGGTCCTGGCGGAGCTAAAGCGCATAGACGGGCTGGTTGCCTCCGGCAAGGCTTTCGAAGCGCTGAAGGCCATCCGCGGCCTTTACCCGATCGAGGAGAAAATCCTCAACAATCAGGAAATGACCCCTGCAACGATCGAACAGATTCGCAAGGAGATCGCACCATGGCGGTAGATGCAGTCAATGCGGCGGCGGCAAACCCCTGGGCGAATGCCGGGGCGAGCAGCAACGACAAGAACGCGGCCTCGCTGAACTATGACAGCTTCCTGAAGCTCCTCATCGCCCAGATGAAGAACCAGGATCCGACCAGCCCGATGGATGCTGGTCAGCAGATGTCGCAGCTTGCAAGCTTTTCGCAGGTCGAGCAGACCATCAAGACGAACACCCATCTGAAGAGCATGCTGCAGGCCGAAGCACTGACCCGTGCGTCGGATCTGGTCGGCAAGACGGTAAAGAGCGCCGACGATACCGTCACGGGCGTGGTAAAGGAAGTCGAAGTCTATTCAGACGGCGTCGTTGCCATCACCGAAGCTGGTGACAAGGTGCTGCTGCAGGCCGGTGTGACCTTCTCCAACGGTCCGATCACGGATAAATCTGATAGCGGAACCGATTCGGATACGCCAGCTGGTTCCTGATATTGATAAGGCGGTATAATGCCGCCTTTCCGGAACGAGGGATGCGACGATGAACGAGGCCGATGCGCTTGATATCATGCAGGCGGCAGTGTGGACGGTTCTCGTCGCGGCCGGTCCTGCGGTTCTCGCCGCGATGATCGTCGGTGTCGCCATCGCCTTCATTCAGGCCCTGACGCAGGTTCAGGAAATGACGCTGACCTTTGTTCCCAAGATCGTCACGATCATGATTGTTCTCGGCGTTGCCGCCCCCTTTGTGGGCGCGCAGATAGCGCTTTTTTCCAATCTCGTCTTTTCACGCGTGCAATCGGGCTTCTGATATCGATCCGGCCAGGATGCCATCCTCGCGCAAGCTTCGGCGGCTAGGGATAGGTTGAAGCATCGGGCCGAATTGCGTGAGCGATTTCGCGAAACGATGCCGCGGAACCGTGCGGCGGCTTTTCCGTCGCCCTTCTCATGAAGAGACAGGACGAAATTTATGGCGCAACCACCAGTCATTTCCTTGCCCAAGGTCAGTCCGAGCACGCGTGACATCGGCTTCGCACTGGGCATCGTGGCGATCCTCTGCGTTCTGTTCCTGCCCATTCCGGTCGTTCTGGTGGATATCGGCCTGGCGTTTTCCATCGCGCTTTCGGTCCTCATCCTCATGGTGGCGCTATGGATACAACGGCCGCTGGATTTCTCGTCATTCCCGACGGTGCTGCTGATCGCGACCATGATCCGCCTGTCGCTGAACATCGCGACGACGCGCGTCATCCTCTCCCACGGCAATGAGGGTCCGACGGCGGCCGGCGGTGTAATCGCCGGCTTCTCCAGTCTCGTCATGTCAGGCGATTTCGTTATCGGTCTGATCGTCTTCCTGATCCTGATCACCGTCAACTTCATCGTCATCACCAAGGGTGCGACGCGTATCGCTGAAGTCGGCGCACGCTTTACCCTCGACGCCATTCCCGGCAAGCAGATGTCGATCGATGCGGACTTGTCCGCCGGCATCATCGATGAGAAGGAGGCGCAGCGCCGCCGCCGCGAGCTGGAAGAGGAAAGCTCTTTCTTCGGCTCGATGGACGGCGCTTCGAAATTCGTCCGCGGCGATGCGATTGCGGGCCTCATCATCACCGCCATCAACATTTTCGGCGGCATCATCATCGGTTATTTCCGGCACGGCATGCCGATCGGCGAAGCGGCCGATGTTTTCGTCAAGCTTTCCGTCGGTGACGGTATCGTCTCGCAGATTCCAGCCCTCATCGTATCGCTGGCAGCCGGCCTGCTTGTGTCGCGTGGCGGCACGGCGGGGTCCACGGATCAGGCGGTCGTCAATCAGCTCAGCGGTTATCCGCGCGCATTGATGGTTTCTGCCATGTTGATGGGCCTGCTTGCCATTATTCCGGGCCTGCCCTTCCTGCCTTTCATGTTCCTCGGTGGCATCATGGCTTTCGGCAGCTGGTATATTCCGCGCCAGGCTGAAGCCGAAAGCGCGCTTCGTCGCCAGGAGGAGGAGAGCAAGATTCTCCAGACGACAGAGGCGGAAAAAGACTCGGTCAAGCAGGTTCTGAAAACCGCCGAGATCGAACTGGCGCTCGGCAAACAGGTTTCGACCCGCCTTCTCGGCGCGCATCAGGAACTGGCTTTCCGCGTCGGCAAGATGCGCAAGAAATTCGCAACGCAATACGGTTTCGTCGTGCCGGAGATCAAGGTTTCCGACGACATCATGATCCCGGAGAAGGCCTATCAGATCCGCGTTCACGGCACGACCATCGCATCGAGCAATCTGCGCGTCGGAGATGTTCTCGTCGTGACAGGGGCAGGGCGCAAGCCGAGCATCCCGGGCGACGAAATCCGCGAACCCGCTTTCGGCATGCCGGCCGTATCGATCCTCGAAACTTTCACCGAGGATCTCAAGCGCGAAGGCTTCCATCCGATCGATAACGTCTCCGTTGTACTGACGCATCTGAGCGAAGTCATTCGCAACAATCTGCCGCAGCTTCTGTCCTACAAGGACGTCAAGATACTCATCGACAGGCTGGATCCCGAATACAAGAAGCTCGCCGACGAGATTTGTTCGTCGCACATGTCCTATTCCGGCCTGCAGGCCGTGCTGAAATTGCTGCTTGCCGAACGTGTGTCGATCCGCAACCTGCATCTCATTCTCGAAGCCGTCGCCGAACTTGCGCCGCATGTGCGCAAGACGGAGCAGATCGTCGAACATGTGCGGGTGCGGATGTCGCAGCAGCTCTGCGGTGATCTGGCCGACAATGGCGTGCTTCGCGTCCTGCGTCTCGGCAACAAGTGGGACATGGTCTTCCATCAGGCGCTGAAGCGCGACCAGAAGGGCGAAATCGTCGAATTCGATATCGACCCCCGCCATCTCGAGGAGTTTTCCGAACAGGCGTCGAAAGTTATCCGTGAATTCATGGATCGCGGCCTGCCCTTTGTGCTTGTAACCTCACCGGAAACGCGGTCCTATGTGCGCATGATTATCGAGCGACTCTTCGCGACCCTGCCGGTTCTCTCGCATGTGGAACTTGCCAAGGGGCTGGAGATCAAGATCCTGGGCGCCATTTCATGATAACCGACCCGCAGGGAACCATTATCGCGTTGTTCCTTGCCATCTGCCGTATCGGCGCCTGTTTCATGACCATGCCGGGCTTTTCCAGCTCGCGCATTTCACCGCAGATTCGCATGTTGCTGTGTGTGGCTGTGTCCATGGCCCTGTTGCCGGTGTTGTGGGATACGATCTATCCGAAAATTTCCGGCGCGAATCAGGGCACTGTCGTCGGCCTCATCGCCACGGAGATCGCGATCGGTGCGATGTACGGGCTGATCGCGCGCTTTTACACGCTTGGTTTTCAGTTCACCGGCGCCCTTATTGGCGCATCGGTCGGCCTCAGTGCGCCCGGCGGCGCCGATGTCATCGAAGACGCCCAGGAAAACCAGATATCCAACTTCATCACCTTCGGCGGACTGCTGGTACTGTTCATGCTGGATTTTCACCACATCGTCCTCAAGGCCCTTGTGGATTCTTATACCGCCACGCCGGTCGGCGCGCTCATCAGCGGCCAGAAGATGCTGATTACGCTGACTGACACGCTCAGGGCGTCGTTTTCGATCATGCTTCGGCTTGCTAGCCCCTTCGTGATCTACGGTCTGATGTTCAACGTCGCGGTCGGCCTCATCAACAAGCTTGCACCGCAAATCCCCGTCTACTTCATATCGACGCCCTTTGTTCTCGCCGGCGGCATCTTCATGCTCTATCTGTCGGTCGCGGCCCTCATCCGCCAGTTCGTGGATGGCTTCGGCCCGGTCTTCATCGGCTTTTGATCGGGAGAAACGCGGTGGCCTCAGACAAGCGGTCGGAGAAACTCAAGCGTCTGGTCACGGTCCAGCGCCACATGGAAAAAATGGCCGAGGTCGAACTGGCCGACACCACCCGCACGCGAAGCGAGGTGGCGCAATCGATGGACAGCGTGCTGGAAGCCATGAGTTCGATGGAGCCGGTGCATCAGACATTCTCGAGGCATTATTCGGATCGTTACGGCCGTCTGGTCGTCAAGGACCGTCAGCTCTCCGGCGTGCAGCAATTGCAGGAAAACAGGGTGCTCAAAGAAAAAACCAAGGCCGACAGGCTGGAGGACAGGATGCACCTGGCCCGTGATCTCGAGGATCGCGAGGCCGACGACAATGCAATCTATGATTTGTTAGAAATTACGAATGCTTCCCGGACACCAGCCTCCAGCAAGGTTGGCGATTCATAGTCTGCTCCATTGTTGCATCGCGGGCGTTTTTTTTGAGGACGCCTAAAGCGATGTTTCTTGATTGGGTGAACGTGCCGGTTCGTGCCGCGCGTTCATCAGCTCGGGAGATCGGGACGTGGCGATATCGGTTATAAGTGATCTGGTGATGGATGTGGTGCGTGCTGCGGACCCCCAGGAAGTCCAGGTTGCCCAGGAGAAACTCAAGGCCAATAAGGCGGCTTTTGCCGCAACCAGCCTTGCAGATGCCGGCAAGGGCTTTGGCGCCGCGGTGGATATGCTGGATGGCGCCTCCTCGAAGGCGGGCCTTGGCAATACGAATATTCGCGCGGCTCGCACCGAAATTCCTGAAACATATCGCAAATATGAGGCCTCTGTCCTCCAGACCTTCGTAGCCAACATGCTGCCGAAAGACAGCGAGGAAGTTTACGGCAAAGGTAATGCCGGCGAAATCTGGAAGAGCATGATGGCCGAACAGTTTGCCGACACGATCTCCAGAAATGGCGGTGTCGGCATTGCAGAGCAGGCATACAAGGATGCGCTTCGGAAGGCCGAAAGCAAAGGCATAACCGACGTATCGATGAATGAAAAAGACCATAATGCTGCAATTCGGATGGTGGCGGAGTTCGAGCGGCAGGTCCTCGGCGTTTCCAATGAGAAAACGGACGAGGCTTGAGAATGAAAAACCCTAACGAGGAGACAAGCATGGACCTTATGTCGAACGACCACCGTATCCAATCCGTTCTCGGCCGCCTTGAAATGATCATCGACCATGAGAACGACAATATCGGTAAGGACCCGCGGTTCGACTTCAAGGTCTCCAATGCCCATAAGAGCCGGTGCCTTTATGAGCTGACGATGCTGTTCCGGGATACCCCGCGCGAGGAAATCGCTGCCGGTTACATGGAGCAGGTCAAGGGCATCAAGTCCAAGCTAGCCACCAATGCCAGCCGCGTCGAGGCACATCTGAATGCAGTTCGTGCGGTCGCCGACCTCCTGAAGAACGCAATCCAGGAAGCCGACACGGATGGTACCTACTCCCAGGAACAGTTCATGTACGGCGCAGCCTCCTGATGTTGAAGCTTCTTCTCACCGGCGTCTGGGTTTGCGCCGTCACGCTCGGCGCGGTGTATTTCTCCGTCCAGATGGCGACGGCGCCCGCGCCGGATGAGGCGGGCGCAAAAAAGGCCAGCTTGCAACTGGTCAAGGGCGAAAGCATCACCATTCCCGTCATCAATGATGGCGGGGTAAACGGTTATTTCCTAAGCCGTATTTCGCTGCGCGTCGACAAGGACAAGATGGCGAAAATCGAGTTGCCGGCAACCCAGTTGATGACCGATGAGCTGTTCACGCTCCTGGCGGGTTCTTCCATGGTCAACATCGCCAATATCTCTACCTTCGATCCCGACGCCTTCAAGCAGCGCATCCGCGAGGGGCTGAACAAGAGGCTCGATGACGAGGTGGTCGAGGACGTGCTGATCGAGCAACTCGATTATCTGTCCAAAGCCGACATTCGTGAGCAGAACGGGAATGGAACACCCCGTTCCATCAAGATCGTCGAAGGTGAAAAAGCCGACGCCGGCAAGGAAGCGGCCGCCGCGCCAGGCCACTGATAGCGCCGCCCCGCTTCGTGCCTTCGGCATGGCCAGAGGCAAGGGACGGTCGCGTGATCCACGTGGTTAATCATTCCTTTGCGTCGGCCTTGGAATTCTATTGATTGCTTTCAGCGTAAATTCAACCAGCACATGTATAAACGGTCCATGAACCGCGAACCCGCAGAAACCTGCGCGTGACGGGCGGGGCTTGCATCGGGGGCTGGGTATGAACGTAACGACGGGTTTTGCACGACCGGGACAGCAGCGGGACATTTACGGGCTGCACTTCTGCGACCTCGACTGGAACGCAGCGCTGGAACATGTGAGCGACAGGGCTTCCGCCTCTGAGGGCCACACGTCGCTCTCATTTCTCTCCCTTGAAAAGGCAAAGCTTTCACTCAAGGACATCGGCTATCGGCAGGTCCTCGAAAGCTGCCTGCTTTTCCCGCAGGGCAAGGCGTTGAACGCTGCCGCGCGGCGCGCACATGGTGAGCCTCTGCCGGTCGTGATCGATGGCGTCGCCTTTGTCATGGCGCTTCTCACCTATATGGCAGTACCGAAACGGATCGGCGTTGCGGGTGACGATGCAGCCCAGCTCGGTGTCGTTCTTACGAAGCTGCGTAGCCATGCGCCCTGGCACGACTTCGTCATGCTGAGCGGCGAGACGTCCGGCGTGAAAGTGGATATGCTGCTGGCGGGAATGACGAAGGAAAATCAGGAGATGTGGCTGCATCGCACCGTCAACCGCGAGGACGCGCGAGTCGCCATCGCAGTCGGGCCGCTTTTCAAGATATTATCGTCCGAAGTGGCAGGCATGCCTGAAATCTTCCGCAGGCTGCATATGAGCTGGCTTTACAGCCTTTGCGCCGAACCCTGGCATATCGCCCTTGGCAAGGGCTGAGGCGAGTTCGGCGAAGGTCCGTTAACCATTTGTTTGCCACGATCCTTTAACCTCTCGTAAGGTTTTGACAGCTGTCCGTCCGCGGGCGGCGGTGAAGGTGGCAGACGGCTTCAGATGGTTGATCACAGTCCAGATATGACGGCGACCCGCCCGGAAGGGGATGAGATTGCCGCGCCCGCGTCGCAGTGGCGCAGGCATTGTCTTCGGCTTTTGACCGCCGGATGCATTGCGGCCGCCACGGTAACCGGCGCAGCCCTTCCGCTGCTGCTCGTTGATTCCGGTTTTCGCGGCTATGTTTCGCAGGCGCAGATCGAGGTATCACAGACCGCTTATGATGCACCAGATGCGACCCGCTTTCTGGCGATGGCGCGGCGCACCCTGCTTTCACCTCGCGGGCTGGACCGGATCAGCAGCGATCTCAAGCTGAAGCCTGCCGATCTGGTCGGCGTTCGCAAACAGGGTGAATTTCACCTGCTTGTCGATCTTCTGACCGGCGCGGATGCGCGTCCGCTCTCCCCGCGTGAGGCGCTTAACGGCGCGGTGGGAGATGGGATAGGGCTTGAACTGTCGCCCGACGAGACGACGCTGATCGTGACTTCGAGGGCTGCGACGCCAGAAGCGGCCATGCGGCTTACCGACTATCTTTCGATGCGTATCATGGCGGACGGCAAGGCCGGCACCATGATGCCCGCTATGCGGGAGATGGAGCGGGCGCGGACAAGGATGGACGAGGCCGAGGCGGCGCTAAGCGGTTTCCAGATGCGCCATGGCGATGCGGTGACCGAGGTGCAGCAGCTCGAGCAGCAATTGCGTGACGTGAACGACAGAATCACCGCGGCGACCCGACAACAGCAGTCGCTGCAGGCGGATCTGGCGGCGGCTTCGGCCCTGAAACCCAACGATCTGTTCTCCAAACCGCTTCCTTCCGGCATCGCCTTTTCTGCACTCGAGGATATCAGGCAGAAACATGCCGCCGCCAGTATGGCGCTTTCCAGCATCTCGGTCGATTACGGCCCGAAACATCCCCGACACATCGCCGCCCGGAACGCGGTGGATGCCGTACAGGCACTCGCTGCTCCAGCATTGCGCCAACTGCTCGATGCACTGCGAGCGGACGAGAAGCGCATCGCTGAGGAAATCGCCGATGCTGAAGCCGAGCGGAAAAAGAACCTTGATCGCCTGAATGGTCTCGGTGTTGCTCCGGGAGAGTTCTCCAGACTGCAGGGGGAGCTCGAAACGGCGAGAAACACCTATCTGGAGGCGAGCGAACGCCGCGATCTCTCCTCTGCTGCGACGCCTGCCCTTGAGACCCGCCTCGCGAAAAAGGCAGGTCCGGGAGAGCTATCGCGTGATCTTGCCCAGGCCGCCATGATGGCGGGCGGCGGCGGCCTGATCGGATTGCTGGGCAGTCTCTATCTTCTGACGTACCGTCGCCCTGACGAGGAAGAGCAGGATGCCTCCGCCTTCGAACCGGAAGCGGCAATCCGGCTCCCCGAGGAGGAACCCGCGCAATTTTCCGAATTCGAGCCAATCGAACCGGCTGTGTTTGACGATCTGCAATCTCCTGATGCCGAAACGGCCGGCTTGGATGCTGGCCACGACGAGGAGAGCTTCGCCGATTATTACGGCGGTGCGGTTAACGACGATGAGCGCATGCCGCTCGACGAGCGTGTAAGGCAGGTTCTGATGGGCAACCGCACGGTTGGGATCGCCGGTCAGGCACCGTCCGCGCTGCCGCCGCTGCTGGCTGATGCGCTTGCCGGCCACGCCGATCATGCCCAGGCGGAAGCGGAGGAGCTGATGGAATTGCGACGGGAATTGGCGCTTCTGAGGGAGCGTCTCGTCGATTATGCCGACCACCAAGAAGACTACCGCAAAACCGCCTGAAAACGCCGCATTTTAGCTTGCATTCCTGCGACGGGGGCACCATACGGAGCCTACGTAACCCATGAGGAGCAGGACGCATGGCAGTTGTGATTGACGGGAAGGCGAAGGCGGCCTCGGTAACGGAGGCGGTCCGCGCATCGGCAGAAGCGCTTGAGGCGAAAAAGGGCGTCAAGCCCGGTCTCGCGGTCGTCATCGTCGGTAATGATCCGGCCAGCCACGCTTATGTGAACTCCAAGAGCAAGATGGCCAAGCAATGCGGGTTCAATTCCATCCAGCACACGCTGCCGGAGGAGACCACACAGGCTGACCTCCTGAAGCTGGTCGGCGAATTGAACGCCGATGCCTCCATCCACGGCATTCTGGTTCAGCTGCCGCTGCCGAAACATTTCAATTCAGACGAGATAATCCAATCGATCCTGCCTGAGAAGGACGTGGATGGCCTGAGCGTGCTGAATGCCGGCAAGCTCGCGACCGGCGATCTTGCCACCGGTCTCATTTCCTGCACGCCCGCAGGCGCCATGCTTCTGGTGCGCGGCATTCACGGAGACGACCTTTCCGGCCTGAACGCCGTTGTCATCGGCCGCTCCAACCTGTTCGGCAAGCCCATGGGCCAGCTTCTGCTCAATGCCAACGCCACTGTGACGATGGCGCATTCGCGCACCAAGGATCTGGCCGGCATCTGCAAGACGGCGGATATTCTGGTGGCGGCGGTTGGCCGCGCGGCGATGGTGAAGGGTGACTGGGTGAAATCCGGCGCGACCGTCATCGACGTCGGCATCAACCGCATTCCCGCACCCGAAAAGGGTGAAGGCAAGTCGAAGCTGGTGGGCGACGTCGCCTATGATGAAGCAAGCGCCGTTGCCGCGGCCATCACCCCTGTTCCCGGTGGTGTCGGCCCGATGACGATCGCGATGCTGATGGCCAACACCGTCATCGCCGCTCATCGCGCCGAAGGCCTGGCGGCGCCGAAGTTCTAGGCGTTGAAACGGCCGGCTACGCTTTCGGAGCCGGCCCCGTCGAGGCGCGGACCACCAGTTCCGCCTTCCAGAGTTCCTGATACGGCTCCGTCTGGTCGTTCTTGATACGATTGATCAGGCGCTGGCCCACGCGGACGCCTGCCGCTCTCAGCGACGAGCGCGTGGTGGTGAGCGGCACGGAAAAATTATCGGGTTTCAAAAGCGGCAGCACATCGTCATGGGCGATGAGGGAAATATCCTTGCCGGGTTTCAGGCCTCGCTGGTTGAGCGAGCGGATCGCGCCAAGTGCAAGCGCGGTACTGGCACAGAGAATGGCGGTCGGTTTCTCGGGGCGTGAAAGCAGGGCCTCCATGCCGAGATAACCTTCCTCGTCGGTCATGCTGCCGTGTCTCTTATTGCTTGCGTGCAAGGCCAGGCCGTTTGCCGCCAGCGCCTTTTCCACCCCAAGACAGCGCCGGTAGGTGAAATCATAGCCTTCCGGACCGTTCAGCAGCCCGATGCGCGTATGGCCAAGCTGAAGCAGAAGCTGGGTCGCATCACGGAAGGCGCCTTCATTGTCCACGTCGAGATAGGGATAATCCTCCTCCACGCCGATGGAGCGGCCATGCACGAGGAAGGGCAGGGAAAGCGACTGCATCATGGCGATGCGTGGATCGTTATTCTTCATATAAGCGAGATAGATGCCGTCGACGCTGCCGCTAGCGGCGAGCCCGCGAAGGGCTTCGCGTTCCTTTTCCGGCTCGGTGGGCATGATGACGAGATGAAAGCCGCTGCGCGAGGCTTCCTCGCCAAGACCGCTCAGGAATTCGCCGAAATGCACATCCGAACGGTGATGTTCGCCAATCGGCATCACGAGCCCAATGGAGCCGACCTTGCCGGTTGCCAGCCGCTGTGCCGCGGCATTAGGGCGATATCCCGTCTTCTCCGCGGCTTCCATGACGCGGCGGCGCGTTTCCGCGCTGACCTCGGGATAGCCGTTGAGCGCCCTGCTGATGGTCGTCTGCGAAATGCCCAGCAGTTGCGACAGCTGTTTCAGGTTCATGTCTGTCATTCCTCCATGCGCGCGCCCGGAAAAGGCCAAAAGCCCCTCCTCATTTTCCCAAAGCGCTTTAGATTTTTAACAGCCCTGTCCGCTTTTCTCAATCGAAAATGATAGCCGCCTTCCTAAATCAATATGACTATTTGGAAGGTTAGGCAGCGTTTCCGAATAAAGAGCCTCTTGACTCCATCTTGATGACAATGAGATGAATAGGCAGCCAAAGCGCTTTGATTGGAGAGGACGCTTTGAGCCTTTTATGTGATGGGAGGTAAATCACATGCGGAAGACCCTTTTGGCGACGGCTGCTTCAATCGTGCTGCTGTCGGGTTCGGCCTTTGCCGCCGATCTGAAATTCGCGCCGGGCCAGGACGCCAAGTTCAACTGGAAAAGCTACGAAGACTTCAAGGCGGCCCATGCTGACCTTAAAGGCCAGACGCTGACGATTTTCGGCCCGTGGCGTGGTGAGGACGAGGCATTGTTCCAGTCCGTTCTCGCCTATTTCGCTGACGCGACGGGCGTGAATGTCCGTTATTCCTCGTCGGAAAACTACGAGCAGCAGATCGTTATCGACACACAGGCCGGCTCGCCGCCCAATATTGCCATTTTGCCGCAGCCTGGCCTTCTTGCCGATCTCGCCGCCAAGGGTTTTCTTGTGCCGCTCGGCGACGACACGGCCAAATGGGTCGAGGAAAATTACGGCGCGGGTAAATCCTGGGTCGATCTCGGCAGTTATAAGGGCAAGGACGGCAACAAGGCCTATTTCGCTTTCCCCTTCAAGGCCGACGTGAAGTCGCTCGTCTGGTATGTTCCCGAGAATTTCGAGGAAGCGGGATATAAAGTTCCCGAGAGCATGGAAGACCTGCTCAAGCTCACCGATCAGATCGTCGCTGATGGCGGCACGCCCTGGTGCATTGGTCTCGGCTCCGGTGGTGCGACCGGGTGGCCGGCAACCGACTGGGTGGAAGACCTGATGCTGCGCACGCAGCCGCTGGATGTCTACCAGAAGTGGACGACCAACGAGGTGAAATTCACCGATCCGGCCGTGGTCGAGGCGATCAACGAGTTCGGCAAATTTGCCAAGAACGAGAAATATGTGAGTGGCGGCGTTGCGGCCGTAGCCTCCACCGACTTCCGCGACAGCCCCAAGGGCCTCTTCGACATTCCGCCGAAGTGCTACCTGCACCATCAGGCATCGTTCATTCCCTCGTTCTTCCCTGAGGGCACCAAGGTCGGAACGGATGCGGATTTCTTCTACATGCCGACCTATGCCTCAAAGCCGGACCTCGGCAAGCCGGTTCTCGGTGCCGGCACGCTCGTCACCATCACTAAGGAAGCGCCCGCTGCTAAGGCATTCGTACAATTCCTGCAGACGCCGATCGCCCACGAAGTGTGGATGGCGCAGTCCAGCTTCCTGACGCCGTACAAGGGTGTGAATGTCGAAACCTATGCCAATGAGCAGATGAAGCGTCAGGGTGAAATCCTGACCACGGCGACGACCTTCGGTTTTGACGGTTCCGACCTGATGCCCGGCAAGATCGGCGCCGGCGCTTTCTGGACCGGCATGATCGATTTTGTCGGTGGCAAGTCTGCCGATCAGGTCGCCGCCGATATCCAGAAGGCCTGGGACGGCCTGAAGTAACACGGATTAAGACGAGGCCTGGCGGCTCGCTGCCGGGCCTCTTCCGCAGGAACGGCCCGACAGCTGCATAAATCAACGCGGCGCGGAGAGGATCAGGGAGGGAACATGGCTCAACAACTGGTGTCCGCCATCGGCGTTATGGTAGCGGGCGTTTTTGCCTGTGCTGCCTATTACTGGCTATCCGATAAGGCGTTGCAGGCAATCTTTCCCGTCCGCTCGGGAGACGTCATTCACGCATCCCGCAACTTAAACCGCCGCGCCGCCGTCCGGCCTTGGCTGTTCATCGGCCCGGCGCTGATCCTGTTGCTCGTCTATCTTGTGTATCCCGTCATCGCGACGCTGATCCTCTCCTTCTACGACCGCACCGGCAGCGAATTCGTCGGTCTCGCCAATTATCGCTGGGCGTTTTTCGACGCCGGTTTCCGTCAGTCGATCTTCAACAACATTCTCTGGCTCGCCGTCGTGCCGGCCGCCTGCACCTTCTTCGGCCTCGTTATCGCGGTCATGACGGACCGCATCTGGTGGGGCAACATCGCCAAGTCCATCGTCTTCATGCCGATGGCGATCTCCTTCGTCGGCGCTTCCGTCATCTGGAAGTTCATCTATGAATACCGCGCCGAAGGTCAGGTGCAGATCGGCCTGCTGAACGCCATCGTCGAGTTTTTCGGTGGTAATCCGCAGGTCTGGATTTCCATGCCCTTCTGGAACAACTTCTTCCTGATGGTCATCCTCATCTGGATTCAGACCGGGTTCGCCATGGTCATCCTCTCTGCGGCGTTGCGCGGTATTCCGGAAGAGACCATCGAGGCGGCTGTCATCGATGGCGCCAATGGCTGGCAGATCTTCTGGAAGATCATGGTTCCGCAGATCTGGGGCACTATCGCCGTCGTCTGGACGACGATCACCATTCTCGTGCTGAAGGTCTTCGATATCGTGCTGACCATGACCAACGGGCAATGGAACACCATGGTTCTGGCCAATCTCATGTTCGACTGGATGTTCCGCGGCGGCGGTGATAGCGGCCGAAGTGCTGTTATCGCGCTCATCATCATGGCGGCCGTCACCCCGATCATGGTCTGGAACATCCGCCAGGCAAACCGCGAGATGGAGGGCCGCTGAGATGGATATTGTCAAACGCCTCCGCCGCGTCGGCCTGCCGCGGCTCATCGTTCACGCCAGCGTTCTGATCGTCGTGCTGCTCTGGCTCTTGCCAACGCTCGGCATTCTCGTGAGTTCGCTGCGCGACAAGGATCAGATCACGGTGTCGGGCTGGTGGACCGCTTTTTCGAGCTCCGAACAAACGCAAGCCGTTCGTCTGGCCGATGCCTCGGCTCAGAAGCAGGATGGCAGCCGCTACGTCATATCAGGCAATGTCTTCGAAAACGGCCAGGGCGGAAAGGTTGCGGCCTTCGGCGTGCGCGTGCAGGAGCCGACAGCTTTCAAGGCAGGTGAAGCCGCTGACATCGGCGATGGCGAGACGCTGCTTATCAATGAAGACGGCACTTACGAATATAGCAAAGCCGCAAGCTTCGAGGGTTCGCGCGGCAAGCGCGTCTACATCTCTGTCGCAACGCCGCCCGTCTTCACTCTCGACAACTACCGTACGGTTCTAACATCGGAAGGCATCGGCCAGTCCTTCGTCAACTCGCTGACGGTCGCCGTACCTGCAACCGTCATCCCCATCCTCATCGCCGCCTTTGCCGCCTATGCCCTGTCATGGATGAACTTTTCCGGCCGCAATCTGCTGATCGCCATGGTGGTGGGCCTGATCGTCGTGCCGTTGCAGATGTCGCTGATCCCGCTTCTGAGACTGTACAATGAAATTGGCACCATCTTCGGCGTGCCGTCCAAGACCTATGCCGGTATCTGGCTGGCGCATACCGCTTTCGGCCTGCCGCTCGCCATCTATCTGCTGCGCAACTATATTTCCGGCCTGCCGAAAGAGATCATCGAAAGCGCCCGTGTCGATGGCGCAAGCGATTTCGAAATCTTCGTCAAGATCATCCTGCCGCTCTCTTTCCCGGCACTCGCTTCCTTCGCCATCTTCCAGTTCCTTTGGACCTGGAACGACCTTCTCGTCGCCATGGTCTTCCTCGGCACGCAGAAGGACGAGCTGGTGCTGACAGGCGCGCTTAACGCGCTGCTCGGTTCGCGCGGCGGCAACTGGGAAATTCTCACTGCCTCGGCCTTCGTCACCATCGTCGTGCCGCTCGGCGTCTTCTTCGCTCTTCAACGTTATCTCGTGCGTGGCCTGCTGGCAGGCTCCGTCAAGGGAGGCTGATCATTCCATGAACGCCCATACCACACAGGACACTTCTATGACCGCTTCGGTGACTTCCGCTTTGACGCCCAACAAGGACTGGTGGCGCGGCGCTGTTATCTATCAGATTTATCCGCGCTCCTATCAGGACTCCAATGGCGACGGCATCGGCGATCTCAAGGGTATTACCGATCGCCTCCATCACATCGCAGGCCTCGGTGCCGATGCGATCTGGATTTCGCCCTTCTTCACCTCGCCGATGAAGGATTTTGGATACGACGTCTCGAATTATGTGGATGTCGATCCGATGTTCGGCACGCTCGCCGATTTCGACGGGCTGATCGCCGAAGCCCACCGTCTCGGCATCCGCGTCATGATCGATCTCGTTCTGTCGCACACCTCGGACCAGCATCCATGGTTCGTGGAAAGCCGCGCCAGCCGCAACAATCCGAAAGCGGATTGGTATGTCTGGTCGGACAGCAAGCCGGATGGCACGCCGCCCAACAACTGGCTGTCGATTTTCGGCGGCTCGGGCTGGCAGTGGGATCCGACCCGCATGCAATATTACATGCACAACTTTCTGACCTCGCAGCCGGACCTCAACCTGCATAATCCGGAAGTGCAAGAAGAGCTGCTGAATATCACACGCTTCTGGCTGAAGCGCGGCGTCGATGGTTTCCGCCTCGACACCATCAACTTCTATTTCCACGACCTTGAGCTGCGCGATAATCCGGCGCTGGCGCCGGAACGGCGCAATGCCTCCACCGCGCCTGCGGTCAATCCCTATAACTTCCAGGAGCATCTCTACGACAAGAACCGCCCGGAAAACATCGCCTTCCTGAAGCGCTTCCGCGCCGTACTGGACGAATTCCCTGATATCGCCGCCGTCGGCGAAGTGGGCGACAGCCAGCGTGGCCTCGAAATCGTCGGCGAATATACGTCCGGCGATGACAAGATGCAGATGTGCTACGCCTTTGAATTCCTCGCGCCCGATGCGCTGACCCCGCAGCGTGTTGCCGATGTACAGGCGGATTTTGCGAGAGCTGCACCGGAAGGCTGGGCCTGCTGGGCTTTCTCCAACCATGATGTCGTGCGCCATGTCAGCCGCTGGGGCGAGCATGTCGAGGACAAGGATGCTTTCGCGAAGGTACTGTCGGCACTTCTCATGACCCAGCGCGGTTCCGTCTGCATCTATGAGGGCGAAGAACTCGGCCTCACCGAAGCCGATATCGCTTTCGAAGATTTGCAGGATCCTTACGGCATTCAGTTCTGGCCTGAATTCAAGGGCCGCGACGGTTGCCGTACGCCGATGGTATGGGACGCCGGCCATGCGCAGGCCGGTTTCTCGACGGCCGACAAAACGTGGCTGCCCATTCCCGCTGAGCACAAGCAGCGTGCCGTCAGCGCCCAACAGGGCAATGAGGCTTCGGTGCTGGAGCATTACCGCCGCTTCCTCGCGTTCCGCAGGCAGCATCCGGCTTTCGCAAAGGGCGGCATCGAATTTCAGCCCGTGCAGGGTGAGGTGTTGAGCTATACCCGCAAGCTGGGCAACGAAACCGTTCTTTGCGTCTTTAACTTGTCAGCGACGCCGGCAGAGGCCACGCTGCCGGAAGGGAACTGGGAGGTTCTTGAAGGCCATGGCTTTGCAAGCGGACTGAAGGGCAGAAGCGTCGAACTTCCGGCATGGGGCGCTTTCTTCGCCCGTTACGCCTGACAGATGAGGGAGGAACACCCATGACAAGTCTCGTTCTCAAGGATATCCGTAAATCATACGGACAGGTGAAGGTGCTGCACGGCATCGATCTCGATATCGAACAGGGCGAATTCATCGTTTTTGTTGGCCCCTCCGGCTGCGGAAAATCGACCCTGCTGCGCATGATCGCCGGGCTGGAGGAAATTACCGGCGGCGAGATGTATATTGACGGCCAGCTTGTCAACGAAATCCCGCCTTCGCGCCGGGGCATCGCCATGGTGTTCCAGTCCTATGCCCTTTATCCGCACATGACTGTCTACGACAACATGGCCTTCGGCATGAAGATTGCCAGGGAAAGCAAGCAGGAGATCGACCGCCGCGTTCGCGCCGCCGCCGAAATCCTGCAGCTCACGCAATATCTGGAGCGATTGCCAAAGGCGCTGTCCGGCGGCCAGCGTCAGCGTGTCGCCATCGGTCGCGCGATCTGCCGCAACCCCAAGGTCTTCCTGTTCGATGAGCCGCTCTCGAACCTCGATGCGGCTCTGCGTGTCGCCACGCGCATCGAAATCGCCAAGCTCAACGAGCAGATGGCCGATACAACGATGATCTACGTTACCCACGACCAGGTGGAGGCGATGACGCTCGCTGACCGCATCGTCGTTTTGAACGCGGGGCGGGTGGAGCAGGTCGGCGCGCCGCTCGAGCTTTATGAGAGGCCGGCCAATCTTTTCGTGGCGCGTTTCATCGGCTCGCCCGCCATGAATATTATCGGTGCGAAAGTGACCGGCACGGGTGAACGGACCTCCATCGAACTTGCCGGCGGCAAGACATTGGTCGTCGATGTTCCCACATCCGCATCTGAGCAGGGCAAGGCCGCAAGCTTTGGCGTTCGGCCGGAAGACCTGAGCATCGCGACGGACGACGACTATCTATTCGAGGGAAAAGTCGCGATCGTGGAGGCCTTGGGTGAGGTGACCCTGCTTTATCTCGAAGCGCCCAAGGGCCAGGAGCCGATCATCGTAAAGGTGCCGGGCATTGTTTCCGTGGGTAAGGGTGAAACCCTGCGCTTTTCCGCCCTGCAGGAGAAGCTTCATCTTTTCGATGCGGAAGGCAAAGCCTACCGCAAGTAAACGGTGGCGATACTGAAACAAGCCCCGGAACTGTCCGTTCCGGGGCTTTTTACTGGTTATCAGCCGTGTGGAAAAACGTCGGAAATGTCCCGCTTCCGTCCTGTTTAAGCTGACGCTGATATGAATTGTTAAAGACTATGGCCTAGTCTCGTCCTATTGATAAGCATTGGGAGTTCGGGCGTGCAGAGCGGTGCGGGTGTCATCAGAAATCATTATCTGAGCAAGGAAGAGTCCTTCATGTATGACCGCGAAAGCCGGTTCCGCATGGAAGACACCATGAACGCGGCGCGCATCGAATATACCGAAAAGGCCGTGATGCACATGGCGGCACGCCGCTGCGACGTCATTCGCATCTCCCAGACAGAGGCCGTGCTGGCGCTACTGACCAAGTACAACCTGCCGAACCAGTTCTATCTCGATATCCCCGATGCCCGCATTACCAAGATCGGCTGCGTGATGTTGCGCGTCAACGCCAACAACACCATCCATGTCCGTTTCCTGCGTATGCTGACGCAGAAGGAGCTGGATCGAATTTTCGTATTCAGCACGCACCCGGCCCACAAGGACCGAAAGCTGGATATCCGGTCGTTCTAAGACCCTGACGATTTGCGGCTTTAGGAAAGCCCGCCCAGAACGGTCTGCTTCAGCTTCACATCCGGCACTTCGATGAAGGCGAGATCGCTGCGGCCGAAATAGGATTTCTGGTTGGTAGCGGACCAGTCGTTGCAGACCAGTTTGTAACGGCCTTTCTTCTCCGGCTTTTCCGGCATGGCGTAGAGATAGTCGCCCGTGCGTGCGGCGAGCGGAATGTTGCTGTCCTGATTGCATCGCTTTAGGATTTGGACGAGCGTCTCGCTGTCCACTTCGGTCACCATCAGCTTACCGTCGAAGCGCAGCGAGGCGTTGAAATCATAACGGCGAATATCGCCTGCAGGCAGGCCTGCGCCGAAAGAGGTGTGGCCGATGAAACCGACATCGGCGCCGGTCTTCGCGGCGATCAGATGCGCCACATGGCGCCCTGCTTCGTCGACGGTCATCGCCTTGGCGGCCTTGCCGACAACTTCCCGTTCTTCTGCGGTCAGGTGCTTTTCAAGCGTCTGCTCGATGAGGGTCTTGAGAGCCGGCGAGGCGGGAGCATCACGATCGATGGTGACCGTCTCAATGGCGGCGGCCTTGCCGGGACCGGTAATTGTCGCGACCGTCATGGAGGTGCACCAGGAGCCGGTGTGGACATAACGCGTCGCGCCCTCTTCGTGCACGAAATTAAGGTGATCATGGCCGCCCACCAGCAGCGTGCCGTCAGGCAGCACCGGCAGAATATCGCGGTCGGCGACAACGCCGGCGTGGCTCAGAACAATATTGATCGCATCCGCTTTGACGATTTCGGGCAGATTGGCCTTCGCCCATTCCACCGGCTGAGGAATGTCCAGCATCTCGCGCGTCGCCTTCGGATAGGTATTGATCGCATTGGTCGCGAGGCCCGCGACGATGACCGCCCGTTCGCCGGCCTTCACCGCGGCACTGGACGGCGCATAGGGGTTGCCGCTTCGCTTGTCGATGATGTTGGAAAGCACGGTGATGCCGAGGGCTTGAGCACGGCTGACGAAATTGGCGAGGTCATTGTCAATATCGGGCTCATGATTGCCGATATTGATGACCGTGGGGGCAAGCTTGGCGAGCGCCGCAAGGAAGGTCCATTCGATTTCGCCGGCCGAACGTGTGGCCACCGCGTTGCCGAGTTCGAAAAGGTCGCCATTTAGCAGGATGATGTGGGGCGCCTTGTCGGCCGCGATACGCGTTTCGATGGCCCCGAGAAGCTGGCCGATACGCTCATAGGCCGAATGCAGATCGGAGATGACGATGGCACGCAGGGCTACATCCTGCGCCGCTGCCGGCATGGCCGCTACCATCAGTGGCAGCATGGCGGTGCCCGCCATAAGCTTCAGCACATCGCGGCGGTTGCTTGAAAAAATCGTCATGTCATGCCCCATTATCCGAAACTGCGCCGTCATCCCACGGCTGGTCGGGAACGCCTTAAGAGGCGATCATCACAGCCGCATGACAAGTTTGGCGTTTAAGGCATGGGAAATAAAGCTGTTTCTGCGTCCGCCCGTCCCGGGCGTGAAAGTGCGGTGTGACGATGCCGCAGAGCGGGGTTTAAAGGCGAAAGCCGCATCCAGCCTTCGCCTTTTGGAAATCAATGAAACAGGACGCTGGCACCTTGATCGGCAGGACCGGCATTACGGCGGAAGGGGGCGAAAAGTTCGCGGCCCATGCCCCATTCATTGCCGGAGAGATCAGCGCGCGCCGGTTCGCGTTTTGACAGTTCGGCGGCGGACACCAGCACTTCGAGCGATCCGGAAACGGCGTCGAGACGGATGATATCGCCATCGCGGATGAGCGAGATCGGCCCGCAATCGGAAGCCTCAGGCGTAACATGGATCGCGGCCGGTACCTTGCCGGATGCGCCGGACATGCGCCCGTCCGTCACAAGCGCCACCTTGAAGCCGCGGTCCTGCAGGACGCCGAGCGGCGGCGTCAGGCGGTGCAGCTCAGGCATGCCATTCGCCTTCGGCCCCTGGAAGCGGACGACCGCAATGAAGTCGCGGTTAAGCTTGCCTTCCTTGAAGGCGTCCTGAAGCTCCTGCTGGTCGTGGAAAACAATCGCGGGTGCTTCGATGATATGGCGCTCCGGCTTGACGGCGGAAATCTTGATGACGGATTTGCCGAGATTGCCGGTCAGCATCTTCAGGCCGCCGGTGGGCTGGAACGGTGTTTCGATGCTGGAAAGAACCTTCGGATCGTGGCTCTGTTCAGGGGAGGGCTGGCGGGTGACCGCGCCCTTCTCGTCCAGTAGTGCATCCACGGTGTAGGCGGCCAGACCCTGTCCGAAGACGGTGCGCACGTCGTCATGCACGAAGCCTTGTTTCAGGAGCTGCTTGATGAGGAAGCCCATGCCGCCTGCAGCGTGGAAATGGTTCACATCGGCCAGCCCGTTGGGATAAACGCGGGCCAGCAGCGGCACGATGTCAGAGAGATCAGAAATATCCTGCCATGTGAGGATGATGCCTGCGGCGCGCGCCATGGCGATCAGATGCATGGTGTGATTGGTGGAACCACCGGTCGCATGCAGACCCACGACGCCGTTGACGATGGATCGTTCGTCGATCATCTCGCCGGCGGGGGTGAATTCGTTGCCCTGCGCGGTGATGGCGAGCGCTCTCTTGGTAGCCTCGCGGGTCAGCGCGTCACGCAATGGCGTGCCGGGATTGATGAAGGAGGAGCCAGGCATATGAAAGCCCATGATCTCCATCAGCATCTGGTTGGAATTGGCGGTGCCGTAGAAGGTGCAGGTGCCGGGACCGTGGTAAGATTTGGATTCCGCTTCCAGCAGCTCGGCGCGACCGACCTTGCCTTCGGCGTAAAGCTGGCGAATACGCGACTTCTCGTCATTCGGGAGGCCTGATGTCATCGGACCGGCAGGAATGAAGACCGCGGGCAGGTGACCGAAGGCGAGTGCGGCGATCACGAGGCCGGGCACGATCTTGTCGCAGACGCCAAGATAGAGGGCGGCATCGAACATGTTGTGCGAGAGGCCGATCCCCGCAGCCATGGCGATGGCATCGCGGGAAAACAGCGAAAGCTCCATGCCGGGCTGCCCCTGGGTGACGCCGTCACACATCGCAGGTACGGCGCCGGCAACCTGAGCGATACCGCCCGCTTCCTTGGCTGCATCGCGGATGATGGCCGGGAAGGTCTCATAGGGCTGGTGCGCCGAGAGCATGTCGTTATAGGCGGTGATGATGCCGAGATTGGGAACCCGGTCGCCGGCAAGGATGTCCTTGTCGGCGGGGGAACAGACCGCAAACCCGTGTGCAAGATTGCCGCAGGAAAGCACGGAACGGTGAACGCCTTTTGAGACCTGCAGCCGCAGCCGCTCGAGATAGGTCTCGCGATAGGGCTTGGAACGTTCGACGATGCGGGCGGTGATGGCCTGAATGCGGGAATCGGCGGACATGGGCGTTCATCCTGTTCGTTGGTCGACAGCCGGCGTTCCGGGAGGCGAATGCCGGTTGTCGTGTTTCAGTCTTCATGTCTTCGGGGCGCTTGTCGCGGACCGCAGGAGCGGCCGTCGCGTCGGCTTATGGCGCCCAGTAAATATCCACTGGCGTTTCTGCCCGGTTCAGCACGGCACGGACGGGCATTTCTTCCTCATCCTCGCCCGACTGCGCCTTCTCCAGCGTCGCCTTCTTGGCGGCGCCTTCGATATGCAGCACCAGGAAACCGGCATCGTGCAGGCTGGAGAAGTTGAAGGTCAACCGTTCCTCGCCGGCATTCTCGGCCGCCATGGTCAAAACGCCGCGCGGCTCATCGAGATCAAGCGCTTCGTAGAGATTGTCTCCACCGGGAAAGAACGAGGCCGTGTGGCCATCCGTTCCCATACCGAGAATGACAACATCGAAGGGATCGCAGATCGCTTCGGTCTTGACGGTCGCAAGCGTTGCCGCATCCTCCGGCGAGGCCGCCGGCTGGAACAGCGGCACGAAATAAGCCGCCTTCGCCTTGTTTTGCAGAAGATTCTCGGCGACGAGACGATGATTGGAGCGATCGCTTTCCGGCGGCACGAAACGCTCGTCCACCAGCGTCACGCTGATATTGGGCCAATCGAGATCGTGCTGGGAAAGCGCCTGAAAGAACAGCTTCGGTGTAGAGCCGCCAGAGACCGCGATGCTTGCGGTCCCCCGTTCCTTGGTTGCCGCGTCGAGCCGCTGGGCGACATCAGCCGCAAGCGTATTGGCAAGATCGGAGGCGCTATCGAAGGCGTGGATTGTTTCGCTCATCCGTGCGCCCTCAGTCGGCATCGTGCCAGGTACGACCGTCACGCTCGATCAGTGCGATCGAGCCGCTCGGCCCCCAGGTTCCTGCCGTGTAACCCTGCACGCCCTGACCAAGCTCTTCCCAGCTCTTGAGAATTGGGTCAATCCAGTCCCATGCGGCCTCGACCTCGTCGCGGCGCATGAACAGCGTCTGGTTGGACCGGATGGTATCCATCAGCAGGCGCTCATAGGCGTCGGGGCTGCGCACGTTGAAGGCTTCGGCAAAGCTCATGTCCAGCGACACCTGGCGCAGGCGCATGCCGCCCGGACCGGGGTCCTTGATGAGGAGCGACTGCTTGACGCCTTCATCCGGCTGCAGACGAATGACCAGCTTGTTGGCCTCGATCTTGCCGGCCGCGTCGTCGAAGATCGAATGCGGGATCTGCTTGAAGGTGACGACGATTTCCGAAACGCGGGTCGCGAGGCGTTTTCCCGTGCGGATGTAGAAGGGAACGCCCGCCCAGCGCCAGTTGGCGATCTCAGCCTTGATGGCGACGAAGGTTTCGGTGTTGGAAACGCCGCCTTCCAGCTCTTCCAGATAGCCCTTGACCGGGCCACCTGCGGAAGCGCCGGCGCGGTACTGGCCGCGAACCGTCAGCTTTTCGACGTTGCTGGTGTCGATCGGCTTCAGCGAACGCAGAACCTTCAACTTTTCGTCGCGCACGGCTTCGGCGTTCATGGAAGCCGGCGGCTCCATGGCGACCAGGCAGAGCAGCTGGAGAATATGGTTCTGCACCATGTCGCGCAACGCGCCGGCCTTGTCGTAATAACCGGCGCGACCTTCGAGACCGACCGCCTCGGCAACCGTGATCTGCACGTGGTCGATATGGGCGGAATTCCACAGCGGCTCGTAAAGCGCGTTGGCGAAACGCAGCGCCATCAGGTTCTGCACCGTCTCCTTACCGAGATAGTGGTCGATGCGGAAGATCTGCTCTTCCTTGAAGACATGGCCGATGGTGTCGTTGAGTTCCTGCGCCGAGGCGAGGTCGCGGCCGATCGGCTTTTCAACGACGATACGGGTCGAGCGGGTGATGAGCTTGTGTTCGCGGATCTTGTCGGCGATATCGCCGAAAATTCCGGGCGCGACGGCGAGATAGAAAGCGCGCACGCGCTCTTTACCTTCGTCCAGCAGCTTCTTCAGCACGTCCCAGCCATTGTTGCCCTTGGCGTCAACGGGCACGTAGAAAAGCCTGTTCAGGAACACGGCAACCTGCGCGTCGTCATACTCGCCGGCCTTCAGATGCTCCTTCAGGGCGTCCTGTGCGAATTTGCGATATTCCTCATGGGTCATGACCGAACGCGACGCACCGATGATGCGGGTCGGCTCCGTGAACTGCCCTTCGATCTGCCGGTGATAAAGGGCCGGCAGAAGCTTGCGCTCGGCAAGATCGCCCGTGCCGCCGAAAACGACACAATCAAAAGGTTCAACAGGAATGATCTGACTGCTCATATCGATTCTCTCGATCTTCAAGGGTTGGGGCATCAATAATCTAATCGATTTAAAAATGCCAGACTCAGTTATGTGAAATTATGAATTTTGCTTTTGCCGGTGTGCTTGCCGCCGGTAATGGACTGTAAACATTGGACTAAAACCTGTCTCGCAATGCAAACCACGAAAGCGCCAGGAAAAGCAGCGGCGCGCGCAGTGACGTTCCGCCCGGAAAGGCAGGCACTTTCAGCCGCGCGAATGGCGCCAGCATGTCCTTTTTGCCGAGCACCAGATCGGCATAAAGCTTGCCGCAATAATTCGACAGCATCACGCCGTGGCCTGAATATCCACCGATGGAGGTGACACCTGGCATGACCTCACGCACGAAGACCTTGCGCGGCAGGGTAATGCCGACGGAGCCGCCCCAGGAATGGGTGATGTCGATATCCTTCAGCTCGGGATAGATTTCCGCGATCTGCCGGCGGATATGGCTGGAAATATCCCGCGGCATATCTGCCGTGTAAGCTTCGCGGCCGCCGAACAACAGCCGGTTATCGGCCGTCTTGCGGAAGTAACGCACCACAAACCGTGAATCCGCCACGGCCTCCCGGTCTGGAATGATGCCGGGGAAGGCATCCAGCGGTGCGGTTGCGCCGATGAAGGAGCGGATCGGCATGATATGGGCTGCCGTTATCGGTTCCAGATTGCCGATATAGGCATTGGTCGCAATCAACACCCGTGGCGCAGTGATGGTGCCGAAAGGGGTGTCGATGATGGTCTTGCCGCCCACTTGCCGGATGGATTTCGCAGGCGTCATCTCGTAAATCTGAGCACCCGCATCTTTCGCGGCTTTCGCAAGCCCGACCAGCAGCTTAAGCGGGTGTATATGGCCGGTGCCGGTGTCGCGGGTGCCGCCGAAATAATGAGTGGAGCCGACGCGTTTGCGCGCTTCGCCACGCTCCATGTAGGAAATATGCGGATAGCCGTAGCGGTTGTTCATCGCATCGACGCTGCGGCGATAGTCGTCCTCGTAACCTGCCTTGTGCGCCACATAGAGTTGGCCCGGCAGATAATCCATGTCGATGCCGCGGCTGCTTGCGAAATCGCGCACATAATTTTTGGCGTTTTCGGCGATGTCGAACAGCAGCTTCGATTGCTCGAAGCCAATCTCTTCCTCAAGCTCATCGGGGAAAGAGCGCTGGCCGGTGCCGAACTGGCCGCCATTTCGGCCGGAAGCACCATCGCCAAAACGATGCGCTTCGATGAGGGCGACCGAGACGCCGTTTTCAGCGAGATTACAGGCGGCCTGAAGACCGGTGTAACCACCGCCGATGATCGCGACATCCACCTGCTTCGACCCATCGAGCGCGGGATAGTCCGGCCGCTCACCGACGGTTGCCTGATACCAGGATAGTCCCGGCGCAATCGGGCTTTGCCATGTCATGCTCGGGATTCCTCACACGTTGAGAAGCAGGAACTCGCGCTCCCAGGGGCTGATGACCTGCATGAAGGTCTCGAATTCCCCCCGCTTCAGACCGGCATAAAGGCCGACAAATTCGTGACCGAAGATCCGGTCGAACTGTGCTTCGCCCTCCAGCAAGGCGACCGCTTCAAGCAGGCCACGCGGCAGGTCGATAGAGCCCTCATTGGCAGTATCGGCGGTGGGTTCGGTCGGCTCGATGCTGTTGACGATGCCGAGCCAGCCGCAGCCGAGCGAGGCCGCGAGCGCCAGATAGGGGTTGGCGTCCGAGCTCGGCAGGCGGTTTTCGACGCGCCGCGCCTGCGGGCCGGAAATCGGCACGCGGAAGGCCGTCGTGCGGTTGTCGTAACCCCAGGCATTGTTCACCGGGCAGGCCATGTCAGGCGTCAGGCGGCGGTAGGAATTCACATAGGGCGCCAGCATGACCAGCGCATTCGGAACGTAACGCTGCATGCCGCCGACAAAGGAGAAGAATTCTTTCGAAGGGCTGCCATCTTCATTGGAGAAGATGTTGCGGCCGCTATCGATTTCTACCACCGACTGGTGGATGTGCATGGCCGAACCCGGCTGGCCCTGCATGGGCTTGGCCATGAAGGTGGCATAGATGCCGTGCTTCAGCGCGGCTTCGCGAATGGTGCGCTTGAACAGGAACACCTGGTCGGCAAGCTCGATCGGATCGCCATGACGCAGGTTGATTTCCAGCTGTGCCGGCCCTTCCTCATGGATGAGCGTATCGATCTCCAGACCCTGCTTTTCGGAGAAGTGATAGATATCGTCGATCAGTTCGTCGAACTCGTTGATGCCGGCGATGGAATAGCTTTGACCTCCAACGATGGAGCGTCCCGACCGACCCTTTGGCGGATGCAGCGGATAGTCCGGATCGTCATTCATGGCGACGAGGTAGAATTCGATTTCCGGTGCCACCACCGGCTTCCAGCCCTTTTCGGTATAGAGCGAAAGCACGTTCTTCAAAACGTTGCGCGGCGTGTATGGCACGAAATTGCCTTCCGCATCCACCACGTCACAGATCACCTGCGCGGTCGGGTCGGTTTCCCAGGGCACGACGGAGAGGGTGGAAAGATCAGGCACCAGCTTCAGATCGCTGTCGCGCGGCTCGTAGCGGAAATTGGCGGTCTCATCGGGATATTCGCCCGATATCGTGTGGCGATAGAGCGCCGAGGGTAGAGCAAGCGAGGTATCGCCCGTGAATTTCGCCGTCGGCATCATTTTCCCGCGCGGTACGCCGGCAAGGTCGGGCGTGATGCATTCTATGTCTTCTATCCCACGCGCCCTCAGCCATTGCGCGGCTTCGCGCCAGGAGGAAACGCCACGGGTGGAGGAAAGGTCGAGGGGAGGGGTCTTCTTTGCCATGGTTGCCTGTTTTTTCGGGCGGAGCATGGTTTTCTTGGCGGGCATGTATCACCGGGTCTGTGTTTCGACTGTCGCCATCATAACCGTAGTTTGGCAATTGGCGAGGGGGAAAGCGCCATTGACAAGCGGCGGCACTTGGAAAAGAGGAAAGGAAACGAAACGGATGGAATGATGGCAGATAAATGTGACGTGCTGATTTTGGGGGCGGGCGCCGCCGGCATGATGTGCGCCATCCGCGCCGGCCAGCGCGGCCGCTCCGTCGTCGTTCTCGACCACGCGAAAGCGCCGGGCGAAAAGATCCGCATCTCCGGCGGCGGTCGCTGTAACTTTACCAATATCCACGCCGGGCCGAGGAATTATCTCTCTGCCAACCCGCATTTCGCCAAATCCGCGCTTGCCCGATATACGCCGCGCGATTTCATCGCCCTTGTCGAAAAACACCGTATCTCCTGGCACGAAAAGACGCTCGGCCAGCTTTTCTGTGATGACAGCGCCAAGGATGTCATCCGCATGCTGCTGGCTGAAATGCAGGCGGTGAATGCGAAGCTTCGGCTCGAAACGTCAGTCTCCGCCGTGACCCATGACGGCGGCCGTTTTCGGGTGTCGACCTCGGGTGGCGTCATCGAGGCGGAGAGCCTCGTCGTCGCGACAGGCGGCAAGTCTATCCCGAAGATGGGCGCGACCGGTTTTGCCTACCAGATCGCCGAACAGTTCGGCCTCAAGCTCATTGAAACCCGCCCCGGCCTCGTTCCGCTGACGCTTGATCCCGGTCTTCTGGAAAAGCTGAGCCCGCTTGCCGGTGTCGCTGTTCCGGCCGAGGTTTCCCATGGCAAAACCTCGTTCGAGGAAGCGCTATTGTTCACCCATCGCGGTTTGAGCGGTCCTTCCATACTGCAAATCTCCTCATACTGGCGCGAGGGTGATCCCATCCGCCTGAAGCTTGAGCCGCATCGCGATCTGGCCGCGGTGTTGAAGCAGGCCAAACAGAAAAACGGCCGTCAGTCCGCCCAGACCGCCCTGTCGGAGATCCTTCCGAAGCGGCTCGCCCAGCATGTCGTCGAACAATCCGGCCTCACCGGCCATCTTGCCGATATGTCCGACAAGGCTCTGGCGAAGCTGGCGGCAGAGGTGCAGGACTGGCAGATCAAGCCCGCCGGTTCGGAAGGTTATCGCACCGCGGAGGTCACGCTCGGCGGCGTGGACACGACCGGCCTCGATTCCCGCAGCATGGCGGCGAAATCCGTGCCCGGCCTCTATTTCATCGGCGAATGTGTCGATGTGACCGGCTGGCTCGGCGGTTATAATTTCCAGTGGGCCTGGGCGTCCGGGCAGGCGGCCGGCGAATTCGCGTGATCGTCTCTGGCCGTGGAAAAGATCGGACCTCTCTCCTTTGTCATGCGGGACTTGATCCGGCATCCAGCCATGGCGCTTCTGGGCCGTAAAGAGTCTTTCGTGATCAAGGACTTGATCGCGCTCGACCCCGGAACTAGTCCGGGGTGACGGAGCTGATGAGACCTGTTCGCCAACCCAGTTTCAGTTGGTAAAGTTGTGGCCCTTCCTCGCTTTTTTAATAATCTGTTAACGGGGGAGGAGTCATCCTGACCAAATGCCAGCAAGGCCGGATCGCTCAATGATCCCGCTGCACATGATGTCACGCTGGAAGCCCTTAACAGGGCATGGGTCGGTTGAGTTTTTCGTCTGGAGCCCGCGCATGAACAGATCTGCACATCGCCGCCCTCGCGCCATTGCCATCGCCCGCACTGACAACGAGAGCCGGCAGTTGGCCTTTCGGCTGAGCCTCATCGCAGCCGGTGCTCTCGCAGCCCTTATCGCCCTCTTCCATTGATCGACGGCTTCTCGCCTTCACAAAGTTGATAAGCGCGCTGAAAAACCGTGACATCCGTGATGCCTCGGCCATATCCCTGTAAAACTTTTCTTCCTGCAGAATCGCTTCACGGCGTGTGCGCGGTCGCTGATTTTCGATAATGGCCCGTGCTGCAAAAATCGCGTGCATGTTCGCTCTCCTTCTTACTGCAGAGGGCCATGATGCACGCCGTTTTTTGATTTATCTGCGCAAGAAAATGCGCTACGTTTTTCAATTATGAAAAACGTCACCTGGGATTCCTACCAGCTTTTCCTCGATGTGTCACGCAGCGGTGGCCTGACGGGTGCCGCCGCGCTGACGGGCTTAAGCCCCGCGACCATAGGGCGGCGCATGGTCGAGCTGGAGGAGCGGATCGGCAAGGCGCTGTTCAACCGCAGCCAGACGGGATACGCCCTCACAGTGGACGGCCGTGCGTTGTTCGACAGACTTCAGGCCATGGAGAATGCGGCCAGGGATATCGAGGGGTGGCAGAAGGCGTCATCGGCCTCGTCCATCGTGCGGATTGCCGTGGGCACCTGGAATGCCTGGCTCTTGACCAGCAACTTCTCCGCCATCTGCACGGATCGCGATGATTTCCGCATCGACCTTTTTATCGCCGAGCAGAGGGCGTCTCTGGCGCATCGCGAAAACGATATCGGTATCCGCGCTTTCGAGCCGCAGGAGCGCAATCTCGCCGCCATCAAGACGGGGGAGGTTGCCTACGCTCCCTACAGGCTGCGCAATGCCGCCGCCACTGTCGCTGACCGCTGGCTGTCGGTAGCCGAGGAAAACGCCATTTCAACCTATCTTCGCTGGCCGCATGAAAACCGGAGCAACGAGATCGTCGTAACGGTGAACCGGCCAACGGCGCTTCTCGATCTTGTCCTGTCAGGGGCGGGGATCGCGGTGCTTCCCTGTTTCGTGGGCGATGCGGATGCGCGCCTCGTCCGGGAGGGCGGCGAAATCGAACCGCTGCGCCACAATCAATGGATCGTCATGAATAATGACGATCGCCACCGACCCGATATCAGGACGGTGGCGGATCGGATGACCCGTCTGATCAAGAGCCATTCCGATCTCTACGCCGGACGCAAGGGCCGCCCGGCATAGATGAAATCACGTTCAGTTGTATAAATAAATTTTAATAATTTATAGTTGCGTTCGCATCAAAATATCCATAGGTTGCTTTTTGTAAGTTTAACCCTTTCAGGTTGAGGCCGCCATGATAATTTCAGCATCATACGTAAATGCGATGTCCGCAGCAGGAACGCCGGAAGAAGCAGCAAAGCTCTTTTATGCAGCAGTCAGTAAGGGGCTCGCGGCAGTTGTTGCCGATGCTCTTTCGCAATCCGTCACGGCAATTGCGCCGGCAGCCTCAGGCACCAAAATCGCAGGCTGGGAAAAGCTCGTGGGAGGCGTGGCGATGCATCTGGCGTGGGAATCGCCGGCCGTTCTGAACCCGATTCCCCTGACGCAACTTGCCTGCTTCGCTCCCTATGCGCCTCAACTCCAGGGTAACGTGGAGGCGATGGGCGTCAATGTAAGCATCGGCGTTTCCGTGTCGGCGAGCTTCTGAGGCGGCCACTTCTGACGTTTGCACTGAAGGCCGGAACATCGATTATGATGTTCCGGTCTTTCGTTTCACGCGGCGTCACGCCCCTGCGCAACGATGACGGGGATAAGCAGATCACCCCAGTTGCCGCCGCCGCCATGGTGGCGGGCCGAGCGGACCAGCTCGACGGAAACGCCGGCCTCGACGGCTTTCATGACGGCCTGGTTGAGGCGGTGCAGGTCATTGGCCAGCATGCGGATGGCAGCCTGCTGATCCTGCGTCATGGCGGAGGATTGCTCCTCGGCGCGTTCCTTGACGTGCGTCTTGATGGGATTGTGGGCGTTCATGGCATTTCTCCTCTCGTTATTGTCAGGGGTTTTTGATCTGCTTTGCAAGCCCTTCCCGCGATGGGGAAGGGCGGTTTTCTTGATTTATTCGGCCGCCGGGCGGAACTGGTCGTGCTCGGTGGATTCCTTCATGGCCGTGGTGGACGACGTGCCGCCAGAGATCGCCAGAGACACGGCGTCGAAATAGCCGGTACCGACTTCGCGCTGGTGCTTGGTGGCGGTGTAACCATTGGCCTCTGCTGCGAATTCCGCCTCCTGAAGCTCGGAATAAGCCGCCATCTGCCGGTCCCTGTAGCCGCGCGCCAGTTCGAACATCCCGTAGTTGAGCTGGTGGAAGCCAGCGAGCGTGATGAACTGGAACTTGTAGCCCATCGCGCCTAGCTCGCGCTGGAACTTCGCAATCGTCGCGTCGTCGAGGTTCTTTTTCCAGTTGAACGACGGCGAGCAATTGTAGGCGAGCTTCTTGCCCGGATGCACCTTGTGCACGCCTTCAGCAAACCTGCGCGCCTGTTCCAGATCCGGCTTTGATGTTTCGCACCAGATCAGGTCGCAATAGGGCGCATAAGCCACGGCGCGGGCAATGCAGGGCTCCAGACCGTTCTTGACCTGATAAAAGCCCTCAACGGTGCGCCCGGCATCGTAATCCACGAAGGGACGGTCGCGCTCGTCGATGTCAGAGGTCAGAAGCTTGGCGGCCTCCGCGTCCGTGCGGGCGATGACCAGCGTTGGTACACCCATAACGTCGGCCGCAAGCCGCGCTGCCGTCAGGTTGCGGATGTGCGCCGCCGTCGGGATCAGAACCTTGCCGCCGAGATGGCCGCACTTCTTTTCCGATGCCAGCTGATCCTCATAGTGAACACCTGCTGCGCCTGCCTCGATGAAGGCCTTCATGATCTCGAAGGCGTTGAGCGGCCCGCCGAAACCGGCCTCCGCATCGGCAACGATCGGCGCGAACCAGGTGTCGACAGAAAGGCCCTTGCCCTCCGCGGTCTCGATCTGGTCGGCGCGTTGCAGGGTGCGGTTTATGCGCTTGGCCAGCTCCGGCGCTGCATTGGCGGGATAGAGCGACTGGTCCGGATACATGGCCGAGGCCGTGTTCGCATCCGCTGCAACCTGCCATCCCGAAAGATAAATCGCCTTCAGCCCGGCGCGAACCATCTGCATGGCCTGGTTGCCCGAGAGCGCACCCAGCGCATTGACGAAATTCTCCTCGTTGATCAGCTTCCACAGCCGGTTCGCACCCATTTCGGCCAGCGAATGGCGGATTTCGACAGAGCCGCGCAGCCGCTCCACGTCGGCGGCGGTATAGGTGCGCTCGATGCCGTCGAAACGTCCCTGCGGTGCGCCCGGAACAAGTTTGTAAAAATCCGTCATAATTCTCTCTCCCATGATAAATGCGGTTTTCGTAGCGGGCCGTCTTGAACATCATATGGCGCCGTTTGATGTGACTACATTTACATTTTTCGAGATTTGATCGCCAGAACAAACATAAAAACAGTGACTTGAAAGAGGTTATCCTGTAGTGTGCATGACAGAATGACGCTGTAAAAATGTAAATTTTGTAAAAGAGTATAATCCGTCGATTTGTAATAGAATTGTATGTGTTGACGGGGGTGGAGGGGAAAGGCTGTGTCGGAAAACAAGATTTTTGCGGGCCCGCGCGTGCGCCGCATTCGCAACGGTCTCGCGCTGACGCAGACGGCCATGGCCGAGGCGCTGGCGATTTCGCCGTCCTATCTCAATCTCATCGAGCGCAACCAGCGGCCGCTGACGGTGCAGCTGCTTTTGAAGCTCGCCTCTGTGTACAAGGTCGATCTGGATGACCTGCAGGGCGAAAGCGCCGGTTCCGCCGGGCAGCTGCGCGAGGTCTTCGCCGATCCGCTGCTGGTCGGCGAAGTGCCGTCGCCGCAGGAACTGATTGAGGTCGCCGATGCCGCGCCCAATGCGGCAAGTGGTGTTCTCAAGCTATACCGGGCTTACCGGGAACAGGCGCAGCGCCTCTCCGATCTCTCCGATCTTCTGGCGCGGGAGGGTCATGAAACGATGCTTTCCTCCACCCGCCTGCCGATCGACGAGGTGCGACACGTCTTTGAAAACCGCCCGGCCTACTTCCATTCCATCGATGCGGCTGCGGAAGACCTCCACAAACATTTGTCGACGGGCGATGATCTCGCCTCCGGCGTTCGCGCATGGCTCCAGAAAAACCACGGCATCGTGGTCCGCACCCTGCCGGTTCACGCTATGCCGAACCTCCGGCGACGTTACGACCGGCATTCCATGCGGCTCTTTTTATCCGAGCGCCTGTCGCAGCCGGATCAGCTGAGGGAAATGGCGATGGAGACCTGCCTTCTGGCGCTGCGCGAAGAAATCGGTACGGAGCTTGAAGGGCTTGGCCTGAAAGGGGAAGAGGCGAGACGCATTGCCCGCTTCGAACTGGCGCGTTACGCCGCTCATGCGTTGATGATGCCCTATGGCGCATTCCTCGGCGCCGCCCAGCGGGCGAAGTACGATCTCGAAGTCTTGCGGTCGCGCTTCAACGTATCGTTTGAACAGGCGGCCAATCGCATCGTCAGCCTGCAGCGGCCGTCAGCCGCGGCGATCCCGTTTTTCCTGATGGAAATCGACAATGCCGGTAACCGTTTTCGCCTTGCGGGGGCCGGCGGTTTTCCAAGGGCGCGTTTTGGCGGCCTCTGTCCGCGTCTCAATATTCATGCGGCTTTCGCCCAGCCGGGACAAGTGCTCGTGGAAGCGGTCGAGATGCCCGACGGGGATGCTTTCCTCACGGTGTCGCGCACGCTAGAAGGTCCGCAGGCTGGTTTCGGCGAGAGGGTGCGGCGAACGGCGGTGCTTCTTGGCTGCGATTTCGCTCAGGCGGCAGAGACCGTCTATGGCCCGGCCGCTTCGGGCGCTGCGCCCGTCGCCGTCGGTCCTTCGTGCCGGCTGTGCGAAAGACAGGGCTGTCTTTCGCGGGCGGAAGCGCCGCTCACGCGGCCGCTGGGGCTGGATGAAATGGTCACCGGCCTCAGTGTTTTCGACTTCCAGTAGGTGTTTTCATTCGCTTTTTTGCGACCGGAACACATTTGGTTGAAAATGCTGTGCTGCACATTTCCCCCTTGCTCCCTTCTGTTTTCCTTTCTAGTCTCTCCGAAAAAAGGGGATCACGCTCCCGTCGTGAGGATGCGTTAACAGGAGACATCATGAAAAACCGTTCTCTCCGCCTGACCTTGGCTCTCACCACCGCGCTCGTTGCAGCAGGCTCGGCAATGGCCCAGGAAAAGGTCGTCCACGTCTATAACTGGTCGGATTATATCGACGAATCGATCCTCGCCGATTTCACCAAGGAAACCGGCATCAAGGTCGTCTATGACGTTTTCGACAGCAATGAACTTGTGGAAACGAAGCTGCTGGCCGGCAGCTCCGGATATGATGTCGTCGTGCCCACCGGCCCCTTTCTCGCCCGCCAGATCAATGCCGGCGTGTTCCAGAAACTTGACAAGTCCAAGTTGCCGAATCTGAAAAACATGTGGCCCGAGGTTTCCGAGCGTCTGGCGAAATACGACCCCGGCAACGAATATGCCGTGAACTACATGTGGGGCACCACCGGCATCGGTTATAACGTCGCCAAGGTGAAGGCTGCGCTGGGCGATGTTCCGGTCGATAGCTGGGATATTCTGTTCAAGCCGGAAAATGCTGAAAAGCTGAAATCCTGCGGCATCAATATTCTCGATGCCTCGGATGAGACCTTCGCCATTGCCATGAATTATCTCGGCAAGAACCCGGACAGCAAAGAAACCGCCGATCTCGAGGCGGGCGGCGATGTCTACATGAAGATCCGCCCCTATGTGAAGACCTTCAACTCCTCCGCCTATATCGATGAACTGGCGAATGGCGACAGCTGCATCACCATCGGCTGGTCGGGCGACATCCTCCAGGCGAAGAGCCGCGCCGAGGAAGCCAAGAATGGCGTCGAGGTGAATTATGTCATCCCGAAGGAAGGCACCTACATGTGGTTCGACAACCTTGCCATCCCGGCGGATGCCAAGAATGTCGAAGAAGCGCACGCCTTCATCAACTATCTGATGCGGCCGGAAGTCATCGCCAAGGCGTCGAACTACGTTCAGTACGCCAATGGCAACCTTGCTTCGCAGGCGCTGATGGATGAGTCTGTTGCCAAGAACCCGGCGGTCTATCCCGATGCCGAGACGATGAAGAAGCTCTTCACGATCTCGCCTTACGGACCCAAGGAACAGCGCGTGCTGAACCGCGTCTGGACGCAGATAAAGACCGGCAGCTGACACCTCCGCCCGCTGGTTGAGGAACGGCCGGCGGGCCTGTTCCTCTGATACTTTGCCGGCAGGTCCGTTACCTGCCGGTATTGCCCGCCCCGAAGCATCGATCGACAGACCAACGGGATTTGAGGGTAGGGTGAATGGCGAAAACTCTAGGGCCGGTCAAACGCAAATTTAGCCCCTGGGACAATCCCGATGCGGTGCCCTTCATCCGCTTTGAAAACGTCACCAAACGTTTTGGCGATTTCGTCGCCGTCAACAATCTGACGCTCGATATTTACGAGCGTGAGTTCTTCTCGCTGCTTGGTCCGTCGGGCTGCGGCAAGACCACGCTGATGCGCATGCTGGCTGGTTTCGAGGAGCCGACCGAGGGCCGCATCCTGCTGCAGGGCAAGGATATTTCCGGCGTTCCGCCCTATAAGCGGCCCACCAACATGATGTTCCAGTCCTATGCGCTTTTCCCGCATATGTCGGTAGAAAAGAACGTCGCTTTCGGTCTGGAGCAGGATGGCCTGCCCAAGGCGGACATCGTCGCCCGGGTCGAGGAAATGTTGCGCCTCGTCAAGCTCACGGAATTCGCCAAACGCAAGCCGAGCCAGCTTTCAGGCGGGCAGCGGCAGCGCGTGGCGCTTGCCCGATCGCTTGCCAAGCGGCCGAAGGTGCTTCTCCTCGATGAGCCGCTCGGCGCGCTCGATAAGAAGCTGCGTGAGGAAACGCAATTCGAACTGATGGATATCCAGACCAATCTCGGTCTCACCTTCCTCATCGTCACCCACGATCAGGAAGAGGCGATGACGGTGTCGGACCGCATCGCCGTCATGGACAAGGGCATTGTCGTGCAGGTGGCGACGCCCGCCGAGATATATGAAGCGCCGAACAGCCGCTACGTGGCCGATTTTATCGGTGACATCAATATTTTCGACGCCAATGTCGTCGCCAATGCTTCCGATATCGGCAGGCCCGGCCTCGTGACACTGGATTGCGACGGGCTGAAGGTGGCGGTTGAGCAGGAATGTGCCGCTGCCGCCGGTAGCCAGGTGGCTTTCGCCATCCGGCCGGAGAAGGTGCGCATCTCGCTCGATCAGCCTGCCGATAGCAGCATTAACTCCGCCTATGGCGAGGTATGGGATATCGGCTATCTGGGCGACTTCTCGGTCTTCATCGTCAAGCTTGCCGATGGCCGCGTCATCCGCGCCGCACAGGCAAATGTCTCGCGTCTCGTGGATCGCCCGATTACCTTCGGCGATATGGTGTGGCTAAACTGGAAGCCGGACTCCGGCCTCGTCCTGACGCGCTGAGGGAGGCTTCGATGGCGATCACCACTCCCGAAAACCGGCAAAGCCCCTGGCGCTGGCTGGTCGTCGCGGTTCCCTATTTCTGGCTGCTGCTGTTTTTTGCGGCCCCCTTTTTCATCATCTTCAAAATCTCGCTGTCGGATACGGCGATCTCCATGCCGCCCTATACCCCTGTCTTCGAAGGCTTCTCGAGGCTCGGTGATTTCTTTTCGCAGCTGGATTTCGAAAATTACCTCTTCCTGACGGAAGACCCGCTCTACATCGACGCCTATCTGTCGTCGTTGCGCATCGCCTTCATTTCCACCTTCCTGCTTTTGCTGATCGGTTATCCCATGGCGCTGGCCATGGCCCGCGCGCCGTCTTCCGTGCGGCCGACGCTGGTTATGCTGGTGATCCTGCCGTTCTGGACTTCGTTCCTGATCCGCGTTTACGCCTGGATCGGGATTCTGAAGCCGGAAGGCCTGCTGACGGTGCTGTTCCAGTGGCTCGGATTGCTCGGGCCGGACCAGCAGGTCAACATCTTCCGCACCGAAACCGCGATCTTCATCGGTATCGTTTATTCCTACTTGCCCTTCATGGTACTGCCGCTTTATTCCGCGCTGGAAAAGCTCGACAATACGCTGCTGGAAGCGGCCGCCGATCTGGGTTGCCCGCCTTGGAAAGCCTTCTGGAAGATTACGTTCCCGCTCTCCCTGCCGGGTGTCGTGGCCGGCTCGATGATCTGCTTCATCCCGATAACAGGTGAATTCGTCATCCCCGATCTGCTCGGCGGCGCACAGACGCTGATGATCGGCAAGACGCTCTGGACGGAATTCTTCGGCAACCGCGACTGGCCGCTGGCATCAGCCGTTGCCGTGCTGCTTCTGCTGTTGCTGGTCGTGCCTATCGCCATCTTCCAGAACCAGCAAAAGAAGGTGGGGTGAGGCCATGAAGCGCGGAAAATTTGACGTCACCGTCCTCACACTCGGTTTTGCCTTTCTTTACATACCGATCATCATCCTGATCGTTTATTCCTTCAATGCTTCCAAGCTTGTCACCGTCTGGGGCGGCTTCTCGCTGCAATGGTACAGGTCCATGTGGTCGAATGAAGGGTTGATGGATGCCGCCTGGGTGACGCTGCGCGTGGGTATCCTCAGCGCCACCATCGGCACCATCCTCGGGACACTCGCGGCGCTCTCGTTGACGCGCTTTGCGCGTTTTCCGGGCCGGGTGCTGTTTTCCGGCATGATCTATGCCCCGCTCGTCATGCCGGAGGTGATTACCGGCCTGTCGCTGCTGCTGCTCTTCGTGGCCGTCGGAGTGGATCGCGGTTTCTGGACGGTGGTCATTGCGCACACCACTTTTACCATGTGTTATGTGGCGATTGTGGTGCAGTCGCGTCTTTTGACCTTTGATCGAAGTCTCGAGGAAGCCGCGCTTGATCTTGGCTGCCCACCGGTCAAGACCTTCTTCCGTATCACCCTGCCGCTGATCTTTCCCGCCGTTATTGCCGGCTGGATGCTGGCCTTTACCCTGTCGCTCGATGATCTCGTCATTGCCAGCTTCGCCACCGGACCGGGTGCGACGACGCTGCCGATCAAGATCTATTCGCAGGTTCGCCTCGGCGTGACCCCGGAAATCAATGCCATCTGCACCATCCTGATCGGGCTTGTGACCGTCGGCGTCATCGTCGCCTCAATCGCCTCGAAGCGCACGGAGTTGCAGCGGATGCGCGATGAACACGCCGCGGCGCGAAACTGACCGGAGAGAACTCTACGATTTTTTCGCGTTACTGTTGAAACGCCAATAAAATCAGAAACCTGTAATTTAGTTTCGGGGCTTTACGGTTCCAGAATAGGAATTTTCGTCGGTGATTGATCGATTTTGGTTTTAACTGCTTGTTAATGGGAGTTGGCGGAAAGTAAACCCAACGCAGGGTCGTCATATGACTGATGGCCGGGATTGATAATTTCCATCTGGCGAGATTGTCCCCCTTTCTCTCGTTGAAAAGCACACCTTATCCAGGCGGCCGCAAGGCCGCCTTTCTTTTTTTGTGGCGGGACGCTCATCGGTTTTCAGGATGATCCATCGACCTGGAAACGAGAAGGACGGGGACAAGCCCGGCGATGATGATGATGATCGCCGGTACGGCGGCATCCTGCACCTTGGAGCGTGAGGCATTCTCGTAAACAAGCGTGGCAAGCGTATTGAAACCGAAGGGTCTCAGCAGGATGGTTGCCGGCAACTCCTTCATGGATTCGATCAGGACCAAAAGGAAAGCGGTCAACGCCGCGGGCCGCATATTGGGCAACAGCACCCTGAACAGCGTCTGCGCCCGGCTCCGCCCAAGCGTTCGCGAAGCCATGTCGATATGCGGCGAAAGCTTCTGGAAACCGGCGTCCAGCGTGCCTTCCGCCATGGTCATGAAACGCACGGCGTGCGCATAGATGATGGCAAAGGCGGTGCCGGAGAGCAGCAGGCCGGTGGAAAAGCCGAAATGTGTACGGAAGAACCCGTCCACCCCGTTGTCGAGAGCCGCGAGTGGAATGAGCACGCCGATGGCGAGCACCGTTCCCGGCACCCCATATCCCATGGAGCCGAAGCGGGCGGCAAACTTCGAGGTTCGTGACCGCCCCGTGCGGATTGCGTATGAAAAGACGAAAGCCGCAACCAGCGTTACCAGGGCCGCGGCAAAGGAAACTTCGAGGCTGTGCCCTAGTGCCTTGAGAAGCTTCGGCGCAAGCAGCGCATCGAACCGTTTGGCCGCGTAACCACCCAGCACGATGACGGGAATGACAAAGCCACTCGTCACGGGCAGGAAGCAGAAAACAGTTGCCGCGCCGCGCCGCCAGCCGGTCAGCGACTTCAGCCGATGGCGCTGCGTCATGTTTGTCGCCTTGGGTGCGCCGAAGCGCTGTTTTTCCCGGGCGTTGCGTTCGATTACGATGAGCGCGCCGACGATGATGAGGATGACGGCGGCGATCTGCGTTGCATTGGCGAGATTGCCGCGGTTGAGCCAGGTCTCGTAAATGGTGAAGGTCAGCGTCTGCACGCCGAGATATTCGACCGCGCCGATATCGTTGAGGGTCTCCATCAAGACCAGAGAAAGCCCGATGGCAATCGCCGGTCGCGCCATGGGCAATTGTACGGAGAAGAACACGTTGAGAGGCTTTGCGCCGAGCGTGCGTGCGGCTTCGGCTGCAAAACGCCCCTGCATGGAAAAGGCGGCACGGGCCGAGAGATAGACATAGGGATAGAGCACCGAGCTCAGGACGATGACCGCACCGCCGAGGGAACGGATATCAGGAAACCAGTAGTCGCGTATGCTGTGATAGCCGAAAGCAGCACGCAATAAGCTCTGCACGGGCCCGGTAAAGTCGAGAAACTCACCGAACGCATAAGCGGCGAGATAAGATGGAATGGCGAGCGGCAGGACGAGCGCCGCCGACAGCAGCCGCCGCAGCGGAAACTCGAACGTGGTGACAAGCCAGGCGCAGACAATGCCGAAGAAAGCGGTCGTCGCTGCCGTTGCTCCGAGCAGTATGAACGTACGAAATCCGGCTCGCGGCAGGACGTTGACGAGAAGATGTCGCCACCCCTCCGTGCTGCCGGTCAGCGCCAGCCAGAAGATCGCCAGAACTGGCATGGCGGCGATGGCCGAAACAATGATGGCCGCAATCGGCAATAGAGAAACGCGTTTTGTCGCGGGAAGGGGAACCGTCATGGGCATGCGAGCCTGCTGTCCTGCATAGGCCTTGACCGGCTGGTTCTCCAGCCGGCGGCTTTCGCATTGCTACGCCCGCATGACCTCAGTTGGCAAGGACCCGCTGTGACGGAAAGGTGATTTCCACCAGCGTGCCTTCGTTGGGTGTCGAGGTGATGGAGAAATTCGCCCGGTTGGCGTCCACCATGGCCTTGGTCAACGGCAGGCCGAGCCCGGTGCCGTCACCGCGTACACGTTTGCCGGAAGAAGCCACCTGCCGGAACGGCTTCATCGCCTGTTCCAGTTCCGCCCGCGTCATGCCGATACCGGTGTCGCGGATGCGAAGCGACACGCTGCCATTGGCCTCATAGGCGGTGGATACAACGATCTGCCCGCCTGACGGGGTGAAGCGAATGGCGTTCGACAGGATGTTGAGCACGATCTGCTTGATCGATCGCAGGTCGGCGACGATCTGCGGCACGGATTGCGCAAGCGCCGTGCGGATGATGACGCGCTGGTTGTTTGCCTGCGGCTGCACCAGCGAGACCGCTTCGGCCACCGTTTCGTTGAGCGGGACGGCGATGAAGTCGACATCCATCTGCCCCGCCTCGATCTTGGATATATCGAGGAGATCATTGACGATATCGAGCACATGGCGGCCGGAACGGCCGATATCATTGGCGTATTCCACATAACGCGGATGGCCGATCGGCCCGAAACGTTCGGTCGCCATCATGTCCGCAAAGCCGATGATGGCGTTGAGCGGCGTGCGGATTTCGTGGCTGACGCGCGCCAGGAAGTCGGTCTTGTGGGCATTGGCGGTTTCCGCCGCGCGCTTGGCGTTGCGCAGTTCTTCTTCGGTGCGCTTCCACTGGGTGATGTCGCGGATTACGGCGCAATAGCCATGTGAGGATTTGAGCCGCCCGATGGTCATGAACAGCGGCAGGAAACCGCCGGACGCTTCGCGGCCGATCACTTCGCGGCCATCGTTCAGCACGCTCGCAACACCGTTATTGGCGAGGCCGGAGAGATAGTCCAGCACGGCGCGCTGGCTCTCATGGGCAAAGAGCGTGACGAAAGGCTTGCCGGCAATTTCGCCATTGTCATAGTTGAACAGCGCGCTGGCCGAGCGGTTGAGGGAGCGGATTTCGCCTTCGTCGCCCAAAAGCACCACGCCGTCAGTGGCCGTTTCAAGAATGGAGTGCAGTTCCTCGACTTCGCCCTGAAGCAGGGAAATGCTGCCGGCTTGCGCGCTCTGCGCCGCAGTGTTTTCATTGGCGGCGGCAACCGGCGCTGCTTTTTCTTCCAGCGGAACGAGAGAAAGCATCAGCGCCTTCGTCTCTTCCCAGCGGATGGATTGCAGCCGCGCTCTGACAGGAATGATATCGTTTTCGGCGCTGACAACCACCATGCCGCCTTCATTGTCAGGCATGTCTTCGAGCTCCTGCCTCTGCAGCAGGGCTTCCAGCCCACCCACTTCTTCGAGTTCGGCCAGAGAGTCATAGCCCGTCAGCCGCAGGAAATCCGGATTGGCGTGGATCAGCCTGTCGCCGGCATGCACGAGAAGGGCAACGGGCATCTGGTCCAGCGTCTCGGCCGTCAGCGCGTCGGCGGGGCGAGGTACAGGACTGACCATTGCTGCCGCGACTTCGGCAACCGGCCGCTCTTCGGCGATGGCCTGCTGCTGCATTTCGTCCGAACCGCTTTCCGCTACGGGTTCGCTGACGGCCGCAGGCTGTTCACCCCGAACATAGTCGGCAAAAAGATCGTCGTCCTGCGCTGGCGCCGTGGCCTTGAGGTCAGTCTCGGAAGGTGCGCTGTCAGGCGCATCCGCATCCACGTCCTGTTGGATATCATGCGTGTCCAAATCGATGGAAACGGTTTCCGCATCCGTTTCCCGGCCGTCTTCGAAAGCAGTATCCGCTGGCGCCAGGGCGCGGCCGATTTCGCGGAAGGCGGCCTGCTCACCGGCGGTCAGGCCTTCGCGGGAGCGCGAACGGCGCTCTTCTAGACGAACGATCTTGTCGGAGGAAGACGGTTCCGGTGCAGTTGCCGGGGCTTCGAATTCGGGCGGGGTGTAATCATGATGTTGTTCGTCGGTCGAAACGTCGTCCGCTGCATCGTCTGCCGCTCCGACCTCCGCGGCCGGGATTTCATCGTCAGTAGCCGATCCGGGAGTGTCCTCCGCATCGTCATCCTCATCGATGAAGGCCAGCAATTCATGGCTCGTGCTGTCGACGGTTGGCTCCGGAGAAGCCTCCGCCGGATCAGACTCTTCGCCCTTCAAGAAGGTAAGGCCGATGGCGTGCGGGTCCTCTGTGGCGTCGGCCAGGCGCACGATGCCGAAACCGCGAAAACCGTCAAATTCCCGTGAGCGGGTATAGGTAGGCAGGGCGGCGAGATCGATCGGCACCATCAGCGATGTGCCTTCCACCGGCCAATGGATTGTCTTGCCCGACCACGTGTCGCGGCGGCCGAGAAGCTCACGGATCTTGCCGTCGGGATCGAGATTGAACAGGGCCGCAACGTCGGCAAAACCCATGCCTTCCACCGCAGCCGCCCTGGCACCCACGGCCTCGGCAAATTCATGAGAGATGGAGCTGAACCGTCCTTCAGCGTCGATTTTCCAGACGAAACGGGATGCGCGGGCGCCGGCGTTGAAGGCAAAAGGCTGGGCCTGTTCGACTGCTGCGGTCTCAATTGCAGCATCCTCGTCCGCCGGTGGCGCAACCGGGGATGCCGCGTTTTCGGTTATCTCGTCCTTTGCGACGAAACTCTCCGCATCGAGAGCCTCTTCGGCGGGTTCGTCGTCCGTCTTCTTGGTGAAGGGCGCCTCCGCCTCATCCTCATCCAGTTCAAAAAGATCGGCAATGTCGTCAGTCATCGCCACGTCCGCAGCCGCATCGGCGTCCTGCGTGAAAAGCGCTGCGGGGGCCTCCGGCTTCTCTTCCGCAAAGGGCATAAGCCTGTCTTCATCCTGTCCGGATACCGCTTCTTCCTCCGCGTCGGACGGCTGCTCCTGCGGGTCTTCCACCTCTTCGATGTCTGCTACAGCATCGAGAACGGCGTCGAAAGAGGCGGCCGTTGCGACAACAGGCGCCGTCTCTGCAACCGGGGACGCAGGCTCGGCGACCGGGACGTCCTGCGGCTTGTCCTCGGCAAAACCATCGGGGTCGAGTGTGCCCAGTGCGGTTTCGACCACGAAGATCAGGTTGAGTTCGGGCGTGGTGGTGATTTGGCCGGCGGCTGCGGGCAGATAACCCTTTCCGGTGGGTACCGGGCGTTTGACGAGATGCCCCGATTGGCGCGCCGCCATTCCAACCAGTGTTCTGGCCGTATGCGGGGTGATGCCGAGTGTAGAGAAGCCGGGCGAGGCGGCAACGACCCGGTTGTCGCCATCGGTGACTGCCATATGGATATCGGGGTCGTCGAAGCCTTCGATCATGCGCCGGGCGCATTCCGCCATGTCGGGCTCGGCCTGATCGGCGCGGGCAGAAAAGAGTATCGCGGTTTGGCCGGGCTCGGCCTCAATGATCTCCGCGCGCGCAGTCGCGGCAATGCTGCGGAAACCGGAGGTGATGCGGATCGTGAAGGGCAGGCTGTCGCCGGTCTTTGAAAGCCGCGCCGCCGTGGCCGCCAGTTGGCGGAATGTCACATCCTGCCGCTTCGGCCCCTGTTCCAGAAAGTCATAAACCATCGGCGTGCCAAACAGGGCAGCGCCGCGTCCATTGGCCCATAGAACATGTCCAAGATCGAGCGAGAACAAAGCCATCGCTTCACCGCGCCCGAAACCTTCACGCACCCGTTCATGCACTGCGATATCGATAAAGGGATACTGGACGGCGGGCATGTCGAAACCTATTCTGGCACTACCGGACCTTGCGGGCTCCCGGCTTCCTCATGAAACCGAAACGTAAACCCGCCGAGGCATCACGTTAACAGAATTTTAAATAACTTCACAGGGTCGCCGGGTCCACCGCCCGGCTTATGAATCGCCAAATAGAGTTAACATCAACAGCCTCAATGCCGGCTTTCCGGTGTCAGCCCGCGCTGGAAAAGCGCTTGCCTTTCGCTGCCTTTTTTCGCAAAATTCGGATAGGGACTTGCAAATGGGAAAAACACCTTTTATGTGACCCCCCGTGGCGCCGCTTTGGCGTTTGATGTGCGGTTGTAGCTCAGTTGGTTAGAGCGCAGGTTTGTGGCACCTGAGGTCGGTGGTTCGACCCCACTCAACCGTACCATTCCCCTCTCCCAGTAAGTTTATATGTCACAAGGACTTACCGGGAGAGGGGAAAGTCTCTTCCACCGCTGGTCAGATATCCCGTTTTCCCGGAAAATAATCTTTGCGGTCACACGGCGCGCGGGTCGTGTCAGGGGCCCTGCGGTTTCAGTCCGGCAAAAACCATTTGGCTAAAATCTCTTGCGCTGGTATTGTCTGCCCAACGAAACCTTATGAAAGCCTGCAGCATAGCGTCTACGCTTGTGCGCGGCGAAATGGACAAGACAGTGATCGACCCCGGAAACGGCCCAAAGCCGTCGGAACAAGGGGCGTCGGTGGCAAACAAAGGGAAAGCGAAGCGTTCCCGTCGTGGCAAGAAACACAAGCGTGACGGTAAGCCCCGTGACGCCTCTGTGTTGTTGCATGATGTTGCCGCGGATGTTCCGGCCGGTTCCTCCTATGTATCGGCGCTCGAGCCGGATGCTGAGCCGCGCAAGAGAAAACGTCGCAGGCGTTCTCGAGGCAAGGGTGCGTCTCAGCCTGCATCTGCGGCTTCCCCTGTACAGGTGCAGGCTTCAGCTGCAATTGACCCGGCCAATCCATCCTCCGTACCACCCGGTGGCGGGCGAAAGTCGCGTAACCGCAAACGCGGGCATCGCGATCCGCGCGGACGTGATCCGCAGGGCCGCCCGCTTGTCCCCAGCCATGCACCGAAACACGTTGGCAAGCAGAACGGTCGCGCCGGCGGCTCCGTTCAGGACCAGCATCGGCAGCAATCGGAAACATCAGCCCGTCACCCAGGGCGGCAGCACGAGCATGGCCCGGACGCGCCGGCGGATATGTATGCCGCGCTTGATCTCGGCACCAACAATTGCCGCCTGCTGATTGCGCAGCCGACGCGGCCCGGCCAGTTCCGGGTGGTCGATGCGTTTTCGCGCATCGTGCGGCTGGGTGAAGGGCTGGTATCGAGCGGCCGGCTTTCCGATGATGCGATGGACCGCGCGGTTGAAGCACTCAAGGTCTGCGCCGCAAAACTCTCCGGCCGCCCGATCCGGCGCATGCGGCTCATCGCCACCGAGGCTTGCCGCGCTGCGTCGAATGGCGAGGAGTTTCTGGCGCGTGTTACGCGGGAAACGGGGCTTAAACTCGAAATCATCAGCCGCGAGACGGAAGCCCGCCTTGCGGTTTCGGGCTGCGCCTCCCTCGTCGGCCGTGAAGCGCGTTCCGTCGTGCTGTTCGATATCGGCGGCGGATCGTCGGAGATCGCCGTCATCAAGGTCGGGGAGAATCGCTCGAACCGGCTTGCCAACCACATCACCCACTGGACCTCGCTGCCCGTCGGCGTCGTCACGCTTTCCGAACGCCATGGCGGCCGTGATGTGACGCCCGACGTTTTTGCCGCGATGGTGCGGGAAGTCGAAGGCCTGCTCGACGCCTTCCATTGCCCGCCGCTCGCGCCGCAAACGCATCACGAGGATTTTCACCTCATCGGCACATCAGGCACGGTGACGACGCTCGCGGGCGTTCATCTCGATCTGCCGCGATATGATCGCCGCAAGGTGGATGGTCTCTGGCTTTCCGATGCCGAGGTGACGGCGATGCAGGACAAGTTGCTGGCATGGGATTTCGCCGGCCGCGCCGCCAATGCCTGCATCGGGCCCGACCGGGCCGATCTGGTTCTCGCCGGCTGCGCGATTCTCGAGGCCATTCGCCGCCGCTGGCCGGCGCGCCGAATGCGCGTGGCGGATCGCGGTCTGCGCGAAGGCCTGCTGACGGATATGATGGCGGATGACGGCGCATGGCGGCGCAACCGCATAAGGCGCATGCAGATGGTACGGCAGGACAGGACGGAAGGTTTGACATGAGCAAGGCGCCAACAAGCACCAATCGCACCGGCCGCAAGATCGGCCAGAAGGTCAAGAAGACCAAGCTCAAGGCCTCGTCGCGCCGCTGGCTCGAACGTCATATCAATGACCCCTATGTGCAGCGCGCCAAGCTGGAAGGCTATCGCGCCCGCGCCGCCTTCAAGCTGTTGGAAATCAACGACAAGCACCAGATCTTGAAAGGGGCAACCCGCATCATCGACCTTGGCGCCGCCCCCGGAAGCTGGTCGCAGATCGCCGCCAAGGTGACGGATTCGACCGAGGACGATATCCGCGTTGCAGCGATCGATTTCCTCGAGATCGATCCCATTCCCGGCGTGAAAATTCTGCAGCTCGACTTCCTCGACCCGAGCGCGCCGGAAAAGCTGATGGAGGCCGTTGGTGGCACGCCCGATCTTGTTTTGTCGGACATGGCAGCACCCACCACCGGGCACCAGAAAACCGACCACATCCGCACCATGCATCTGTGCGAAGTCGCGGCCGATTTTGCCGTTCAGGTGCTTGCGGAAGGTGGCCATTTCCTTGCCAAGACCTTCCAGGGCGGCACGGAAAAGCAGCTGCTGGATATGCTGAAGAAGAACTTCAAGCAGGTTCTCCACATCAAGCCAGCGTCGTCACGCTCGGAATCGGTGGAAATGTTCCTGCTTGCCAAACACTTCAAGGGCCGCAAGACCGAGGCGGCGGGTGCATCTGAAGCCGAAGAGGCCTCGAAAGACTGATTACTCTGCCGGTTGCGAGACCTTGCCGCGGTGGCCGGAAACGGCCGCACCCGCCTGTGCGTCCATGCGGATGATCGGCACGATGGCGAAGAGCGATACCAGCGCGACGATGGTGAAGGCGATGTGGAAATCGGCGAGCTGCAGATGCGTGCCCGACATCATGCTGCTGACTTCCAGAATGGAAGCGGCGAATGCAACGCCGAGCGCCAGGCTGATTTGTTGCAGCACGGAGGCCATGGACGTTGCCTGGCTCGCCTGACTGTCCTCGATATCGGAATAGCTGAGCGCGTTCGATCCGGTAAAGAAGAAGGACCGGGCAAATCCGGCCGTCACAAGAAAGATCATGATCAACGGGTATGGCGTTTCAGGCGTGAAGAAACTGTTGGCGAGCGTCGTGAACGCGCCGACGATGCCCGCGCCGATCAGCGTCGAGCGAAATCCGGTCGCCGCAAACACCCGCTTGGCCATGAACTTGGTGGTGATCGCCCCGATGGCGCCGGCGAAAGTTATCATGCCCGACTGGAACGGGTTCAATCCGAAACCGATCTGCAGCATCAGCGGCATCAGGAAGGGAATGGCGCCCGTGGAGATGCGGAAGATGGTGCCGCCAACGGAGGCTGCCCGGAAGGTCGCGTTCTGGAAAATTCGAAAGTCCAGAATGGGGGCGGGGTGGTGCGCAGCGTGGCGCATATAAAGAAAACCGCAGATGAAACCGATGATGGTCGACGCGATGCCGATGGCTGGCGGGAGCGCAGGCAGGCTGACGACGGAGAGGCCGAACACCACGCCGGAGGCGGCGATGCCGGACAGCACGAAACCCTTTCCGTCCATTGGCGGCGGGTTGGTGGTTTCGATTTCCGGCAGGAAGATCGTCGAAAGCCAGATGCCGATGATGCCGATCGGCACATTGATCAGGAAGATCCAGTGCCATGAAAAATAGGTGGTGATGAAACCGCCGATGGGCGGACCGGTCAGCGGCCCCACGAGCCCCGGTATTGTCAGCAGCGCCATGGCGGAGACGAGTTCGCTGCGCTTTGTCGTGCGCAAAAGCACAAGGCGGCCCACGGGTGTCATCATCGCTCCGCCCATACCCTGCAGGAAACGCGAGAGTACGAATTCGAACACCGACGACGAGACCGCGCAGCAGATCGACCCCACGACGAAGACGCCAATGGCAAAACGGAAGATTTTCTTCGCGCCGTATTTGTCGGCCATCCAGCCGCTGATCGGAATGAAGATCGCCAGAGCCACCATGTAGGCCGTTAAAGCCAGCTTGAGCGTAATCGGGCCGACGTGGAGATCTGCGGCAATTGCCGGAAGCGAGGTGGCGATGACGGTGGAGTCCATCTGCTCCATAAAAAGAGCGACTGCCAGGATGAGGGGAATGATGCGGTTCATGAGGCTGCCTGCGGCTTTCCGCTGCGACAAGGGATATCGCCGTCCGTCCTACGCCTGATAGGCGGGCTTGCCAACACGTTAATTACCAATTTCTGATGTTCCGATCAAACCTGCGTGAGGCCGGTTTCCTTGCAACTTTCTCGCTCTATTGTCCGTTGGGTGAGTTCAGTTGGCAATCACGGCCAGTTGGCGATATCGGAGACAAGATGATGACCCAATCCCTGAACATGAGCAGACGCGGCCTGATCGGTGCGGCCGGCGCAAGCGTTCTCGGCGCGCCGTTTTTGATGGCGCGCAGCGCAAATGCCCAGACCAACCAGCCGCAGACCTCGATGGAGATAGAGCACGCCATGCCGCCCGAAACCAACCGCTTCAAGCTCGGTAATTTCGAAGTGCTGGTGGTGAAGGATGGCGCGCGCGCGGCCCCCAATCCCGGCGAGACCTTCGGCACAGACCAGTCGGCCGAGACGGTCGGTAAATTGCTGGAAGACAATTTTCTGCCGACGGACCAGTTCGTCAATTCCTTCTCCCCCGTCCTCGTCAATACAGGGTCCGACCTCGTGCTGTTCGACACCGGTTTCGGTGAGGCCGGGCGCGGTGCGGGCAATGGTCGCCTGATCGAGGGCATGGCAGCCGCCGGTTACGCACCTGAAGATGTGACAGTGGTGGTGCTGACCCACATGCATGGCGACCATATCGGCGGCCTGATGGAGAAGGGCGCGCCGGCCTTTTCCAAGGCACGTTATGTTTTCGGCCAGACGGAATATGATTTCTGGACGGATGAAAAGCGCGTCGGCACGCCGGCAGAGGGCGGTCACAAGGGTGTTCTCGCCAACGTGAAGCCGCTGGCCGAAAAGGCGACCTTCATCGGCGACGGTCAAGATGTGGTGTCTGGCATCACAGGCATAGCAGCCTTCGGCCATTCGCCGGGGCACATGATTTTCCGTGTCGAATCGGAAGGCAAGCAGCTGATCCTGACGGCGGATACGGCCAATCATTTCGTGCTGTCGCTGCAGAGACCTGACTGGGAAGTTAAGTTCGACATGGACAAGACGGCAGCCGCTGCGACCCGCAAGAAGGTCTTCGACATGATTGCCACCGACCGGCTGCCCTTCCTCGGCTACCATATGCCTTTCCCGTCTGTCGGTTACGCAGAGAAGCTGGATACGGGCTATCGTTTCGTGCCGAAATCTTACCAGTTTGATATCTGATATCTGCTGCAATGCAGCAACAGGAAAAGCCCGGAAGCCGATTCCGGGTTTTTTCTATTCCCTTCCTGTCATGAACGTGTTACCAGCCCTCGCCAACTTCCAAGCAATCCTTGCACGGCGCCGGGGTGAACTTTTCGTTCCGGAGCGGCCACGCATTTTCAGTATGAAGGAATTTGGTCATGGCACGCATCATTCAAACACCCACTGGTTTGGACGCTCTCACATTTGACGATGTGTTGCTGCAGCCCGGACATTCCGAAGTCATGCCGGGACAGACGAATATCGCCACCCGCATCGCCCGCGATATCGATCTCAACCTGCCTATCCTCTCCTCCGCCATGGATACGGTCACCGAAGGTCGCCTCGCCATTGCCATGGCCCAGGCCGGCGGCATCGGCGTCATCCACCGCAACCTGACCCCCATCGAACAGGCCGAAGAAGTCCGGCAGGTGAAGAAGTTCGAAAGCGGCATGGTCGTCAACCCGGTCACCATCGGCCCGGATGCGACGCTTGCCGAAGCCCAGGCGTTGATGAAGGCGCATGGCATTTCGGGTATTCCGGTGGTTGAAAACGGCGGTTCCGGCGGCCACAAGAACGGCCGTCTGGTCGGCATTCTGACCAACCGCGACGTGCGCTTCGCCTCCGATCCGCAGCAGAAGATTTACGAACTGATGACCCGCGAAAACCTGGTCACGGTCAAGGAAAGCAGCGTTGATCAGCAGGAAGCACGCCGCCTCTTGCACAAGCACCGCATTGAAAAGCTGCTCGTGGTGGACGCCAAGGGCAATTGCGTCGGCCTCATCACCGTCAAGGATATCGAGAAGTCGCAGCTGAACCCCAATGCCACCAAGGATGCGCAGGGCCGCCTTCGCGCCGCTGCCGCCATCAGCGTTGGTGCTGACGCCATCGAGCGCGCCGAGCGCCTCATAGATGCCGGCGTCGACCTTCTGGTTGTCGATACCGCGCACGGCCATTCGCAGCGCGTGCTGGATGCCGTCTCTCAGGTCAAGAAGATGTCGAACTCGGTTCGCATCATCGCCGGTAATGTCGCCACTGCCGACGGCACCAAGGCTCTGATCGATGCCGGCGCGGACGCCGTCAAGGTCGGTATCGGCCCCGGCTCCATCTGCACCACCCGCATCGTCGCCGGCGTCGGCGTGCCGCAGCTTGCCGCGATCATGTCGTCGGTTGAAGTCGCCAACGCGGCTGATATCCCCGTCATCGCCGATGGCGGCATCAAGTTTTCGGGCGATCTGGCCAAGGCGATCGCCGCCGGCGCCTCGGCCGTCATGATCGGATCGCTGCTTGCCGGCACGGATGAAAGCCCGGGCGAAGTATTCCTGTATCAGGGCCGGTCCTTCAAGGCCTATCGCGGCATGGGCTCCGTTGGCGCCATGGCGCGTGGTTCTGCCGACCGTTATTTCCAGGCTGAAGTGCGCGACACACTGAAGCTCGTGCCTGAAGGCATTGAAGGCCAGGTTCCCTATAAGGGCCCGGTCTCCGGCGTTCTGCACCAGCTGGCCGGCGGCCTGAAGGCTGCCATGGGTTATGTTGGCGGCAGCAACATCAAGGAATTCCAGGAACGCGCCACTTTCGTGCGTATTTCCAGCGCTGGCCTGCGTGAAAGCCACGCCCATGACGTGACAATCACCCGCGAAAGCCCGAACTACCCCGGTGCGGTTTGATCTTTCGAGCCGAATCCGTAAAAAGATAGGCTAGTTATTTGGCGCTCCCCGATTCATGCCGGATCGGGGAGCGTTTTCATGATTGGAGAAAAGCATGTCACCCACGACCGCAATGTTCTGGCCGATGATCGCCCATGTCGTTCTGGTCTTCTGGCTTTATGCGCTTCTGATCGTTCGGCGCAACAAATATGCATTCAAGGATCGCGAATCGGCGATCCGCCTCCGGGATCACGGCGAGGAGGCACGCGAAAGCCGTCTGGTGAACCGCAACATCGCCAACCAGTTCGAAGTGCCGGTCCTGTTCCACATCGCCTGCCTGCTGCTCTACATCACGGATGCGGACAATATCGTGACCGTTGTCCTGGCATGGCTTTTTGTGCTTTCGCGTTATGCTCATTCCTATTTCCACGTGACCAGCAACCGCCTGCGTCAGCGCGGCGCATTGTTTGGTATTGGTTTTGCGCTGGTCGTCTGCCTGTGGGGATGGCTCGCCATATGGTTGGCGCTGGAGTAAATCAGCACCGTGAGGTTGCTTCATAAGTGAGACAATCCCGGCCTGCAAAATGGTGCGATTTGCGATGGGTCAATTCCATGATGCCCCATCCCCGTTAATCTCTGCCTCGCCGTCGAGGATTTCAGGCGAGCAGAGATTAGGGAGTATGTCATGGCTAAGACAATGAAAGCGGCAGTCGTCCGCGCATTTGGAAAACCGCTGACCATCGAGGAAGTGGCGATACCGGATCCCGGCCCCGGTGAAATTCTCATCAACTACAAGGCGACGGGCATTTGCCACACCGACCTGCACGCCGCAACCGGCGACTGGCCGGTCAAACCCAATCCGCCTTTCATCCCCGGCCACGAAGGTGTCGGTTATGTCGCAAAGATCGGCGCTGGCGTCACGGGCATCAAGGAAGGTGATCGCGCCGGCACGCCCTGGCTTTATACGGCCTGCGGATGCTGCGTCCCCTGCCGTACGGGCTGGGAAACGCTATGCCCGAGCCAGAAGAATTCCGGTTATTCCGTCAACGGCAGCTTCGCCGAATATGGTCTTGCCGATCCGAAATTCGTCGGCCGCCTGCCGGATAATCTCGACTTCGGCCCGGCCGCACCTGTCCTTTGCGCCGGCGTCACCGTCTACAAGGGTCTGAAGGAAACCGAAGTCAGGCCCGGTGAATGGGTGGTCATCTCGGGCATTGGCGGGCTTGGCCATATGGCCGTGCAATATGCCAAGGCCATGGGCATGCATGTTGTTGCCGCCGATATCTTCGATGACAAGCTGGCGCTTGCCAAAAAACTCGGCGCCGATGTCGTCGTCAACGGCCGTGCGCCAGACGCCGTGGAGCAGGTGCAGAAGGCGACCGGCGGTGTCCATGGTGCGCTGGTGACGGCGGTATCGCCGAAGGCCATGGAACAGGCCTATGGCTTCCTGCGCTCCAAGGGCACCATGGCGCTTGTCGGCCTGCCGCCGGGCTTCATCTCCATTCCGGTATTCGACACGGTGCTGAAGCGCATCACGGTGCGCGGCTCCATCGTCGGCACACGACAGGATCTGGAGGAGGCGCTGACCTTCGCCGGCGAAGGCAAGGTGGCTGCTCACTTCTCGTGGGATAAGCTCGAAAACATCAACGATATCTTCCACCGCATGGAAGAGGGCAAGATCGACGGCCGTATCGTCGTGGACCTCGCCGCCTGATGTGAAAATCCGGAAGCGGCGCTCACGCAAATGTGTGGCGCCCCTTCCGACTGCATTATTCCCCGCCCTTAGATCTGCGTTATCCTCCCGCATCCGTGCGTCCAAGGAGGATAGAGCGATGGACAAGCCCAAGATTACGCAGGCCATGATCGACGCTTATGATGAGTATACCCATCTCAGCCTTGATCGCCGCAAATTCATGGAAAAGCTCACCGTGCTGGCCGGCTCCGGCGCGGCGGCGGCGGCAATTGCGCCCCTTCTTTCCGCCAACAGCGCCCGCGCCGCCATCGTCGCGCCTGACGATGCTGGCATTGTTGCGGAAGACGTGACCTATCCGGCGCCCGGCGGCGAGATGAAGGGTTATCTCGTCACGCCGAAATCGGCGTCCGGCCCCATCGGTTCCGTCATCGTCATTCACGAGAACCGCGGCCTCAACGACCATATCCGTGATGTGGCCAGACGCGTGGCGCTCGCCGGATTTCGGGCGCTCGCGGTCGATTTCCTCTCGCCGCAGGGTGGTACGCCCGCTGATGAGGAGAAGGCGCGGCAGATGTTCAGTGGTCTCGACATGGATGCAACTGTCGCCAATGCCGAAGCGGGACGGGTCTGGCTTGCGGCAAGGCAAGGGGCGAATGGCAAGGTCGGCGCCATCGGTTTCTGCTGGGGCGGCGGGCTGGTCAATCGTTTCGCCACCAAATCGGCGGGCCTGAATGCCGGTGTCGCCTATTACGGCCAGCAGGTCCCGGCGGCCGATGTGCCGGCCATAAAGGCACCGCTGCTTTTGCATTACGCCGGTCTCGACGAGCGCATCAATGCCGGCATCGATGCTTACAAGAAGGCGCTGGAGGAGAACGGCAAGACCTTCGAGATTTTCGTCTATGACGGCGTCAACCATGCCTTTAACAACGATACCTCCGCGGCGCGCTATGACAAGGCGGCTGCTGATCTCGCCTGGGGGCGGACGGTGGAGTTTTTCAGGAAATATCTGGGGTGATTGGGTTTTGAGCGGGCAGCTGTTCTTCTCGCCGGTGGAGGAGGCGGAAATGCTTTTGGATGTTGTCCATTGAGAGCGAACCGAGGCGCGTCGGGCTCACCCCCCTCTGCCCTGCCGGGCATCTCCCCCTCAAGGGGGGAGATCTGCAAGAGGCGCTACCGCCACTTTATTCTCAAGCCCTAAGATGGGCGAGACCTCGCCTCAAGTCGATCTCCCCCCTTGAGGGGGAGATGCCCGGCAGGGCAGAGGGGGGTAAAGCTCCACGCACCCTCGATCAAGTGCCCTAAACCCCACCAGCTCCACGCTTCAAATGCTCATCCAGCCGCGGCATGATCTCCACGAAATTACACGGCAGATGACGATAATCGAGTTGCGCCTTGAGGATGCCATCCCACGCATCCTTGCAAGCCCCCGGTGATCCCGGCAGCACGAAGATGAAGGTCGCATTCGTCACACCACCGGTCGCGCGTGACTGGATGGTGGCGGTGCCGATCTTGTCGTAGGAAATGCGATGGAACAGCGCCGAAAACCCGTCCATGCGCTTTTCGAACAGCGGTTCCAGCGCCTCGGGTGTCACATCGCGGCCGGTAAAGCCGGTGCCGCCTGTCGTGATGACCACATCCACGCCGTCAGTGAGCGTCCATTCGCGCACCGTGTCTGCGATCGCCGCCTTGTCGTCAGGCACGATGGCACGGGCGGCGAGCCTGTGGCCTGCCTCCTCCAGCCTTGCGACCAGCGTATCGCCGGACTTGTCATTCTCCAGCGTGCGGCTGTCCGAAACGGTCAGAACCGCAATGCCAAGGGGAATGAAGGGTCTATCGCCTGCCATGGCCTTGTCCTCGAAATATCCGGCCCTCAAATGGTCCGCGTTGCCTGAAAATACCAGCCTGGGCGCTTCTTCCGAAGCGATGTTTCCGCGTTTTGGGCGGCATCGAAGGAATGAAAAATCCCGAAACAGGTTGCCCCGGAACCGGACATGCGCACAAGGGTGGCGCCCTCCTCAGACAGCAACCCGATGATCTCGCCGATGTCAGGCAGAAGCGCCTGGGCCGGCGGTTGCAGATCGTTGCGACTTTCCGCGAGAAAATCCATCCAGCCGGTTGTCACCTCGCCAACCTTGGCTGGCGTCGGCAAAGGCGGGTTGGCCTTGTTCTGCAATCGCCGGAAAATCTCCGGCGTCGAGACCGCTTTCAGCGGGTTGGCCAGCACCAGAAACAGTTCCGGCAGGTCATTGACCGGTTCGATGTCCTCGCCGATGCCGCGCGCGATCAGCGATCGGCTTTCAAGACACATAGGCACGTCCGCGCCGAGCGTCAGTGCCATGGACGAAATCCTATCCGGTGTCATCCCGGCACGCCAATGGCGCAGAAGCGCCCGCAGCGTTGCCGCCGCATCCGCCGAGCCGCCCCCTATACCTGATGCAACGGGCAGATTCTTTTCAAGGTGAATGGCGACCGGGGGCGCTGGTTGACCCATTGATGCGAGCGCGTTGCGCAGTAAATCTCTGGCCCGGGTGACGAGGTTATTGCCGCCGTCGCCGGCGTGTAGAAGATCGCCAAACGGTCCTGAGATGGAGAAGCTGTCGACATCGGCGTCTTGGATATGGATCGTGTCGCCGGCTTCGGTAAACACCACCAGCGATTCAAGCAGATGGTAGCCATCCGCCCGCTGCCCGGTGACGTGGAGTGCCAGATTAACCTTGGCCGGGGCCGCCTCGACTGTCTCGGCCGCCCCGGAAATTCCCTGCATCGCCATGCGGCGTCAGGATTTCTTGTCCGGAGCAGGGGTCGCCGGGGCCGGAGGAGCCGGCGGCTGCGGCGCGACGTCCTTCTTGGCCGTATTCTCGGCATCCTTTTCGACTGGCGGCAGGCCGTTGGCGATCTTTTCCTTCACCTTGGCCTTGTCCACGTCGTCGCTGTCGCCGATCAATGCGCGGTTCCACTGATAGACCGCCTCGATCTTGCGGCCGACGCGCCAATAGGCATCGCCCAGATGGTCGTTGATGGTGGGATCACCGGCCTTGAGTTCGATTGCCCGTTCCAGTTCGGTCACGGCATCGTCGAAATCGCCGAGGCGATAATGCGCCCAGCCGAGCGAATCCACGATATAGCCGTCATTCGGCCGAAGCTCGACGGCGCGGCTGATCATCTTCATGCCTTCATCGAGATTGATGCCCTTGTCCACCCAGGAATAACCCAGATAGTTCAGAACCTGCGGCTGCTCGGGGTTGAGCTCCAGCGCCCGCTTGAAATTCGGTTCGGCCTTGTCCCATTGCTTCAGGCGCTCGTAGGCGATGCCGCGCTGGAAAAACACCGTCCAGTCGGATTTCTGCGGCACGGCGCCGATCACTTCAACGGCCTTGTCGTAATTCTCCGCCATGGCCTTGTAGTCCTTGGCATCGGACAGCACGCTGCCATAGGCGAGGTAGGAACGAATATCCTTGGGGTCGGATTCGAGGAGAGACTTGAGGTGTTTGCGCGCCTCTTCCACCTTTTCGGTCTGCGCCAGCGTCAGTCCGAGCTGCAGCTCGGAGATGCGATACATCGGCGAGTCCTTCGGCACTTCACGATAGAAGGCGATGGCACGTTCCGGCTTCTTCGTGGCTTCTGCAAGTCCGCCGAGAAGAATGAGCGTATCCGGGCTCTTCGGATCGAGCGCGCGCGACGTCTGCAGATAAAGCGTGACGATCTCTTCGGCGCCTTCGCGGTTCAACGCACCGGCGATGGAGAACATGACGCTGGCGGCGCCCTCCACGGCATTGGTGATCTGCTGCTCCGGCTTCTCACCCTTTTCGATGGACTGGCGGAGCGCTTTCAGCGGTGCGTAATTCGGCGCGAAAGTGTCGCCGACCGCGATCGCATCCAGCGCTTTCTGCTTGTTGCCGGCGGAAGCCTCCAGCCTTGCGAGCGCCATCACTGCGCGCATATAGGTATCGGAGGCGGTCGCTCCGCCTTCGCGGTCGGTTACCGCTTCGTTCAGGCTCTTGCGGGCGGCCTCGGTGTTGCCGGAAACAAGCGCGATGGCTGCCGCATTGTATTTCTGGAAGATCGAAATCCAGCCCGGGCCCTTCATGTTGTTGACGAGCGCCAGAGCCTCCTTCGGCTTGCCGGAACCCGCGCGCGCCCAGGCGGTCAGAAGCGTGTTGACCATGCGGTCCAGATCGTTCGGGCCGGAATATTTCAGGATTTTCTCGGCCTTGGCGAATTCCTTGTCCTTGATGGCGTCGAGGCCACGCACGATGGTCGTGACGCGTTCCACCGAGGTATCGTCCTTCATCGAATCGGCGATCTTGGCGCCGGCTTCGAAGTTGCCGCTCAGAAGTTCGGCGATCATCAGCCGCTGGCGGATTTCCGAGTTGGCAGGGTCGAATTCCAGCGCCTTCTTGTAGAGCGAAATTGCGGTGGGATAATCCTGATCGACATCGGCATTGCGTCCGGCGAGGAAGGCGCCGGAGAAGGTGTTGACCTTGCCGGGGTCGAACGTAACGGCCTTGTCTTCCGGTGTCGCCTTCGTCTCCGCAAAGCCGGGGCTTGCACCCGCGCCGATTGCGAGAGCGGCGGCAAGAGCCGCGCTGCAGAGAAGACGGAGTGCTGGTTTACGCCGCATGAGGGAACCTTTGCCTTTGTGCAGAAGCACGGAAAAATCAGTTTCCATTGTTTGGTCACTACAGAATGGCTTTTTTGAAGCAACCCCGCAAGAAATTATGGCCCCGGCCACAATCACGCCTCGCGGAGAGCAAGGCCCGCAACCTCGGGCGGATGCTGTGTTCCATCCGCCTTTCGCCTGGCCTGCGGCGTCAGTTCAGACGCTCGATGCAGAAGTCGATCACTTCCAGAAGCGCATTTTTCCAGGGGCTCTGCGGCAACGGTGCAAGCGCATCGCGGGCAATGGTGCCATAATGCGTTGCACGGCCTATCGTATCGCCGAGGCCGTTATATTTTGTGATCAGGCCGAGCGCCTTTTCGAGGTTCTCGTCGCTGCTCTCGCCATTTTCGATGGCATTGCGCCAGAAAGCGCGCTCATCCTGCGTGCCGCGGCGATAGGACAGGATGACCGGCAGGGTGATCTTGCCCTCGCGGAAGTCATCTCCGGTATTCTTGCCGAGATCGGCGGACTTGCCGCCATAGTCCAAGACGTCATCGACCAGCTGGAAGGCGAGGCCGAGATTCATGCCATAGGATTTCAGTGCACTGCGGGTCGCCTTGTCGGTCTTGGCGACGATGGGGCCGACTTCGGCCGCGGCGGCGAAGAGGGCAGCCGTCTTGGCGCGAATCACCTGAAGATAATCGTCCTCGGTCGTTTCCATGTTCTTGGCGACCGAAAGCTGCAGTACCTCACCCTCGGCGATGACCGAGGCGGCGGTGGAGAGCACGTCGAGCGCATCGAGAGAGCCGACATCCACCATCATGCGGAAGGCCTGGCCAAGCAGGAAGTCACCGACGAGAACGCTTGCCTGGTTGCCCCAGATGGTGCGTGCGGTGGATTTTCCGCGACGCAGATCGCTTTCATCCACCACGTCGTCATGCAGAAGCGTCGCCGTGTGCATGAACTCCACGCTGGTGGCGAGCTTGATGTGGTTGTCGCCCTCATAACCGAACATCGAGGCCGAGGCGAGCGTCAGCATCGGCCGCAGGCGCTTGCCGCCGGACGAGATGAGGTGGTTGGCCACCTCGGGTATCATCTGAACGTCGGAACCGGCCTTGGAAAGGATAAGCTGGTTCACCCGTTCCATGTCGGGGCGGGTCAGGTCGACAAGCGGCTTGACGGATGCGAGTTTGTTTTTGCTTTCTTCAAGCGGTATGACGACGCCCAAGGGACAGGACTCCAGTTCGAATTTGAATTCGACAATAAAAACTGACGCCTTGCGCGGCAAGGGGCGAATTGCCGCTAGCCATTCAAAAAGATGGGAATTTAAGGTCTATCCATGCGTGAACTGATCCGTACCAACGATGCCGTGCTGCTCTCCTTCGCCGAAAGCCTGATGAAGGATGCCGGCATCCATTGCCTCATTGCCGATCAGGCAATGAGCATTCTGGAGGGATCTCTCGGCCTTTTGCCCCGCCGGTTTCTGGTAGAGGAAGATCGGGCGGCTCAGGCCCGCCGTATCCTCATCGATGCCGGGCTCGGCGACGAGTTGCGCAACGAAGAGGCTTGAACGACGGTGGACGACGGCATTTCCGAAACGATCGATGCCTTTCATCGGGGCCGGTTTCATATCATCCAGCCGAAGGGCAGGGGGCATCGGGCCGGCATGGACGCCATGCTTCTGGCTTCGCTGGTGGCGGATGACCGCCCCTGCCGGATTGCCGATCTGGGTGCCGGTGCCGGTGCCGCCGGCATGGCGGTTGCGGCGCGGCTCGAAA
>NZ_QLNF01000084.1:0-7905 GCF_003261015.1 Agrobacterium sp. MS2 | reverse complement strand
GGCCAGGGTGACGCTCTATGAGCGCTCGCCGGAAATGGCGCAGTTTGCCCGCCGCAGTCTGGAACTGCTTGACAATGCAGCCTTTTCGGCCCGCGTCGAGGTGCGCGAAGCGGATGTGACGCTGCGCGCGAAAGCCCGTGTGGAAGCGGGTTTGCCCGACGATCATTTCCATCACGTCATCATGAATCCGCCCTATAATGATGCGGGCGACCGCCGCACGCCGGATGCTCTGAAAGCGGAGGCCCATGCGATGACGGAGGGTCTGTTCGAAGACTGGATCAGGACCGCGGGTGCGATCATGATCCCGGGCGGGCAGCTTTCCCTGATTTCGAGGCCACAATCAGTGGCGGAGATCATTGCTGCCTGCGGCAGCCGGTTCGGCGGTATCGAAATCACCCTCATCCATCCGCGTCCCGGCGAGGATGCGGTACGTATGCTCGTAACCGCCATCAAGGGATCGCGCGCACGGCTGTCCTTCCGCGCACCGCTCATCATGCATGAGACCGGCAGCCACGCCTTCACCCCCTTCGTTGATGACCTCAACAATGGTCGTGCGGCCTATTCCCGTAATGTAAGGGCAATCAGACCCGGCTTATAAAATCACCGTGACGCTAGCCGCATGCCATTGTGTTTTGCCCGGCGATACATACATCCGTGTCGATGAAGTCATTGCTGTGAGGATTGATTGGTGGGTTTGCTGAAGCTTCTTGTGCCGAAACGCTTTCGTAAAAAAGAGCTCGTCATTCCCGTGGTGCGCATGCATGGCGCGATCATGGCCGGCGGCAACCAGTTCCGCCCCGCCCTCAATCTCGCTTCCTATGCGCCGCTTCTCGAAAAGGCCTTCGCCGTCAAGGATGCTCCGGCCGTCGCCATTTCGCTCAATTCGCCCGGTGGTTCGCCGGTGCAGGCGCGGATGATCTATAACCGTATCCGCCAGCTTGCCGAGGAAAAGGACAAGAAAGTCCTCATCTTCGTGGAGGACGTCGCGGCCTCGGGCGGCTATATGATCGCTCTTGCCGGCGACGAGATCATCGCCGACCCCACCTCAATCGTCGGTTCGATCGGCGTCGTCTCCGGCGGCTTCGGTTTTCCGGAAATGTTGAAGAAGATCGGTGTGGAGCGGCGCGTTTATACGGCCGGCGAGAACAAGGTCATTCTCGATCCCTTCCAGCCGGAAAAGGAAGGCGACATCGATTACCTGAAGTCGCTTCAGGTCGAAATCCACAATGTTTTCATTGATATGGTCAAGATGCGCCGCGGCTCCAAGCTAAAGGGCGACGAGGCGATCTTCTCCGGTCTGTTCTGGACCGGCATGCGTGGCCTCGACCTTGGCTTGATCGATGGGCTGGGTGACATGCGCGAGGTTCTGCGCCGCCGTTATGGTGAAAAGGTGAAGCTCCAGCTCGTCAGCGGCGGGCGCACTTTGTTCGGTAAAAAAGTACCTGGTGTGAATGCTGCGTTTGGCCTCGACACCCCAAAGCTGGCAGCGGGCGCCGTCGCGGGTCTTGCGGAGGTCGCCGAAGAAAAGGCATTGTGGTCGCGTTTCGGTCTATGATGTCGCGGGAATAAAGCCTTATGGCGCAGCTTATTACAATCATTCTTCTGGTGGTGGGGGCCATCATCCTCTACCGCCGCTTCGTTCGCGATGCGGAAAAGCTCTCGGCAAAATCGAAACAGCGCGAGAAGGAACGCGAGACCGGAGCGATCGGCACGCTGATTAAGGATCCCGAGACGGGGGAGTACCGCGTGAAGCGTGAGGATGAGGCATAAGGCGCAGTCATCCCGGACAATCTCGTTTGCCAGTCCTGAAGGATTGGGGTTAACCCAAAAATCAGCTTTTCGGGACAGCCCTGAAATTCGCCGAGTATTTTCGTCCCGATTGTGCGATTAGTGATCCACAAATTTTAGGGTGATCTGCTTTGCTTCGGCCTAAGCCGGCTGAAGTCTCGCATTGCGCAGCCGGACGGGGTAGTTTTGCAAAAAGTTCATTCCATTCAGTTTTTGCGGGCGGTCGCCGCGCTTTCCGTCATGTTTTTTCACATTGTCGGGGCTCCTCTGACGATAGGCGCCGCCGGGGTGGATGTGTTTTTCGTAATATCGGGATTCGTGATGGGCATGGTCGGCGATAAGGCGACACCCACCAAATTCCTGCGTCATCGGCTTTTCCGTATCGTGCCGCTCTACTGGGCCGTTACACTGCTCATGTGCCTTGGCGCGCTGGCAGGCGTGTTTTCCACATTCACCTTTACCATGGACCATCTCTGGAAATCTTTGCTGTTCATCCCTTATGCGGATGCTTCGGGCCAGGTCACGCCTCTCGTGATGGTGGGCTGGACGTTGAATATGGAGATGTTCTTTTATCTCGTTTTTGCGTTGGGTCTTGCACTGCGCGCGCCCATTTCCGTGACGATCATTGTCCTGACGGGCATGGTCTGCCTGGGGCAACTGGCGGACTGGCAGTCTCCCTTCATGCAGATCTGGGCCTCGCCGCTGCTGCTGGAATTCCTCGCCGGTCTTGTCCTGTCGCAGATTGCCTTTGCGGGCGTGCGCAGCGGCGCTGCGGCCCTGGTGCTTGCTTTTGTCGGCTTCGCTTTCGCGGCCGGTATCGGTGAGCAATCCGGCCTTCTGCGCATCGCGAGCTGGGGCGTGCCAGCCTTTCTGCTGGTGGTGGGCTGTGTGTGGATCGAAAGAGCGGGTGGCTGGCCCATCGCGTGGCTGAAGCCTTTTGAAATCATCGGGGACGCTTCCTATGCGCTTTATCTCCTGCACGGGCTGGTTATTTCCGTAGTCTACAAGATCATAGCGCCGGGCCCTGCGGCGGGGATCGTGGTTGTTTTTGCGGCATTGGCTGTCTCGGTTGCAGCACATCTCCTGTTTGAAAAACCGGTGATCAGGCTTCTCAGGAAATTCGCAGACCGTGGCATCGGTGGTCAACGTGCCGAGGCCGTGGGCTGATCGTCGCTTCGCATAAAACCTTGACCCTCAGGCCATGCCGTGGCACCAGTCCGCATCCGAAGTAAGTCAATGCTTACTTGTCCTCCTAACGCCGCGATGACTGCAATGACCGATGTTCCCGACCATATGAACCCGAAGCGTTCCTTTCAGGCGCTGATCCTGACGCTGCATAATTACTGGGCCGACAAGGGCTGCGCGGTGCTGCAGCCTTACGATATGGAAGTGGGCGCGGGTACGTTCCATCCGGCCACGACGCTGCGCGCACTTGGGCCGAAGCCGTGGAAGGCCGCTTATGTGCAGCCCTCGCGCCGCCCGTCGGACGGCCGTTACGGGGAAAACCCCAACCGTCTGCAGCATTATTACCAGTATCAGGTCATCCTGAAGCCCAACCCTTCAAACCTGCAGGAACTCTATCTCGGTTCGCTGAAGGCCATCGGCCTCGATCCGCTGCTGCACGATGTGCGTTTCGTCGAAGACGACTGGGAAAGCCCGACGCTCGGTGCCTGGGGCCTTGGCTGGGAATGCTGGTGTGATGGCATGGAAGTCTCGCAGTTCACCTACTTCCAGCAGGTCTGCGGTATCGAATGCTCGCCGGTCGCGGGCGAGCTGACCTATGGTCTGGAACGCCTCGCCATGTATGTCCAGGGCGTCGACAATGTCTACGACCTGAACTTCAATGGCCGCGAGGGCGAAGAGAAGATTTCCTATGGCGACGTCTTCCTTCAGGCCGAGCAGGAATATTCCCGCCACAACTTCGAATTCGCCGATACGGCCATGCTGCATCGCCATTTCATCGACGCCGAAAAGGAATGCCAGGCGCTTCTCGCCGCCGGTGCGCCCGGTGACAACGATAATCAGCGCCTGCACAAATGTGTGTTCCCGGCCTATGACCAGTGCATCAAGGCCAGCCACGTCTTCAACCTTCTGGATGCGCGCGGCGTGATCTCCGTGACGGAGCGCCAGAGCTACATCCTGCGTGTGCGCACGCTGGCGAAAGCCTGCGGCGAAGCCTTCCTGCTGACGGATGCCGGCGGGCTGAACTGGAACAGGGCCGCCTGAACCTTTATGTAAGGCGGGGCAACAGTCTAACGTGCGGACGCCGTTCTGGTGTCCGCACCTCTTGAGGAGGGGTAGGGAATGTTCATCACGCTGGCAATCATCGCGGCAATCGCGCTTTATGTCGTCTTCATCTATAACGGTCTCGTCAAGGCGCGGCAGATGAAGGAAGAGGCGTGGTCAGGCATCGACGTGCAGCTGAAGCGCCGCGCTGATCTCATCCCCAACCTCATCGAGACCGTGAAAGGTTACGCGGCCCATGAAAAGAGCACCTTTGAAGAGGTGATCAACCTGCGCAACCGGGCGCAGGCCGTGCCGGCGGGCGATGTCGAAGGCCGCGCCCAGGCGGAAGGACTGCTGTCACAGGCGCTCGGTAAGCTCTTTGCGCTCGCCGAAGCCTATCCCGATCTGAAAGCCAATACGAACTTTCTGGAATTGCAGCGCTCGCTCGAAACCATCGAAAGCGAGATCCAGATGTCGCGCCGTTATTACAATGGCGCTGCCCGCGATCTTAACGTCAAGGTGGAGAGCTTCCCGTCCAATCTCGTGGCGGGGCAGTTCGGTTTTGCCAAGGCGCCCTATTTCGAGATCGACAACCCGGCCGACCGCGCCGTGCCGACGGTGAAGTTCTAAGCACCGGCTCACAAATTCCCGCCGATATTCCGATAGCCCGGCTTTGCGCCGCATTCTTTGACAAGACGACGATCATGATCGAACTGACCATCACCCCGCCCGGCCACCCGCTTTCCGGCAAGGTGGAGCCGCCCGGTTCCAAATCCATTACCAACCGTGCACTTCTGCTGGCCGGGCTCGCCAAGGGCAAAAGCCGTCTCACGGGCGCGCTGAAAAGCGACGATACGCTTTACATGGCAGAAGCGCTGCGTGAGATGGGTGTCAAGGTAACCGAGCCTGACGCCACCACCTTCGTGGTGGAGAGTTCAGGTGGGTTGCATCAGCCGGAAAAGCCGCTTTTCCTCGGCAATGCCGGCACAGCCACCCGCTTTCTCACCGCCGCTGCCGCCCTTGTGGATGGCGCCGTCATCATCGATGGCGACGAGCATATGCGCAAACGCCCGATCATGCCGCTGGTGGAAGCCCTGCGCTCCCTCGGCGTTGAGGCGGAGGCGCCGACCGGCTGCCCGCCCGTCACCGTCTGCGGCAAGGGTACTGGCTTCCCGAAGGGCAGCGTCACGATCGACGCCAATCTTTCCAGCCAGTATGTGTCCGCACTTCTGATGGCCGCCGCCTGCGGCGACAAGCCTGTCGATATCATCCTCAAAGGTGAGGATATCGGCGCGAAGGGCTATATCGATCTCACCACATCGGCCATGGAAGCCTTCGGTGCAAAGGTGGAGCGGGTGAGCAACGCCATCTGGCGCGTGCATCCGACCGGCTACACGGCGACCGATTTCCACATCGAGCCGGATGCCTCCGCCGCCACCTATCTCTGGGGCGCTGAACTTCTGACCGGCGGCGCCATCGATATCGGCACGCCGGCCGATAAGTTCACCCAGCCGGATGCCAAGGCCCATGAGGTCATGGCGCAGTTTCCCCACCTGCCCGCTGAAATCGACGGTTCGCAGATGCAGGATGCCATTCCCACCATTGCGGTTCTCGCCGCCTTTAACGAAACGCCGGTGCGTTTCGTCGGCATCGCCAATCTGCGCGTCAAGGAGTGCGACCGAATCCGCGCCGTCTCACTCGGCCTCAACGAAATCCGCGATGGTCTGGCGCATGAGGAAGGCGACGACTTGATTGTGCATTCCGATCCCTCGCTTGCGGGCCAGACGGTCAAGGCCTCCATCGACACTTTCGCCGACCACCGCATCGCCATGAGCTTTGCGCTGGCCGCACTGAAGATCGGCGGCATTGCCATCCAGAATCCGGCCTGCGTGGGCAAGACCTATCCCGGTTACTGGAAGGCGCTCGCCTCGCTGGGCGTCGACTATACCGAAAAGGAAAGCGCTGCCGAGCCGCAGCACTGAGCCATTGAGGAGGGATCGCTCGTGAAGACCATCGCCGCAAGATTTCTCGCGCTGTTCGTCTTCCTGGGCGCGGCCTTCCCGGCTTTCGCGGAAGAGTTCATCCGTTCGTATCATTCCGTCATCGAGGTTGCGCGAGACGGAAAGCTGACGGTGACGGAGACCATCACCGCCCGCGCCGAAGGCCAGAACATCAAGCGCGGCATTTTCCGCGATTTTCCGCTTTATGCGCTGGATGCGAATAACCGCCGCACCAAGGTGGATTTCAGCGTCGTTTCGGTGGAGCGCGATGGTGCGCCCGAGAACTGGCGCACCGAAAATATCGATGGCGGCATCCGCATCTATACCGGCAGCGCCGACCGTTTTCTGCCGACCGGCGAACATATCTTCCAGATCACCTACACCACCGCACGGCAGATCCGTTATTTCAGCGATTATGACGAGCTGACCTGGAATGTTACCGGCAATGGCTGGCAATTCCCCATGGGCGAGATTTCCGCTACCATCACGTTGCCTGATGGTGTCAAGGCGACGGATACCGCCGTCTTCACCGGTCCGCTTGGCGCAAAAGGCAAGGACGCCCGCATCCTCAGTGAGGGCAACGAGGTTTTCTTCGCCTCCACTCGCCCCTTTTCGGTGGGCGAGGGCATGACGGTTGCGGTGAAACTGCCCAAGGGGGCTATCACGGCTCCTGACACCACGCAGGAGGCGGGGTGGTGGCTGCGGGACAATCTCGCCATCCTCCTTTCGGGCGGCGGTCTCTTCGTCGTGCTCCTCTATTATCTGCGAGCCTGGTTCGCCGTGGGCCGCGATCCGGCAAAAGGCGTCGTCGTGCCGCGCTGGGACGCGCCGGATGGACTTTCCCCGGCGCTGGTCAATTACGTCGATAACCGCGGTTTTTCCGGCGCAGGCTGGACGGCGCTTTCCGCTTCGGCACTTGATCTGGCCGTAAAAGGTTATGTGGTTCTGGAGGACCTGAAGAACGCCATCGTCATCCGCCGCACGCAAAAGGCGACGGCCGACAACCTGCCGACGGGACAGAAGACGCTGCTTTCCTCCATCGGTGGGCCGGGGGAGACACTAACCATCGACAAGGCCCATGGGGCGGAGGTCGAGAAGGTCGGCAAACAGTTTCGCGCAGCGATAGAGAAAGAACATCGCGGCAAGTATTACCGCAGCAATGCCGGCTACACCGTGTTCGGTATCTTCCTCAGCCTCGCCCTCATCGTTGCGACGCTGGTCTTTGGCGATCTGGATGAGAGCGCCATCGCCGCTGTGCTGGTCTTTGGCTTTTTTGCTTTCTTTTTCAGCATCCTTTCGATTGGCATCGGCCGGCAGTTTTCGCGCGGCGCGCCGCTGCGCAAGCGGATCGGTGGCATCGTCATGCTGGCCTTTGCCGGTTTCGTGGCCTTTTCGGCCATTGGCGGCATCGCCACGCAAATCCTGCTTGACGTTACACATGACACCAAGTCACTGGCGCTCGCCGCCATCGGCGGAATCGTGCTCATCAATGCGCTGTTCCTGTTTCTGATGGGCGCACCGACGCCGCTCGGCCGCAAGCTGATGGATGGCATCGAAGGCCTGCGGACCTATCTGACGCTGGCCGAAAAGGACCGGATGAACATGGCGGGCGCGCCGGCCATGTCGCCGCAACATTTCGAAACGCTGCTGCCCTATGCCGTGGCGCTCGGCGTCGAAAAGCCCTGGAGCCGTACGTTCGAGACCTGGCTCGCGACCGCCGCCGCCGGTGCCGCCGCGGCAAGTTATGCGCCGGGCTGGTACCTGGGCAGCAATTACGGCAGCTTTGGCGACAGGATCGGCGGGTTCTCAACCTCTATGGCAAGCACAATCGCCTCCACCATTCCGCAGCCTGTCAGCTCTTCCGGCTCCAGCTTCTCAGGCGGGGGCGGGG
>NZ_QLNF01000083.1:0-232 GCF_003261015.1 Agrobacterium sp. MS2 | reverse complement strand
TTTTGATGCGTTTTGCAGACCTGGCAGCGACCTACTCTCCCGCGTCTTGAGACGAAGTACCATTGGCGCTGGGGCGTTTCACGGCCGTGTTCGGAATGGGAACGGGTGCAGCCGCCCCGCGATAACCACCAGGTCGGCAAAACGCAACATTGTTCATGTTTTCACATGAATGTTGTTTTCGAGAAGCTGGAGAGCTCAAGGCTCTATTTAATTTACACGTCGTTTCTGTGAC
>NZ_QLNF01000082.1:0-1633 GCF_003261015.1 Agrobacterium sp. MS2 | reverse complement strand
TGGCCTGTCTCTGAAATCGAGGCGCTTATGCCCTGGAACTTCAAGCCCCACGCCCTCGGCTAACCGCTTACAATGAAAAGCAAAAGCAGGAGTTCAGAGATTATCAAAACACCCCCAAGCGCAATCAGCGCAGTGGATATTTCAAAGAATCCTGATGGAACTGCATGTGGATTGATCACACCTTCCGTTTCCAGAATGGAATGCGTCAGGACGGAAAAAATGATCTTGAAGATGTCGACCAGAACCACAAGCCGAACCAGATGCCTGAGGATAAAGGCGTCTCTTTCAACCCAAACGAACATCACCGACGTCATCATGAAGGCGCCGTAACACAGGTTGCCACCGGAGACGACGACACCATCGGTGATGGGCAGGGAATAGACATTCCCCATGAAACCGCCGATCAGCAGAATGAGCGCGATGTAGGTATAAAAATGGGTGCGCCGGCTTGGTGCCGGGAGCGTCGTAAAATAAAGGGGGAATAAAGAGAAGGCGATGAATTGCGCGATTAGCAAAAGAGCCATTGTGATCAATCCGCCGAGTTTCCATCAAAATGCCCGTAGAATATCTCACATTGCAGCATGGGTTGCTCGACAAAATCACGTTTCTCAGAACTGGCAGAAGCCCATTCGGGTTCTCCGGTTCGAATATTCAGTGCCTTTTCAAATATCAACTTCGATCGATAGGCGTTGAATGGCAAAGGTTGGCCCTTATGGGCTGCGCGTCTGATTTTCGCGCAAAGATAGTCAATTGCAGCTTTAAGTTCTTCATCCCGAATATTCGGGTTGCGAGCTAGCGCATGTTCGGCAGGCATCATGCCCTCCACAATTCCAGTGCAACCGAATGATATTGTAAAGACAAGCGGTTAAAAGGCGCTGAAGCGGTGTAGCGAGTTGTTGCGACGGTTCTCCGTCATGTGTGCCAAATTCGATCACGCGGCTTGGAATGTGGCTGGTAGAGCCGAGAATGCCACATCCCACACGCGGTACATTTGCCACCTCGACAAATCCATTCACTGCTCTGTCTCGCCTTTTCGAGTTGACTGTCAAGTCTTGAGCGACTTGTTTCTAGCAGCCCGTCTCAGGCAAGATAAAACGAGTTGCTCTTGTCGCAAAATTAAACTCAGGCTTTTGCGCCCCAGTTTTGCAACTCGCGTTCTCAACCGTTGTTCAGGCGGCGATTTTTGCAGAAAACTATCCGGTTGTGCAGATCGAGGTCTCGGGAGATGAATTCTCTGCCGTAACATCTTCGGAAGAATGCGCTGAATGAGGCTTGACCAGTTGCGTAGCCTTATCAGGCGAAGCAGGTGGTCATAGCCGGGCAATAGGTATCACAGTGGTCTTGCGAAGCCACACTGCAAGGAGACCGGCTATGACCGACAACAACATTACCGCATCCGCTCCCGTTCTGGAAGCGATCGATATTTCTAAGGAACGCCACGAAGTGCTGATCGAAGCGCCGGACAGAATCCGTGGCCGCCGAATAAGCGTTCTCAACAATCTCGATGAGTTTGATCGCCTGATCAGCCTATTGCGCAGTTATCAGCGCCCTGTCCGCGTCGGGCGTTGTCACGTTGTTCGTGGCTTAACGGTTGACGGATAACCGGACGTGATGAGCACGCCGACCATCAGCT
>NZ_QLNF01000081.1:0-1069 GCF_003261015.1 Agrobacterium sp. MS2 | reverse complement strand
ATTCCACTTGGATCCGTCCAATTGGCGGGCGAGTTCCAGACATAGCGATAGACGTTAAGGTCACCGGCTTCGAAACAAGATGTGGCCACTTGAAGAGAAGATTCGCCCGCTTCTGCAACCCAGATTATGGAATTTTACCCTTCGGTCCAAATTTCGATACCGTTCTGATTTGCTTGCCAATTGCCTTCAATGCACTTTCCATCGAATCGCTATAATCATAAGGCAGGTTACCTGCTAACCTTGAACGCCATTCCATAACTAATTCTTCGAGAAATGCCTCGGAGGACATAACCGAAAATGGTTGGTGGTCACCAACAGGGAATATGCCTATATCTTCTGAATCGAGTACCTTGCCATTTCTAAATAATATTTCATCAACAAAATCATCGATCGGAATAGGAACATACTTAGGATCAATTATAGTTTTTCCTTGAAATAACTCTGCATATTCTCTGGATGGCCACACACAAAAGTATGTACCACCTTCTCCCTCGAAAACGGGAAGCTCTCCTCCATCCCAAACGGTCCAAATTTCATGATGATCAACAATTTTTCGAAAGAAATACTTATCCCTAACGGAATTAATTTTACTTGATACTGATTTTATTTCTTCTTCGCGTAGATTAATCCTCTCCTGAATACGGGTTTCCAACTCTGCGATCGGGAACAGTCCTAAGTCTCTTGCGTATCCCAAAACTATCTCCATTTCGTATTATTATTGGTAGTGTTTGGGCGACTTCTGTTGTCTCTTGTCCATTCCAGTCGACTATTTGGACCGTGCGAGCCGCGGTTAGCAGGATAGTGACCGAGATCGCATCCCGGAGGAGTTCTCATATTCCAGAATTTCTTCCCGCGGTTCAACTCCTGTCTCATCCATCCCTTTATCATTTTAGGCGTATTGGGGTCATTGAAAACAGCGTTCCATGCATCTGCCTTGCCGTTATGCGCCAACGCCTCTTTGTTACCAACGAAGTAGTTATTCGTGATTTCGCCTGCTCTGGATTCAACTTCGAAATTGTAGACGCGAGCGGTGCGATTTCCGCGGACAATTTCAGCAACCGTCAGCGAG